>NZ_SOEZ01000036.1 GCF_004402215.1 Cryobacterium tagatosivorans
GGCCGTGCCCTCGGCAGCCGCCACGCCGGCACCGCGGCCCGTCCCCGCCGCGGCCACCGTCCCCGGCCGCCTGCGCACCTGCTCGGTCGCGGGGCTGGCCGCCGACCCCCGGCTCGCCGACTTCCAGGCGCAGGTGGTCAACGCGGACACCGGCGCGGTGCTCTTCGACCGCGGCGGCCGCACGGCCTCCCGCACGGCCAGCGTGCTCAAGGTGCTCACCAGCGCCGCCGCGCTGAGCGTGCTCGGGCCGGACTACCGGGCGTCGACGACCGTCGTGGCCGGCAGCGAACCCGGCCAGGTGGTGCTCGTCGGCGGAGGGGACCTGACCCTGTCCCGCACTTCGGCGGGGGAGGCATCCGTCTACGCCGGCGCCGCCCATCTCGACGAGCTGGCCCGGCAGACCCTGGCCGCGTGGACCGCGGCGCACCCGGGCACCCCGATCACCTCACTCGTGCTCGACTCCTCGCTCTTCGGCGGGCCCGGCTGGCAGCCCGGCTGGGCGCGCACGGAGCTGGCCGCCGGCTACATGCCCGAGATCACCGCGCTCCAGGTCGACGGCGACCGGGAGAACCCCTACCGAGGCACCTCGCCGCGCAGCGAGGACCCGATCAATCGTGCCGGGCAGGCCTTCGCCGACGCGCTCGGCGGCGGACTGGCGATCAGCCGGGGCGCCGCCCCCGCCGGCGCCGCGAGGCTCGCCGCCGTCTCCTCGCAGCCCGTGTCCACGCTGGTCAAGCAGTCGCTCATCGTCTCCGACAACGCCATCGCCGAGATGCTCGCCCGGCTCGTCGCGGTGAAGTCGGGAGCCGGGAACACCTTCGCTGCACTGCAGCAGGGCATCCTCGGCGGCCTCGAACCCTACGGCATAGACACGACCGGGATCGTGATCAAAGACGGGTCCGGCCTGAGCGTCGACAACGCGGTCGCGCCGGCCTACCTCACCCGCCTGTTCGTGAAGATCCACAAGCGCGAGGGCAGCCTGGGCGTCATCGCCGACGGCCTCCCCGTCGCCGGGCGGAGCGGGTCGCTCTCCTACAGCGACCGGTTCGCCGGCGACAACGCGGCGGCCGACGGCGCGGTCTTCGCGAAGACAGGCTGGATCGACACCGGGTACACGCTCTCGGGGATCATCCATTCCGCCGACGGGACCCCGCTGACCTTCGCCGTATACGCGCTGGGTGATGTGAGCGATAATGCGAAGCAGGCCATCGATACCATTACGACGGGGTTCTTCCGCTGCGGCGACAACCTCTCGAACAACTGATAGCGAAGGAGCAATCCGTGACCAGGGCACTGTTCATCATCGACGTGCAGAACGACTTCACCGAGGGCGGCACCCTCGCCGTGCAGGGCGGCGGCGCCGTGGCCAAAGCGGTGACCGAACTGCTGGCGGCGCATCCGGACGCCTATGACGTCATCTTCGCGTCCCGGGACTGGCACGACGCCGACAGCGACAATGCCGGCCACTTCGCCACGGAGGGCGAGCCCGACTTCATTGCCACCTGGCCCGTGCACTGCGTCGCCGACACGCCCGGCGCCGAGTACCACTTGGCCCTGCTGCTGCCAGAGGAGACGATCCACATCCGCAAGGGCCAGGGGTCGCCGGGCTACTCGATCTTCGACGGCGTCTCCGAGGGCGGCGACAAGACCGGTGAGCTGCTGATCACCAACGGGGTGACGGATGTCGACGTCGTCGGCCTCGCCACGGACTACTGTGTGCGCGCCTCGGTGGTCGACGCCCTCGAGCACGGCCAGCACGTGCGCGTGCTCACCGACCTCGTCGCCGGGGTGTCGGCGGAGACGAGCGAAGCGGCCCTGGCCGAACTGGCCCACCTGGGCGCCGTGCTCACCACGTCTGACGTGGTCGAGTAGGTGTCGCTGAGTGAGCGTCCGGTAACGGTGGCCGAGTTCGCCCGGCGCCTCGACGGCGTGCGGATCGCCTACGACTACGTGCCGGGGGAGCGCCCCATCCTCCTCGTGCACGGTTTCGCGTCGACGGCGGCGGTCACCTGGTCGACGCCCGGCTGGGTGCGGGCGATCACGGATGCCGGACGCGGCGTCATCACGCCCGACCTGCGCGGCCATGGCCGCAGCGATGCCCCGCGGCGCGCGACCGACTACGCGCCGCGCCAGCTCGCGGCCGACCTCGTCGCCGTGCTCGACGCGCTCGAGCTGGACCAGGTCGACGTCATCGCCTACTCGATGGGCTCGCGCGTCGCCGCGGCCCTTACCCAGCTGGCGCCCGAGCGGGTGCGGCGGGTCGTGCTCGGCGGAGCCGGGCCGCTCGAACTCTTCGAGACCTGGGACCTGGACGCCGTGCGCCGCTTCGTCACCCACGGCGAGCTGCCGGCCGACCCGACGATCGCGGCTGTGCTCGGCGCGGCAATCCAGGCCGGCGCCGACCGGGAAGCGCTCATGGCCTGCGTGCAGGGAGTCGCCGGCGCCACGCTCGACGTGCCGCCGGGCATCCCGGTGCTCTACGTCGCCGGCGGAGCCGACACGATCCCGGCCGGGGTCGCCGAGGTTGCGCGTGCGCGCGGCTCGGAGTTCCTGGAGCTCCCCGGCCGCGGCCACATCAACGCGCTGACCTCCCGCGAGTTCAAGCAGGCCGCGCTCGCCTTCCTCGCCTCGGCGCCCTGAGCAGCCCGTAGCGCCGAGAAAAATTCTCCAGAAATTCCCGAGCACGTGCATCCGTTCTCGATGCGGTGGGGCAAGTACCTGTAAGAGGAAAAAATCCCCTCTTCAGAGTGACCCACACCCACCCATAACCAGGAGGAAACGATGCTCAAATCCCTCAAGATCGGCATGGCGGCCGCCGCTGTCGGTGCCGTCGTCACGCTCGGTGGTATCGCGCCGGCTCAGGCCGCGGACGACGTCGCCATGCTGTCCGTGCTGCACGGAGTTCCCGACCTCACGGTCGATGTCTATGTGAATGACAAGCTCACCCTCGACGACTTCAAGCCGGGTGACCTCGCAGGTCCGCTCGAACTCGCCCCGGGTACCTACACCGTCGCCATCACGGCCTCGGACGCCGCAGATGCGAGCAAACCCGCCATTGGGCCGGTGGACCTCCCCCTTGAAGCCGGCAAGAACTACACCGCAGCCGCGCATCTCGATGAGGCCGGCAAGCCAACGGCGACGTTGTTCACCAATGACATCTCGCAGCTCGCCGCCGGTGAGGGCCGACTCACGGTCCGCCACGTGGCAGCGGCCCCCGCTGTCGATGTCCTTGCCGACGGCGCTGCGGCGATCACCAACCTGGTGAATCCGAAGGAATCGGTCCTGACCCTGCCGGCCGGCACCATCTCGGCGGCTGTCGCAGCCACCGGAACGACTGACCCGGTGATCGGTCCGGCAGACGTGAACGTGGCTGAGGGAACGAACACGCTCGTCTACGCGTGGGGCAGCCTGGCCGACAAGAACCTCGCCCTGGCCGTCCAGACGATCGGTGGGCTGCACTCCAGCCCCGAGGGCGTCCCGGCCGGTGAGGCGGGCCTCGTCGCCACGAACCAGCCGAGCGACTCGACCGGACTCTTCGTCGGCGGCGCAGCCGTCCTGATGGGCCTCGTCGCAGCAGCGGCCCTGGGACTGCGTCGCCTCGCCGGTGCTCGCCGCTAGCGGGCAGGAAGGGGACACACCAATGAGAGCCACAGCGAGCGCAATCGCAGCGTTTGCTGTGGCTCTCGCCCTGTTCACCGGATGCGCCGCCTCCCCGACCGGAGCTTCGGTGGGGAAGGCGCCGCCCACCCCGAGCGAGATCCCGGCACCACTTCCCACCGCCGACGTCGATGTGCCCCGGGTAAGTTCGGCGCTCGACCTGAACCAGGTTCCGGTTCCGCTCACCCCGGAGCGGATTCGGGTCGTGTCCCTCGGCATCGACATGCCGATCGAATCCGTCGGACTGGCTCCTGACGGTGCCATGCGGCTTCCGGCCAATCCCGCCGTTGCCGCCTGGTACCGCTACGGTCCCTCACCGACCAGTCCGACCGGGGCGACCGTCGTCGCCGCCCATGTGGACTCGCTCGTCTACGACCTTGGCCCCTTCGCCCGGCTGGCCAAGGCTGGTGCCGGCACGGAGATCGTCGTCACCACCGAGGATGGCCTGGACCGTCGCTACGCGTTGGAGTCGATCCAAACGGTGAACAAGGCGGATGTCCCCTGGGCCTCCATTTTCGACCGGTCCGGTCCCGCCCGGCTCACCCTGGTGACGTGCGGCGGTGAATTCGACTACGACGCTCGACGGTATCTCTCCAACGTGATCGCCACGGCGCGGCCGATCCCATGATTCACAGGCGTGGCTATGCTGGGGCCGACAGCGGTCGAGACGCGCTCTCCGGTGCTGTCTGACATGTACGACCTCCAGACCCGCTCACCAACCGGGGGACAGCGATTCGACGTGACGGCACTCACCGATGAGGACGACCACGCCCCGTTGGGCGAGGCGTTCCGCGCGGGAGACGAGCGTGCGCTCGCCGAGGCCTACGCGCGATGGTCATCGCTGGTCTACACGATTGCGGTTCGCTCGCTCGGGGATCCGGGCGAGGCCGAGGACGTCACGCAGAAGGTCTTCATCAAGGCCTGGAATGGGCGGGCGAACTTCCAGCCGTCCCGCTCCCTGCTGCCGGGCTGGCTGGTCGGCATCACCCGGCACACGGTCGCGGACGCGCACGAGGCGCGCTCGCGCCGGCGCCGGGTCGAAGAGGCCGTTCTCGGCGAACTCCCCCTCAGCCAGGCCGACGGATCCATGGACGTGGCCGATCGGGTCATGATGAGCGACGAGCTCCGGCGCCTCGATCCGGTGCCGCGGCAGATAATGCAGCTGGCCTTCTACGACGATCTCACGCACACCCAGATCGCCGATAACCTCGGAATGCCGCTCGGCACCGTCAAGAGTCACATCCGTCGAAGTCTCACGAGGCTGCGCACCAGATTGGAGGCGAACGATGACACACATTGACCGCGACAGCCTCGCGCTCATTGCCCTGGCCGAGTTCGACCTCACCGATCCCGAACGACAGCACCTGGCCGAATGCGCGGAGTGCTCACTGGAACTGAGCTCGCTGCAGCACACCGTGGCGGTCGGCCGGTCGGCCCAGGGCGTCAAACTCGCGGCGCCCGGAGACAAGGTCTGGGCCGGCATCCACGCTGCCCTCGGCCTGTCAGAGGCGGTCGCCCCCACGCCGCGGCTCGTCGAACATGAGCCAGGAGCCGAAGCGGAATCCGAGCCGGAGACCGAAGCCGAAGCGGACGCGGAGGCCGAGCGGGTCGAACCTGCACCCATCGCGCACGTTGGGTCCGGATCCGGGCGGCGCGGACGCCGCAACTGGATTCCGGTGGCGGTGGCCGCGGGGATCGTCGGGCTCATCGGCGGGCTCGGCGGCGG
The DNA here is from genome assembly GCF_004402215.1 of Cryobacterium tagatosivorans. Classification (GTDB taxonomy): domain Bacteria; phylum Actinomycetota; class Actinomycetes; order Actinomycetales; family Microbacteriaceae; genus Cryobacterium; species Cryobacterium tagatosivorans. The sequence goes on from NZ_SOEZ01000036.1 coordinate 5,384, forward strand.
CATCTGGTGGGAGTCCATCCGGCCGGAGGCCCCGGCGCCCGTCATTGCTGAGGCGCAGCTGGACCCCTTCCCTGGCTGGGAAGCCTCTGGCGTCGCCTATGTCGAGGAGGCGGCCGACGGACATCGCGACGTGGTGGTCGACCTGGCCGACGCCGGCGACGATGTGCCTCTCCGCGAGGTCTGGCTCATCAAAGCGGATGCCTCGGGTCTGATCAGCATCGGCTTCCTGGACGGCGACACGGGAACCTTCACCATTCCGGACGGGGTGAACCTCAGCGAGTATCCGCTGGTTGACGTCTCCGCGGAGCCCGACGACGGCAACCCGGCCCACTCCGGCGACTCGATCGTGCGCGGCGAACTCCGCACGCTGTGAGCGCCCGCCGCCTATCCTCCCCCGCGAAACCGCAGTTGTGCACGCTAAACGTCGCTGATGACGCGCACGACTGCGGTTTCGCGGGGGAGAGGGAGGGGTTAGAGCTGGTGGCCGAGCTTGTACTCGGGGCTCGGCTCGCCCTCGCGGGTGTAGGAGAAGCCGTCGGCGCCGATCGTGACGGCCGCCTCGGCCGGCTCCGTGCGCGCCACCAGCGGGCGGACGACGCCGTCCAGGTCGAGCACGGCGGATGCCTCGCTGTACCAGCTGGGCACGACCGGGTTGCCCCACCAGTCGCGGCGCTGGTTGTCGTGCACGTCCCAGGTGAGGGTGGGGTTGTCCGGGTCGCCGGTGTAGTAATCCTGCGTGTAGATCTCGATCCGGTGCCCGTCCGGGTCGCGCAGGTACAGGTAGAACGCGTTCGACACCCCGTGGCGGCCGGGTCCGCGCTCGATCTTGTCCGACTGGCGCAGGGCACCGAGGTGGTCGCAGATGTGCAGGATCTGGTGCTGCTCGTGCGTGGCGAACGCGATGTGGTGCATCCGCGGCCCGTCGCCGCCGGTAAGGGCGACGTCGTGCACGGTTGGCTTGCGGTACATCCACGCGGCGTAGGTGGTTCCCGCGGAGTCCTGGATGTCCTCGGACACGGTGAAGCCGAGTGCCTCGTGGTACGCGCGGGCGGCCTCGACGTCGGGGGTCATCACGTTGAAGTGGTCGAGGCGCGAGATCGCCCCGGCACCGTGCACGTCGTAGCGGCGGGTGAAGCGCTCGACGTGCTCGGCGTCGTAGAAGAACTCGACCGGGAAGCCCAGCGGGTCCTCGACCCGCACCGCTTCGCCGATGCCGCGGGTCGCGCCGACCGCGCGCGGCTCGACGCGCACGCCGAGCTCGCGGTAGTAGTCGGCGGCGACGGCGACCTCGTCCTGCGACCGCACCCGGTAGGCGAGGGCGGCGAGGGCGGCGACCGGGCCGAGGCGCAGCACGAGGGAGTGGTGCAGGTACTCCTCGAAGGCGCGCAGGTAGATGGCCTCGTCGTCCTCGTGGGTGACGACGAGCCCGAGCACCCCCACGTAGAACGCGCGGGACGCGGCGAGGTCGGTCACGATCAGCTCCGCATAGGCGGCGCGGATGATGTCCGGCGGGGTGGAGGTGGGCTGGGGGTTCATGGGAGGTCTCCTCGTTGAGTGGCTTCGTGGCGGTGCGGGGACGGTGCCCCGCCCGTGAGGGGTCGCATATCGACCTTCCGGGCGGCAATGAAGGTCGATATGCGACCCCTCACGCCCGATCGGGTCAGCGGATGCCGAAGCGCGGCGTGTGCACGACGCCGAGCGAGATGTGCACCGCCTGCTGGTCGGTGTAGAAGTCGATCGACCGGTAGCCGCCCTCGTGCCCGAGGCCGGAGGCCTTCACGCCGCCGAACGGGGTGCGGAGGTCGCGCACGTTGTGCGAGTTCAGCCAGACCATGCCGGCCTCGACCGCGTGCGCGAACGTGTGCGCACGGGTGAGGTTGGACGTCCAGAGGTACGCCGCCAGCCCGTACTTCACGCCGTTGGCCAGTTCGAGCGCCTCCGCGTCGGTGTCGAACGGGGTGATCGTGACGACCGGGCCGAAGATCTCCTCCTGGAAGATCCGCGCCGTCGGGGCGACATCCGCGAACACGGTCGGCGCGACGTAGTTGCCCTCCGGCAGGCCCGCCGGGCGTCCGCCGCCGGCGAGCAGGCGACCCTCGCTCTTGCCCAGCTCCACGTAGCTCATCACCTTGGCGTAGTGCTCGGGGTGCACGAGCGCGCCCACCTCGGTCTTCGGGTCGTGCGGGTCGCCGACCACGATCTGCTGCGCGCGCGCCGCGAAGCGGGCGCAGAAGTCCTCGTAGGCGCTGCGCTCGACGAGGATGCGGCTGCCGGCCGTGCAGCGCTCGCCGTTGAGCGAGAAGACGCCGAACAGGGTGGAGTCGATCGCCGCGTCGAGGTCGGCGTCGGCGAAGACCACGGCGGGGGACTTGCCGCCGAGCTCCATCGACATGCCCTTGAGGTTCGCGGCGCAGTTGCGGTAGATCAGCTGGCCGGTCGTGGTCTCGCCGGTGAAGGAGATCAGGGGGACGCCCGGGTGCTTCACCAGCGCGTCGCCCGCCTCCTCGCCGATCCCGTTGACCAGGTTGAACACCCCGTCGGGCAGCCCCGCCGCGGCGAAGATCCCCGCCCACAGGCTCGCCGACAGCGGGGTGAACTCGGCCGGCTTGAGCACGACGGTGCAGCCGGAGGCCAGCGCGGGGGCCAGCTTCCAGCTCTCCAGCATGAAGGGGGTGTTCCACGGGGTGATCAGGCCCGCGACGCCGACCGGCTTGCGGTTGACGTAGTTGATCTGCCGCCCGGGCACGCTGTACGTGTCGTCGGCCTGCGCCACGATCAGGTCGGCGAAGAAGCGGAAGTTCTCGGCCGCGCGGTGCGCCTGGCCGAGGGCCTGCGTGATCGGCAGCCCGGTGTCGAAAGTTTCGAGTTCGGCCAGCCGGGCATCCTGCGCCTCGATCGCGTCGGCGATGCGGTTCAGGACCTGCGCGCGGGCGCGGGGGAGCATCCGCGGCCAGGGTCCGTCGGTGAACGCCCGCGTGGCGGCGGCGACGGCCAGGTCGATGTCCTCGCCCTGCCCCGCGGCGGCGGTGGCGTAGCTCAGGTTCGACACCGGGTCGAGCACGTCGAAGGTCTTCCCCGAGACGGAGTCGACGAACTCGCCGTCGATGAAGTGCTGGATGCGGGTCGGCAGGTTTTCCGGGATGTAGTGCGCGGCGGCCGCGTGGTGGGTGGGCGCGGCGTGCATCTGGGCCGCGCGGGCGGCGGCGGAGGCGGGGTCGGGCATGGTCAGGCTCCCTTCACGGTGAAGCCGTCGACCGGGGAGAGGTATTTCTCGCCCGCGGCCAGCAGCTTCGTCATTTTTTCGATGCCTTCGGGCGTCGGCGTGATCAGCGGCGGGCGCACGAAGCCGCTTTCGATCAGCCCGCGCTGCTCGAGCACCCATTTGCCCGGCGCCGGGTTGGTCTCGACGAAGAGCAGGTCGACGAGCGGGTGCAGGCCGTAGTGGATCTCCCTGGCGCGTTCGATGTCGCCTTCGATCCACGCGTTGTACATGTCGACGTGCGCGACCGGGGCGATGTTCGATGTCGCGCTGATGTAGCCGACCCCGCCAAGAGCGAGCAGTGGCAGGCAGAGCAGCTCGATGCCGCTCCAGACCAGCAGGTCAGGCCCGCAGAGCTGCAGGACCCGGGAGAAGTGCTCGAAGTCCCTGGTGGTCTCCTTGACGCCGACGAAGTTGTCGAAATCGCGGTAGAGGCGCGCGACGGTCTCCGGGGCGATGTCGACGGCCGTCCGGCTGGGCACGTTGTAGGCCACGATCGGCAGGTCGGGGAACTCCTCGGCGACCGTTTTGTACCAGACGTAGAGCGCCTCCTGGGTGGGGCGGGCGTAGTACGGCGTGATGATCAGGGCGGCGTCGATGCCGGCATCCTGGGCCGCGGCGGTGAGCTCGAGGGTCTCGTCGAGCTTCGCCGATCCGGTGCCCGGCATGAACGGAACCCGGTCGTCGATCGCGGCGGCGACGGTGCGGATGGCGTCGGCGCGTTCGGCGATGGTCTGCGAGCTGGGCTCGCCGGTCGAGCCGCCGATCGAGATTCCGTGCGTGCCGGATGCCAGCTGCCAGTTCACCAGGTTGACCAGGCCCGCATGGTCGACGGCTCCGTCCGCGGTGAACGGCGACATCAGGGGCGCGATGGATCCCTTGATCTGGGCTGGATTGCTGCGGAACTTCATGGTCTCTGCTCTCTGACCCGGCACCTGCGTGCTGCCGGATCGGTGTTACGAGTGGTGGGCGAGGAAGGCGTCGAGGGTGGACAGCCGGTGATTGCGGGCGCAGAGCTCGATGTCGAGCGGGTCGGCCCCACCCTCGATCAGGTCGAGCAGTGCGTCGTGCTCGGCGACGGAGTCCGGCGCCCGGCCGGGCACGAAGCTGAAGGTCGAGCTGCGCAGCGCGTTCAGGCGCGTCCAGCCGCGGTGCACCAGGTCGAGGATGTGCGAATTGGGGCAGGTCTCGAACAGGAGCGTGTGGAACTCGGCGTTCAGCCGGGTGAAGCTCGCCGGTTCGAAGTGGGCGAGGTTCTCCCTCATCGCCTGGTTCACGGCCCTGGCCTTGCGCAGGGTGACGACGCTGATCGTCGGGGCGGCCAGCGCCGTGGCGTACCCCTCGACCAGGCCGAGCGTCTGCATGGTGACCTCGTACTCGGCGGCGTTGAGCATCGCCACCTGGGCGCCCACATTGCGTTCGAAGGTGATCAGGCCCTCGGCCTCGAGTTTGCGGATGGCCTCGCGCACCGGAACCGCGCTGACTCCGAGGTCGCCGGCGATCTGGCCGAGCACGAGCCGGTAGCCCGGGCTGAACCGCCCGTCGGCGATGCGCTCCCGAATCCAGCCGTAGGCGAGCTGGGACTTGCTCACGCCGTCGGCATCCGTCGGGCTCATGCGCCGGGTTCCGCGAGGTAACGCGCCCGCCAGGCCGCGTTCATCGGGTACAGGCCGTCGACGCCCTCGCCGGCGGCGACCATGGCGGCGATGAACGCTTCCTCGCGCTCCTGTTCGATCCCGGCGGTGACGACGTCCTCGACCAGGTGCGGCGGGATGACGAGCAGGCCGTCCGCGTCGCCGACGATGACGTCGCCGGGCTGCACGGACGCGCCCCCGCAGGCGACGGTCACGTCCACATCCCACGGCACGTGACGGCGGCCGAGCACGGCCGGGTGCCCGCCGGCGTGGTAGGTCGGGATGTCCAGGGCGGAGACCGCCACGAGGTCGCGCACGCCGCCGTCGGTGACGAGGCCGGCGGCTCCGCGCACCTGGGCGCGCAGGGCGAGGATGTCGCCGACCGTGCCCGTGCCGTGCTCGCCGCGGGCCTCCATGACCAGCACGTCTCCCGGGCCGAGCCCGTCGAAGGCGCGTTTCTGGGCGTTGTAGCCGCCGCCGTGGGACTCGAACAGGTCTTCCCGGTTCGGGATGTAGCGCAGGGTGCGGGCGCGTCCGACGAGGCGGGCCTCCGGCCGGGTGGACCGGAGCCCGTCGATGGACACGTTGTTCAGCCCGCGCTTGCGCAGCTGCGAGCTGAGGGTGGCCGTGCCGACGCTGTTGATCCGGGCGATGAGTTCTGGGGTGAGGGCGAACGCGGCGGGGGCATCCGCCGGGGCGGGTGCATCCGCTGGCACGAGGCCGGCGGCCTCGGCCGAGCCCCACGCCTCGGTGCGCTGCAGGTCGTCGACCCTGGGACCGGCGCCCCACGGCGCCAGCGGCACGGTTCCCCGGGCGATGGGGGTGACCAGGCGGCCCGTCGCCGGGGCGCCGGGAGCGTCGGGGGCATCCACTTCGACCTCGACCACGTCGCCGGGCGACACGACGGATGACCCGGCGGGGGTTCCGGTGAGGATGACGTCCCCGGGCTCGAGCGTGATCAGCTGGGACAGGTCGGCCACGAGCCGGCCGAACGGGAAGAGCAGATCGGCGGTCGTGTCATCCTGCACGAGCTCGCCGTTGACCCAGGTGCGCAGGCGCAGGCCGGCGGGGTCGAGGCCCTCGACGGGAAGGAAGACCGGGCCGAGCGGGGTGAAGCCGTCGCCGCCCTTGGAGCGCAGGTTCGAGCCCTTGTCGGCGTGGCGCAGGTCATAGACGCCGAGGTCGTTGGCCGCGGTGACGTGCGAGACGGCCGACCAGCCCTCCTCGGGCGAGACGCGGCGGGTGACGCGCCCGATGACGAGCGCGATTTCTCCCTCGAACGCGAGCAGCTCGCATCCGGCCGGGCGTTCGACCGGCGCCCCGCTCACCGCGAGGGAGCTGGCGGGCTTGAGGAAGTAGCCGGGCTGATCGGGCGTGCGGCCGCGCTGGGCGGCGCGGCTGGGGTAATTGAGATGCACGGCAATGATCTTGCCCGGCGCACCCCCGGTGCCGCTTTCGCCGGCACCGGGGACGAGTGGAATCAACATGACGGAACCTTAGTCGTGGTGGCTGACGCCGAGCGGGATGCCCCTGGTCTCCTTGACCATGGACACGGCGCCGAAGGAAATCGCGGCGAGCACCATGATGTAGATCCCGATCGACGGCGACCAGCCGGTCTCGTCGAGCAGCAGCTGGGCGATCAGCGGGGCGAAGGCGCCGCCGAGGATCGCGCCGAGGGCGTAGCCGATCGAGACGCCCGAGTAGCGCACGTTGGCCGGGAACATCTCGGCGTAGAGCGCGGCCTGCGGCCCGTAGGAGAGGCCGAGGCCGATCGCGAGCACGAGCAGCGCGACGGCGAACCAGATGACGTTCTTCGTGTCGATGAGCAGGAACATCGGGATCGCCCAGAGGAAGATCCAGACGTAGCCGATCTGGAAGGTGCGGATGCGCCCGATCTTGTCGGAGAGGATCCCGCCGAACATCGTCGCGGCCAGCCAGAAGACGGCGGCAACGGTGCTGGCGACGAGCACGGGGGAGCGTTCCATGCCGAGGCCGCCGAGTTCGGCCGGCTTCGTGGCGTAGGAGGCGAAGAAGGCGATCAGGAGGTAGCCGGCCGCGTTGTTGGCGATGAAGATCAGCGCGGTGAGGATGACCTGGCGGGCGTTGTTCTTGAACAGGTCGCGCAGCGGCGCGGCGGATTCCTTCTTGCGCTCCTGGATCTCCAGGAAGACCGGGCTCTCGGTGACCGCCTGGCGGATGACGTAGCCGATGATGATCAGGAGCACGGAGACGAGGAACGGGATGCGCCAGCCCCAGGCGAGGAGCGCTTCCTCGCTCATCGAGGAGGTGACGATGAGCATCACGCCGGTGGCCAGGATCAGGCCGGACGGAACGCCGATCTGCGGGTAGGCGCCGAAGAAGCCGCGGCGGTTCGCCGGGGCGTGCTCGACGGACATGAGCGCTGCTCCGCCCCATTCGCCGCCGGCGGAGAAGCCCTGCAGGATGCGCAGCAGGATCAGCAGCAGCGGCGCGGCGACGCCGATCTGCGAGTAGGTCGGGAGCACGCCGATCAGTGCGGTGGCCGCGCCCATCATGACGAGGGTGAGCACCAGCATGGCCTTGCGGCCGAGACGGTCGCCCAGGTGGCCGGCGACGATGGCGCCGAGCGGGCGGAAGAGGAAGCTGATGCCGATGGAGGCCCAGGCGACGAGCTGCGCGAGGGCCGGGTTGTCGCTGCCCAGCGGGGCGAAGTAGAGCCCGGCGAGCACGAGGCCGGCGGCCTGCGCGTAGATGAAGAAGTCGTACCACTCGATGGTGGTGCCCACCATGGTGCCGGCGAGGACGCGGCGTTCCTCGAGTCGTTTAGCGCGACCGCTGTCTACGTGGTCGGTCGTCAATGCCATGGAATACTCCCTTGTATCTCCGGTGCGGTCCGGTCAACGTATCACAGATCGTATATTATCTGTAGCTTCGCGATCGGGCCGCCCGCCGCCGAGGTCCCGCGCCGAGAATCGCCGTAGATGCCGAGAATCCCCGGTGCAACGGCGACTCTCAGCAGGAACAGGGACTCTCGGCGCGTGCCCGGGGTGCGGATTTGGCTGGATCCTGACCAAACCCGCAGCGGAATCCGTCGTACTTGCCGGCCCGGACGACGGATTCCCGCTGCTGGCCCGTGCCGGATTCGTTCCGACCGGCTAGATTTGAAGCAGACTTTCCGAGGAGGCATTGTGTTGCACATTTCAGAATCCGAACTGCTCGCGCAGGTACCCAACGAGCTGTACATCAACGGCCGGTGGGTGCCGGCCGCTGATGGCGGCACGCTTCAGGTATTCGACCCCGCGACGGGCAAGGTGATCAAGACGATCGCCGACGCCAGGGTCGAAGACGGCGCTGCCGCACTCGACGCCGCCGTCGATGCGCAGGACCGCTGGGCCGCCACCCCGCCGCGGGTGCGCGGCGAGATCCTCCGGCGCGCCTTCGACCTGCTGCAGGAGCGCAAGCACGAGTTCGCCATGCTGATGACGCTCGAGATGGGCAAGCCGCTCGCCGAGGCCTACGGCGAGGTCGCCTACGGCGGCGAGTTCCTGCGCTGGTTCAGCGAGGAGGCCGTGCGGATCAGCGGCCGGTACGGCACCAACCCCGAGGGCACCGGCCGGATGATCGTCTCCCAGCACCCGGTGGGCCCGAGCTTCCTGATCACGCCGTGGAACTTCCCGCTGGCCATGGCGACGCGCAAGATCGCCCCGGCGCTCGCCGCCGGCTGCACGGTCGTCATCAAGCCGGCCGAGCTGACCCCGCTGACCACGCTCTACCTGGTCAAGTTGTTCGAAGAGGTCGGCCTCCCCGCCGGCGTCGTCAACGTGATCACGACCTCGACCTCCTCCGCCGTCGCGGGGCCGATCATCGCCGACCCGCGCCTGCGCAAGCTCTCGTTCACCGGCTCGACCGCGGTCGGACAGAAGCTCATCCAGCAGTCCGCCCAGGGCGTGCTGCGCACCTCGATGGAGCTCGGCGGCAACGCCCCGTTCATCGTGTTCGAGGACGCCGACCTCGACCGGGCCGTGGACGGCGCGATCGCCGCGAAGTTCCGCAACATCGGCCAGGCCTGCACGGCCGCGAACCGGTTCGTGGTGCACGCCTCCATCGCCGAGGAGTTCGCGCGCCGCGTCACCGAGCGCGTGAACGACTTCACCGTCGGGCGCGGCACCGAAGACGGCGTCACCATCGGCCCGCTGATCAACGACGACGCCGTCCAGAAGGCGCACACGCTGGTGCAGGACGCCGTGCGGCGCGGCGCATCCGTGCTGACCGGCGGATCGGCGATCGAGGGCGTGGGCACGTTCTACCAGCCGACGGTGATCAGCGGCGTGAAGGCCGGCAGCGACATCCTGCGCGAAGAGATCTTCGGGCCGGTGCTGTCGATCATCCCGTTTGAGGACGAGGACGACGCGGTGCGCATCGCCAACGACACCGAGTTCGGGCTGATCAGCTACGTGTTCACGAAGGACCTGGCTCGCGGGCAGCGGATGATCGAACGCCTGCAGACCGGCATGATGGGGCTCAACCTCGGCGTCATTTCCAACGCGGCCGCGCCGTTCGGCGGGGTCAAGCAGTCGGGCCTCGGCCGCGAGGGCGGCTTCGAGGGCATCCACGAGTACCTCTCGACGAAGTACACGCTCACGCCGGACCCCTTCTCCGTCTAACCCGTTCTCCGTCCGGCTCGCTGGGCACGGGGGTCGCCGGTTCCGGCCGCACGCCCCTGCTCCCCGTGCATAACTCCTCCAGTCTGTTGCGCTCTCCCGTCGCTGCCGCGTGTTTCCGTGGCAGCGCATCCGGGGCCCGGGCAAATTGGAGGAGTTGTGCGCACGGGCGCCGTTTCGGGTGTGGCGACCTGAGCCGGCGCCGGGCACGCGCCGGGCACGCGCCGGGGGCGGCGCGCCTAGACTTTGCGGATGCCCGTCATCGAGATCACCGAGCTGAGCGACCCGCGGCTGGCCGACTACGCCCACCTGACCGATGTCGCGCTGAAGAAGGCTCGCGGCTCCGAGCACGGGCTGTACCTCGCCGAGTCGCTGCTCGTCTTCGAGCGGGCGCTGCGGGCCGGGCACCAGCCGCGCTCGGTGCTGGCCCTCGGCGGGTCGGCCGGGGAGGCCCTGGCCGCCCTCGGCGATCGGGCGGAGGACGTGCCGGTTTTCGTCGGCCCGGGAGAGCTCCTCGAGGAGCTGACCGGGTACATCCTGCACCGCGGGCTGATCGCCTCGATGCACCGACCGGCCCTGCCCGATCCGGACGAACTGCTCGCCGGCGCCCGCCGCATCGTCATCCTCGAGAACGTCGCCGACCCCACCAACGTCGGCGCGATCTTCCGCTCGGCCGGCGCGATCGGCGCCGACGCGATCCTTGTCACTCCGCGCTGCTCCGACCCGTTCTACCGGCGCGCGATCCGGGTCTCGATGGGCACGGTGCTCCAGGTGCCCTGGACCCGCGTGGGCGACTGGCCGGCCACCCGCGAGCTGCTGACCCGGCACGGCTTCCACGTTGCCGCCCTGGCGCTGACTCCGGATGCCGTAAGCCTGCGCGACTTCGACGGCCGCGCGCACGACCGGCTCGCCCTCGTGCTCGGCGCGGAGGGGCACGGGCTCACCGTCGAGGCGCTCGCGGCGGCCGACACCGTGGTGCAGATCCCGATGAAGCACGGCATCGACTCGCTCAACGTGGCCGCGGCCAGCGCCGTCGCCATGTGGGCCCTCTCCACCTGAGCCCGGAACCCCCGCGAAACCGCAGTTGTGCGCGCTAAAACGCCCGTTTAGCGCGCACAACTGCGGTTTCGCGGGGGTGTCCTAGGCTGGGGGGATGAGCAACGAAGCCGTGATCGTGGATGTCGTGCGCACCCCGTCCGGGCGCGGCAAGCCCGGCGGCGCCCTCTCCGGCGTGCATCCGGCCGACCTGCTGGCCGGCGTGCTCGGCGAACTGGTCAGCCGCAACGGCCTCGACCCGGCCCTCGTCGACGACGTGATCGGCGGATGCGTCAGCCAGGCCGGCCAGCAGGGCTTCAACATCACCCGCACAGCGCTGCTCGGCGCGGGCTTCCCCGACTCCGTGCCGGCCGTCACGATCGACCGGCAGTGCGGCTCCAGCCAGCAGGCGGCCACCTTCGCCGCCCAGGGCGTCATCGCCGGCAGCTACGACATCGTCATCGCCTGCGGCGTGGAGTCGATGAGCCGGGTGCCGCTCGGCTCCTCGCTCGGCGGACAGGACCCGTCCGGCGAGCTCCTGCGCGAGCGCTACCCGAAGGGCCTCGTCGGCCAGGGCGTCTCGGCCGAACTCATCAACGAGAGGTGGGACCTCGGCCGGGACGCGCTCGACGCCTTCGCCGCCCGCTCGCACCGGCTCGCCGCGGAGGCCGCCGGGCGCGGCGACTTCGCGCGCGAGATCGTGCCCGTGACCACCCCCGACGGCCGCGTTGTCGGCCGGGACGAAACCGTCCGGCCCGGCACCACCGTCGACTCGCTGGCCGGCCTCGGACCGGCGTTCCGCACCGACGCCCTCGCCGCCCGCTTCCCCGACCTCGACTGGCACACCACCGCCGGCAACTCCTCGCCGCTGACCGACGGCGCCTCCGCCGCGCTGATCATGAGCGCCGCCCGCGCCGAGCAGCTCGGCCTCACCCCCCGCGCCCGCTTCCACAGCTTCGCGGTCACCGGCAGCGACCCCATGCTGATGCTCACCGGCGTGATCCCGGTGACCCGGCGCATCCTCGACCGCGCCGGCCTCGGCATCGACGACCTCGACGCCTACGAGGTCAACGAGGCCTTCGCCTCCGTTCCCCTGGCCTGGCTGGAGGAACTGCACGCCGACCCCGAGCGGCTCAACCCGCGCGGCGGCGCCATCGCCCTCGGCCACGCGCTCGGCTCCTCCGGCACGCGCCTGCTCGGCACCCTCCTGAACCACCTCGAAGCCACCGGCGGCCGCTTCGGCCTCCAGACCATGTGCGAAGGCGGCGGCATGGCCAACGCCACCATAATCGAAAGGCTCTAACCCATGCAGATCGACGGATGCTCCGCCCTCGTCACCGGAGGCGCCTCCGGCCTCGGTCTGGCCACCGCCACGGCCCTGCACGCGGCCGGCGCCACCGTGGTGCTGCTCGACCTCCCCGGATCGCCCGGCGACCGGATCGCCGCCTCCTGGGGCGCCCGCGCCCACTTCGCTCCGGGCGACGTGACCAGCCCCTCCGATGTGCAGGCCGCGGTGGATGCCGCGACCGCGCTGGCCCCGCTGCGCATCGTCGTCAACTGCGCCGGCATCGCCCCCGGCGCGAGGACCGTCGGCCGGGGCGGCCCGCTGCCGCTGGAGGACTTCGAACGCGCCATCCGGATCAACCTCGTCGGCACGTTCAACGTGATCCGGCTGGCCGCCGCGGCCATGGCGCAGACCGAACCGCTCGGCGGCCCCGGCCAGGGCGCATCCGAGCGCGGCGTGATCGTGAACACCGCGTCGGTCGCGGCCTTCGACGGGCAGATCGGGCAGGCCGCCTACGCGGCGTCGAAGGGCGGGGTCGCCGCGATGACCCTGCCGCTCGCCCGCGAGTTCGCCCAGTCGTTCATCCGGGTGATGACCATCGCGCCTGGCATCTTCGACACCCCGATGATGCAGGGCATGAGGCAGGAGGTTCGGGACTCCCTCGGCGCGCAGGTGCCGCACCCGTCCCGGCTCGGCGACCCGAGCGAATACGCGGCACTCGTGCGGCACATCGTGGAGAACCCGATGCTCAACGGCGAAACCATCCGTCTCGACGGCGCCATCCGGATGCAGCCCAGGTAGTCCGCCACCGGGCTGCTGCCGCTGCCGCTGCCGCTACCGGCCGCGGCGACTGTGACGCGGAGTGACACCGGGTGGCGGCGGCGGAATTCTGCTTAGGGTAGGCTTACCTAAGATTTCCCAGCCGCCCCACATGCCACCGAAGGAAGCACCGCACGTTATGACTTTGACACGCAGATGGACCATGATCGCCTCGATCGGAATCGCGACGGTGCTCGGCACGAGCGCCTGCAGCGCCGGCGCCCCGACCAGCCCTCCGGCCTCCAGCGGGAAACCGTCCGGGTCGATCACCGTGTACAACGCCCAACATGAGGAGCTCACCCAGGCCTGGGCCGATGAGTTCACCAAGGAGACCGGCGTCACGGTCACCCTCCGCAACGGCGACGACGCGGAGCTCGGAAACCAGATCGTGCAGGAAGGGACGGCATCGCCCGCCGACGTCTTCCTCACCGAGAACTCGCCCGCGATGACCCTCGTCGACAACGCCAAGCTGCTCGCTCCGGTCGCCGCAGCCACCCTCGAGAACGTGCCGGAGCAGTACCGGCCGAGCACGGGCAACTGGACCGGCATCGCGGCCCGCTCGACCGTCTTCGCGTACAACCCCAAGCTCCTCAGTGAGGAGGACCTGCCGGCTTCGCTCCTCGACCTCGCCGACCCGAGCTGGAAGGGCCGCTGGGCCGCTTCGCCGTCCGGCGCCGACTTCCAGGCCATCGTCAGCGCGCTCCTCGAACTCAAGGGCGAGGCCCAGGCGAAATCCTGGCTCGCCGCGATGAAGGAGAACGCCGTCGCCTACAAGGGCAACAGCACCGTCATGAAGGCCATCAACGCCGGCGAGATCCCGGCCGGCGTGATCTACCACTACTACTGGTTCGGCGACCAGGCCGGAACCGGCGAGAACAGCTCGAACACGAAGATGCACTACTTCAAGAACCAGGATCCCGGCGCCTTCGTGAGCCTGTCCGGCGGCGGCGTGCTCGGCACGAGCAAGAACCCCACGGCCGCGCAGGCGTTCCTCGCCTTCATCACCGGCAAGGCCGGCCAGGAGATCCTGCAGACGGGCACCTCGTTCGAGTACCCGGTGGCGAGCGAGACGGATGCCAACCCGCAGCTCGTTCCGCTCGACGAGCTCGAGGCGCCCGAGGTCGACCCGTCCAAACTCAACAGCACCAGGGTCACCGACCTAATGACCGAGGTTGGCCTCCTCTAGGGTGCGCCCGGTGCCACCAGAGCACGCGACCGTGAAGCCGGCGCCGAACCTCCCGCAGCAGCCTGCGGGAGGTTCGGCGCGCGGCCGCGGTGCGGCCGGGCCCGGCAGGCGCGGACGCGTTCCGAAACGCCGTCCCCCGCTGGCGATCGTCCTGATCGCCGTCGCCGTCTCGCTGCTCGGCCTCCTGCCGCTGGGCTACGTGGTCGTCACCGCTGCCCTCACCGGCTGGACGGAACTCTCCGGCCTCGTGTTCCGACCGCGCGTCGGCGAGCTGCTCGTGAACACGATCGGCCTCGTCGTCGTCACGGTCCCGATCTGCGCCGTCGTCGGGGTGCTCGCCGCGTGGCTGGTCGAGCGCACGACCATCCCCGGCGCCCGGGTCTTCGCGGTGCTCCTGGCCGCCCCGCTCGCCGTGCCCGCGTTCGTCAACAGCTATGGCTGGGTCAGCGCCATCCCCTCGCTCAACGGGCTCTGGTCGGGCGTGCTCATCGCCAGCCTCTCCTACTTCCCGCTGGTCTACCTGCCCTGCGCCGCCGCGCTCCGGCGCCTCGACTTCACCGTGGAAGAGGCGGCCGCGTCGCTCGGCACCGGTCCCTGGCGGGTCTTCTTCCGCGTCGTCCTGCCGCAGCTGCGGCTGCCGCTGCTCGGCGGCTCCCTGCTTGTCGGGCTGCACCTGCTCGCCGAGTACGGCGCATTCGCGATGATCCGGTTCGACACCTTCACGACGGCCATCGTCGACCAGTACCGCTCGACCTTCAATGGGCCGGCGGCGACCGCCCTCGCCGGGGTTCTCGTGCTGTGCTGCCTGTTCCTGCTCGTCGGCGAGTCGGCCGGCCGCGGGCGCGCCCGCTACGCGCGGATCGGCTCCGGCGTGGCGCGGGCCGCCCGCCGGCGCCCGCTCGGCGCGCTCACGCCCCTCGGCTGGGCCTTCCTCGCCGGGGTGTTCGTGCTGTCCATCGGGGTGCCGTTCTGGAGCGTGCTGCGCTGGATCGTCGCCGGCGGGGCGGCGGCCTGGGCCGACGGCGTCGTGGTGTCGGCGCTCGCTCAGACCGTGCTGTACGGCGCGATCGGCGCGGCCGTCACCTGCGGGCTGGCGTTTCCGATCGCGTTCCTCGCGATCCGTTTTCCGAGCCGGATGGCCCGCGCCCTCGAGTCGATCAACTACGTCACCAGTTCCCTGCCCGGGATCGTGACGGCGCTCGCGCTCGTGACCGTCAGCATCCGTCTCGTCCAACCCCTCTACCAAACGGCGGTGCTCGTAATCGTGGCCTACCTGCTCATGTTCCTCCCGCGAGCCCTGGTGAACCTTCGCGCGGGGCTCGCGCAGGTTCCCCCCGGCCTCGAGGAGGCCGCTCGCTCGCTCGGCCGCCCGCCGGCCGCCGCGTTCCTGGGCGTGACCGCCCGGTTCATCGCGCCGTCTGCCCTGGCCGGCGCCGCCCTCGTCTTCCTCGGAATCGTCAACGAACTCACGGCCACGCTCCTGCTCGCGCCCAACGGCACCCGCACGCTCGCCATCCAATTCTGGTCACAGGTGAATGACATCAATTATGCCGGCGCGGCACCCTACGCACTGCTCATGATCGCCCTCTCCCTCCCGGTGACGTACCTGCTCTTCGCGAAGTCCCGGCTGGTGAGCGCCCCGTGAGCGCGATCGAACTGGACGGCGTCAGCAAGAGCTTCCTGCAGATCGCCGTGCTGCGCGAGATCGAGCTGTCGGTGCCGGAGGGCAGCCGAACGGTCGTCGTCGGCTCGTCGGGCTCCGGCAAGACCACACTGCTCCGGCTGATCAGCGGCTTTGATTTCCCGGATGCCGGCACCATCACGGTCAGCGGCCGCCGGGTCGCCGGCGTGGGCGCGGCGGTTCCAGCCCACCAGCGGGGAATCGGAGTCGTCGCCCAGGACGGTGCGTTGTTCCCGCACCTCACCGTCGGCGAGAACATCGCGTTCGGCCTGGGCATCCGCAAGAGCGGGGGACGCGCGAGCGCCGTGCGGAAGCTCCTCAACATGGTGTCCCTCGACGCGGACTTCGCCCCGCGCCGGCCCGACGAGCTCTCCGGCGGGCAGCAGCAGCGCGTCGCGCTCGCCCGGGCGCTCGCCCGGCGCCCGAAGGTCATGCTCCTCGACGAGCCGTTCTCGGCGCTCGACGCCGGCCTGCGCGCGGCCACCCGCGAGGTCGTCGCCGACACGCTCGCGCGCGAGGGCGTCACGACCGTGCTCGTCACGCACGACCAGGCGGAGGCGCTGTCCTTCGCCGACCAGCTCGCCGTGCTCCGGGAGGGTCGCCTCACGCAGGTTGGCTCGCCGCGCGAGCTCTATGCCAGGCCGGTCGACCTGTTCACCGCGCGGTTCCTCGGCGATGCCGTCGTGCTCGACGCCACGGTCGAGGGCGAACTCGCCCGCTGCGCCCTCGGCGCTGTGCCCATCGTTCCCACGCCGATTCGCGGCGACGCGTCGATCATGTTCCGCCCGGAGCAGCTCGCGGTCGGCCCGGCCGAGGCAGACGGATGCGCCGGACGGGTCGAGGCGGTCGAGTTCTACGGCTCAGAGGTGCTGCTCACCATCCGCCTCGAGGGCGCGGGCGACGCGACGGCCGCGGACGGCGTCATCCGCGTGCGCCAGCGCGGCACGAGCAACGCCGTGGTCGGCAGCCGGGTCGGCGTCACGGCGATCGGGCCGGCCATCGCCTACCCGCGCGAGCCCGTTTCGGCGCCCTGACCCGGTTGTTAGCGACGTCGTCGTGCTCGGCGCAGTGGCCGCGGTGATCCGGTCGCGCTGCGGCTATGCGCCGCCCAGGCCCTCGCCGACGACGAACAGGGTGAAGAACAGGGCAAAGGGCACCGTCACGCAGAGCGCGATGATGTTCAGCACCGAGCGCTCACGCAACGGCCAGACGCACAACACGTTCAGCACGGCCGCCGCGTCAATCAGGACGGTTCCGATCGCCGGCATCACCCACGAGTCGGTGACCGGATAGGTTTCGCCGAAAATCGTCGTGATCAGGGGCAGGATCAGCCACGACGCCAGGCCGATGACCGACAGCACGATGGCCCACCAGCCAATCGGCGTGCGTGGACGCGTGCGCAGCCACACGCCGGTGCCGCGTGAGGTGGGTCCAGGGCCGGGTGCGTTGACGGGTGTCGACACGTGGACCGCCTTTCCTCCGTGGGCTGCCGCGCCGGGCGGGACGTCACCCTTCGCTGGCGGTGATCGTCTCCTCGGGATACGCCCGTGCGCCCCTGGTCGCGCGCTGGACGAACGCGCCGATCAGCTCGCGGGTCAACCGAGCAGCTCGGGCCGCTTCCACGCCGCCCCGTGAACGTGCTGGTCGAGGAAGGCGAACACCGTCTCGTACCAGACCACGGCGTGCTGCGGCTTCAGCACCCAGTGGTTCTCGTCGGGGAAATAGAGGAACTTGTGCCGGGTGCTCCCGTCGGGCTCAGCGTGGTGCTCGGCGAGCTCTGACCACAGCCGCAGGCTCTCGCCGATCGGCACCCGGTAGTCGTTGTCGCCGTGGATCACGAGCATCGGCGTCACGATGTCGCGCACGCTGTGGTGCGGCGAGTTGTCGATCATCCCCTGCGCGGAGGAGATCTGCTGCCAGTAGTGCGAGCTGTCGGTCGTGCCGTTGAACTGGTCGAGTGCCCACACGCTCGCGTGGCTGACGATCGCGCGGAACCGGTCGGTGTGCCCCGCGATCCAGTTCGCCATGTACCCGCCGAACGAGCCCCCCATCGCGGCCGTCTTCGTGCCGTCGATGTCGGCGCGAGCCTCCGCGGCATCCGTGATCGCCAGGAGGTCGGTGTACGGCTTGGCGCCCCAGGCATCCCAGCCGCGGGCGATGAACTCGAGACCGTAGCCGGTCGACAGGGCCGGGTCGGGCAGCAGCACCGCGTAGCCGCGGGCCACGGCCAGCAGCGGGCTCCAGCGCCAGCTCCAGGCGTTCCAGCTGTTCAGCGGCCCGCCGTGGATCCAGAGCAGCAGCGGCGCCGGATGCTCGGCCGAGGCCCCGTCGGGCAGCAGCAGCCAGGCGCGCACCCGCGCGCCGTCCTCGGCCCGTGTCTCGATCTCGGTGACCCTGCCGGGGGCGGGCGGCGGTGTCGTCGGCGTCGCGAGCACGGTGACCTCGCCCGACCGGCCGATCCGCACCGGATGCGACGGCGCCAGCCACGAGGACCGCAGCGCCACGAGGTCGCCGGTTGCCGCGTCGACGGCCACATCGGTGTAGCTGAACTGGTCGGTCGTGACCTGCTGCACGGCCGACCCGTCGAGCGGGACGCGGAACACGGGGCCGCGGCCGTCGTGATCGGCGGTGACGATGAGCGACCGGTCGTCCGCGTCGAAGACCAGGCTCGAGGCCCAGCGGTCCCAGCCCACGGCGACGCGGCGGGGCCGGCCGCCGTCGATGTCGGCGACCCAGAGCTCCTGGTCGGCGGGTCCGTCGGGGGTGCTGTCCTCGGCGCGGACGAACGCCAGGCGGCTGCCGTCGTGGCTGACCGCCGGGGCCGCGAAGTCCACGTGCTCTTCGTCGAAGAGCACGGTCTGCACGCCGGTTTCCAGGTCGATCGACACGAGGACGGCACGGCCGGAGCGCTGTTCCTGCGCTCGCAGCGCGGCGATCAGGGTGCGGCCGTCGGGCGTGAGGGCCTGCCCGGCGGTGTCGCCCGAGCGGCCGGGGCCGGGAGTGAGGTCCCGGGGGCGGGGGAGGTCGGCCGGGTAGGGAGCGGGAGCATCCGCTCTCTTGTCCGAGCCGGCCGCGTCGGGGGCCGTGGCGGCCAGGACGTCCTCGAGCGCCGACAGGTCGAGTGAGAAGAGGTGCGGCTCGGCCGGGCCGAGGTCCTCGTCCCAGTACCGCACCGGGTAGCTCTCGTGCAGGATGGCGGCGACCTTCTTGTCCTTGCGCAGGCCGCGCGCCGTGGCGTCGGCCTCGAGGTCGGCCGCACTGACGAGCAGGTTCGCGGCGATCACGATCGTGTCCGACCGGGCGGCCGTGGCGGCGATGCCGGACACGCCGCCGGCCAGCCGGGTGACCGCGCGGGCCTCGCCGCCGCCGGCGGGGAGCAGCCAGAGCTGGGCGGCCTCGGTGTCCTTCTCGGCGTCGGCGTCGGGCCGCCCCGAGACGAAGAGGATGTCTCCGGACCCGGTGAACGCGACGCCGGATTCTCCCTTGGCCGAACGCGTCAGCCGGGTGGGCACGCCCGAGCCGTCGGCGGCTGCGGACCAGAGTGCGCGGTCATAGCTGGTGCGGTCCCGGGAGAGCGTGGCGACGGTGAGAACGACCCGTCGGCCGTCCGGCGAGAGCGCGAGGCCTTCCACCCGGGGGAGCGCGATGTAGTCATCGAGGGTGGAAAACGGCGAGAGCTCGGACTGCGTTGTCATGGCCCCACGCTAGCGGGTGGGCCCAAGATCGCCCCCGTTCGGGGCTCATGCCTGTGAGCGAGCCGGGTGTACGTTGTGCGCATCAAACCGCACCGCAACGCAGTGAAGGGACCGAATCATGTCCGCATTCAGCCTTGCTCGTCGCACAGATGACCCCGTCCGCTACCTCTCCGCAGCCCGACGTGATGCCTACGAAGCCGAGGTCCGCGACTACAAAGCCGCGGTCGTTCGGCATCAGGTCCAGAACGATCTCCGCACCCGCGGCGTGCTCCGCAAGGACGCCACGGAAACGGATCTCGGCGAGCAGCCGGTCGCCCCCGCTGCACCGAAACCGACGCTGGAAGAACTGTTCGTCAAGTACCTGTCCGCGCTGTCCGACTGGATCCCCGCAGAGGCCGCCGTCCTCTACGCCGCTGCGGTCGCTTTCGCCCAGCCCGCAGTGAGTTCGGGCGCAAACCCCGTCATCTCCGCCCGGCTGTGGGTGGTCGCCGCCGCGCTCGCGGTCCTGCTCCAGGCCTTCACCTGCTACCGGGCCAGGAACACGACCAGGATTCTCCTGACGAGAGCCCTCCTGAGCGGCGTCGCCTTCGCCATCTGGTCGGCTACTGTCCCGCTGTCGGCGTGGAACAAGTTTGCCTGGTTCGACCTGAGCGACGCCGTGGTCCTGCTGGCCTTGATCGCCGCGGCGATCGTCTTCACCTTCATCGCGGAGCTTGCTACCAGGTCCGACACGGCGGCCGACCAGGCCCCCGCGCCGGTACCCGAGCCGCAGCCCGCCCCATAGGGGGCGGGCTGCGGCCTGGGGCGTGTCTCCGAATTCGGTGGTGCGGGCAGGATGCGCGGGCTGTACGCCGCTACGCGGGCGATGCGCCACGCGCGCAGCGGCGTATCGCACGCGTAGCTCAAAATCACCGGGGCGCGAAGGCGAGCAGCTCGTGATCGCGGGAGCGCGTGAGGGCGCTGGCGACCCGGGTGGCGCCCCTGGTGGCGACCCGCCCGGGGGTGTCGCGAACGAGCCGGTGGACGGTTCCCATTATCCCCGCGAGCGCCAGGATTCCCAGGGCGATGAGCATGATCATGATGTTGCCTTCAGGAAGTCGGTGATTTCCTCGGCCATGACCGCGGACTGGGTCCAGTGCAGGTAGTGGTCGCCCTTGAGCAGGACGATCTTGTGCTGCCGAACGTTCTCGAGCTGGCGTTCGTGGTCCCCAACCCAGCCGGGTATCGTGTCGATCGACTCCTGGGCGAGGAAGTCGAGCACCGGGATGCCATCGGGGTAGCTGAGCCCCTGGAGTTTCCAAGCGTTGTTGCCCATCTCGAGCCCTTCGTCGGTGAGGGCCGGGTTGGCGAAGTTCCAGCTCGACATCAGGCGCAGCCGTTCGCGCTCGCTGGCCGTGTAGGCGTCGCCGGCCGGTTCGGCGAGGCTGGGGGCGATCGAGTCGGCCAGGCGGACGAGGCCGGTGACCGAGGGGATCCGCGACCAGGGGATGCCTCCCTTCGAGCCCTTCGATTCGCCGGCCGCCCGCTGATCGGCCTTGCCGGAGGGCATGGTCGGGTCGATCCCGATGACCGCGGACACTTCCTCCGGGTAGGCATTGGCGTAGTAGAGCGTGTAGAAACCCGAGATGGAGTGCCCCGCCAGGACGTAGGGCTCGGCAACGCCAATCCTGGCGAGCGCCTCGTGGATTTCGGCCGTGATGTTCTCCACGGTCCGGGCGGGGGCGGTCATGTCGCTGTAGCCGTAGCCGAAGCCCTCGACGACGATGGTCTTGCGGTCGCCGAGTGCCCGGATCAGCGGGGCAAAATCGAGAGCGGGCGCCGCCGTGCCGAGCCCGCTGAGCAGCACGATCGGCGGGCCGACTGTGCCCGTTTGGTAGACGTTGAGCGAGCCGCCGCTGACCTTGACCCGTTCGCCGTAGGGGGCGATGCTCGCCCGTTCGGCGGATTCGAGGGTCAGGTTGACCGTTGTGGACGCAAGCGCGAGCCCCAGTGCGGACAGCGCGACGATTCCGGTGATCCGAAGCCGCCGGGTCCAGCGCCGGCGGCTCTTGCCTGGAGCGGGCTGGTCCGGGGCCGCAGCCGCTCGGGCGGGGGTGCGAGGGTGGTCGAGCATGGTCGGTCTCCTTACTGGAAGCGGGGCGGCGGTCAGGTTGACGCCGCCGACGTCAGAAATCAAACACTTATGTTTGACTTTGATATCCGTAACCTATACATAGATGTTTGAGATAGCAAGGGGTCGACGATGGAATCTCAGACGGCAAATCCGCGATTCCGAAGCATCCCCGCCGGCTGAGGCGAACTGAAGGCGTTCGGAGTCAGGTCAGGCTTCGCCTTCCGGCTGCAGGGTGCCGCGCGCGGTGAGGCGGAGCGGGATGGGATCGCAGATCACGCCGGCGAAGGCGCCACCGGCGTCCGAATCGACGAACCCCAGGAGGACGAGGTCGCCCCGCGACTTCCGAACGACCCGGCCGGCGTAGATCCCGGGTGCGTGGATGGGTTCGGCGCGGTCGAAGTGGAAGGGACCGAGCGGCCCATCGGCGGGCGCCGTGTACGTGCCCGTGACTGCCGGAACGCCCTCGGCGATGACGTCGGAAGCGGCGGCGCAGAAGACCAGCAGATGACGGCCCCGGGCCTGCAGGACCTGCATGACTTCGATCTGGCCGAACCCGGAGCTGCTGCTCAGCGGGCGGGCGACCTCCCAGGCCAGGAGGTCGGGCGATATGCAGTGGCCCACCGACCCGTGCGCCGAGCCGTCGGTTGCCGGTTCGCGAGCGGTGACGAGCATGTGCCAGAGCCCGTCTTCCCGGAAAACCCACGGATCGCGCCACGGCTCGTCGAACGATGGCGGTCGGGCGGCGGTCGAATACCAGCGGTCGTCGGCCGTTGTGACCGGCGCGTTCGAGACCCGGTCCCACGAGAGGAGGTCCACGGATGTGGCGTGGCCGACCCGCTGAATTTTCGTTCGGCTGCGCTTTTCCACCCCGGTGTAGAAGAGGTGCCACACGCCGGCGTGCCGAACGATGCTTCCGGTCCAGACGGCCAGGTCATCGAAGTCACCGTCCGCACCGGGGCCCAGCGCGTCCGGCAGCGCCGTCCACTCGGCCAGGTCCGATGAGACGGAGTGTCCGATCCGCGCATTCGCGTGGCGGAGGTCCGGGTCGCCGAGCGCGGTGGGCGCCTTCAGGTAGAAGGCGTGCCAGGAGCCGGCGTGCTCGATGTACCAGGAATCCCAGATCCAGAAGCCGTCTATCGCAATCACAACGCCCACATCCTCGAAGCTCCTGGAGCCTTTGAGCCGATCGGCCCCCGATCGCTGCTGAGTACTTGCTTCATCATTGAAAATAATACAGCGCCGACCGGGTCAATTGTCGAGTCCCCGCGCGGTTGTCACGGAATGATTGCTCAGCTATTGACTTACATACTTGCAACATGAAAGTATCTCTCTCGACAAGGAAGTTGGAGGAGGTAGATCGATGACGATTACCGCAGACCGGGAAGCAACCTCGCAGGAGGACGTTCCCAGGAAGCCACCGGCGAAAAAGAAAGCCCGCCGGGACTCCCAACTCAAGGCAGCAATACTCTTCCTGATTCCCGCCTCGATCGGCTTCGTCGTTTTTTTCGCTTGGCCGGCCATCCGCGGACTGTACCTCAGCTTCACGGACTACAACCTGCTCCGGCCGTCGACGTTCATCGGCTTCGACAATTATGTGGCCATCTCCACTGACCCGGTGTTCTGGAATTCCCTCAAGGTCACCCTCGAATACGTCGTGATGAACGTCGGGGTGCAGACCGCAGCGGCCCTCGGCCTCGCCGTTCTCATGCAGCGCTTCACCCGCTCGATGGTCGTGCGCGGGGTCATCATGCTCCCGTACCTCATCGCCAACGTCATCGTCGCCCTGGTCTGGTTCTGGCTGTGCGACTACAACCTCGGCATCATCAACGCCGCGCTCGACTTCTTCGGCATCGACAAGGTGGGCTTCTTCGGTAACGAGAACGTGGCCATGGGCACGATCGCGATGGTGAACGTGTGGCGCCACCTGGGCTACACCGCGCTCCTGCTCTTCGCCGGCCTCCAGGCCATCCCGAAGGACGTCTACGAAGCCGCCGAGGTAGACGGCGCCGGCGAATGGCGGGTCTTCCGCAGCGTCACCCTTCCGCTGCTTCGCCCCGTGCTCGCCTTCGTGCTCGTGGTCACCGTGGTCGGTTCGTTCCAGATCTTCGACACGATCGCCGTGACCACCGGCGGCGGTCCGGTGGATGCCACCCGGGCGATCAACTACTACATCTACCAGCGCGCCTTCGAGCGGCTGGACTTCGGTTACGCATCCGCGCTGGCCGTGATCCTCATGATCATCCTCGCCGCGATCGCCTTGTTGCAGAACAAGCTCCTGCGAGCCAACGAATCCGACCTGGAGAGGTAGCACCATGACCATCATCGCCTTCAAGGCCGGCCGCGCCGCCCGGCAGGCATCGAGGGAGGACGACCCGTCCCTCGCCAAATCGAAGGTAGCGAAGTTCTTCGGTCGCCTCGCCCTGGTCATCGTGATCCTGATCACGTTGTTCCCGATCTACTGGATGTTCCGCACGGCCTTCAGCAACAACCGCGCCATGTTCGCGGAGCCGCTCAGCCTCCTGCCGGTCGACTTCACCTGGGGTCCGCTCAAGCGGGTTCTCGGCCTCGCCACAACCGAGGAGGCCCTCGCGGAGGGCGGGTCGGGCGCATCCATCAACTTCGCGCAGTACATGCTCAATTCGATCGCCGCCTGCACCCTGATCACGGTGTTCCAGGTCACGTTCAGCTCGATGGCCGCCTACGCCTTCGCGCTGCTCAACTGGAAGGGACGCGACAAGGTCTTCAGCATCTTCCTCATCGCGCTCATGGTCCCCGGCATCTTCACCCTGCTGCCCAACTTCATCCTCGTGAAGGACCTCGGGCTGCTGAACTCGATCCTCGGGATCGCGCTGCCGACCATGTTCATGACGCCGTTCGCGATCTTCTTCCTCCGGCAGTTCTTCCTCGGGATCAATCGCAGCATCATCGAGGCGGCCGTCATCGACGGGGCGAACCAGTGGCGGATCTTCCGCACGATCGTGGTGCCCCTCGCCTGGCCACAGATCATCACGCTGGCCATCCTGCAGTTCATCCAGTACTGGAACGACTACCTCTGGCCGTTCCTGGTCGGGCAGAGCGAGCAGTCCAAGCTCCTCACCGTCGGCCTCGGAATCTTCAAGTCCCAGACCCCGCAGGGAAACCCCGACTGGGCCGGACTGATGGCCGGCGCCCTCATCGCCGCCGTGCCGATCTTCATCCTGATGCTCGTGTTCGGTCGCAAGATCGTCGGCTCGATCCAGTCGTCCGGCGTGAAATAACCCCGTGAATATCCCCACGATCTTCGCTCACAGTGGAGCGAACTGCGGCGCCGCCTCGGTGCCTGCAAACACCCAACACCAAGAGAAAGAGAAACGACCATGAAGATGAACCGAGTGGCGATCCTAACCCTCGCCGCGATTCCTCTCGTGCTGACCGGCTGCTCCGCGTCCTCCGCGGAGTCGGCCTCAGGAACCACCCTGACCTACGGCCTCTGGGACGCGAACCAGGCTCCCGCCTACAAGCAGTGCGCCACCGATTTCCACAAGGCGAACCCCGACATCACCGTCAAGGTAGAGCAGCTCGGCTGGGACGACTACTGGAACAAGATCAACACCGGCTTCGTCTCGGGCGAAAACTATGACGTTTTCACGAGCCACCTGGCCAACTTCCCCGAGTTCATGCTGAACAAGCAGATCCTTCCGCTCGACGACTACATCAAAGCCGATGGCGTCGACCTGAAGGCGTACCAGCCGGGCCTCGCCGACCTGTGGAAGGGCACCGACGACAAGCAGTACGGTCTGCCCAAGGACTTCGACACGATCGCGATGTTCTACAACAAGCAGCTCACTGACGCCGCCGGCCTCACCGCCGACCAGCTGTCCACCCTCGACTGGAACCCGGACGACGGCGGCACCTACGAGGCGGCCATCGCGCACCTCACGGTCGACAAGAACGGCGTCCGCGGCGACGAAGCAGGCTTCGACAAGAAGAACGTCGCCACCTACGGCCTCTGGATGGAGAACTCGGGCGGCAGCGACGGCCAGACCCAGTGGAGCTTCCTCGCCCACACCACCGGATGGGAAGAAACCAACGGCGCCTGGGGCGACGAGTACAACTTCGACGACCCCAGGTTCCAGTCCACTATCGACTGGTGGTACTCGCTGGTGGAGAAGGGCTACATGCCCTCGTTCGAGGCCCAGACCGGCATCGGCTGGTCCGACCAGCTCACTGCCGGCAAGGTGGCCATGGCCAGCAACGGCTCGTGGATGACCGGTGCCGTGTTCGGCGCCAAGAGCGACACGTTCACGCCCGCCATCGCCCCGACCCCGACCGGGCCGAGCGGCAAGCGTGCGTCGATGTTCAACGGTCTCGCCGACAACATCGCGGCCGGCACCAAGCACCCGGACGAGGCGTGGCAGTGGGTCAAGTACCTGGGTTCGATCGACTGCCAGTCGGTCGTGGCAGAGGCCGCCGTCGTCTTCCCCGCCATCCCCGCAGCCACGGACGCCGCCATTGCGGCGTTCAAGGCCAAGGACATCGACGTGAGCGCCTTCACCACGCAGGTCGAGGACAAGACGACGTTCCTCTACTCCATCACCGACCACCGCTCGGATGTCGCCGCTCTCGTGACTCCGGTCATGGAATCCATCATGTCCGGCAAGGCCACGGCCAGTTCGCTCACCGCCGTGAACAAGCAGGTCAACGCCCTCTTCAAGTAACACAACGTCAGAACCAGCCGACCGGTTGGGCGCGGGCCGCAAGAAAGCGTCCCGCGTCCACCCGGTCGGCATCACCCCCCTATCTCGAGGAAAACAAAGACCGTGACCCAGCAAGACACTCTCATCCCCCAGGACACCCTGATCGAACTCGTCTCCGACGGGGTCTCCTTCCAGGTGGATGTGTCATCGGGCACACCGGCCGTCGTCTACTGGGGCCCCGACCTCGGGCCGTCCAATCGGAACACCGACCTCGCTGCCCTGACGGGCGATGGCGTCCCACAGTCCAATATCGACGAACCGCAGGTCCCCGGGGTCTGGCGGGAGAACGCCCGCGGATTCCTCGGACGACCGGCGATTCTGGGGCACCGGGACGGCGGGGACTGGTCGCAGCTCTTCACCATCACGAAGCTTGAATCGTCCGGAACGACACTCCTCGTCGAATCCGTGGATGCGACGGCGGGCCTTGGCGTGTCCGTGTGCTTCCAGATGCAGCCGGCCGGCGTCGTCCTGATCTCCCAGACCGTGACCAATGTCGGTCTCGATCCATTCGACCTCGGCGAACTGACCACCTGGCTGCCGCTGCCCGACCACGCCGTCGAGACGATGGACTTCACCGGCCGGTGGTTGAAGGAACGCCAGCCCCAACGCCGCCCGATCCAGACGGGAACCTGGGCCCGCGAGGAACGCGAGGGGCGCTCCAGCCACGATTACACGGTTGTGCAGCTCGCGCTGACCGAGGGCGCCGGATATCAAGACGGTTCCGTCTGGAGTACCGGTCTGCTGTGGAGCGGCAACACCCGGCACCTGGTCGAACGGCTGCCATCCGGACACACCTCGATCGGCGCCGGAGAACTCCTGCTTCCGGGCGAATCCATCCTCAGCGCGGGCGAAACCTATGCGGCGCCCACCGTCGCGGCAACCTTCTCCGCGACCGGCATCGACGGCATGACCGACCGGCTCTACCGGTGGCTGCGGTCCCGCCCGGAGCACCCCTCAACCGCCCGCCCCCTCACGCTCAACGTCTGGGAGGCCGTCTACTTCGATCACGGCCTCACCAGGCTCGGTGAGCTCGTCGACGCGGCCGGCGAGATCGGCGTCGAACGATTCGTGCTCGACGACGGCTGGTTCCTCGGCCGCCGCAACGACTCCGCCGGCCTGGGCGACTGGGTCGTCGACCCGGCCGTCTGGCCTCACGGCCTGAACCCGCTGATCGATCGGGTGAAGGCGGCGGGCATGCAGTTCGGACTCTGGTTCGAGGGCGAGATGGTCAACGTCGATTCCGACCTCTACCGGGCGCATCCGGAGTGGATCTTCCAGGCCGGAGGTCGCGTCCCCCCGGAGGCCAGGCGCCAGCAGGTCCTCGACCTCGGGCACGAAGGCGCCTACACCCACGTGCTCGGCCAGGTCGACGCGGTGCTCTCCGAGTACGACATCGCCTACATCAAGTGGGACCACAATCGGGTGCTCACCGAGGCGGCTCACTTCGGTGGCGCCGGCGTTCGGCGGCAGACGGCTGCCATCTATCGCCTCTTCGACGAGTTGAAGCGGCGTCACCCGGGCCTGGAAATCGAATCGTGCTCCTCGGGCGGCGGGCGCGTCGACCTGGGAATGGCGGCCCACGCCGACCGGTTTTGGACCTCCGACTGCAACGACGCCCTGGAACGCCAGCACATCCAGCGCTACACGCAATTCGCGATCCCGCCCGAGCTCCTTGGAACTCACATTGGACCCACCCGTTCGCACACGACGGGCCGGGTGCACAGCCTGGCCTTCCGGGCGATTACCGCGCTCTTCGGGCACGCCGGGATCGAATGGGACGTCACAGAGACAACCACAGTGGAGCGGCTGGAGCTCGCATCGTGGGCCGCGTATTACAAGAGGAAGCGGGCTCTGCTGCACTCCGGGCGGGTTGTTCGCGTCGCGCAGCCGGACGAGTCATCGTTCGTGCACGGTGTGATCGCCCACGATCGATCGGAGGCGGTGTTCGCCTACGTGCAGCTATCGGCCGCCGGCGGGAGCAGCCCGTCACGGTTCCTGCTGCCGGGGCTCGACCCGGACGCCCTCTACCGCGTGCGCATCGTGGAGTCGGCCGGTGCGGCCCACACGCTGCAGCAGCGGGCCCCGGCCTGGACGGCGGGAATCGAGGCGAGCGGCCTTGGCCTGGCGCAGATCGGGCTGCGGCCGCCGATCCTGCTGCCGGAGAACGCTATCCTGATCGAACTCGAACGCCTGTAGATCGGAGCAAAACGCATGGTTCTCCTCGAGGCAGTCGAACCACGGTTTCGCGCGCCCTCGAGCGAACTGGCGAGGGAAGTGCTCATCCACGGGCCCATCCTTCGCAGCGACCTCGCCAGTCGTCTCGGACTCTCCCTGGCGACTCTCACCCGGCTGACCAGGCCGCTGCTCGATCGGGGACTCCTGATGGAGCTGCCCGAGGAGCTCGACGGCGGGATGGGCCGGCCGGCGAAACCCCTCGACGTGCGTGCGGACGCGGGACAGTTCATCGGAATCAAGCTCACCGGGGACGCCGCGTTCGCCGTGACCACGGACCTGAAGGCCGCCGAAGGACGACGCGCCGAGCGGCCGCTGCCGAGTCACGACGTCGCCGACGTCGTCGACGTCATTGCCGACCTGGTCCGCGAACTGGCCAATCACCAGGACGTCCTGGCGATCGGCATCAGCGTCGGAGGTGTCGTCTCCAACCAGCGAGTGGTCGAGCGCGCCTCGTTCCTGGGTTGGAGCTCCGTGCGTCTCGCGGATCACGTCGAGGAGAAACTGGGAATTCCCGTCATCGTCGAGAACGACGTCGTTGCCCTGACGGCTGCGGAGCACTGGTTCGGGCTGGGCCGCGGGCTCTCGAACTTCGCCGTGATCACCATCGGCGCCGGCGTCGGGTACGGCCTCGTCATGTACGACCACGTTGTCAGCACCGCGGACACCGGGCGCGGCCGCGGTTTTCACTTCCCCCTTGATGCCGCCGGGCCGTTGTGTCCCGTCGGCCACCGCGGGTGTTCCACCGCAATGTTGACGATCCCCAGTATCCGGGCGCAGGTTGAGGTGGCACTCGGCGCGCCGGCCACCTACGCGGAGATCCTGCGGATGGCTCGAGAAGACAATCCGGTTGCCCGCCAGGTCGTCCACGCTGCAGGCGCGGCGCTCGGCCACCTGATCGCCGCGGTCGCCAACCTGGCAATGGTCGAGCATGTGGTGCTGGGCGGCGAGGGCCTGGGGGTGCTCTCCATCGCCGGGGACGACATGCGGGCAGCCATCCGCGCCGACCGGGACCCGGAGGCCGCCGAGATCACCCTGCTCATCGACGAGGACGGTTTCATCTCCTGGGCACGCGCCGCCGCCGCCATCGCCATCCAGCGGACCCTGGATACGCTGGCCACCACCCCCTGAGTCCGAGCCGCCGGAGCGCGCTCAGCGCGGGCCGTCGATGGTGATCACGACACTGCCGATCTTCTGTCCGGTCTCGACATGCGTGTAGGCCTCGACGATCCGGTCCAGGGGATACGTTCGGCCGATGAGCGGCTTGAATTGCCCGGACTCGATCAGTGCCTTCAGGTGCTCCACCATCTCCCGGTCATGTTTCGGGATGGGGAACAAGACCTTCCTGCCGCGATGCAGCGGAGCGATCATGGCCAGGAACGGATTCTGCGCCCGGGGGCCCAGCTCCGTGGAGATGTAGATCCCGCCCGGCTTCAGGAGTCGCTTGCACTGGCCGAAGGAACTCTTGCCGACCGCATCGAGCACCACGTCGTAGCGCTGTTCGTCCCGCGTGAAATCCACGGCCGTGTAGTCGATGACCCGGTCGGCGCCGAGGCCCCTGACCAGTTCCACTGTTTCCGTCCCGCAAACGGCCGTGACGGTCGCACCGACACCCTTCAGCAGCTGGACGGCCGCGGAGCCTATGGCTCCGGATGCGCCGTTGACGAGGACATCCTGCCCGCTCCGGATCTTCGCCCCCCGGATCTGGGCGAGGGCGTAGTGCGAGCCCTCGGTGCTCGGCGCCGCCTCGTGAAAGGTCAGGTTCGCCGGCATGGTCGCGAGCGAGCCGTCCTCGCGAATCGACAGGTATTCGGCATGCGCGCCGAACGGGCCCTCGTTGTACCCGAACACCCTGTCGCCGGCCGAGAAGAACGTGACGCCGCTCCCGACCGCCTCGACCACTCCCGCAAACTCACTCCCGAGGACGGTCGCCCGTGGCCCGAGAAGGCCGGTGAAGAGTCTCATGAAGAAGGGCCTGGCTGCCCGGCAGGCGCAGTCCGTCCGGTTGACCGTCGTCGCGTGGACCTGGACGAGCACCTCGTTGTCCCCGGGTGTCTGTTTGCTCACCTCTCGGATCCGGACGACGTCCGGCGGGCCGTACCGTGTGTGAACCGCTGCCCTCATGGTTGGACACTACCGCTCGTCAGGCGCTCTGGGGGCTGGGCGCGCCCCGGCGAACCCTGGCCCGCAGGCATCGCTCGGGCGATCCGACGACTCTGAGTCGAACGCCTGCGTCGCAACGCCTTAGTCCGCTTGTTCCAGTCGTAGGTCGAGGGCGTCGGCGATGCGGGTTCGGGATTTGGTGGTGTAGCGCCATTTGCCGCCGCCGGGGTCGAGCCAGGGTGGTGCCTTGATCTGTGGGACGCCGCGGAGCATGCGGATCTTCCAGCCCGAGGTCTCGATCGTGCGGTGGTGGAACCAGCAGAGCAGGACCCCGTTGTCGGTGTGGGTGTCGCCGCCCCAGGCGTCGGGGATGACGTGGTGGATTTCGCTCCAGCTGGCCGGGATCTGGCAGCCCGGGATGATGCAGCCGCCGTCCCGGGCGGAGATCGCCCGGCGCTGCTCCCGGTTGAAGCAGCGGTCGGCCACTCCGAGCGAACAGATCGCGTTTTCGTCGCCGAAGACCACGGGCTTGATGCCGCCGGTGCAGACCTTCTGCCGCACTGCCCGCATCGGCAGCGGCGCCTCGACCCCGTCGATCCAGCCCACACCCTGTTCCTTCTGCAGGTCTTGCTGGCGGACGGTGACGAGGACGGTGGGGGCGGCGCCGCCGATGCTGGGGGCCTCGGCGCTGCGCGCCGCGACGTCGAGGATGACGGCGAGCACGTCGTGCCGCTGCTGGTCGTAGGTGCGGTCGTCGCGCTCCAGCACCGACTGTTCGAGCTGCTCGGGGGTGAGGAAGGCGACCGGGGCGGTCTTCGGGGAGAGGTAGGCGTCGAAGAGGCGTTGCAGCTGGCCGCCGATCTCGGGCAGCAGCCGTCCGGAGACCGGGATCGTTCCGCCGTGTTCACGGCCGAGGCGGAGTCCGCGTTCCTGGAAGGCGCGCTCGTCGTCGGGACGGGCGCCGTCGGGATCGAGCACCGGCTTCCAGACGGAGGCCTGCAGCCGGATTTCATCAGCGGGGGCCGGCACGGCGGTGTCGATGCTCTGGCCGGTCGCCGCGGCGACGAGTTCGGTTTCGGCCAGCTGGACGTTCTGCAGGTCCGCGCGGCGCAGCGTGGGGGAGAGGGAGCCGAGGATCGCTTCGGCGGTGTCGAGGCCGAGCGTGCCGGTGGCCAGTCCGGCCGCGGTTGCCGGGAACCTGGGTGGCAGGGCCTGGCCGGCGATGGAGTAGTCGGTGCGGAGCTGCGCGCCGATCCGCATGCGGCGGTTCGCGGTCGGCCCGGAGACCAGGGTCAGCCGTTGCACGAGTTCGGACGGGGTGCGGCAACCCTTCTTCGCCGAGAGCCGGTCGCTGCCAAGTTCCGGGCGGGAGCGGTCGGCGATCTCGGCGGCCGCGGCGACCCGGAGGGCGTCGACCCGGCGGCCGGCTTCTTCGATCGCCGCGGTCACCATCAGCAGCCCGTCGTCGCCGAGGCCCCGGACGGCCGAGCACCGGAGGGTGTCGCCGATCCGGGCGCTGATCGCCGCAAACGACGCGAGCGCAGCCTTGGCGTCGGCGGGGACCGGTCCGGCGGAGGCCTGAAGCGTTTCGGTGGGGGTGTTCATGCGTCAAGTCTCCGCGGAACCACCGACATTCCTGCCGACAAAGGGCAGGTCAGCCGCATTTTCTGTGGATAACTCCGACGAGGTGCGCCTGTGGAGGAGCAGCAGCCTCGTGACACTGGGCCTAGTGGGGAAAAGGCTCTAGCGGGACGAGGTCGTAACCGTCGCCATCCGCGCCCGGAGTCCCCGCGATGCGTGCTCTGCGCCGGCGGCTCGGGAACTCCACAATGACCATGGCCGCAATCATGAGTGCGCCACCGATGGCAGTTGTGAGCGCCAGGACCTCTTGCCCAACTCCCACCGAGATGACTGCGGTGAAAACGACCTCGAGGGTGAGGATGATGGCCACGCGGGACGGCTCCAGCCGTGCCTGCGCCCAGGTCTGCACGAAGAAGCCGATGACGGTGGCAAACACGGCCGTAACGAGAACCGCCATCCAGACATCCCAGGTGGGAGGACCTTGATATCCATCGGGCAGTGCGCCAATCCAGCAGACCACCGCGACGGCACACAACTGCACGAAGGTGAGCGCATAGGAATCGAAACCCGAGCTGAAGCGACCCAGGCCAACAATGTGGAGGGCGAAGAATACGGCACAAGCGATGCCCCAGATCTGACCCACCTCGATGCTCACACCGGTGATGGAAATAAGGCCCAAACCGATCAGGGCGAGAGCGGCGCCGATGGTCACCTTTCCCCCGATCCGGTGACGGAAGAAGAGCCAGCCGATGACGGGCGTGAGCACCACGTAGGTGCCAGTGAGGAAGCCGGTAATCGCCGCGGTCGTGATCTCCAGGGCGATGGTCTGGGTGACGTAACCCAGGCCCAGCAAGACACCGAGCGAAGCGCCAACCGCCAGCATGCGGCCGGTGAGCGCCGACACCATCTTCGGTTTGATCGCCAGCATGATGAGGGCGGCGATCGTGAATCGGATGGCCAGGAAGTCAAAAAAAGGCTGCTGCTCAATGGCGGGCTTCATGAGGACGAATGCGCTGCCCCACATCGCGGCAACTGCGACCAGCGACCAAACCGCAACCCCGGGCCTCTTCACCTCACAACACTAACGGGGGCGGACCCGCCAGGAAGGCGGGGAGCGAGCTCACCGCATCTCCGGCTGCCAGGGCTACTCGGCGGCGTGCGCCTCGAGGAACTCGTACACCTCGGTGTCGTCGACCCCGGGGAAGGTCCCGGACGGCAGCGGCGAGAGCACGTGGGCGTGCAGGCGCGCGCTCGGCCAGGCCTTGCCGACCCAGCGCGAGGACACCTCGGATGCCGGGCGGCGGCAGCAGGTCTCGTCCGGGCAGCGTGACACGGCCCGCTGGGTGGTCTCCCGTCCGCGGAACCACTTCGCCTGCGCGAAGGGCACACCGACGCTGATCGAGAACTCGCCGGCATCCGTCGCCCCGGTCTGGGTGGCGCACCAGAACGTGCCGGCCGGGGTGTCGGTGTACTGGTAGAACTCGGTGGTGCGGTTGGTGTGGGTGAAGGCGCTCCGGGCGCTCCACTGCTTGCAGACGTACTGGCCCTCGATCGAGCCGGTCACGTCGACCGGCAGCGGGAGGCCGTCGTTCTCGTAGCCCTTCTGCAGGGCGCCGTCGCCGGTGACCCGCAGGAAGTGCAGCGTCATGTCGAGGTGGGATGTCGCCAGGTTGGTCAGCCGGAGGGCCGCCGCCTCGTGCGTCACGCCGAAGGCGTCGCGGAAGTCCTCGACGGCCAGCTCGCGCTCGCGCTTGGCGGTGGAGAGGAAGCTGAGGGATGCCTCGCGCGGCATCAGGGCGGCCGCCGCGAAGTAGTTGATCTGCAGCCGCTGCCAGAGGAACTCCGCGTAGCTGCCGGGCCGCTCGTGGCCGAGCAGCCGGTGCCCCATCGCCTGCAGCGCCATCGAGCGCAGGCCGTGGCCGCCGGGGATCGAGGCCGGCGGCAGGTAGATCCGGTGGTTGACGAGGTCGGTCACCGAACGGGTCGAGTTGGGCAGGTCGTTGACGTAGATGAGGCTGAAGCCGAGCCGCTCCGCCATCACGCTCACCTCCCGGTGGGTCAGCGCGCCCGACACGTGCCCGGACGCCCGCACCTGGTCCTCGGCGAGCTGCTCGATGTCGGGCATGTAGTTGTCGCGGTCGCGCATCAGCTCGCGCAGCTCGGTGTTGGCGCGCCGCGCCTCCTCCGGCGTGGCGATGGCCTCGCTGGCCCGGCGGGCGAGCTCGCGGTGCAGCCCGACCAGCGACTCGACGGCGGCCAGCGGGGTGCCCTTGGTCACCTTGACCTGGGGCAGGCCGAGGGCGCCGTAGAGCGGGTTCTTTTGCGCCCTGGCCAGCTCAATCTCCAGCGCAGCCCGGGTGTTCGGGGCGTCCCGGCTGAGCAGGTCTGCGAGGTCGACGCCGAGGGCTGCGGCGACATCCTGGAGCGTCGACAGCTTGGGCTCGCGCCGACCGTTCTCGATCAGGGAGAGCTGGCTGCCGGCCAGCCCGACCCGGTCGCCGAGCTGGTCGAGGGTGAGCCCGCGCTCGCCACGGAAATGACGGATGCGGTGGCCGAGGGTGATGAGATCGGAGGCTTGCGGCGACATTCCTTAACAATACCGAAAGAATCACGTTTCTTAACGGTGCGTTCTCGTTTTCTATCCGAATTTCTGGCGCACACTGGATGCAGAGGGCAAAGTTTCACGCCCCACCACTTCGCACCCGAGCGAGATTCGACACGAAATCAACGATGAAAGGCCAGGAGATGACCATCGCTAATTTCCCAGTTCAGACCGGCGGAGAACGATCCAGCACGGGCTCGGGCACGACAGACCCCAACCTCCAGTCGTGGGTGGACGAGGTAGCCCGGCTGACCCGGCCCGACGCCATCGTCTGGTGCGACGGCTCGCTGCGCGAAGCCGACGCACTGGCCAAGCAGCTCGTCACCGAGGGCAAGCTCATCCGGCTGAACCCGGAATGGCGCCCCAACAGCTTCCTCGCCCGCACCGCCCCCTCCGACGTCGCCCGCGTCGAGGACCGCACCTTCATCTGCTCCGCCGACCCCGACGACGCCGGCCCCACGAACAACTGGGCCGACCCGGCGCTCATGCGCGACGAACTCAACGTCGTCTTCGCCGGCAGCATGCGCGGCCGCACGATGTACGTCGTGCCGTTCTCGATGGGCCCGCTCGGCGGCCCGATCTCGCAGCTCGGCGTGGAGATCACCGACTCACCCTACGTCGTGCTCAACATGGGCATCATGACCCGCATGGGCGAGAAGGTCCTCCGCCTGATCGAGGGCGGTGCTCGCTGGGTGCAGACCGTGCACAGCGTCGGCTTCCCGCTGATCGAAGAAGACGGCCACAAGCGCGACGACGTGCAGTGGCCCTGCAGCGACCTCAAGTACATCGTCCAGTTCCCGGACACCCGTGAGGTCTGGTCGTACGGTTCGGGTTACGGCGGCAACGCGCTGCTGTCGAAGAAGTCGTTCGCGCTGCGCATCGCATCCGTCATGGCCCGCGACGAGGGCTGGCTCGCCGAGCACATGCTGCTGATCAAGGTCACCTCGCCCGAGGGCGGCGTGTCCCACGTGGCCGCGGCGTTCCCCTCCGCCTGCGGCAAGACGAACCTCTCCATGCTGCGCCCGACCATCCCCGGATGGAAGGTCGAGACCATCGGCGACGACATCGCCTGGCTGCGCCCCGGCCCCGACGGCAAGCTGTACGCGATCAACCCGGAAGCCGGCTTCTTCGGCGTCGCACCGGGCACCGGCGAGATCACCAACCCGACGGCCGTGAACACGGTCTGGGGCAACACGATCTTCACAAACGTGGCGCTGCGCGACGACGGCGACGTCTGGTGGGAGGGCCTGACCGAGACGGCCCCGAGCCACCTCATCGACTGGCAGGGCAAGGACTGGACGCCCGATTCCGGACGTCCGGCCGCGCACCCCAACTCTCGGTTCACCGTCGCAGCCGCGCAGTGCCCGTCCATCTCCGAGGACTGGGAGGCGTTCGGCGGCGTGCCGATCGACGCCATCCTGTTCGGCGGCCGTCGCGCCACCAACGTCCCGCTCGTCGCCCAGGCGCGCAGCTGGAAGCACGGCGTGTTCATGGGCGCCACGATCTCGTCCGAGAAGACCGCGGCCGCCGAAGGCACCGTAGGCGAGCTGCGCCGCGACCCGTTCGCGATGCTCCCGTTCTGCGGCTACAACATGGCCGACTACTGGGCTCACTGGCTCAAGGTCGGCAAGGGACTCGGCGTCAACGCCCCGGCGATCTTCCAGGTCAACTGGTTCCGCAAAGGCGAGGACGGCAGCTTCCTCTGGCCTGGTTTCGGCGAGAACTCGCGGGTGATCGAGTGGATCGTGCGCCGCATCGAGGGCAAGGCGGATGCCGTCGACACCCCGATCGGACTGCTCCCGTCCGAGGACGCGCTCAACCTGGACGGTCTCGACCTGTCCGAGAGCGATGTCGAGCAGCTGTTCCGCATCGACAACGAGTCCTGGATGGAGGAGTGCGACATGACGGAGGAGTACTTCAAGAAGTTCGGCAGCCGCGTTCCCCCGGCACTGCTCGCCGAGCTCGCCAGCGTGCGCTACAACCTGCGCGCGAAGTAGCCACCCGGCGCGTCCCACGCGGCGCAAGCCGCGAAGGCCCCGTGATCGATGATCACGGGGCCTTCTCTCGTCATCCGTCGCGTCATCCGTCCTCTTTCATGCCACCACACTCCGCCGAACTGTGAGTTTGGCACCTTCCCGGGGCCCGGGAAGGTGCCAAACTCACGGTTCGGCGATGCAGGCGCGCGCGAGGTTAGGGGCGGGCGCGCGGTTGGGTGAGAGGGGTCAGACGAGCAGCTGGTGCTTGGCGAGCTCGCGGTAGAGCGGGGTGGACGCGACGAGCTCCGAGTGGGTGCCCGTGCCGACGACCCGGCCGTGGTCGAGGACCACGATCTGGTCGGAATCGACCACCGTGGAGAGCCGGTGCGCGATCACGATCAGGGTGCGGTTGACCGCGACCGCGTCGATCGCCGCGCGCATCTTCTGCTCGTTGACGCCGTCGAGGCTCGAGGTGGATTCGTCGAGCAGCAGGATGGGCGGCGCGGCCAGCAGCGCCCGCGCGATCGCCAGCCGCTGGCGTTCGCCGCCGGAGAGCATGACGCCCGACTCGCCGACCGCCGCGCCGAGCCCGGCCGGGTCACGCTCGAGCACCTCGCCGAGGTTGACGGCGTGCAGCACGGCGATGCACTCCTCGTCGGTGGCGTCCGGCGTCGCGAGGGTGAGGTTGTCGCGCAGCGACCCGGCCAGCACCGGGGCGTCCTGCTCGACGTAGCCGATCTGCGAGCGGAGCGCGGTGCGGTCGAGGGTGCGGATGTCGAGGCCGCCCAGTCGCACGACCCCGGCGGTGGGGTCGTAGAACCGCTCGATCAGGGCGAGGATCGTGCTCTTGCCGGCGCCGGACGGCCCGACGAGGGCGGTGCGCAGCCCGCGCGGGGCGCTGAACGAGACGCCGCGGAGCACCGCGCGCGGGCCGGCCGGTGCCGGGCCCGACGTGTCGGCGCCGTCGGCGGCGGCCAGGTTGGCGTCGATCAGGTCGGGTTCGGCGAAGACCTCGTCGAGCACGGCGGGGGCGATGATCAGGGTTTCGAGCACCGGGGGCACTTCCGCGGCGGCGATCGAGGCTTCGGCGGCGGCCAGCGGCGCGGCCTCGGCCCCGGGCTCGGGCTCCACCCCGGGTTCGGCCGAGCCGGCCGGCGCGGGGGCGACCGTGTAGCCGAAGTGCACGTCCTCGAAGGCGATGGCCGGGGCATCCGGCAGCATCGTCGCGTTGGCGGCGCCGACCGTGATGGCCAGCGGCGCGATGTCGCGGTCGAACTGGTCCTCGGCGGGCAGGTTGATGATCTCCTCGATCCGGCCGAGGGCGCCGAGCGCCGCGTTGACCGAGGTGATCGCGCCGAAGGCCTGGCCGAGCGGCATGATCATCATGAACAGGAAGAGGATGAAGGCGACCAGGTTGGCGACCGTGATTGCGCCGCTGGCGACCCGGAAGCCGCCCACGCCGAGCACGACGAGGAACGACACCTGCATGGCGATGCCCGCGATCGGCACGACCAGGGCGGAGATCTTCGCGACCTTGATGCCCATCCGCCAGGCGCCGCGGGCGTCCTCCTCGACGACGGCGATCTCGCGTTCGGTCGCGTTCGAGGCGCGCACGGTGCGCACGGCGCTGATGGCCCGTTCGACGCTGGCTGCGAGGTCGCCGACCTTGGCCTGCGCGGCGGCGCTGGCGGTGCGGATGCGCTGCGACAGCAGCACAACCGTGACGACAGACGCGGTGATCACGAGCACGGTCAGCCCGAGGAGCACCGGGTCGATGACGAGCATGGCGATGAGCGCGCCGACGAAGGTGAGCGACCCGCCGACGGCCTCGACGAGCCCCTGGGTGAGCACCGCGCGGAGCAGGGTCGTGTCGGAGCCGACCCGGGAGACGAGGTCGCCGGTGCGCCGGGTGTCGAACTCGCTGATCGGGAGCCGGAGCATCCGGCCGATCAGCTTGCGGCGGCTGGAGAGCACGACGCCTTCGCCGGTGCGCTGGAGCAGGTAGTGCTGGTAGCCGCTGATCAGGCCGGAGATGACGACGAGGGCGATGAGGGCCCAGACGAGCGCGCCGAGCGGGTCGCCCTTCTGCACGATGTCGATCACGCGGCTGACCAGCAGCGGCTGCGCGAGGCTGGCCGCGGCGCCGAGAATGCTCAGCACGATGACGAAGCCGAGCACCTT
The DNA here is from genome assembly GCF_004402215.1 of Cryobacterium tagatosivorans. Lineage (GTDB taxonomy): Bacteria > Actinomycetota > Actinomycetes > Actinomycetales > Microbacteriaceae > Cryobacterium > Cryobacterium tagatosivorans. The sequence continues at coordinate 44,142 of NZ_SOEZ01000036.1, forward strand.
CTTGTGTTCGAACAGGTAGGGGAGGAGCTGGCTGAACGTCGCCCGGGGGCCCTCGGGCGTGCCGCCGCGGCGTCCGAACCGGGATTTGGCCGGGGGACGTTCCGAGGAGGGAAGGGAGGAGGCGGGTGCGGAATCGGCGCTGCGTGTCGTGCTCACCAACCGAGTTTACTTCCCGGGCGGAGGCCTCCGATCGGTCTACAGTGGGGAACTGTGCCGGAACCCGTGATCATCGCCAAGAACCTCGTCAAGAAGTACAAGGAATTCGCCGCCGTGGACGGCATTTCCTTCGAGGTGGCGCCGGGGGAGTCGTTTGGCCTGCTCGGACCGAACGGGGCCGGCAAGTCGACCACCATGCGGATGGTCGGCGCGGTCTCCACCCGCACCAGCGGCGACCTGAGCATCCTCGGCCTCGACCCGAACGCGTACGGGCCGGAGATCCGCTCGCGCCTGGGCGTCGTGCCGCAGTCGGACAACCTCGACACCGAGCTGCGCGTGCGGGAGAACCTGCTCGTCTACGGCCGTTACTTCGGCCTTCCGCGCAAGCAGGTGGCCGAACGCGCCGACGAACTGCTCGCCTTCGCCCAGCTCGAGGACAAGGCGAAGTCGAAGGTGGATGCCCTGTCCGGCGGGATGAAGCGCCGGCTCACGATCGCGCGGGCGCTGATCAACGACCCGAAGATCCTGCTCCTGGACGAACCGACCACCGGCCTCGACCCGCAGGCCAGGCACATCCTCTGGGACCGGCTCTTCCGGCTCAAGGAGCAGGGCACGACCCTGCTGCTGACCACCCACTACATGGACGAGGCCGAACAGCTCTGCGACCGGCTCGTCGTCGTCGACAAGGGCGCGATCATGGCCGAGGGCTCCCCGGCCGAGCTGATCAGCAAGCACTCCTCGCGGGAGGTGCTCGAGGTGCGGTTCGGTTCCGACCGCAACGCCCAGGTCGCCGAGCAGATCGCCGGCTTCGGCGACCGGATCGAGGTGCTGCCCGACCGCATCCTCGTCTACAGCAGCAACGGCGAGCGTGAAATGGAACGGATGACCCAGGCCGGGCTGCATCCGATCACCAGCCTCGTGCGCCGCTCGAGCCTGGAGGACGTCTTCCTCCGGCTGACCGGACGGACCCTGATCGAATGAGCACCGTGCACAGTGCGGGCGGCACGGGCACCGTGGCCGAGCAGGCCATCGCCGGGGCGGTCCGGCCGCGCCGCTGGGGGTCGTGGTACGTCGCCGAGCACCGGTTCCGGGTCATGCGCTCCTACGCGCAGACGGTCGTGGTCACGGCCATCGGCAACCCGCTGATCTACCTGTACGCGATGGGCGTCGGCCTGGCCACCCTCGTCGACGGCAACCTCGGCCCGGAGGCCGTCGACGGCGTCAGCTACCTCGCCTTCGTGGCCCCGGCGCTGCTGGCCAGCGCGGCCATCTCGGTCGCCTCCGAGGAGTTCAGCTACCCGGTCATGCTCGGCTTCAAGTGGAACCCGGTCTTCTACGGCATGAATGCCTCGCCGATCCAGCCGGGGCAGATCATCAACGGGATCGTCATCTCGGTGACCGTGCGGATGTTCGTCACCCTGGGCATCTACTTCGGCTTCATGCTCCTCTTCGGCGCGGTCCCGTCGCCGATCGGCTTCCTCGCCGCCTTCGCCGCGCTGCTCACCGGGCTCGGCCTCGGCGCCCTGCTGATGGGCTACACGGCCACGATCATCGACGACAACGGCCAGCTCGTCATGGTCATGCGGTTCATCATCCTGCCGATGACCCTGTTCTCTGGCACGTTCTTCCCGCTCAGCGTGTTGCCGATCTACCTCCAGTGGATCGGCTGGATCTCCCCGCTCTGGCACGGCACCGAACTCGCCCGCGTCTTCGCCTACGGGGCGAGCGAACCGATCTGGCTGACCGTCGTGCACGTGCTCTACCTGTCCGCGCTGCTCTTCACCGGCTGGACCTGGGCCCGGCGCGTCACCGTGCGGAGGCTGAACAAGTGACGGATTCCGACACCTCGGTGGCAGCATCCGTCACCGCCGCCCGGCCGATGCGCGCGCTCTACGCCGGCAACGCCCGCAGCGTCATGCAGCGCGGCTGGCGGGCGACACGAAGCTCCAACTGGATGATCGTGGTGAGCGGCTTCTTCGAGCCGATCTTCTACCTGCTCTCGATGGGGCTCGGCCTCGGCGCGCTGATCGGAACGATAACCACCGAAACGGGCGAGGAGGTGCCGTACGCGGCGTTCATCGCGCCGGCCCTGCTCGCCGTCTCGGCGATGAACGGCGCGATCTACGACTCGACCTGGAACGTGTTCTTCAAGATGCAGTTCGCGAAACTGTACGAGGGGATGCTCTCGACCTCGCTCGGGCCGCTGGATGTCGCGCTCGGCGAGATCTCCCTGGCGCTGCTGCGCGGCGCCATCTACGCGACCGGCTTCATGCTCGTCATGCAGGCGCTCGGGCTGAACCTGTCCTGGTGGGCGCTGCTCGCGCTTCCGGCCGTGCTGCTGATCGCGTTCGGCTTCGCCAGCGTGGGCATGGCGATCACGAGCTACATGAAGACGTTCCAGCAGATGGACTGGATCAACCTGTTCCTGCTGCCGATGTTCCTGTTCTCGGCCACGTTCTACCCGCTCAGCGTGTACCCGCAGGGCATCCAGTACGTCATCCAGGCGCTGCCGCTCTGGCACGGGGTGGAGCTCGTGCGCGGGCTGACCACGGGGCTGGTCGGGCCGGGGATGCTCTGGCACGTGCTCTACTACGTCGTGATGATCCTCGTCGGCCTGGTCTTCACGACCCGCCGGCTGCGCGTCCTCTTCCTCGACTAAGCTGCCCCGCGAAACCGCAGTTGTGCGTCCTAAAACGTCGTTTTAGCGCGCACAACTGCGGTTTCGCGGCATGCCGCGGGGAGGTCAGGCCTCGATGTCGATGTCCTTCGTCTCCCGGGTGAGCAGGAGCGCGACCAGGGTGACCACGGCCATCACCGACAGGTAGACGCCGACCAGGACGGGGCTGCCCTCGCCGAGGGTCCACAGCCAGATGGCGATGAACGGCGCCACCGCGGCGCCGAGGATCGAGCTCATGTTGTAGGCGAACGCCGAGCCGGTGTAGCGCACGCTCGTCGGGAACAGCTCGGGCAGCAGCGCGCCCATCGGTCCGAACGTCATGCCCATCAGCGAGAAGCCGAGGATGAGGAAGAACATCACGCCGAAGAACCCGCCGCCGAGCAGCGGCACGAAGAGCAGGCCGAACACGATGATGCCCAGGGTCACGACGATGAGCGTCTTGCGACGCCCGTGTTTGTCGGCCCACGGCCCGGAGGCGAGCGTGAAGACGCCGAAGAACACCACGCCGATGATCATCATCAGGATGAAGTTGTTGTAGCTGTAGCCGAGGCCCGGCACCGGGGCATCCGTCGCGCCGCGGCCGTAGCCGAGCGTGAACGTGGTCATCAGGTAGAACAGCACGTAGGTGGCCAGCATGATGAACGTGCCGAGGATGAGTTCGCGCCAGTTGGACTTGAACACGGCCGCCAGCGGCAGCTTCTCGACGCGCTTGGCGGCGACGACCTTGGTGAACGCCTCGCTCTCGACCAGGCGCAGTCGCACCCAGAGGCCGACGATCACCATCACGGCGGAGAAGAGGAAGGGGATGCGCCAGGCCCACTCGAGGAACGCGTCCGAGGGGCGGGTCGGGTCGGTGGACGGCAGGGCCAGGGCGATCGCCAGGAACAGGCCGTTGGCGATGATGAAGCCGAGCGGGGCGCCGACCTGGGGGAACGTCCCGTACCAGGCGCGTTTGCCGGCCGGGGCGTTCTCGGTCGCGACCAGGGCCGCGCCGCTCCACTCGCCGCCGAGGGCGAAGCCCTGGGCGAGGCGCAGCACCACGAGCAGGGCCGGGGCGAGCCAGCCGATCATGGCGTAGGTGGGGAGCAGGCCGATCAGGAAGGTGGCGATGCCCATCGTCAGCAGGGCGCCGACGAGGGTCGCCTTGCGGCCCTTCTTGTCTCCGAAGTGGCCGAAGAACAGCGCGCCGAGCGGGCGGGCGACCATCGCGGCGCCGAAGACGGCGAACGAGGCGAGCAGCGCCGTTGTCTCGTTACCGGTGGGGAAGAAGAGGTGCGGGAAGACCAGGACCGCCGCCGTCGCGTAGACGTAGAAGTCGTAGAACTCGATGGTCGTGCCGATCAGGCTCGCGAGGATGACGCGACTGCGCGGGTTGACGGGCGCTGCGGTTGGCGGCGACACTGCCGTTGTTGGTGCTGACATGAGGGAGGGTGCTCCGAGACATTTTGCCGTGCAGGCCGCGGTCTGCGGCCTTTGGCACCCTAATGCCCGGAAGCGGCGGGGCGCGAATCCGCGCCCGAGGCGTCCTCGAGGTACAGCGTCTCCGCCGGGCGGGTTTCCCAGAGGTCGAACGGGTCGTCGGCCACGGCCGCGAAGATCGCCGCGCCGGCGGCCTCGAAGGCCTCTCGGCTCGCCCAGGTGGCGATGCCGACGAGGCGGAGGCCGTCCACTTCGCGCCACGGCCCCATCCGGATGAGCCCGGCAGCCCCGCGAGAGGCGGCCTCGACCCGGTGCATCGAGGCCAGCACCGCGTCGCGGTATTCCGGGCGCGGATGATGGATCGCGACGTGGGTGAACATCTACTTCCAGAGCACCGCGACGGCGATGTTCGCGACGGTGAGCCCGCCGATGGCCCAGAGGACCCACGAGGGGGCGAGGGGCTTCTTGCGGTACCGGATCACGAGCACCGTGATCACGATGAGCACGACCAGCTTGACGGCGATCTTGGCGTTGTCGATCTCGCCCGGCTCCGCCATCTGCACGAGGCCGACGAGCAGGAGACCGGTCACCAGCTGGGTCAGCGCGCCGTGGAACATCGCGGCGATGACCTTGCCCTTGCCGGCGATGGTGTCTTTCACCTGCACCAGGAACCCGCCGAGCAGCGAGGCGAGGCCGATGAAGTGCAGGATGACGAGTATGCCGATCAGGAGTTCCATGCCGCCAGCCTAGGGGACGGCGCGCACCTCACCGGGAGGCGAGCTCCCGCAGCAGCCGAGCCGTCGCGATCGCCGCGGAGGCGGCCTCCTCGCCCTTGTCTTCCTTCGAGCCGGGCAGCCCGGCCCGGTCGAGCCCCTGCTGCTCGTCGTCGAGGGTGAGCACGCCGAAGCCGACGGGCTTGCCGGCGTCCAGCGCCACCCGGGTGAGGCCATCCGTCGCCGCCGCCGACACGTACTCGAAGTGTGGGGTGCCGCCGCGGATGATCACGCCGAGCGCGACCACCGCATCCGCCCCGTTGTCGAGGGCGACCTTGCAGGCGACCGGCAGCTCGAAGCTGCCCGGCACCCGCACGAGGGAGTACGTCGCGCCGGATGCCTCGAGCACGCGGGTCGCGCCGGCGATCAGCCCGTCGGTGATCACGTCGTGCCACCGCCCGGCCACGATCACGACGGTGAGGCCGGTTCCGTCGACGGTCAGCTCGGGAGATCCTGCTCCGCTCACAGTGCGAGTCCTTTCAACATGTGGTGCTCCTCGATGTGGTGGCCCATCCGGTCGCGCTTGGCGGCCAGGTAGTCCTCGTTGTGGCTGCCGATGCCCACGACCAGCGGGACGCGCTCGACCACGGCGACGCCGTGCAACTCGAGCTGGCGCACCTTCTCCGGGTTGTTGGTCAGCAGGCGCACCGAGGTCAGCCCCATCTGGTGCAGGATGCCGGTGGCCGCCCCGTAGTCGCGGGAGTCACCCGGCAGGCCCAGCGCCAGGTTCGCGTCGAGGGTGTCGAGTCCGTCTTCCTGCAGCTTGTAGGCGCGCAGCTTGTTGATCAGCCCGATGCCGCGACCCTCCTGGCCGCGCAGGTAGACCACGACGCCGCCCTCGCGCTGGATGGTCTCCAGCGCCGCGTCCAGCTGCGGCCCGCACTCGCACTTGAGCGAGCCGAACGCCTCGCCGGTCAGGCATTCGGAGTGCACCCGGACCAGGGCGCCGTCGGCCGGGGTGCCCGAGACGATCGCGACGTGGTCGGCCCCGGTCATCCGGTCGCGGTAGGCCCGCATCTGGAACGCGCCGTGCGTGGTCGGCACGGTCGTCTCCACCTCGAAGTCCACCCGCGGCGACGCGGGGATGGGGCTGATCGTGGGCAGGTCGGTGTCGCAGTGGAACTCCTGCAGGTACTCGATCAGCTCCTTGATCGTGATCACGAGCACGCCCTCGCGCTCGCCGAGTTCGATCAGGCCGGGCAGGCGCATCATCTCGCCGTCCTCGGCGACGATCTCGGCGATCCCGGCGACCGGCACGAGGCCGGCCAGCTTCATCAGGTCGACCGCGGCCTCGGTGTGGCCGTCGCGCTCGCGCACCCCGCCGTCCACGGCGCGCAAGGGCAGGATGTGGCCGGGCCGGTGCAGGCTGGCCGGGGTGGAGATCGGGTCGGCCAGCACCCGGAGGGTGTGGGCCCGGTCGGCGGCGCTGATGCCGGTGCTCAGGCGATCGGCCGCATCCACCGACACGGTGTAGGCGGTGCCGCGAACATCCTCGTTGTTCAACACCATCATCGGCAGGTCGAGCTGGTCGGCGATGTCGTTGGTCATCGGCGCGCAGATGAAGCCGGACGAATAGCGCACCGTCCAGGCGATCCACTCCTGCGTGGCCATCTGGGCGGAGATGATCACGTCGCCCTCGTTCTCCCGGCCCTCGTCGTCGGCGACGATGACCGGTTTGCCGAGGCGCAGCGCCTCGAGGGCGGTGGGGATGTCGGCGAGGCTCATGATGCGCTCCTTTGTGTTGCCGCGTCTGCCAGGGCGAGCATGCGCTCGACATGACGGGCGAGGATATCTGTTTCGATGTTGACGTGATCGCCGGCCGCGGCCTGGCCGAGCGTGGTGGCGGTGAGGGTTTCGGGGATCAGTGAGACCTCGAACCACTGGTCTGGTTCGCCGGCCGGGCTGATGTTGCTGACCGTGAGGGAGACCCCGTCGATGGCGATCGAGCCCTTGTTCGTGACGAGCGGGGCAAGGTCGGGGGACAGGCTGAACCGGAGCACGCTCCAGGCGTCGCCGGGGATGACGCCGAGCACGGTGCTCGTGCCGTCGATGTGGCCCTGCACGATGTGGCCGCCGAGCCGGCCGCCGACGAGCGCGGCGCGCTCGAGGTTCACCGGCTGGCCGGCCACCGCGGCGTCGAGGGTCGACATCGAGAGCGTCTGCGCCATCACGTCGGCCGTGAAGGTGTCCGGCGTGCGGTCGACGACGGTGAGGCAGACGCCGCTGACCGAGATCGAGTCGCCGTGGCCCGCGTCGGCGACCACCAGGGGAGCGCGGATGGTGAAGCGGGCGGCATCCGTCGTTCGATCGATGCGCTCGATCCGGCCGAGCTCCTCAATGATTCCGGTGAACATGGTCGTTCCTTTCGCGGGGCCGAGCGACGACGAGGATGTCCTCGCCGAGCCGGTCGATGTGGTCGATGGCCAGGCGTCGCTGCTCGGCGACGCTGGACACGCCGATGTCGCCGAGGGCCAGCCGGCCGCCGCCGATCAGCGTGGGCGCCAGGTAGATGAGGTATTCGTCGACGAGGCCGGCGGCCACGAATGCGCTGGCGAGGGTGGGACCGCCTTCGACGAAGGCGCGTCGGATGCCGCGCTCGTGGAGGGCGCGGAGCACGGAGCCGATGTCGCCGCCGTCGAAGAAGAGCGGAACCTGCGGGTGCGCGAGCACGGCGGAGCCCGCCGGGATCGGCCGGGTGCCGAGGATGACGGGAACCGGCTGGCCGGCCAGCAGGGCGCCGTCGGCGTCGCGGGCGGTCAGCGCCGGGTCGTCGGCGAGGACCGTGCCGGTCCCGACGAGGATGGCGTCGGCTTGCGCTCGCCGCCGGTGAACGTCCTGCCTGGCTTCGGGGCCGGTGATCCACTGGCTTGTGCCGTCGGCCGCGGCCGCGCGGCCGTCGAGGCTGGAAGCCCATTTCACGGTCACGAACGGGCGGCCGAGCCCGGCGGCGAACAGCCAGTCGGCGAGGAAGACCGTGGCCTCCTCGGCCAGGACGCCGCCCTGGACCGCGACCCCGGCCGCGCGCAGCCGCTCGGCCCCGCCGGAGGAGTGCTCCCCGGGATCGGCGACCGCGTAGACGACGCGGCCGATGCCCGCGTCGAGGAGGGCGACCGAGCACGGGCCGGTGCGGCCGGTGTGGTTGCAGGGTTCGAGGGTGACGACGGCGGTCGCGCCGCGGGCGGCGCCGGCCGGAAGTTTGGCGAGGGCATCGACCTCGGCGTGCGAGGTGCCGGCGCCGCGGTGCCAGCCTTCGGCCAGGGTCTCGCCGTCGGCGCCCAGGATGACGCATCCCACGCGCGGGTTGACGCCGGTCGCCGGGCCGTTGCCGGCGAGGTCGAGGGCGCGCCGCATGGAGCGTTCGTATGCCGCGTCCTGTGTCATTCCCGTCCTCGTTCGTGGTCTACACGAACTCCGGGGATGTCGGCGTCGCGGATACGCGAAACCCGTCGGTCGATCTCGAAAGATCAACCGACTCGTGCGCCTCCCATCCGGACTTTAACCGTCGGTGCTGGAGTTTCACCAGCTCAACCGCTTCGCTCCAGGGAGCGTCACGGGTCGCGGACTTTAACCGCCGGCTCGGATTTTCACCGACCCCGGAGCACGTTTCTTACTTCTAGTTATAGCCCAACGCAGGCGGCTCCGGATAATTCCCGCCGACATCCGTCGCATTGCGGGCGCGTCAGTGCCGGGCATCCTGCCCTCCCCGCGTCAGTGCCGGGCATCCTGCCCTCCCCGCGCACAACTCCTCCAATTCGCGCCGCGTCCGGCGGTCCGGCTCGTGATTCCGGGGCGGTCGCGCGACCGTCCGGGCGATCTGGCGGAGTTATGAACAGGCGGGGCGGATGCCGCGCCTCGCTGCTCGCAGCGTCACTCGCCCGGGCGCCCGGCCGAGCCCGGCGCGCAGCCCGGTCAGGCCACCGAGACGAGGGCCCGCGCCGTGCCCTCGTCGAGGAACAGGTCGGTGATCAGGTTGGCGCGGAGCGCACCGCGCAGGCTCGGCAGCTTGGAGCTGCCCGAGACGACGCAAATGCGGCGAGGTGTCTTCTGCAGCACGGCGAAGTCCGGCCCGGTGCCGCGGGCGTTCAGCGGGATGCCGTCGGTCGAGCCGTCCGCGCGGAAGAACACCGTCGCCACGTCGCCGACCACCCCGGCGCGGCTGAGCGAGTCGAAGTCGTCCGGGTCGAGATACCCGCCTGCGTAGACGTGGCTCGGGACCTCGGAGAAGGGGGACCCCAGGCCGAACAGGGCGACGTCCATCATCGCCTGCATCTCGATCAGCCGGGCCATGCTGCGTTCGCGCCAGAGCGCCTGCTTCGTCGCGGGGTCGTCGAAGAACGCGGGCACCGGGAACTGCTGCACGTGCGCCCCGAACGCGTTGCCGAACCGGCCGAGGATCTCGCTGGCGTAACCGAGTCCCGTCGTGCGCAGGTTCCCGGCGCCGTTGAGCTGCACGATCTGGGAATTGTGGGTTGGTTTCGGGGTGATGTGGCGGCTGATCGCGCTCATCGTGGAGCCCCAGGCGATGCCCATGATCATGTTCGAGTCGAAATACTGGCCGAGAATCCGTGCAACCGAGAGGGCCACGCGCTCGAGCCGGTCGACGTCATTGGCGCGATCGGGCACCGGCACGACGTGCGCCGTGACCTCGAAGCGTGCCTGGATTTCCTGCTCGAGCCGGCTCGGGGCATCCAGCGGCGACCGGACCTGGATGTCGACGAGCCCGGTCGCCCTGGCATGGCTGAGCAGCCGGGAAACCGAGGATCTGGAGGTGTGCAGTTCCTGGGCGATGGCCTCCATCGTGAGGTCCTGCAGGTAGTAGAGCTGCGAGGCGGTGAGCGCGTCGCGGGTGCGGTCCGACTGCGCCGGGTCGTCGTTGAGCAGCATTCTCACTCCTTGCACGTATGTGCAATCCGACTGAATGTTTGTGTCGAACTGTCACGCTGTATTCATTCACATGACTTGCCGATCGTGCAAGCCCCACCCGAGAGAGGCCAGCGAACAGTGACGTCCACCCAGTCTCAGCCAGCTCAGTCAGCCATCCGCACCCGCCCGTCGGCGCAGGTGCTCATCATCGGAGCCGGCATCAACGGCATCGCGACCTTCCGCGACCTGGCCCTGCAGGGCGTCGACGTGGTCATCGTCGACAAGGGTGACTACGTCTCCGGCGCCTCGGCCGCCTCCTCGCACATGATCCACGGCGGGGTCCGCTACCTCGAAAACGGCGAGTTCCGGCTGGTCAAGGAGTCCGTCGAGGAGCGCAACGGGCTGCTCAAAATCGCACCGCACTACGTCAAGCCGCTGAAGACGACGGTGCCGATCTTCTCGACCTTCTCCGGCGTGCTCGCCGCGCCGCTGCGGTTCCTCACCCACAAGCAGGGCAAGCACCAGGAGCGCGGTGCCCTGCTGATCAAGGTCGGCCTCTCGCTCTACGACTCCTTCTCCCGCGACGGCGGCAGCGTGCCCCGGCACGAGTTCCGCGGCGCCCGCGAGTCGCTGGCCCAGCTTCCCCGGCTGAACCCGGGACTCAAGTACACCGCCACCTACTACGACGCGGCGATGCACGACCCGGAGCGCCTCGCGCTCGACGTGCTGCGCGACGGACTGGACGCCGGGCCGCACGCCCGCAGCGCCAACTACACCGAGGCCATCGGGATGGATGCCGACGGGGTGCGCCTGCGGGACGTCGTCACCGGCGAGGAATTCAGCGTGGCGGCCGATGTCGTGGTCAACACGTCCGGGCCCTGGACCGACCTGACCAATGCGGCGCTCGGCCAGGCCAGCGAGTTCATGGGCGGCACCAAGGGCTCGCACATCGTCGTGGACCATCCCGAACTGCTCGCCGCCACCGGCGGGCGCGAGATCTTCTTCGAGCACAGCGACGGACGCATCGTGCTGATCTACCCGCTCAAGGACCGCGTGCTGATCGGCACGACCGACCTCGAACACGACATGACCCAGCCGATCCGCTGCACCGAGGCCGAGATCGACTATTTCTTCGACCTCGTCTCGCACGTTTTCCCAGACATCACGGTCGACCGTTCCGACATCGTCTTCCGCTTCGCCGGGGTGCGGCCGCTGCCCCGCCACGACGACGAGCAGCCCGGCTTCGTCTCCCGCGACTACCGGATCGAATCCCGACCGCTCGGCGCCCGGCCCGGCACCCTGCTCAGCCTGGTCGGCGGCAAGTGGACGACCTTCCGCGCCCTCGCCGAGAACCTGGGCGGCGACATCCTGACCCTGCTCGGAATGCCGAGAAGCGTCTCGACGGTCGGGCTCCCGATCGGCGGCGGGCGGGACTTCCCGGTGACGGATGACGCGCTGCAGGTCTGGCTGGCCGCGAACGGCGACGAGGTGGGCCGGCCCCGCGCCGCGCGGCTCCTGGCCCGGTACGGCACTCGGGCGGTGCAGGTCATCGAGCACCTCACGGCCGGCCCGGATGCCCCGCTGGAGTACGCCCCGGACTACACCCGCCGCGAGATCGAGTACCTCGCCGCCACGGAGTCGGTCGTGCGGCTCATCGACGTGCTGTTGCGGCGCACGAGCATTGCCTTCGTCGGTGGGGCGAGCTCCGCCCTGCTCGAGGAACTGGCCGACGTGGTCGCCCCTGTGCTCGGCTGGGACGGCGCCCGCCGCGCCGCCGAAGTCGGGCTCGCGGCGAGCATCCTGCGCGAGGTCCACGGAGTCGACCTGGCCCCGATCGGACAGGAAGCCCACGCGACCGCGTAGTGCCGCGGATCCGGATCTGCACGAACGTGCAGGTCAAATCTCCCAGGGCGGTACCTGGTGACCGATAGGTTTTCACAGGATTGCTGATTCGCCCCTGGCGAATCGGATCCTCTCTTCACCCCATCAGAAAGGTCAATGTGGACAATCTCGGTGTTGTATTCCTCTCGGAGGTAGTGGGAACTGCCATCCTCGTGCTCCTCGGCTGCGGCGTGGTCGCCAACGTCGCCCTCGCCAGGAACAAGGGTTTCGGCGGCGGTTTCCTGATGGTCACCATCGGCTGGGGCCTCGCGGTCTTCTGCGGTGTGATCGTCGCCTACAACTCGGGCGCGCACCTGAACCCGGCGGTGACGCTGGGCCTCGTGGCCTCCGGCGCCACGGAGTTCGGCTCCGGCGTCCCGGTCACCGTCCTCTCGGTGCTCGTCTACATCGCCGGCGAGATGCTCGGCGCGATCCTCGGCGCCGTGGTCGTCTGGCTGGCCTACAAGCAGCACTTCGACGCCGAACCGGACGCGGGCAGCAAGCTTGCCGTGTTCTCGACCGGGCCGGCGATCCGTTCCTACGGCTGGAACCTGGTCACGGAGATCATCGGCACCTTCGTGCTCGTCTTCGTGGTCATCGCCTTCGGGCGCCAGGGCGAGGCGGGCGGCCTCGCGGCCCTCGGCGCGCTGCCGGTGGCCCTGCTGGTGGTCGTGATCGGCACCTCGCTCGGCGGCCCGACCGGGTACGCGATCAACCCGGCCCGTGACCTCGGCCCGAGGATCGCGCATTTCCTGCTGCCGATCAAGGGCAAGGGCTCCTCGGACTGGGCCTACTCCTGGGTGCCGGTCGTCGGACCGGTCATCGGCGGGGTCCTGGCCGGCTGGGCGTCGATCGTGCTGCTGCCCATCCTCGGCTGAGCCGCACCCCAGCTTCATCCGTCACAGTTACACCGTCACACCCGCGCATCAGTCTCAACAAAGGAGTTAAGAATGGCCAAGTACATCCTCGCCATCGACCAGGGAACGACAAGCACCCGCACGATCATCTTCGACAAATCCGGGTCGATCGTGTCGAGCGGACAGAAAGAGCACGAGCAGATCCTGCCGCAGGCCGGCTGGGTCGAGCACGACCCGAAGGAGATCTGGGACAACACCCGCGAGGTGATCGGGCAGGCGCTCTCCAAGGCGAACATCACCCGCCACGACATCGAGGCGGTCGGGATCACCAACCAGCGCGAGACCGCGGTGGTCTGGGACAAGACCACCGGCGTCCCGGTCTACAACGCGATCGTCTGGCAGGACACCCGCACCCAGCCGATCGTCGACCGGCTCGCCGCCGACGGCGGGGTCGAGCGGTTCAAGCAGAAGGTCGGCCTCCCGCTGGCGACCTACTTCTCCGGCACGAAGATCGTCTGGATCCTGGAAAACGTCGACGGCGCCCGGGAGAAGGCGGAGGCCGGCGACCTCCTCTTCGGCACGACCGACTCCTGGGTGCTCTGGAACCTGACCGGCGGCATCGACGGCGGCGTGCACGCGACCGACGTCACCAACGCCAGCCGCACGATGTTCATGGACCTCGAGACCCTGCAGTGGGACGACGAGATCCTCGGCATCTTCGGGGTCCCGAAGTCGATGCTGCCCGCCATCAAGTCGTCCAGCGAGGTCTACGGCACCGCCCACACGTCCAGCCTGCTCCGCGAGGTGCCGATCGCGGGCATCCTCGGCGACCAGCAGGCCGCCACGTTCGGCCAGGCCGCGTTCGACCAGGGCGAGGCGAAGAACACGTACGGCACCGGCAACTTCATCATCTTCAACACCGGCACCGAGATCGTGCACTCCAAGAACGGGCTGCTCACCACCCTCGGATACAAGATCGGAGACCAGCCGCCGCACTATGCGCTCGAGGGCGCCATCGCCGTGACCGGGTCGCTCGTGCAGTGGCTGCGCGACAACCTCGGCCTGATCGGCTCGGCCGACGAGATCGAGGCGCTGGCGAAGACGGTCGACGACAACGGCGGGGCGTACTTCGTGCCGGCGTTCTCCGGGCTGTTCGCGCCGTACTGGCGCTCGGATGCCCGCGGCGCGCTGGTGGGCCTGACCCGGTTCGTGAATAAGGGCCACATCGCCCGGGCAGCCCTCGAGGCAACCGCGTTCCAGACCCGCGAGGTCATCGACGCCGTCAACGCCGACTCCGGCGTTCCGCTGACCGAGCTCAAGGTCGACGGCGGGATGATCGCCAACAACCTGCTGATGCAGTTCCAGGCCGACATCCTCGGAGTCCCGGTGATCCGGCCCGTGGTCGCGGAGACGACGGCGCTCGGCGCCGCCTACGCCGCCGGCCTCGCGGTCGGCTTCTGGAGCAGCCTGGACGACCTGCGCGCGAACTGGCAGGAAGACTCGCGCTGGACCCCGGCGATGGACCAGGCCGAAAGCGACCGCCTCCTCCGCAATTGGAAGAAGGCCGTCACCAAGACCCTCGACTGGGTCGACGAGGACGTCCGCTAGCAGGCCAGCCGAGCGCACCACCCCACCCCCGAAACCCGGCGGCCGTCCCTCGACCGCCGGGTTTCGGCATCCGCCCGGCTGCCCTCGCTGCCGCCGCCCGGCCCGCCCTCGCCCTGTCCCACGCCCCCGGTGCGTAACTCCTCCAATTCGCAGCGGCCGGCGAGCAGACCCGCGGAATGACACGGCGGCGCCAGCGCGGTCGGCACGTTCTGGAGGAGTTGCGAACGGCAGCGTCGGATCGTCGTAGTGAGCTCGAGGTTTCCACAGCCCTGGCTTGCGGAGATTCTCCCCAGATTCGGCCGTCCGTGGAGGGCGGAGGGCGGCGTCGGTCACGCTCGGCGCATGAATCAATACGACGGCTTAGACCCGAATCCGCATGCAATCAGCGAGGGCTTCGGCGCCCGTCGCATCCTGCAACGTCACGACCTGCTGGCCGGGGGGATGACGGGGCGCGAGATCACCGAAGCCGTGCGCTCGAGCTCGCTCCTCCGAGTCCGCCGCGACAACTACGCCCTTCCCGAAACGGACCGGCACACGCTCGAAGCCGTGCGCGTGGGCGGCCGGCTGGCGTGCGTTTCCGCGGCGGAGGAGCTCGGCATCTTCTCCTTCGACTCGGACTTCACTCACCTGCACGTGCCTCGAGGGGCGTCCCGACTGCGCAGCCCGCGTTTTCGACACGTTGCGCTGTCGGCGATACCGAGGAACGGCGTCGAGCTGCACTGGTGGCCGTTCATCGGACCGGGCGATGGTACGGAGTACGCCGTCGGGGCGCGCGACGCGCTGGCACAGATCATCCGCTGCCAGCCTCGGAACTTCGCGCTGGCCGCGCTCGACACAGCGCTGCACGAAAAGGCCATCCGATCGAGCGACCTGGCCGACATATTCGGGCACGTTCCCGACAAGCACTGGGAATTGCGCACGCTGATCGACGCGCGGGCTGACGCCGGTCAGGAGAGCGTGCTCCGGCAGCTCGTTCGGGATGCCGGCCTTCGGTGTCAGATCCAGGTGGCCATCGACGGCGTCGGACGCGTCGACCTCGTCGTCGAGGGCTGCGTCGTCGTGGAGGCCGACAGTGGCGCCCACCACAAGACCTGGGCCCAACACGTCCGGGACCGCACTCGGGATCGACTGCTGGCCGAACGCGGCTATCCGTCGCTGCGGGTGCTCTACCAGGACATCTTCTTCGACCCGGACGGGGTGATCAGGGCGATCGAGGAACTCGTCCGAATCTGCCGAACCGGCAGCATCCGTGCATAACTCCTTCAGTTCGGAGCGCGACGCCGAAGCGGCCCCGGAAAAACGGGCCTGAACAATCGCACGCGATCGAAGTGGAGGAGTTACGCACCACGAGGCAACCGGGGTGCTCAGAGGTGGGCGGCGAGGGCGTCGGGGAGGGCAGCCAGGCCGGGGATGCGGATGACGCCGAGTCGGCTAGCCTCGGCAGCAGCAGCAGCAGCAGCAGCAGCTGCAGGGTCGGGGGCGGTCCCGGGGCGGGCGAGCCAGACGCCGGTCAGGCCCGCGGCGGCGGCGCCGATCGCGTCCGTCCGTAAGCGGTCGCCGACGTAGACGGCGTCGGCGGGCCTGACGCCGAAGACGGAACAGGCGTGCAGGAAGATGCGCGGATCCGGCTTCGTGATGCCCAGCGAACCCGACGCGATCACGTGCTCAATCCGCTCGTCCAGGCCCGTCTCGCGCAGCTTCTCGCCCTGGAATGCGAGCTCGCCGTTGGTGATCAGGCCGAACCGGATGCCCGGGAATCGGAGGGCCAGGGTGTCCAGGCAGGGGAGCGCGTCCTCGTGCAGTCGCCAGCCCGCCCGGTAGTGCACGAGGTAGCCCTCGAACCAGGCCAGGGCCGCGCCGTCGTCGAGGGTGACGCCGTGCGCGGCGGCGAAGCCCTGGGCCCGTGCCCGACGCTGCCCGCGGTAGTCCAGCACCCCGGCGAGGTAGGAGTGGTAGTGCTCCTCCTCGAGGGAGCGCCAGAGGGTGACGGATGCCGTCGCGTCGGCGCCGGCGAACGCGCCTCCCTCCGACACGAGGTGCCGTTCGATTCCCCAGGCGACCGCGTCGCTGTGCGCGAAGAGCGTGTCGTCCAGGTCGAAGAGGGCCAGGCGGGGGATCATCCGACCGGTTCCTCGATCGGCCAGCCGTCCTTCGGCTCCCGCGTGTCGGTGGCGCGGAGCACGGCGTGCCAGGACGGGGGATAGCTGCCGTCGCGGTGTGCCTGGATCGCCGGCCCGACTCCGGTGAAGCTGAACCCTGCCTTCCGCGCGGTCCGCGCCGACGCCATATTCCCCTCGAGGCATTGCCAGCTGATGGTGTCGACCAGCCGGTTCGCGAACGCCCATTCGATCACCAGCAGCTGCGCCTCGGGGATGTAACCGTGACCGCGATGCGGCGCACCGAGCCAGTAGCCGATCGAGGCGCTGGGCAGCCGCAGGCCGATGACTCCCAGCAATTCGGCGGTGTCCGGGTCGCGGACCGCCCAGATGTACTCCGAGTCCGACGCCCACGCGGCCGGTATATACCCGGAGATGAATGAGTCGGCGTCGGAGCGCCGGTACGGCCACGGGACGTGCAGGTAGCGCTCGAAAATCGGGTCCTGGCAGTACTCGTAGACGCGCTCGGCATCGGCCGGGAGCAGCTGGTCCAGCCGCACGAGCGGCGAGGACAGGGTGACGGGCTCCACCGTCAGCGCCTCGGCAACAGGCCGACGGCCTCGTACGCGCGGGCGAGCGTCACGTCGGCCACGGCCGCGGCCCGGTCGGCGTTGTGCGCGAGCAGGCGGTCCAGCTCGGCCGGGTCGTCGAGCAGCTCGACCACGCGCGAACGGATCGGCCCGAAGGTGCCCTCGACGACGTCGACGAGCCCCTTCTTCAGGTCCCCGTAGCCGCGGCCCGCGTACTCGTCCTCGAGCGACTGGATGCTCCGCGACGCGAGCACCGAATAGATCGTCAGCAGGTTGGCCACGCCGGGCTTGTTCTCCCGGTCGAAGACGACGCCGCCCTCGGCGTCGGTGACCGCACGCATGATCTTTTTCTTCGTGACGGACGGCTCGTCGAGCAGCCAGATGACACCGGCGTGCGACTCCGCCGACTTCGACATCTTCGAGGTCGGGTTCTGCAGGTCGTAGATCTTCGCGGTCTCCTTGACGATGGCCACCTCCGGCACCGTGAAGGTCGAGCCGAAACGCGAGTTGAAGCGCGCGGCAAGGTCCCGGGTGAGCTCGACATGCTGCCGCTGGTCCTCGCCGACCGGCACGATCTCGGTCTGGTACAGCAGGATGTCCGCGGCCATCAGCGTCGGGTAAGCGAACAGGCCGACCGTCGTCGCATCCTGGCCGTGCCGCGCCGACTTGTCCTTGAACTGGGTCATCCGGCTGGCCTCACCGAAACCGGTGATCGTGTTCAGCACCCAGGCCAGCTGCGCGTGCGCTGCGACATGCGACTGCACGTACAGCGTCGACGCCGACGGGTCGATGCCCGCGGCGATGTACTGCGCCGCGGTGCGCCGGGTGTTCTCGCGCAGGGCGGCGGGGTCCTGCGCGACCGTGATGGCGTGCAGGTCGACGATCGAGAAGAACGCGTCGTGGGTCTGCTGCAGCGCCTTCCAATTCAGCAGGGCGCCGATGTAGTTGCCGATCTGCAGCGATTCGGCGGACGGCTGCATGCCGGAATAGAGGCGGGGCTTGTCCATGGGGTCAGTCTCTCGTGTGCGTGTGCCGCCGGGCGGCAGGAAGAAGGTCAGATGGCGTAGTCGACGACGACGGGGGTGTGGTCCGACCAGCGCTGGTCATACGCGGCGGCGCGGTCGACGGCGTAGTTGGTGACGGATGCCGCCAGCGCGGGGGTCGCGAGCTGGTAGTCGATCCGCCAGCCGGTGTCGTTGTCGAAGGCCTGCCCGCGCCAGGACCACCAGGTGTACGGCCCGTCGACCTCGCCCGCCCACTTGCGGCCGACATCCACCCAGCCGAGGCCGGCCCCGGCGTTGTACGCGGGGTCCTCCTCGGCGCCGACGATCCGGTCGAAGTACGCGCGCTCCTCGGGCAGGAAGCCGGCCCGCTTCACGTTGCCCTTCCAGTTCTTGATGTCGAACTTGCGATGGCCGACGTTGAGGTCGCCGAGCACGACCACCCGGTCGCTGTGCGCCGCCAGCTCGGGCAGGCGGGAGAGCATGGCGTCGAGGAAGGTGTACTTCTCGACCTGCTTGGGGGTGTCGGCCTCGCCGGAGTGCACGTAGGTGCTCACGACGGTGACGATGGTGCCGTTGACCTCGTAGTCGGCCTCGAGCCAGCGGCCGGCGCTGTCGAACTCGTCGGCGCCGAGCTGCACCCGGTGGATCGTGGCGGTCGATCGGCTGGCGATGGCGACGCCGGCGCGACCCTTCGCGGTCGCCGCGTCGTGCACGATGCTCCAGTCCGGGCCGAGCAGCCCTTCGAGGTCGTCGGTGGATGCCCGCACCTCCTGGATGGCGAGGATGTCGACGTCGCGGCCGGCGAGCCAGTCGCCCATTCCCTTGCGGTAGGCGGCGCGCACGCCGTTCACGTTGATGCTGGCGATACGGAGGGGCTGGGCGGGCGTGACGGGCGTGGAAGACGGCATGGGCCAATTCTAGTTTGGGCGTGGCCGGTTACCGTTTGGCGGTCGAGTCCGGACCGGCTGCGCCTTCCCGCGCCGCGCGGTCGACGGCGGCGCGGAGCCGGCGGGAGGTCCCCAGCTTCTGGTGCCAGGCGGCGTCCTTGTGGGCGCGGCTCGCTTCCCGCAGCTCGGTGAGCACGCCCACCCGGACGGCCTCCGCCTCGCGTCGGGCGCGTTCGACCTCGGCGTCGGCGGCGGCCGCGGTGCCGAGCCGGCGCGGGTCGATCCCCGCGTCTTCCATGCCGACGGCGATCCAGGCGGCCGCAAGCAGCGTGACGGTGCTCATCAGGTTGAACCAGATCAGCAGCCCGATGATCACCGCGAAGGTGGCCAACAGGGGGTTCCGCCCGGCGCCGCCGAGGAGGGCCCCGCCGAGCACCTTGAGCCCGCCGAGTGCCGCGGCGCCCAGCAGCGAGCCCGAGAGGAGGCGGCGGAGCGGGATGCGCACCCGGGAGAGCACCCGGAACAGCACGGCGAGCGTGGCCGTGTCGATGACGAGCACGAGGAGCAGGCCGACCGTGCGCGCCGACGCGTTGAACCAGAACGAATCCTGCGACATCCCGGCCAGCCCGAAGATCGCGCCCAGCGCCCAGGTGCTCGCAAGCGAGACGAGGGCCGACACGACAAGGGCGAGCCCGAAGAGCAGGCCGAGGCCGAGTTCCCGCGCCTTGACCAGCACGAAGAAGGTCGTGTCGCGTTCCATCCCGAAGATGATTCGCACGGCCGTGGCGGTCGTCGACAGCCAGCCGAGCGCGGTCGCGAGCAGCCCGACCAGGGCGATGGCTCCCGTCCAGCTCAGCACGCCCGCTGTGGCGAGTTCCGACGGATCGATGATGCCGTCGCTGCCGATCAGCCCCGGGATCGACTGGTTGATCAGGTCGAACAGCTCCCTGGTCAGCGCGGGGTTGGAGTTCAGCCACAGCCCGGCGATGGAGAACCCGACCCAGATCGCGGCGAAGACGGCGAAGATCGACTGGTACGACATGCCGCCGGCCAGGATGCCGCCGCCGCTGTTCGAATAATGCGTGATGACGCGCATCGGTCGCCAGGCCATGACCCGGCTGGCGATGTCTGATAGCTTCACCGCACCAGCCTAGCGAGCCGCGTCCCGCCCGGGGGAGCCCGGCGTCGCACCCCCAGTTCGGGGTGCAAACGATAAGTGAGGACACCTCACCTCTTGCGGTGCCTGCCCACCCCTGCGAGCATGCCAATGCTGAACCACTCGAGCCGCCACTCCATACCCCGAACGTGGAGGGTGATCATGACTCCGACGCTCCATCACCATCGGACACCCGGTTCCGGGCAGCCGAGTCGATGGATGCGCGGTGCCCTGGTTGCCGCGGTGGCCGCCGCGTTCCTGTTGATTGTCGGCCCCCCGGCGGCGTACGCCGTCGACGGGCCGCCCCGGCAGCCGGCGGTGGTGGAGGCAGACGCGACAAGCGTCGGCCGGCCGGTGGCGCCGCAACCCGAAGCGGCCCCACCGGCTCCGGCCAAACCTGTTCCGGCCGAACCCGCTCCGGCCACGGCCACTCCGGCCGGCGCCGGCGCCTTCGTCTGGCTGCTGCCCCTGGCCGGCGGGCTGGCCGTGCTCGGCGCCGGCTGGGTGCTGAGCCGGCGGAACCGCCACGACGATTTGGACTAGCCCGCTACCACCAGGGCGGCTCGGCCCAGGCGACACCGGTCAAACGAACGCTACGGCTTGCCCCGCATGATGGCCTGCTTGACCTCGGCGATGGCCTGGGTGACCTGGATGCCGCGGGGGCACGCCTCGGTGCAGTTGAAGGTGGTGCGGCAGCGCCACACGCCCTCCTGGTCGTTGAGGATGTCCAGGCGGACAGCCGCGTTGTCGTCGCGCGAGTCGAAGATGAACCGGTGCGCGTTGACGATCGCGGCGGGACCGAAGTACTGGCCGTCGGTCCAGAACACCGGGCAGCTCGAGGTGCACGCGGCGCAGAGGATGCACTTGGTGGTGTCGTCGAAACGCTCGCGCTGGGCGACGGTCTGGATGCGCTCCTTGCCGTCCTTGGGCGCGGTCGACGCGACGAGGAAGGGCTGCACGGCCTTGAACGACTCGAAGAAGGGCTCCATGTCGACGATGAGGTCCTTCTCCAGCGGCAGGCCCTTGATGGCCTCCACGTAGACGGGCTTCGTGATGTCGAGGTCCTTGATCAGCGTCTTGCAGGCGAGGCGGTTGCGGCCGTTGATGCGCATCGCATCCGAACCGCAGATGCCGTGGGCGCAGGAGCGGCGGAAGCTCAGGGTCCCGTCCTGCTCCCACTTGATCTTGTGCAGGGCGTCGAGCACGCGGTCGGTCGCGTACAGTTCGACGTCGAAGTCCTGCCAGTGCGGCTCGGCGTCGACCTCCGGGTTGAACCGGCGGATCATCAGCGTGACGGTGAACGACGGGGTCGCCTCTGGGACGGCGGGGGGCGTAATGGTTGCGGTAGTCACCGTCAGTACTTCCTTTCCATCGGCTGGTAGCGCGTGATCGTGACCGGCTTCCAGTCGAGCGCAATGTGGTCGGCCGCATCGGCGGAGTGCGGGTCCCCGGTCAGGTAGGCCATGGTGTGGACCAGGTAGTTCTCGTCGTCGCGCAGGGGGAAGTCGTCGCGCATGTGGCCGCCGCGGCTTTCCTTGCGGTTGCGGGCGGAGAAGACGACGACCTCGGCGAGGTCGAGCAGGAAGCCGAGTTCGACGGCCTCGAGCAGGTCGGTGTTGAAGCGGCGTCCCTTGTCCTGCACACCGATGTTCCGGTAGCGCTCGCGCAGCGAGTGGATGGTGTCGGTCACGTCCTTGAGGGACTCGTCGGTGCGGAACACCTGGGCCTTGGCATCCATCGTCTCCTGCAGTTCCTTGCGGAGCACGGCGATGCGTTCGGTGCCGGTCGAGCTGCGGATGCCCTCGATCAGTCCGCGGACGAACTTCGACGGGTCTTCGGGTAGCGGGACGAAGTCGACGGTCTTGACGTACGCGACGGCGTTGTTGCCGGCGCGCTTGCCGAAGACGTTGATGTCGAGCAGCGAGTTGGTGCCGAGGCGGTTGGAGCCGTGCACGGACACGCAGGCGCATTCGCCGGCCGCGTAGAGGCCGGGCACGACGGTGGTGTTGTTGCGCAGCACCTCGGCGTTCACGTTGGTCGGGATGCCGCCCATCGCGTAGTGCGCCGTCGGCATGACCGGCACCGGCTCGGTGACCGGGTCGACGCCGAGGTAGGTGCGGGCGAACTCGGTGATGTCGGGGAGCTTGGTCTCGAGGACCTCGGCGCCCAGGTGGGTGCAGTCGAGGTAGAGGTAGTCCTTGTTCGGTCCGGCGCCGCGACCCTCGGCGACCTCCTTGACCATGCAGCGGGCGATGATGTCGCGCGGCGCGAGGTCCTTGATGGTCGGGGCGTACTTCTCCATGAACCGTTCGCCGCTGGCGTTGCGCAGGATCGCGCCCTCGCCGCGGGCGCCCTCGGTGAGGAGGATGCCGAGCCCGGCCAGGCCGGTCGGGTGGAACTGGAAGAACTCCATGTCCTCGAGCGGGAGGCCCTTGCGCCAGATGATCCCGACGCCGTCGCCGGTCAGGGTGTGCGCGTTCGAGGTGGTCTTGTAGATCTTGCCGAATCCGCCGGTGGCGAAGATGAAGGCCTTGGCCTGGAAGACGTGCAGCTCGCCGCTGGACAGGTCGTAGGCCACGACGCCGGACGGCTGCTCGACGCCGTCGACCTCGGTCATGATCAGGTCGAGCACGTAGTACTCGTTGAAGAAGTTGATGCCGCGTTTGACGCAGTTCTGGTAGAGCGTCTGCAGGATCATGTGGCCGGTGCGGTCGGCGGCGTAGCAGGCGCGGCGCACCGGGGCCTTGCCGTGGTCGCTGGTGTGGCCGCCGAAGCGGCGCTGGTCGATCTTGCCCTCGGGCGTGCGGTTGAACGGCAGGCCCATGTTCTCGAGGTCGATGACCGCGTCGATGGCTTCCTTGGCGAGGATCTCGGCCGCGTCCTGGTCGACGAGGTAGTCGCCGCCCTTGACGGTGTCGAAGGTGTGCCACTCCCAGTTGTCTTCCTCGACGTTGGCGAGGGCCGCTGCCATGCCGCCCTGGGCCGCACCGGTGTGCGAGCGGGTCGGGTACAGCTTGGAGATGACGGCCGTGCTGGCGCCGGGGCCGGCTTCGATGGCGGCACGCATGCCCGCTCCACCCGCTCCCACGATGACGATGTCGAACTGGTGGTAGTGCACGCCGTCAACGACGGTGGACTCCGTGGGCGCTGTGGAAGAGGCAGGCGTTGTCATGATGGGTGTGTGCAGCTCCTAGAGGGCCGAGCAGAACGAGGGGAGAAGGTCGGCGGGCGCGCCGGCCGGGCAGGGGTCGAAGGTGAAGACGACCAGGGTGCCGAGAATGATGAGGACCGCGACGCTGGCGAAGATGGCCCACTTGAGGATGCCGCGGGTGAGCGGCTGGGTGGCGTAGTCGTTGACCAGCGTGCGCATGCCGTTGCCGCCGTGGATCAGGGCGAGCCAGAGCATCAGCACGTCCCAGACCATCCAGAACGGGTTGGTCAGTTTGCCGGCGACGAAGGCGAAGTTGAGGGCGCTGACGCCCTCGCCCAGCCACAGGTTGACGAACAGGTGGCCGAAGATGAGCACGACCAGCACGACGCCGGAGACGCGCATGTAGATCCAGCCCCACTTCTCCCAGTTGACGCCGCGCTTACGGGGCGCGCGGGCGT
The DNA here is from genome assembly GCF_004402215.1 of Cryobacterium tagatosivorans. GTDB lineage: Bacteria > Actinomycetota > Actinomycetes > Actinomycetales > Microbacteriaceae > Cryobacterium > Cryobacterium tagatosivorans. The sequence goes on from NZ_SOEZ01000036.1 coordinate 67,718, forward strand.
AGGGACTGCGGGGGGCTTCGATGGTGGTTGACATGTCGTCCCCTCCTAGTGGTTGAACACGTTGGTCAGGTGGCGGGGCACGAAGGCGAGCATCGTGACAACCCAGAGGCCGATGACGACGTAGAACATCACCTTCTGGTACTTCGCGTTCCAGAAGTCGATCAGGATGATCCGCAGGCCGTTGAAGGCGTGGAACACGATCGCCGCGACGAGGGCGGTCTCACCGAGACCCATGATGGGCGTCTGGTACTGCCCGATCACCGCGTTGTAGGCCTCTGGGCTCACGCGCACGAGCGCGGTGTCGAGGATGTGGACCAGCAGGAAGAAGAAGATTGCCACGCCCGTGATGCGGTGCAGGACCCACGACCACATGCCTTCCCGGCCCCGGTAAAGGGTGCCGGCGGGGCGACGCGAGGTCGTCTTTTGCTGATATGTCGGGGTTCCTGCCGTTTGCTGTGGCATGAATAACCCTCCCTGGTTGAGATGTGGCCGCGATGAGACGAGGCAGTCGCGCCCAAGAGCGCGTGTTCCCAGTCTAGGTGTCGGCGCGCAGGTTTTTTGCGGCCGGGCACGCCTAGCGTCGCATCGAGGGCGGCACGAGGGTGCTCGCCCAGACCGCGGCGCGCTCGTCGATGGCCCGTTCGTAGTACTCCAGGAGGGCCCCGCAGACGCCCTCCCACGACCGGCCGAGCACGCTGCGGCGCCCGGCCTCGCCCATCCGTCGGCGCAGCGCCCCGTCCTCGGCCAGCCGCGTTACAAAACGTCGCAGATCCCGCTCGTCGTTCGGCGCGAACAGGTAACCGTCCTCGCCGTGCGCCACGAGGTCGATCGGGCCCCCGGCCCGCGGGGCCACGACCGGCAGGCCCGCCGCGTGGGCCTCCTGGATGGTCTGCCCGAAGGTTTCCTCCGTTCCGGCGTGCAGGAACAGGTCGAAGCTCGCGTACGCGGCCGAGAGGTCGGCGCCGGCCAGGCGGCCGAGCCAGGTGACGGGCATCCCGGCCAGTTCGCGCCGAACGAGGTCGGAGGACGGCCCGTCGCCGACCAGGGCCAGGCGGATGCCGTCCAGCCCGCGCAGCGCCCGGAACCGTTCCACCTGCTTCTCCGGGGCTATCCGGCCAACGTAGCCGACGACGACCTCCCCGCCGGGGGAGAGCCTCGCCCGGAGCCGCCGCGCTGCCGGATCGCTCCGCTGATTGGGGTGGAAGCCGACGAGGTCCACGCCGCGGGCCCACGGCTCGAGTCGGCGCAGGCCGATGCGGCGCAGGTCGGCCATCGACGCCGTCGACGGGACCAGGGTGAGGTCGGCGCCCTCGTGTACCCACTTGACGAGGCGCCAGGCCAGACCGGTGGCCCGGCCGAGGTTGTTTCGGCCGGCGTAGCCGGCGACATCCGTCTGGTAGATCGCCACGGAGGGGATGTCCAGGCGGTTGGCCGCCGCGATCCCCTGCGCGCCGAGGAGGAAGGGCGAGGCCGCGTGCAGTACGTCCGGGCGGAAGTCGTGCAGCAGCCGAGAGACGAAGGGGCTCGGCAGGCCCACGGGGAATTGCCGGTAGGCCACGGCCGGCACGGTGTGCACCGGGAACCCCGCGTAGTCGGACGGCGCCCCGGCCGGCGCGATCACGATGGCGTCGTGCCCGTGCCGCGCGAGGTGGTCGAGCACCCGGCAGACGCTCGTGGTGACCCCGCTGATGGTGGGGAGGAAGCTCTCTGTGATGACCGCGACCCGCATGAGGCGAGCGTAGGGAGCCGACGTGGCGGCCGGGTGAATGGCGGGTGTATCGCCCGGTGGCGGCGGTAGTCTGGCCAGATGCCTCAGCCCAGCGCGCCCATCGAGCGGTTCTACAGTGTCATCCCGGCCGGCGGGATCGGCTCGCGGCTCTGGCCGCTGTCCCGCGCGGACGCCCCCAAGTTCCTGCACGACCTGACCGGGTCCGGCCAGACACTGCTCCGCGACACCTGGGAGCGCCTGGCCCCGCTCAGCGGCGAGCAGCGCGTCATGGTCGTGACCGGCCGGGCCCACCGTGCCGCGGTCGAGGAGCAGCTCCCGGAGCTGGCCGACCACAACGTGGTGCTGGAGAGCGAGCCGCGCGAATCCTCCGCCGCGATCGGACTGGCCGCCGCGATCCTGGAGAAGCGGGAACCGGGCGTCATCATCGGTTCCTTCGCCGCCGACCACGTGATCAAGGGCTCCGCACAGTTCCGCGACGCCGTGACCGAGGCCGTGGTGGCCGCGGACGCCGGCTACATCGTGACCATCGGCATCCGCCCGACCGAGCCGGCCGTCGGGTTCGGCTACATCAAGTGCGCGGGTCCGCTCGCCATCCCGGAGGCGCCGAGCGCCCTCGCGGTTGAGCGGTTCGTCGAAAAGCCGGACCTCCAGACCGCGGAGGAATACCTCGCCGACGGCCAGTACCTCTGGAACGCCGGGATGTTCATCGCCAGGGCCGACCGCCTGCTCGAGGAGATCGGACGGTCCGAACCGGAGCTGCTCGCCGGCCTGCTGGAGCTCGCCGAGGCGTGGGACACCCCGCGCAGAGGCGCCGTGGTCGACCAGGTCTGGCCGCGCCTGAAGAAGATCGCCATCGACTACTCGGTCGCCGAACCGGTCGCCGCCACCGGCAAGCTCGCCGTGATCCCCGGCCAATTCGACTGGGACGACGTGGGCGACTTCGCCTCGATCGCCAAGATCCACTCCGGCGGACGCAAGCACGATCTCGCCATCCTCGGTGAAGGCGCCCGGGTGCTCGCCGACTCCAGCAGCGGCATCGTGGTCAGCCACACCAAACGGATGATCGCCCTCGTCGGCGTCGAGGACATCGTCGTCGTCGACACCCCGGACGCCCTGCTCGTCACCACCAGCGCCAACGCCCAGAAGGTCAAGGCCGTCGTCGACGCGCTGAAGCTGTCGGGTTCGAGCGACGTTCTCTAGACTCGGTCCACCCTGTGAAGGAGCGTCAGATGACTCGTCGTGGTTTCATCCTCCCGGCCGTCGCGGTTTCCGCCCTGCTGCTCGCCGGCTGCGCGCCGGCGCCGGAGCAGGACGCGCGGCCCAGCGGCACCGCCGCGCCCGACTATTGCGCGCGCATGGTGACCAACTCCGGCGGCCTCGAGGACCGTTCCTTCAACCAGTCGAGCTGGGAGGGACTCCAGCAGGCCGCCGCCGACTATGACATCGGCGTCGACGCGATCGTGTCGACATCGGAGACCGACCTGGCACCCAACGTCGAGCAGGCCGTGGCCACCGACTGCGACTTCATCCTGACCGTCGGGTACGAGCTCGCCGACGCGACGGCGGCCGCGGCGACGGCGAACCCGGAGCTGCACTTCTCGATCGTCGACGAGCAGGTCGCCGGGGAGAACATCAAACCGATCGTTTTCGACACGGCGCAGGCCGCCTTCCTGGCTGGGTACCTCGCCGCCGGGGTCAGCCGCACCGGGATCGTCGCGACCTTCGGCGGCGGCAACCAGCCGCCGGTGACCCTCTTCATGGACGGCTTCGTCGACGGGGTTGCCAAGTACAACGAACTGCGCGGAACCGCGGTGCGGGTGCTCGGCTGGGACAAGGCCACGCAGGACGGCGTGTTCACCGGCGACTTCGAGGACACCGTCAAGGGAAAGACGACCACCGAACGGTTCCTCGACCAGGGCGCCGACGTGATCATGCCCGTGGCGGGGCAGGTTGGCGAGGGCGCGGCGGCGGCCATCCTCGAGCATGGCGACTCCTCCCTCATCTGGGTCGACAATGACGGCTACGAGTCCCTGCCGGCCCAGTTCCGCCCGATCCTGCTCACCAGCGTGCTGAAGAACACGCAGGATGCCGTCGTTGAGATCATCGGGGCGGACCTCAAGGGTGACTTCTCCAACGAGCCCTACGTGGGCACCCTCAAGAACGGCGGCGTCGAGATCGCCCCGTTCCACGATCGGGCCGCGCTCGTCGGGGCCGAGCTCGCCGCCGGCATCGACGAACTGCGCGCGGCGATCGTCGCCGGAATCCTCGAAGTGACCAGCCCGAACACCCCCGGCTGACCCCCGTTCGGGGTCGCCGCGCTGCTCATCTGAGCAAGATTTCCCGGGGTATGTAACTGTTCGGTCACGACTCCTGTTTGCTCATCTGAGCAGGCAATTGTTCGCTAAGTTGGTCCCACATAGCCCCTGCCCACCGCAGGGCCGCATCTTGGAGGTCGCTTTGAGAATCACATCCCGTAAGTCCGCACTGAGCGGCCTTGCCGCGCTGGGTGTCGTCGCTCTCTTCGCCGGGTGTGCTCCGGCGCCGGAGGAAGGCGGGGACACGAAGGCTCCCGTCGTCAGTGACTTCCTGCCGTGCATGGTTTCCGACGCCGGCGGATTCGACGACAAGTCGTTCAACCAGCTGGGCTACGAAGGCCTGGTCAAGGCCGCCGACGAACTCGGCGTCAAGGAAAAGCACGTCGAGTCCGCCACGGCCACCGACTTCAAGCCCAACCTGACCAGCCTGGTCGACCAGGGCTGCAACCTGATCATCACCGTCGGCTTCGCGCTCGCCGAGGCCACCGCGGAATCCGCCAAGGCCAACCCGGATATCGAGTACGTCAGCATCGACGACACGATCGACCTCGACTTCGACGGCAAGACCGACGTTCCGAACGTCAAGCCCATCGTCTTCGACACCGCCCAGGCGGCGTTCCTCGCCGGCTACCTCTCGGCGGGCGTCTCCAAGACCGGCAAGGTCGGCACCTACGGCGGCATGCAGTTCCCGACCGTCACCATCTTCATGGACGGTTTCGCCCAGGGCGTCGCCCACTACAACACCGAAAAGGGCAAGAAGGTCGCCGTTGTCGGCTGGGACACCGCCACGCAGAAGGGTGTCTTCTCCGGAACGTTCAACGCCGGCACCCAGCCCCTCACCGACGCGCAGAACCTGATCGACCAGGGTGTCGACGTGCTCCTGCCCGTCGGTGGCCCGATCTACCAGAGCGCCGCGGCAGCCATCCGCGACTCCGGCAAGGAGATCGCACTGCTCGGTGTTGACGCCGACGTGTTCGTCACCGACCCGTCCGTCGCCGACCTGCTGCTCACCTCGATCCGCAAGGGCATCGACGTCGGCGTTGAGGAAGCCGTTCTCGCAGCGGGCAAGGACGAGTTCGATGTCACCCCGTTCGTCGGAACGCTCGAGAACGAGGGCGTCGGCCTGGCCGAGTTCCACGACTGGGCCGACCGGGTCCCGGCCGAGCTGCAGGATGAACTCGACAAGCTGAAGGCAGACATCATCAGCGGCGACGTGAAGGTCACGTCCTACCTCGCGAAGTAACTGCCACAAATGAATGGTGGGGAGGCTGGCTCCGGCCGGCCTCCCCACAACAACGTAACCACCCTAGGATCAGGAACATGAAGCTCGAACTGCGCGGCATCACAAAGACCTTCGGTGCCCTGGTCGCGAACGACCACATCGACCTCACGGTCGAGGCGGGTGAGATCCACGCCCTGCTCGGTGAAAACGGCGCCGGCAAGTCGACCCTGATGAACGTCCTCTACGGCCTGTACCAGGCCGACGGGGGCGAGATCCTGCTCGACGGGGTGGTGCAGAAGTTCGCCGGTCCCGGCGACGCGATGAACGCCGGCATCGGCATGGTGCACCAGCACTTCATGCTCATCCCCGTCTTCACCGTCGCCGAGAACGTCATGCTCGGCCACGAAGAGACGAACTTCGCCGGGCGGCTCAACCTCGGTGCGGCGCGCAAGAAGGTCCGGGAGATCTCCGACCGATTCGGCTTCGACATCGACCCGGATGCGCTCATCGAAGATCTCCCCGTCGGCGTGCAGCAGCGGGTCGAGATCATCAAGGCGTTGTCACGGGAGGCGCGCGTGCTCGTCTTCGACGAGCCGACCGCCGTGCTGACCCCGCAGGAGACCGACGAGCTGATGGCCATCATGCGCCAGCTCAAGGAAGCCGGCACGTCCATCGTCTTCATCACGCACAAGCTCCGTGAGGTGCGCGAGGTCGCGGACCGGATCACGGTGATCCGGCGCGGCAAGGTTGTCGGCGAGGCGTCGCCGACGGCCACCAACACCGAACTGGCCTCGCTCATGGTCGGCCGGGCCGTCGAGCTCACCGTGCACAAGGGCGAACCGAAACTCGGCGGGGAAGCGCTGGTCGTCCGGGACCTCGCCGTCATCGACGCGCGTCACCAGCTCGTCGTCAACCACGTCAGCTTCGAGGTCAAGGCCGGGGAGGTCCTTGTCATCGCCGGAGTGCAGGGCAACGGCCAGACCGAACTGATCGAGGCCCTGATGGGCCTGCAACCGCGGGTCACGGGCGCCATCGAACTCAACGGCGTGTCCCTGCACGGCCTCAGCGTGCGCAAGATCCTCGACGCCGGCGTCGGTTTCGTCCCAGAGGACCGCACCGAGGACGGCCTGGTCGCCGCGTTCACCGTCGCCGAGAACCTCATGCTCGACCGCAGCACAGGCGCGCCGTTCGTCAAGGCGGGCACCCTGCAGCGCGGCTACCTCGCGGACTTCGCCCGGGAGAAGGTGACCGAGTTCGACATCCGCACCCAGGGCATCGACTCCCTCGCGGGCCAGCTCTCCGGCGGCAACCAGCAGAAGGTCGTGCTCGCGCGCGAACTCAGCCGGGACCTCAAGCTGCTCGTCGCGACGCAGCCGACCCGCGGCCTCGACGTCGGGTCGATCGAATTCGTCCACAAACGCATCATCGCCACACGGGACGCGGGCATCCCCGTCATCGTCGTCTCCACCGAGCTCGACGAGGTCGTCGGCCTCGCGGATCGAATCGCGGTCATGTACCGCGGAGGAATCGTAGGTATCGTGCCCGGAACCACCCCGCGCAGCGTCCTTGGACTCATGATGACGGGCGAACCCGCGCCCGGAGCGGAGGTCGCGGCATGAGCGAGGACACCCAGCGGCCCGCGGCTCCGGCCGAGCCCGCTGACGCCGTGACGACTCCGGACGCCCACACCGAGCCGGCGGCGAACCCCGGCGCCCCGAAGCCGGCGGAGGGCGACTCGGACCGCTGGTCCCAGACGCTGCGCGACATCGTCGGCGGAAGCGCCGCCATCTCCGTCCTCGCGGTGTTCCTCGCCCTCGTCGTCGGCGCCATCCTGATCGCCTTCACCGATGAGAACGTTCAGAAGGCCTCCGTCTACCTCTTCGCACGGCCGGCCGACATGTTCGCCGCCGTCTGGGATTCGGTCTCCGGCGCCTACTCGGCGCTGTTCCAGGGGTCGATCTACAACTTCCGCCGACCGGGCTTCGCCGCCGGGATCAGGCCGCTGACCGAGACCCTCACCTTCGCCACGCCGCTGATCGCGGCCGGCCTCGGCGTCGGCCTGGCCTTCCGGGTCGGGATGTTCAACATCGGTGGCCGCGGACAGATGCTCATCGCCGCCGCATCCGCCGGGTGGGTGGCCTTCGCGCTCGACCTGCCCGCCGGCATCCACCTCATCGTCGCCGTGCTCGCCGGCCTGGTCGGCGGAGCGCTGTGGGGCGGGATCGTCGGCCTCCTCAAGGCGCGCACCGGCGCCCACGAGGTCATCGTGACGATCATGCTGAACTTCGTCGCGCTCTACCTCGTCTCGTACCTGCTGCGCACCCCCGGGCTGCTGCAGGAACCCGGTTCGAGCAACCCGCAGACACCGCCGATGAAGCCCACCGCCGTCTTCCCGGACCTCCTCGGGCCGACCTACAACCTGCACGCCGGGTTCCTCACGGTCGTCGCCGCAACGATCTTCGTCTGGTGGCTGCTCAGCCGCTCGAACCTCGGCTTCCAGTTCCGGGCCGTCGGCGAGAACCCCAATGCCGCGCAGGTTGCCGGGATCAACGTGAAGAGCGTCTACGTGAGCGCGATGCTCATCTCCGGCGGGCTCGTCGGGCTGGCCGGGATCAACCAGGTCCTCGGCACCGTGACCACGGGCTTCGGCGCCGGGATCGACGCGAACATCGGCTTCGACGCGATCACGGTGGCGCTGCTCGGCCGGTCCCGCCCGTGGGGGATCTTCTTCGCCGGCGTTCTCTTCGGCGCGTTCAAGGCCGGGGGCTTCTCGATGCAGGCGGCCGAGGGCGTTCCGATCGACATCGTCCTCGTCGTCCAGTCCCTCATCGTGCTCTTCATCGCGGCTCCGCCGCTGGTGCGGGCGATCTTCCGGCTTCCGACGCCGGGAACCAAGTCCAAATCCCGACTGAACGTCACGAAGGAGGTGGCGGCTCGATGAGTACGATCACCCAGGCCGTCCAGCCGAGCCAGGGCCACCCGGCCCTGCCCTCGGTCGTGCTTCGCAGCTGGAAAGCGGCGATCGCCCTCAGCATCTTCGCCGTCGCCGCCCTGTTCATTTTCATCGGGCTCCGCCAGGGCGCGCCGGGCGCGGTCAGCACCTTCCAGCTCTCCCAGAGCCGCGACATCATCCAGCTCCCGGACCTGGTGCTGCCGACCTTTGCCACCACGCTCGTCTGCGCCATCCTGCTCGTCGCCATGGCCGCCTGGTCCGTCTGGATCACCGCGCGCTCGGCCAGGGTTCCGCTGTGGCTCATCGTGGCCTTCGCGGTCGTCTTCATGGTCGGATTCCTCACCTGGGCGGCGGCCGGATCGACGATCCCGGTCCCGGGGCTCTTCGTGGGCACGGTCACCCTCAGCGTCCCGCTGATCTTCGGCGCCCTCGGCGGCGTGATCTCCGAACGCGCCGGGGTCGTGAACGTGGCCATCGAGGGGCAGCTCCTCGCCGGGGCCTTCAGCTCGGCCGTGGTCGCCTCGATCACCGGCAACCCCTACCTCGGGCTCGTCGCCGCCGCGATCGCCGGCGTGCTCGTGTCGTTCGTGCTCGCCGCGTTCTCGATCAAGTACCTCGTCGACCAGGTCATCGTCGGTGTCGTGCTCAACGTCCTGGTGATCGGCCTGACCAGCTTCTTCTTCTCCCAGCTGCTCTCGCCCAACGCCGCGCTGCTGAACACGCCCGATCGCTTCCCCCGGATCAACATCCCGCTGCTGAGCGAGATCCCGATCCTCGGCCCGGCGCTTTTCCGGCAGACATTCATCGTCTACTTCATGTACGTGGCCGTCGCCGTGGTCTACTTCGGGCTGTTCCACACCAAGTGGGGCCTGCGGCTGCGCTCCGTCGGCGAGCACCCCAAGGCCGCCGACACCGTGGGCATCAACGTCAACGGCACCCGGTTCTGGAACGTGTCCCTGGCCGGTGCCATCGTCGGCTTCGGCGGTGCGTTCTTCACCCTCGGCTCGGTCGGCGCGTTCAACAAGGAAATGACCGCCGGCCTCGGCTTCATCGCCCTCGCCGCCGTCATCTTCGGCCAGTGGGACCCGCTGAAGGCGACCCTCGCGGCGTTGCTGTTCGGTTTCGCCAGCAACCTGCAGAACGTGCTCAGCATCATCGGTTCACCGGTGCCGAGCGAGTTCATGCTCATGCTGCCGTACGTCGTGACGATCTTCGCCGTCGCCGGCCTGGTCGGACGGTCCCGGCCGCCGGCCGCGGACGGCAAGCCGTACATCAAGTGATGGCCCGCGGAACGGACGACGTGACCCCCGTGGGCGACATCGACTGGGGTGTGCTGCGCGAGGCCGCGATGGCGGCGATGGCCAGGGCCTACGTGCCCTACTCGAAGTTCCCGGTCGGGGTGGCGGCCCTCGTCACCGACGGCCGGGTGATCAGCGGCTGCAACGTGGAGAACGCGTCCTACGGGCTCACTCTCTGCGCCGAATGCGGTCTCGTCTCGGCGTTGCACCTGACCGGGGGCGGCCGGCTGGTCGCGTTCACCTGCGTCGACGGTCGCGGGCGGACGCTGATGCCGTGCGGTCGCTGCCGCCAGCTGCTGTACGAACACTCCGCTCCCGGGATGCTGCTGGAAACCGTTTCGGGCGTGCGCACCATCGATGAGGTGCTGCCGGATGCCTTCGGGCCGAGGCAGCTCGCCGACTACCAGGGAGAATGACCATGAACTCCAGCGCCACCGCCAGCACCAACGCCGGGTCGGCCGGCCGCATCGAGGCCTTCGACGCCGTCGACCTCATCCACGCCAAGCGCGACCGCGGCGAACTCAGCACCCCGCAGATCGACTGGCTGATCGACGCGTACACCCGCGGCTACGTCGGCGACGAGCAGATGGCCGCGATGACCATGGCCATCTTCCTCAACGGCATGACCCGCCGGGAGATCCGCGACCTGACGATGGCGATGATCGACAGCGGCGAGCGGATGAGCTTCGAGGGCCTCGGCAAGCCGACCACCGACAAGCACTCCACCGGCGGGGTCGGCGACAAGATCACCCTGCCGCTGATGCCGCTCGTCGCGGTGTTCGGCGTGGCCGTGCCCCAGCTCTCCGGCCGCGGCCTCGGGCACACCGGCGGCACGCTCGACAAGCTCGAATCCATCCCGGGCTGGCGCGCCAACCTCACCAACGAGGAGATGATCGCCCAGCTTCGCGACGTCGGCGGCGTGATCTGCGCCGCGGGCAGCGGCCTCGCTCCGGCCGACGGCAAGCTCTACGCCCTCCGGGACATCACCGGCACCGTCGAGTCGATCCCGCTGATCGCGTCCTCGATCATGTCGAAGAAGATCGCCGAGGGCACCAAGGCGCTCGTGCTCGACGTCAAGTTCGGCTCCGGCGCCTTCCTCAAGAACATCGAGCAGTCCCGGGAACTCGCCCGCACCATGGTCGCGCTCGGCCAGGACGCGGGGGTCGCGACCTCCGCGCTGCTCACCAACATGAACGTCCCGCTCGGCCTCGCCATCGGCAACGCCAACGAGGTGCGCGAGTCGGTCGAGGTGCTCGCCGGCGGCGGGCCCGCCGACATCGTGGAACTCACGATCACGCTGGCCCGCGAGATGCTCGCCCTCGCCGGCAAGACCGACGTCGACGTGGAGGCCGCGCTCACGGACGGCCGGGCGATGGACAAGTGGCGCCAGGCCATCCGCGCCCAGGGCGGCGACCCGGATGCGGCGCTGCCGGTCGCGACGGACACCCACACCGTGTACGCCGCACAAGACGGCATCCTCGTGCAGCAGGACGCCCTGCCGTTCGGCATCGCGGCCTGGCGGCTCGGCGCCGGCCGCGCCCGCAAGGGCGACCCGGTGCAGCACTCGGCCGGCGTCGACCTGCACGCCAAGCCGGGGGACCGCGTCGCGAAGGGCCAGCCGCTGTTCACGCTGAGCGCCGACGAGCCGGCCCGGTTCCCGCGTGCGCTCGAATCGGTCGAGGGCGCCTGGCGGATCGGGGATCCCGGCGAGCCGGTGCTGACCGGCGGACCGCTGATCGCCGAACGCATCAGCGCCGCCGACTGACCTGCCGGCCCCGGCAGCCCTCTACTCGGGGTCGCCGATCCGCTCGAGCGCGTCGACGATCAACGACCAGAACTTCTCGTGATCCAGGTCGACGGCGACCTGCGTGGTGCAGCCGGCCGGGGCGGGGGCGCGGAAGTCCGCGACGGTCATGCCCAGGGTGAGGGTGCCGGTGAGCTCCACGTCGAGGGGCGTGCGGCGCACCGCGATCACGCTGGGATCGATCACGTAGGCCACCGCGCACGGGTCGTGCACCGGCGGATGCTCGAAGCCCTGCGCCTCCTTGTACGACTCGGCGAAGAACTCGAGGAGCTCGCCGACGAACCGCGCCGGCCCGGTGCCGACCGCGGCGATCCGCGCCGCCACGGCGGGCGTCGCGAGCGCCTGGTGGGTGAGGTCGAGGCCGATCATGGTGAGCGGCCACTTCTCGTTGAACACGATGTGCGCGGCCTCCGGGTCGATGACGATGTTGAACTCGGCCGTCGCCGACCAGTTGCCCACGTGGTAGCCGCCGCCCATCAGCACGACCTCCCTGACCCGCTCGGCGATCCGCGGCTCCTTGCGCACGGCGAGGGCGATGTTGGTCAGCGCGCCGGTGGGCACGAGGGTGATCTCGCCGGGCGGGTGCGCCATGATCGTGTCGATGATGAGGTCGACGGCGTGCCGTGGGTCGAGCCGGAGGGTGGGCTCGGGGAGCACCGGGCCGTCGAGGCCGGACTCGCCGTGGATCGTCGGCGCCGTTTCGATGTGGCGCACGAGCGGACGGGCGCACCCGGCCGCGAACGGCACGGCGGTGATGCCGGCCACGCGCGCGACGGACAGCGCGTTGCGGGTCACCTTGTCGATGGTCTGGTTGCCCATCACCGTGGTGACAGCGACGAGGTCGATGTCGGGATTGCCGTGCGCGAGCAGCAGCGCGATCGCGTCGTCGTGGCCCGGATCGCAGTCGAGGATGATTTTGGTCGGCATCAGCCCAATCTATCCGCGCGTCGCTAGTGGCCCGCCCCGGGCGGGCGGCCGGCTGAGTTGCGGAGAAAGTACCTTCGTCGTGACCGTGAAGGTACTTTGTCCGCGACTCACCGTGGCACCCAGCGAGCGTTCAGGAAACAGGGAGGCTCACGGGCCGCCGCGCCGGTAGATTAGGGGGGTGAACACGAGCCCAGACGAATACCTGCTGCCCGGCGGCGGAACGAGCATCAACTCGCTGCCCAAGATCTCCCTGCACGACCACCTCGACGGCGGCCTGCGACCGGCGACCATCATCGAGCTGGCCGACGCGATCGGGTACGACCTGCCGACGACGGATGCCGCGCGGCTGGGCTCCTGGTTCGCCAAGCAGGCAAACTCCGGCTCCCTCGTGGAGTACCTCAAGACCTTCGACGTGACCTGCGCCGTCATGCAGACCCGCGAGGGACTCGTGCGCGTCGCCCGCGAATTCGTGGAAGACCTGGCCCGCGACGGCGTCATCTACGGGGAGGTCCGCTGGGCCCCCGAACAGCACCTGGCCCGCGGCCTCACCCTCGACGAGACGGTCGAGGCAGTGCAGGACGGCCTCGACGCCGGCGTCGACCACGTCGCGCAGTCCGGTCACAGCATCCGCATCGGCCAGCTGGTCACGGCCATGCGCCACGCGAACCGCAGCCTCGAGATCGCCGAGCTGGCCGTGCGCCACCGTAAGAACGGCGTCGTCGGCTTCGACATCGCCGGTGCGGAGCTGGGCTTCCCGGCGCGCAACCACCTGGCCGCGTTCGACTACCTCGCGCACGAGTTCCTGCCGGTCACCGTGCATGCCGGCGAGGCCGACGGGCTGGAGAGCATCCGCGGGGCCCTGTTCGACGGCCGCGCGCTGCGCCTCGGCCATGGCGTGCGCCTGGCCGAAGACGTGAAGATCGGCCGCGCCGACGGAGACAACACCTTCGTCACGCTCGGCCCGCTCGCCCAGTGGGTGCGCGACCGCGAGATCGCCCTCGAGCTCAGCCCCTCGTCGAACCTGCAGACCGGCGCGATCGCCGCCTGGGGCAAGGAACTGCTCGACCACCCGTTCGACCTGCTCTACCAGCTCGGCTTCCGGGTCACCGTCAACACCGACAACCGCCTGATGAGCAACACCAGCCTGACCCGGGAACTGGCCCTGCTCAGCGACGCGTTCGGCTACGACATCGACGACCTCGAGGTGTTCCAGCTCAACGCGGCCGCGGCCGCGTTCCTCCCGCTCGAGGAACGCGAGGAACTGGCGGATGCCATCGTCGCCGGATTCGAGAACGACTAGCCGGCGGCCCCTCCGGCCCCTCCGGTCGAACCCGCGCGAACCGTGACACGATGACGCTCCTGCCCCTTCCCCTCGACGCGATCGAGATCGGCGTCCATGCCGAAACCTGGCGTGCCGCGGTGACCGCCGCCGGTGACGCCCTGCAGCGCTCCGGTTCGACCGAGGCCGGCTACACCGAACGGATGATCGGCGTCATCGACGAATTCGGCGCCTACGTCGTGATCGCGCCCGGGCTGGCCCTGGCCCACGCCCGGCCTGGGCCCGACGTGCTCACCGAGGGCCTGAGCATCGTCACCCTGGCCGAACCGGTCGCGTTCGGGCATCCGCACAACGACCCGGTCGGCGTCATCGTCGGCCTGGCCGTCCGGAGCGGCGACGAACACCTGCACTTCGTCGCCGAACTCGCCAACGTGTTCAACGACCCGGAGGTGATTCCCGCGATCGCCGCGGCGACGGATGCCGAGGCCATCCGTTCGCTGATGGGAATGACCGACCCCGCGAAGGAACCGGAATGAAAATCGTCGTCATGTGCGGTGTCGGAATCGGGACATCCGCCATCCTCAAGGTCAACACCGAACGTGCGCTGGAGCGGCTCGACATCGACGCCGAGGTGACGGCCACGGACGTGGCCGGCGTGCAGGCGGCCGGCTCGGACGCGCAGGTCATCCTGACCTCCTCGGAGCTCGTGCACGCGATCGGCAAGACCAATGCGGACGTCATCGTGATCGACAACTACTTCGACCTGGACGAGCTCACGGCCAAGCTGGAAGCGGCGCTGGGCTAGCTCCCACAGAAAGCGACTGTGGCCCAGTCGGACAACTGTTGCCGGCGTACCGGGAACAGTCGTCCGAACGGGCCACAGTTGCCCGTTAATCAGGCGATCAGGACGCGCATTCCGCGGTCGAGGTCGTCGAGCGTGGCGGCGGCCGCGGCCTTGCGCTCGGGCACCGTGCCGATGGCGGCGCGGGTGTCGAGGTAGACCTTGAGCTTGGGTTCGGTGCCGCTCGGGCGCACCATCACCCGGGACCCGTCGGCCAGCCGGATCCGCAGCACGTCGCTCGGCGGCAGACCCCCGACGCCCTGGCTGAGGTCGTCGATGGAGTCGACCCGGATGCTGCCCACGCGCTCGGGCGGATTCGCGCGCAGCCGGGCCATCACGCGGTCGATCTCCGCGAGGTCGGTGACCCGCACCGAGATCTGGCCGGAGGCGAAGTGCCCGAACCGCTCGCTGAACCGGTCGAGGTGCTCGGCGATCGTGAGACCGTCCGCCTTGAGCTCGCTGGCCAGGGAGAGGAAGGCGAGCGCGGCGGAAATGCCGTCCTTGTCGCGCACCACGGCGGGATTCACGAGGTAGCCGAGGGCCTCTTCGTAGCCGAAGATCAAGCCGGGCGCGCGGGAGACCCACTTGAAGCCGGTGAGGGTCTCGACGAAATCGAGCCCGTAGGCCGAGGCGACGGAGGCCATCGCCGGCGACGACACGATCGAGCAGGCCAGGGTCCCGGTGGGGCCGTCCGGCGAGTTCGCGGCGATCTCGGCGGCGCGCCAGCCGAGGATCGCGCCCACCTCGTTGCCGCTCAGGCGACGGTAACCGTCGGGGGAGCCCGCGTCGGGGATGGCGACGGCGAGCCGGTCCGCGTCGGGGTCGTTGGCGATGATCAACTCGGCCCCGGCCTCCCGGGCGGTGGCGTAGGAGAGGTCCATCGCGCCCGGCTCCTCCGGGTTCGGGAAGGCAACGGTGGGGAAGGCGGCATCCGGGGCGATCTGCGCGTCGACGAGCGTGGGCAGGTCGAAGCCGGCGGCCTCGAGCGTGCGGCGGGTGGTGTCCCAGCCGACGCCGTGCAGGGCCGTGTAGACGGTGTTGACCTGGACCCGCGGCGGGAGCGCGACGCCGGCGGTCGCCTCGATGTAGGCCTGCACGACCGACTCGGGGGCGGTCTCGTAGGCGGCCCGCGGCAGCTCAGGGACGAGCCGCTCGGCGGCGACGCGCAGGATTTCGGCGGCGATGGCCGCGTCGTCGGGGGACACGATCTGCGAGCCCTCGTTCTCCCCGCCGAGGTAGACCTTGTAGCCGTTGTCGTTGGGCGGGTTGTGCGAGGCGGTCACCATCACGCCGGCGCTGGCGCCGAGGTGCCGCACGGCGAACGCGAGCACCGGGGTGGGCAGCAGCCGGGGGAGCAGGATTGCGCGCACGCCGGCGCCGGCCATCAGGGCCGCCGTGTCGGTGGCGAAGACGGAGGAGTTCTTGCGGCCGTCGAAGCCGACGACGACCGAGGGGACGGAGCCGGCCGGGGCGCGGGCGACCAGGAACGCGGCGAGGCCGGCCGCGGCCTGGGAGACGAGCACCCGGTTCATCCGGTTCGAGCCGGCCGCGATCGCGCCGCGCAGCCCCGCGGTCCCGAAGGCGAGCCGTTCGTCGAAGCGGGAGTGCAGGTCGGCGAGGGCGGCGGCGTCCCCGTCGACGGCGGCGGAGACGAGCAGGCGCAGTTCCGCCTGGGTCTCCGGGTCGGGGTCCTGGCCGAGCCAGGCCCTGGCCGCGGCGATGACCGGGTCAGCCGCGTCAGCATCCGGAGCGGGCGGGGCGGGTGCGGCGGGCGCGTCGGCGATCGTGTCCAGCACGGCCGTGGCCGGGAAGGCCGAGTCGTCGCCGGCCTCCGGGGTCGGCGCGGTGGCGTTCCGGGTCGGCTCGGTGGGGTCATCCGGGCCGGCGTGCCGCCCGCGGGTGCCGGGGTCTGCGCCGTTCGCCAGGCTCACAGTGCGGCCACGATCCGGGCCAGGAGGGCGCTGATCACGGGCTCGGCGGCGCGGCCGGCCTCGAGGACCTCCCCGTGGCTGAGCGGCTCCTGCTGGATGCCCGCGGCGAGGTTGGTGATCAGGGACATGCCGAGGATCTCCATGCCGGACTGCCGGGCGGCGATGGCCTCGAGCGCGGTGGACATCCCGACGATGTGGCCGCCGATGACCTTCGCCATCTGCACCTCCGCCGGCGTCTCGTAGTGCGGACCGCGGAACTGGCAATAGACGCCCTCGTCGAGCGTCGGGTCGATGGTGCGGGCCAGGGCGCGCAGCCGGCTCGAGTACAGGTCGGTGAGGTCGACGAAGGTCGCGCCCTCGAGCGGCGAATCGGCGGTGAGGTTGATGTGGTCGCTGATCAGCACGGGCGTGCCGGGCGTCCAGGTCTCCCGGATGCCGCCGGCCCCGTTGGTCAGGATCATCGTCTTCGCGCCGGTCGCGGCGGCGGTGCGCACGCTGTGCACGACCCGGCGCACCCCGTGGCCTTCGTAGTAATGGGTGCGCGCGCCGATGACGAGCGCGCGCTTGCCGCCGGGCAGCAGCACCGAGCGCAGCATGCCGCCGTGGCCTTCCAGGGCGGGGGCGCCGAAGCCGGCGATTTCCTGCGCGGGAATCGTGTGGGTGGTCTCGCCGATCAGGCCGGCGGCGCTGCCCCAGCCGCTGCCCAGGGTGAGGGCGACGTCGTGGCGGTCGACCCCGGTGATACGGGCGATTTCCTGGGCGGCGACCCGGGCGATCTCGAAGGGATCGGTCTCGGGCAGGTCCAGCGGGTTGGTCTCGGTCGTGAGCATCCAACCACTCTAATGACCTGCCCCATTCGACGGGCATTCTGCTCACATGTAGCCGCTGGGGCGGTCCGGGGACGCGCGGGGCGACAATCTCCGTCGAATTCGCGAGGCCCCGGCGCGGGCAGAGTTTGGCGGGGGGAGCGCTGGAGCGAGAGAATAGAGCAATGGCCTACGAGTTTGAACGCAAGCAGCGCATTGCAGTACTCGGCGGAGGGCCCGGCGGTTACGAGGCGGCCCTCGCGGGCGCCCAACAGGGCGCGGATGTCACCCTGGTCGAACGCGTCGGCGTCGGCGGATCGGCGGTCCTGACGGATGTCGTACCGTCCAAGTCCCTCATCGCCACGGCCGAGGCCTCCAACTCCATCGGCGAAGCCACCGACCTCGGCGTGCAGTTCTTCATGCGCACGGACTCCGGCAAACCGGCCCGCCCGGAGGTGGCGATCAACCTGACCGCGGTCAACAAGCGCCTCCTCGCCATGGCCCGGCAGCAGTCCGAGGACATGAAGGCCACCCTGATGCGCGCCGGCGTGCGCCTGGTGCAGGGCCACGGCCGGCTCGACGGGACCAGCGGGGTCATCGTCTCCACCGCCGACGGCGAATCGGGCACCGATTTCGACCGGGTCGACGCGGACACGATCGTCGTGTCGGTCGGCGCGAGCCCGCGCATCCTGCCGTCGGCGCTCCCGGACGGCGAGCGCATCCTCACCTGGACGCAGCTGTACAACCTGCGCGCGGTGCCCGAACACCTGATCGTGGTCGGGTCCGGCGTGACCGGCGCCGAGTTCGCCTCCGCCTACCGCGCCCTCGGCGCGAAGGTCACGCTCATCTCCAGCCGCGACCAGGTGCTGCCCGGCGAGGACGCCGACGCCGCGCACGTGATCGAGAACGTGTTCAAGCGCAACGGGATGGTCGTGCTGTCCAAGTCACGCGCGTCCTCGGTCGAGCGCGTCGGCGACGGCGTCGTCGCCACCCTGTCCGACGGCCGCACCGTCGAGGGCAGCCACTGCCTCATCGCGGTCGGCTCCGTGCCGAACACCGCCGGGATCGGCCTCGCGGAGGCGGGCGTGCAGCTGAACGAGTCCGGGCACATCCGGGTCAACCGGGTCGCCCGCACGTCGATGCCGAACGTCTACGCGGCCGGCGACTGCACGACCGAGCTGCCGCTGGCATCCGTCGCCTCGATGATGGGCCGCACGGCCGTCTTCCACGCGATGGGCGACGCGGTCAACCCGATCGAGATCCGCAACGTGGCCGCGAACATCTTCACCCAGCCCGAGATCGCGACCGTCGGCTGGTCGCAGAAGCAGATCGAGGAGGGGCTCATGCAGGGCGACATCTACAAGCTGCCGCTGGCCTCGAACCCCCGCGCCAAGATGATGGGGATCAAGGACGGCTTCGTGAAGCTGTTCGCCCGCACCGGCAGCGGCACCGTGATCGGCGGCGTGATCGTGGCGCCCAAGGCGAGCGAACTGATCTTCCCGCTGGCCCTCGCGGTCGAGCACCGGCTCACCGTCGACGACGTCGCCCAGGCGTTCCCGGTCTACCCGTCACTCACCGGCTCCATCACGGATGCCGCCCGCGCTATGCACGTCGTCCTCTAAAACCCGCCCACACCCCGCGAAACCGCAGTTGTGCGCGTTAAAACCCGTTCATAACGTGCACGACTGCGGTTTCGCGGAAGGTTAAGCAGCGTCGAGGACGGTGAGGAGCAGGTGGCCCGATGACACGGTCGTCCCGACCTCGGCGCCGACGCTGCCGATCACGCCGTCCTTGTGCGCGGTGAGCGGCTGCTCCATCTTCATCGCCTCGAGGACGAGCAGCAGGTCGCCCTTGACGACGACGTCGCCGACGGCGACGAGCATCTTCACGATGGTCGCCTGCATGGGCGACTTGACGGCATCGCCCATCGCCGTGCCGGCCACGTGGCCGCTGACGCGACGCCGGGGAGCCGGGCCGCCGGTGACCTGCGACTTGCCCCCGGGGAGCAGGCGGATCGGGAGCGTGACTTCGATGCGCCGGCCCTCGACCTCGACGACGACGCTGTGCCGCTGCTGCGGCCCGGCGGTCTCCTCGTGGGTGCCGCTCCACGGCTCGATGGTGTTCTCAAACTCCGTTTCGATCCAGCGGGTGTAGATCGAGAAGGGTGCGCCATCCGCCGGGGCGAACGCGGGGTCGCGCACGATCGCGCGGTGGAAGGGGAGCACGGTGGGAAGCCCGGCCACCTCGAACTCGTCCAGGGCGCGCCGGGACCGTTCGAGGGCCTCCTCGCGGGTCGCGCCGGTGACGATGAGCTTGGCGAGCAGGGAGTCGAACGACCCGGAGATCTCGTCGCCGGCCTGCACGCCGCTGTCGACGCGCACGCCGGGTCCGCCGGCCGGCCTGAAGACGTGCACCGGTCCCGGTGCCGGCATGAAGCCGCGGCCGGCGTCTTCGCCGTTGATCCGGAACTCGAAGGAGTGCCCGACGGCGACCGGGTCACCGTAGGTGAGCTCGCCGCCCTCGGCGAGCCGGAACTGCTCCCGCACGAGGTCGATGCCGGTGACCTCCTCGGAGACCGGGTGCTCGACCTGCAGGCGGGTGTTCACCTCGAGGAAGGAGACGGTGCCGTCCTGGCCGATCAGGAACTCGCAGGTGCCGGCGCCCACGTAGCCGACCTCGCGCAGGATGGCCTTCGACGCACGGTACATCTCGGTCGTCTGCGCCTCGGTGAGGAACGGGGCCGGAGCTTCTTCGACCAGCTTCTGGTGCCGGCGCTGCAGGGAGCAGTCACGCGTGGAGACGACGACGACGTTGCCGTGCACGTCGGCGAGGCACTGCGTCTCGACGTGGCGGGGCTTGTCCAGGTACTTCTCGACGAAGCACTCGCCGCGGCCGAACGCGGCCACGGCTTCGCGGGTGGCCGAGTCGAACAACTCGGGGATCTCCTCGCGCGTGCGGGCGACCTTCAGGCCGCGACCGCCGCCACCGAAGGCGGCCTTGATCGCGACGGGCAGGCCGTGCAGGTCGACGAAATCGAGCACCTCGGAGGCGTCCTCGACCGGATTGAGGGTGCCGGGCGCCATCGGCGCGTGCACCTTCTCGGCCACGTGCCGGGCGGAAACCTTGTCGCCGAGCTTCTCGATCGCGCTCGGCGACGGGCCGATCCAGATGAGCCCGGCGCCGATCACGGCGCGGGCGAAGTCGGCGTTCTCGGCGAGGAAGCCGTAGCCGGGGTGCACCGCGTCGGCGCCGGAGCGGCGGGCGATGGAGAGGATCTTGTCGATCACGAGGTACGTTTCGCCGCTGCTGGTGCCCTCGAGGCCGTAGGCCTCGTCGGCCAGCCGCGCATGCATGGCGTCGCGATCCTGGTCGGCGTAGACGGCGACGGAGAGGATGCCGCTGTCTTTCGCGGCGCGGATCACCCGGACGGCGATCTCGCCCCGGTTGGCGATGAGGACCTTCGTTATAAGCGACACAGTGACCTAGCTTATGGGGCGGCGCGCGCCGGGATTTGGTTCCGACATACAAAAAGGGGCCGAAAGCGAGTGCTGATCCCTACAACGAGCCGCCGAGGACTCGACCCTCCGAGGACTCAGAGGGCGCCGCCCCGGTTCCAGAGGCTCGGCCACGAGTATCCGAGCCCGGACACGAGCCGGCGCAGCGTCGGCAGGGACAGGCCGACGACGGTGGACGGGTCGCCGGAGATCCGGGTGATGAACGGCGCCCCGAGGCTGTCGATCGTGAACGCGCCGGCCACGAAGAGCGGCTCGCCGGTCGCGATGTACGCGTCGAGCTCCTCGTCGTCGATGTCATCGGCGAAGGTGACGTCGGCGACGGCGACGGCGCCGACCGCGCGCCCGGGGACGCCGTTCACCTGCTCGATCAGCCAGTGGCCCGAGTAGAGCTGCCCGGTCCGGCCGCGCTGGTTGTGCCAGCGTTCGCGGGCCTTGGCCGGCGTGTGCGGTTTGCCGTAGACGACGCCGTCGATCACGAAGACGGAGTCGCCACCGAGGACCAGGCCGTCGATGGGGTCCGCCCCGTTCCCCGAGCGCGACACGGCCTCCGCCTTGGCCCTGGCCAGCAGCTCCACCACGTGGTGCGGCGTCAGCGGCGCGCCCTGCACCCGGGCGGCCTCCGCCGCGACGGCATTCTCGTCGACATCGGGGGCCAGCGTCACCGGTTCGATCCCCGCCGAACGCAGGAGGGTCAGGCGCGCCGGCGAGGTCGAGGCGAGGTAGAGGCGCATGGGGCCCTTCGTGCGTGGATCGGGACGGTGTGGGATGCTCAATGAATGGTCTCGAGCAATAACAATCAGGCGGATCCGAGCGGTCAGGCACCCGAGGCGGGCACCGAGCTCGAACTCGACGTCACCAACGTAGCCCACGGCGGTATCTTCGTCGCCCGGCATGAGGGCCGCGTGGTCTTCGTGAGCGACACCCTGCCCGGCGAGCGGGTTCGGGCCCGGCTGACCGACGCCAACAAGAAGAGCTTCTGGCGCGCGGAGACCGTCGAGGTGCTCACCGCCGCCCCGGAGCGCCAGCCGCACGTGTGGTCGGCCGCCGCCCTCGAACGCGCCCCCGAGGACCGCGCCGGGGGCGCCGAATTCGGTCACATCGAGCTCGGCTTCCAGCGCGAACTCAAGCGGCAGGTGCTCGCCGACGCGCTCCAGCGGATGGCGGGCGTCGAGACGGATGTCGCCGTCGAGGCCGTCCCCGTCGGCCGCAACGCGTCGCCGGGCGACGCGATGGACGGTACCGGCTGGCGCACGCGCATCCGGCTGCACGTCGCCGACGACGGGTCGATCGGCCCGTACGCGGCTAGGTCGCACCGGGTGATCGCGGTCGGCGACCTTCCCCTGGCCGAACGTCTCGTGGAAGCGGCCGCGCCGCTGGACACCCGCTTCCCCGGTGCGGCCTCGGTCGACGTGCTCGCCCCGAGCATCGGGGATGTGCAGGTGCTCGTCGCCGAGAAGGACGCGCGGGGCAAGCGCGTGCCCACCCCGCGCAACCTCATTCGCGAGGTCGTCGGCGACCGCGAATTCCGCCTCGACGCCGCGGGCTTCTGGCAGGTCCACTCCAGCGCCGCCGAGACCCTGTACCGGGCGGTGCAGGACAGCATCGACGAGGCGGATTTCGACCCGCGCGCGTCGAACCTCGACCTGTACGGCGGCGTCGGGCTGCTCGCGGCGGCCGTCGGGGACCGTTTCGGCTTCGAGGTGCGTATCACCTCCGTCGAGAGCGACGCGCAGGCCACGGATTTCGCCGCCGAGAACCTCAGCGACTGGATCGGCGCCCGCGCGGAAACCGACCGGGTCGACCGGTACCTGCAGGGCATCCTCCGGGATGCCGGGGCGCTGGAACGCGGCCGGCAGCAGGCGGCCACCGTCATTCTCGACCCGCCCCGGGCCGGCGCGGGCAAGGCCGTCGTCGACCGGCTCGGCGCGCTCGGGCCTCGCCAGGTCGTCTATGTGGCCTGCGATCCGGTGGCCCTGGCCCGGGATGTCGCCCTCTTCGCCGGGCACGGATACGAGCTGCGCGGGCTGCGCGCATTCGACCTGTTTCCCAACACCCACCATGTTGAAGCCGTCGCCGTGCTGTCCAGGTAGATATCCTTAGCCCGGACACCGAAACAAAGGACACCACACAGTGACCCAGATAACTCCAGAAGCCACGGCCCCGGCCCAGGGAAGCACGGCGGTCCGGGTCGGGATCATCGACGATCACGAATCCGTTCGGTTGGGGCTCAAGGCGGCCTGTGAGAACGTCGGCTACGAGGTCATCCACACGGCCGCCTCCGCCCGCGAATTCGTCGAGGGCCTGGGGGATCGCAGCTGCGACGTGGTCGTGCTCGACCTCTCCCTCGGCGACGGTTCGGTGGTGACCGAGAACGTGCGGCTCGCCCAGGGCACCGGTTCGTCGGTGCTCGTGCACAGCATCGCCGACCGGGTCGCCCTCGTGCGTGAGGCCCTCGCGGCCGGCGCGGCCGGGGTCATCCCGAAATCGTCGGCGACCGCGACCGTCATGGCCGCCATCGCCACCGTCGCGCGCGGCGACGTGCTCAACAACCTCGAATGGGCCACGGCGATCGACGCCGACAGCGACTTCGCCAAGGCGCAACTCGGCCGCCGCGAACGGGATGTCCTGCACCTGTACGCCTCCGGCCTCCCGCTCAAGATGGTCGCCATGCAGCTCGGCATCGCGCATTCGACCGCCCGCGAGTACCTCGACCGCATCCGCGTGAAGTACATCGAGGTCGGCCGGCCGGCCCCCACCAAGGTGGACCTGCTCCGCCGCGCCGTGGAAGACGGCATCCTCCCCGGGCTCGACCCGGATGGCGGGGATGCGCGCGCCTAGGCCCGCGCCGCCCCGGCGCGGCAGCGGCCCGGCCCGGTCACGGGACTTCGGCGCGGACCCGCTCGAGGCGGAACTCCTCGGGAAGGCCAGGCAGCCGCGCAAGCCGATCAGCCGCGCGCAGATCGAGACGGTCGTCTCCCGCTCGGTGGCCGGCGTGGGTGTGGTTTTCGCCCTGCAGGCGGCACCCATCATGTTCGAACAGCTTCCGCTCCGGCTGCCGGCGGCGGGCGTCATCGGACCCGTGACCCTCGCCGTGACCCTGGCCTTCGTCGTGCTCGCCACGATCTTCAAGGCCGGGATCAGGACCGCCACCGGCGCCGTTGCGATGGTCTACCTGCTGGCGCTCGTGGCCTGGCCGTTCCTGATGCGCGACCCGGAGCGGGTCCTCGACGGGGTGCCGTGGCTGTGGTTCCTCTGCACCGTCGCGACCTCGTGCGCGGCGATCGCCTTCCCGCTGGCCTGGGCGGCCGGCTACACGGTGCTCGTCCCGGCCGTCTACGGCGTCCTGCGGGTCACGCCCTCCGGCGGCGGGGCCGATGTCCTGCTCGCCTCCCTCGACGCCGTGTACGCGATGCTGCTCGGCCAGGTCGTGCTGATCATCATCTTCATGCTGCGCCAGGCCGCCGCGGCGGTGGACGCCGCCCAGCTGAACGCGCTGGATCGCTACGCGCTCGCCGTGCGCCAGCACGCCACCGAAACCGAGCGGGTCGAGGTCGACTCGATCGTGCACGACACCGTGCTCGCAACCCTGTTGTCCGCGGCCGGGGCCCGCAGCGCTACGGCGGCGCGCCTGGCCTCGGTGATGGCGCGGAAGGCACTCGACCGCCTCGAGGACGCCGGGTCGGCCTCCGTCAGCGACGAGACGGTGATCCCCTTCGACAGCCTGAGCCGGCGCATCCGGGAGGCGGCAGCCGCGATTGCGAGCTCGTTCGTCGTCGTCCAGCGGGACCTCGGCGCGCTGGCTTTGCCCGTGCATGCGAGCGAGGCCCTCTACTCGGCGAGCGTCCAGGCGATGGTCAACAGCCTCGAACACGCGGGGCCGGCGGGGTCCGCCGTCTCCCGGACCCTCACGATCAGCCCCAACCTCCAGGGCGGATGCACGATCGAGGTCGCCGATACGGGTGTCGGATTCGACCCCGCGCTCGTGCCCGGCGAGCGCCTGGGCCTGCGCGTGTCGATCCAGGAACGCGTCACCAGCGCCGGGGGCTCGGTGGCCGTGCACACCGGCATCGGCCTGGGCACCAGGATCGTCATCGACTGGCCACGGCCAGCCGGCGAGGCCGACCACCTGGGCGGGCTCTTCACGCCAGAGCAGCTGCCCGTGCTCGGGCTCGGCGGGGACCCCGCGCCGGTCGAAGCGGGGGCACCCTCGTGATCACCGTCCCCCGCGGACTCGTCCTGGGCCTGGCCGCCCTCTTCTCGGCCTACCACGTCGTGCTCGGCATCTATTCGCTGGGCGTGCCGACCCACCCCGCCCCGGCCATCGTCGCGATCGTGCTGTACTCGGTCGCCACCGCATTGAGCCTGTGGCCGAACGGTCCGGTGCGGATGCCGCTCTCGCTGGCGCTCTTCAACGTCGCCGTCTGCGCCACCGTGCCGCTGCTCGTGGGCAGCCAGCTGGACGGCTCGTCATCGACGAACGGGTACGCGACCTGGTACGTGGCCGCCGTCGGCACGCTGATGACGATCACCGCCACCCGGAAGCAGCAGGGGGTGTCGCTCGTCGGGGTGATCTTCCTGATGCTGCACACCATCGTCTGGGCCGGTCCCGGCGCGCTCGCGTCGATGGGCGTCATCGGAAGCGTGGTCTGGGTGGTCGTCGCCGTCCTCACCTCGCAGGCGCTCGCCAAGGCCGGCCGGGACGCCCGGCAGTACGCCCTCGCGGAGCGCGAGGCGACCGAATGGCAGGCGGCGCAGGAGGCGCACCTGGACGAACGGCAGGTCCGGCTCGCGCACACCATCCGGCTGGCGGCGCCGATGCTGCGCCGGATCGTCGAGCGCGGCGGCGCCCTGAGCGACGCGGAACGCCTGGAGTGCCGTTACCTCGAGGCGGCCGTCCGCGACGAGATCCGCGGCCGCAAGCTGCTCAATGACGCCGTGCGCCAGGAGGTCATGGCGGCCAGGCGCCGCGGCGCGATCGTCACCCTCCTCGACGAGGGCACGATCGACGACCTCGGCGGCCGGGAACTGGACGAGGTGCTGGGCCGGCTCGCGGCCGCGATCGGCGGAACCACTGCCGACAAGATCATCGCGCGCACCTCGGCGAACGGCTCGGACACCGCGATCACCGTCGTCGGCCTGAGCAGCGCGGATCCGAGCGTCAGCGCGCTCGGCCAGGACACGCCCGGCGAGGAAGTCGACCTGTGGCTCGAAATCCCGCGCGACCCTCGCTCCCGGGCCGTCCACTAGCCTGCGGAACACCCTTGGGAATGCGAAAGGGGGCCAACTGTGAGGTTGATCCCCTTTCGCATTCTGGGCCAGAGCGACAACCCGAATGCCACCCTGACGAGCCCCCGCCGAACCGGCTACTTACCCTAGTCGCCGAGTCGGGGGTGGTGTGCCTGCGAGAGGCGCACCGGGCAATACCCATCCTGCAGGAGCGGGATGTCCCGGAAAAGTCGGCTCTTTGGGGGACATTCCCCGCGTCTACCGGGCGATCAGGCGGAGAAGCCGCGCCACCGGCCGTGGCCGGGCGTCAGCGGCAGGCGCACGCCGCGCTGGCTGACCTGCCAGGCGCTCTGCCCGCGCACGGGCGCCAGGCGGAGGCTGTCGGACTCCTCCTGCAGCACGCCGCGGAGCACCGCGGTCACCGCGGAGACCTCCGCGGTGGTGACCCCGCGGGTCACGAAGGCGAGTTCGGACGGGTCGAAGTCAGCTGGATCTGTCGAGGCTGTCATGGCGCCGCTACAGCGGGATGTTCCCGTGCTTCTTCGGCGGCAGGCTGGCCCGCTTGGTGCGCAGCGCGCGCAGGGCCTTCGTGATCGCGACCCGGGTCGCGGCCGGTTCGATGACGCCGTCCAGCTCGCCGCGCTCGGCCGCCAGGAACGGGCTGGCCACGTTGTAGGTGTACTCGTTGGCCAGGCGCGTGCGCACGGCGGCGACATCCTCGCCCCCGGCCTCCGCCTTCTTGATCTCCGCGCGATAGAGGATGTTGACGGCGCCCTGGCCGCCCATCACCGCGATCTCCGCGGTCGGCCAGGCGAGGTTGATGTCCGCGCCGAGCTGCTTGGAACCCATCACGATGTACGCGCCGCCGTAGGCCTTGCGCAGGATGACGGTGACCAGCGGCACGGTCGCTTCCGCGTAGGCGTAGAGCAGTTTCGCGCCGCGGCGGATGACGCCGGTCCACTCCTGGTCGGTGCCGGGCAGGAAACCGGGCACGTCGACGAGGGTGAGGATCGGGATCGAGAAGGCGTCGCAGAACCGCACGAACCTGGCCGACTTCTCGCCGGCCTCGATGTTGAGGGTCCCGGCCATGGCGAGCGGCTGGTTGGCGACGATGCCGACCGAGCGCCCGTCGATGCGGGCGAAGCCGACGACGATGTTCGGCGCGAACAACGGCTGGGTCTCGAGGAAGTCGCCGTGGTCGACGAGGCTCTCGATCACCGTCTTCACGTCGTACGGCTGGTTGGGCGAGTCCGGGATGATCGTGTTGAGCTTGTGGTCGGCGTCGGTGACCTCGAGCTCGGCCTCCGTGTCGAACACCGGCAGCTCGGCCAGGTTGTTGTCCGGCAGGAAGCTGAGCAGGGTGCGCGCGTAGTCGAGGGCGTCGGGTTCGTCGCTGGCGAGGTAGTGCGAGACGCCGGACACCGTGTTGTGGGTGAGCGCCCCGCCGAGCTCCTCCATGCCGACATCCTCTCCGGTGACGGTCTTGATCACGTCGGGGCCGGTGACGAACATCTGGCTGGTCTTGTCGACCATGATCACGAAGTCGGTCAGGGCGGGGGAGTACACCGCGCCGCCCGCCGCCGGGCCGCAGATGATCGAGATCTGCGGGATGACGCCGGATGCCGCCGTGTTGCGGCGGAAGATCTCGCCGTACTTGCCCAGGGCGACGACGCCCTCCTGGATGCGCGCTCCGCCCGAGTCGAGGATGCCGATGATCGGCACGCCGGTCTTCAGCGCCAGGTCCATCACCTTGATGATCTTCTCGCCGGCGACCTCGCCGAGCGAGCCGCCGAAGATGGTGAAGTCCTGCGAGTAGACGCAGACCTGGCGGCCGTGGATGGTGCCGGTTCCGGTGACGACGGCGTCACCGTATGGCCTCTTTTTCTCCATGCCGAAGGCGACGGTGCGGTGGCGCACGAATTCGTCGATCTCGACGAAGGAGCCGGGGTCGAGCAGCATGTCGACGCGCTCGCGGGCGGTCATCTTGCCCTTGGCGTGCTGCTTCTCGATGGCCGCCTCGCCGCTGGCGGTCACGGCCTCGTGGTAGCGCACCTTGAGGTCGGCGAGCTTGCCGGCGGTCGTGTACATGTCGGGGCCCGAATCGGGCGAGTTCTCAGTCACCGGTTCACTCTACCGGCCAGCCCTCGGCGGCACCCGTTGACGAATCTCCACAAAGAACGGCCATTTCGCTGGTCGGTTCCCCGTTCTCGTGCGGCCAACTCAGGAGAATCCGGGAAATCAGGCCCGAAACTCGGCGTTTCGGCCCCGATTCGGCAGAATAGCCTGAGTCAGCCACGGGAAGAGGTGCGCATGGAGTTTCCGCAGAGCAGCAGGGTCGCCTCACGGCTGGAGTACCTGGCCGAGGTCGGCTCGACCAACGACGTCTTAGCCGAGCACGCGGCCGGGCCGGATGCCGCCGCCTGGCCCGACCTGTCGGTCGTCGTCACCGACAACCAGACCCGCGGCCGCGGCCGGCTCGGCCGGGTCTGGCTCGCCCCCACCGGCAAGTCGCTCGCCATCTCGGTGCTCCTCCGCCCGACGACCCCGGGCGGCGCGCCCCTGCCGCCCGACCAGCTCGGCTGGTTCCCCCTGCTGGCCGGCGCGGCGATGACCCGGGTGGTGCGGGACGTCGTCGAGGCCGCAGCGGCCCGGCCCCGGCCGGACGCGGCGCCGGACGAGGACGCGCCCCGCCACGAGGTCACCCTCAAGTGGCCCAACGACGTGCTCATCGACGGCTACAAGGTGTCCGGCGTCCTCTCCGAACTCCTCCCGGATGCCCGCGGCCTGATCATTGGCACCGGCCTGAACCTGAGCCTCGACGAACATGACCTGCCCACCCTCACCTCGACCTCGCTGCTTCTCGTCACGGGCA
This sequence comes from Cryobacterium tagatosivorans, assembly GCF_004402215.1. Lineage (GTDB taxonomy): Bacteria > Actinomycetota > Actinomycetes > Actinomycetales > Microbacteriaceae > Cryobacterium > Cryobacterium tagatosivorans. The sequence goes on from NZ_SOEZ01000036.1 coordinate 96,436, forward strand.
TCAGCCCGAGCCCGGACGCCGTGCTCGCCCGCTACCTCACCGAACTGCGGGGCCTCGCCGACGCGTTCACCGCGGCCGGCGGGGATGCCGTGGCCAGCGGGCTGCTCGAACAGGTCACCGAGCTGTGCGGAACCGTCGGCTCCGCGGTGCGGGTGGAGCTGCCCGGCGGGTCCGACCTGATCGGCACCGCGGTCGGCCTCGACCCGCACGGGCGGCTGATCGTCGAGGACCAGGCGAATGGGGAGCTGCAGGCTGTCGCCGCCGGCGATGTGACCCACCTGCGGTATTAATGGGTATATGACGAAAAACGCAGGGGCCGCCTCCACGGCGCGATCGGCGGAGTCGTGGGCGACCGCACCCCTGTCCGCCACGCGCGGGTCCTCGCCGGCCCCGGCCGCCGCGCCCGCCGCGGCGG
>NZ_SOEZ01000057.1 GCF_004402215.1 Cryobacterium tagatosivorans
CGGGTGCGGGCGGGGCGACCACCGGGGCGGCTTCCTCGGCCGGGGCGGGCGCCTCGGCGGAGGGAACCTCGGCGACCGGAGCCGCAGCGGCAGCGGGTGCCTCGGCGGCGGGCGCTTCGGCGGCGGGCGCTTCGGCGGCGGGTGCCTCGGCAGCGGGTGCCTCGGCAGCGGGTGCCTCGGCGGCGCCGGAGCCGTCACCGATGGTGACGAGGGGGGTTCCGACCTCGACGGTCTCGTCCTCCTGGACCAGGATGGCCTCGATCACGCCGGCGATCGGCGACGGGATCTCGGTATCCACCTTGTCGGTGGATACCTCCAACAGGGGCTCGTCGACCTCGACGCGGTCTCCCACGTTCTTCAGCCAGCGGGTTACCGTGCCCTCTGTGACACTCTCCCCGAGTGCCGGGAGGATAACGGATTCGCTCATGCGCATGTCTCCTTCAAAACCATTTGTCTGAAATTAAGTTACTGAATGCCTGTGTGCCGGCGTACCGGAAACCGGTTAGACGTGAAGGGGCTTGCCGGCCAGGGCCAGGAAGGCCTCGCCCAGCGCCTCGTTCTGTGTGGGGTGGGCGTGCAGCAGCGGAGTGATGTCCTCCGGGTACGCCTCCCAGTTCACGATCAACTGGCCCTCCCCGATCAGTTCGCCGACGCGCGCGCCGATCATGTGCACGCCGACGACGGGGCCGTCCTTGACGCGCACGACCTTGATCGAACCGGCGGTGCCGAGAATCGCGCTCTTGCCGTTGCCGGCGAGGTTGTACTCGTAGCTGGAGACCTGGTCGGCACCGAACTTCTCGGTGGCCTTCGCCTCGGAGTAGCCGACCGACGCGACCTCGGGGTCGCAGTAGGTGACCTTGGGGATGTTGATGTCCTCGACGATGATCGGGTTCAGGCCCGCGATCTCCTCGGCGACGAAGATGCCCTGCTGGAAACCGCGGTGCGCGAGCTGGAGGCCGGGGACGATGTCGCCGACGGCGTAGAGGCCGGGGATGTTGGTCGCGAGGCGCTCGTTCGTGATGACGAAGCCGCGGTCCATCGTGACGCCGGCCTCTTCGAAGCCGAGTCCCGCAGTTGCGGGGCCACGGCCGACGGCCACGAGGAGGAGCTCCGCCTCGATCGTGTCGCCGTTCTCGAGGGTGACGACGACGCCGTTCTCATCCTGGGTGACGCTCTGGAAGCGGATGCCGAGCTTGTAGCCGATCCCGCGCTTGCGGAAGGCGCGCTCGAGCGACTTGGAGATCGACTCCTCCTCGTTCGGGACCAGGTGCGGGAGCGCCTCGATGATCGTGACGTCGGCCCCGAAGGACTTCCAGACGCTGGCGAACTCGACGCCGATGACGCCGCCGCCGAGCACGGCGACCTTCTTCGGGACGTAGTCGAGGGCGAGCGCTTCTTCGCTCGTGATCACCCGGCCGCCGATTTCGAGCCCCGGAAGCGAGCGGGAGTAGGAGCCCGTGGCGAGGATGACGTTGGTGCCGACGATGGTGTCCTCGCCGACCTGGACGGTGGTGGGGGAGACCAGGCGGCCCTCGCCCTCGATCACGGTGATGCCCTTGGCCCGGATCATGCCGTCGAGGCCCTTGTACTTCTTGGCCACGAGGCCCTCGCGGAACGCGGTGACCGCCGCCATGTCGATGCCGCCGAACGTGGTGGTGACGCCGTACTTGGCGGACTCGCGGCTGACATCGGCGACCTCGGCCGAGTGCAGGAGCGCCTTGGTCGGGATGCAACCGGTGTGGAGACAGGTGCCCCCGAGCTTGCCCTTCTCGATCAGACCGACGGTGAGTCCGAGCTGGATCGCGCGCAATGCCGCCGCGTACCCACCGCTTCCTCCACCGAGAACGACAAGGTCAAATTTCTGCTCCGACACCCAGTTACTCCCTCGTGCATCACAAACTCAGTTGCGTTCGGCCCGGCCGAATGGAGACGGGCCGGGGCAGCCGCAAGACGGCAAGGTTTTCTTGCCGTCTACGACTGTACTACGGGCGTGAAAAGTCCTCGGCCAGGCGGATCAGCGCCCGGACGGAAACACCGGTCGGCCCCGCGCCGGTGAAGCCCCACGCCGACGCGTTCTCGGACGGGCCGGCGATGTCGAGGTGCGCCCACGGGATGGTCGCCGCGGTCTCGCCGGCGCCGCGCGCGCCGACGAATTCGCGCAGGAACACGCCGGCGAGCATCATGCCCCCGGCCGTGTTGCCGATCTTGGCGTTGGCGATGTCGGCCACGTCGGAATTGAGCAGGCTACGCAGGTCGTCGGGGAGCGGCATCGGCCAGGCGGTTTCGCCCACGGTCTTGCTGGCGGAGAGCACCTGCTGGACCAGGTCGTCGTCGCCCATCGCGGCGAAGTACCGGTGGCCGAGGGCGACGACCTGGGCGCCGGTGAGGGTGGCGACGTCGATGATCGCGTCCGGCTCTTCCTCCCCGGCGGCCACGATGCCGTCGGCGAGCACGAGTCGGCCCTCGGCGTCCGTGTTCAGCACCTCGACCGTGCGGCCGCCGCGCATGTGCAGAACGTCGTTCGGGCGGATCGCCGTCCCTGACGGCATGTTCTCGGCGATGCACAACCAGGCGGTGATCCGCACCGGCAGGGCCAGCCGGGCGGAGGCCAGGGTCACGGCGAGCACCGTGGCGGCGCCGGTCATGTCGTATTTCATGCCCACCATGGACGCGGGCTGCTTGAGCGAGAGTCCGCCGGTGTCGAACGTGATGCCCTTGCCGACCAGGGCGAGGTGTTTGGTCGCGCCCTCGGGCGTGTAACTGACCTTGACCAGGCGCGGCGGCCGGCTGGAGCCCTGCCCCACGCCGGCGATGCCGCCGAATCCGTCCGCGACGAGCTCGTTCTCGTCCCAGACCCTGATCTCGACGGGCAGGCCGGCGGCCGCCTCGACGGACTTGCGGGCCAGGGACTCCGGGTACAGGTGGGACGGGGGAGTGTTGACGAGGTCCTTGACCAGGCTGACCGCCTCGGCCACTATGCCGACGCGGTCCACCGCGTCGGCGGCGGCGAGCGACGTGTGCACGGTGACCTGACCGGCCGGGAGCTTCGTGCCCGCCAGCGAACTCTGGCGGAAGGCGGTGAAGGAGTAAGCGCCGAGCGCGGCGCCCTCGAGCACGGCGTGCAGCTCGTCTTCGGTCGCCAGCGGGAAGGCGAAGGCCACGGAGCCGACCCCGGTGAGCTGGCGCACGGCGGATCCGGCCGCCTCGCGCAGCCCGTCGACGGTGACCTGCTTGCCGAGGCCGACGACGGCGATGCCGCGGGCGCCGCCGATCGTCGGCGCGAGGCGCACGACCTGGTCCCGGGCGCCGGTCACGCCGACGGCCGCGAGCAGCTCCGTCAGCCCGGAGAAGGCGGGGTCCGCGTAGAGGACGGGCGAACCATCCGTTTGGAGCGCCCCGACGATAAGAACGTCGACGTTCGAATCGATGGCGGGCTGTGCGGACAGGGACAGGGTGGGAACGGTCATTCCTCGATGCTAGCGACGAGCGGACATGTTCGCTCTCGGCATGAAGGCGCCCGGCGCATTCCCGCGGCGCGGCCGACCGGGCGGATTAGAGTGTGAATATGCGCGATCCTGGTGACCTCTACGAGTTGACCGCGGACGCCGACGGCGTCCCGGAAGGCCTCCCTCTGGTCGCGGGCCTGACCGGGTTCGCGGATGCCGGGGCCGCGGTCTCGCAGTTCACCGAATACCTCCTCGGCACGCTCGACCAGAAGGTCGTCGCGAACTTCGACGCCGACCTGCTCCTCGACTACCGGGCCCGGCGCCCGATCATCTACTTCGACCAGGACCACCTGACCGACTATCAGCCGCCCGCGCTGCGGCTGTACCTGGCCCACGACGAACTGGGGCAGCCGTTCCTGCTCTTGGCCGGGTTCGAACCCGACTTCCGCTGGGAGCAGTTCACCGCGGCGGTGCTGCAGCTTGTGCACCGGTTCAAGGTGGCGTCGACGACCTGGGTGCACGCCATCCCGATGCCCGTGCCGCACACGAGGCCGATCGGAGTGACCGTCAGCGGCAACCGCTCCGACCTGATCGAGAGCATGTCCGTCTGGCGCCCGCACACCCAGGTTCCCGCCAATGCCCTGCATTTGGTCGAGTTCCGGCTCCAGGAGAGCGGGGCGTCGACGGTGGGGTACGTCCTGCTTATTCCGCATTACCTGGCCGACACCGAATTCCCGTCCGCGGCGCTGTCCGCGCTGGAGAGCACGAGCGCCTCGACGGGGCTGATCTTCCCCACCGACCGCCTCCGCGAACAGAACCGCGAGTTCGTCGCGAGGATCGACGAGCAGGTCGGCGACAACCCGGAACTGGCCAAGCTGGTCGGCACGCTCGAGCAGCGCTACGACACGTACATGGAGGGCAACGCGCTGCGTTCGCCGCTCACCGACGAAGACGGCGAGCTGCCGACCGCCGACGAGATAGCGGCGGAGCTGGAGAAGTTCCTCGCGATCCGGCGTAACAAGGATGACGCGCCGGGCAACTAGTTCCCGGTAGGTTGGGAGGAGTGAACTCCCGTCGATCCTGGTTGATCTTTTTCCTTGGGTCGTTCGCCTACCTCTCCGCCGTCCTGCAGCGCACCTCGCTGGGTATCGCCGGGGTCTCCGCCGCGGAACGTTTCGGCGGATCGGCCGCGTTGCTCTCGAGCCTGGCCGTCGTGCAACTCATCGTCTACGCGTCCGCGCAGATCCCGGTCGGCATCCTGATCGATCGCTACGGCCCGCGGATACTCATGCTCAGCGGGACCGCCCTGATGGTCGCGGGCCAGCTCACCCTCGCCTTCGCCCCGACGATCTCGATCGCGGTGGCGGGCCGCATCCTGGTCGGCGCCGGGGACGCGATGATCTTCATCTCGGTCATCCGACTGATCAGCGCCTGGTTCACCGGCAGGATCGTCCCGCAGCTCTCCCAGTACATGGGCAACATCGGCCAGCTCGGCCAGGTGCTGTCCGCGGTGCCGCTGGCCTGGGTGCTGCACGTCTGGGGGTGGACGCCGGCCTTCGTCTCCGCGACATCCGTGGCGCTGGTCGCCCTGGTCGTTATTGCGGTGGCCATCAGGGACCATCCGGAAGGCGCCGGCGACCACGCGCTGGCGAAAACGTGGGCGAGCGCGCTGACCCAGCTGCGGCACAGCTTCCGACGCCCCGGCACCCAGCTCGGGTTCTGGTCGCACTACGTGACCCAGTCGTCCGGGACGGTGTTCAGCCTGCTCTGGGGATTCCCCTTCATGGTCTACGCGCTCGGCTACGAACCCGCGCTGGCGGCGGGCATGCTCACGATCCTCGTCGGCGCGGGCCTGGTCTTCGGCCCGATCCTCGGCCTGCTCACCGCCCGGTATCCGCTGCGCCGGAGCAACATCGTGCTCGGGATCGTCGCGGCCATGGCCACGGCCTGGACGGTCGTGCTGCTCTGGCCGGGTGAGCCGCCCCTGTGGCTCATCGCGCTGCTCCTCGTGGTCATCGGCATCGGCGGCCCCGGCTCGCTGATCGGCTTCGACTTTGCCCGTACCTTCAACCCGCAACGCGCGCTCGGCTCGGCCAATGGGGTCGTCAACGTCGGCGGCTTCACCGCCAGCTTCGTCACGATGTTCCTGGTCGGCGTGATCCTGGACGTGCTCGACGGCTGGCGGGTCGCCGGGGGAGCGGAGAGCGACCTGTACGCGCTCGACTCGTTCCGCATCGCCTTCGCGGTGCAGTACGTCGTCATCGGCGTCGGGGTGGCGTTCCTCATCCGGGCCCGGCGGCGCACGCGCAGCCAGCTCTCCCGCGACGAGGGAATAGAAGTCGCCCCTATCTGGGTTGCACTTTCACGTACCTGGCGCCACCACCGCGGACGAGAATAGCGGAGACTAGCGCGCCAGTGGATTGATGTCCATGCAAACCGTGTCATAATTATCTCTAGGACCCGTTCTGGTCCTGGGAGTGCCGGTAGCAATACCGGGACATGCTGGTTCGTTGCAGCACCTGGGACTTGACATGGGTCCAAATACTGCCCAAATTCAAGCTGACCTGGTTCAACCCGGTCAGATTCAACTCGGCCACGAGTGGTTTGGGAGCGCCGTACGCGCGCAAACCATGGCATGAGAGGTGTTCGAATGGCAACCCGCCCAAAGACTGAGGCATCCGTCGAATCCGCCGCGAACGAGGCAGAGGCGACCACGCCGGCCCCGGCCGCGAAGGCGGTCAAGGCCCCCACGAAAGCCGCCCTGGCCAAGGCCGCGAAGGCCGCCGCTGCCGAGGCCGAGGGGTCCTCGACGGAGGCGCCCGTCGCCCCGAAGCCCGCCCGCAAGCGCGCCGCCGCCAAGCCCAAGGTGAAGGCCGGCGACGACGCGGCCGCCGCCGATGCCGGCGCGCACGACGACGCGGACTCCGATGACGACGATGAAGAGGGCGCCAAGCGCGCCGCTCCGGCCGTTCCGCTTCCGAGCGGTGCGCTCGTGCTCTCCCTGGTGGACGACGAGGACGAGGTCCCGGTCTACTCGAGCGCCATCACCGGCGCCACCGCCGACCCCGTCAAGGACTACCTGAAGCAGATCGGCAAGGTCGCCCTGCTGAACGCGGCCGAAGAGGTCGAGCTGGCCATGCGGATCGAGGCCGGGCTGTTCGCCGAGGACAAGATGGCCCAGATGACCGACGCCGAGAAGAAGACCGCGCTCGGCCGCGAGCTCCAGTGGGTCGCCAAGGACGGGGCCAGGGCGAAGAGCCACCTGCTCGGCGCCAACCTGCGCTTGGTCGTATCGCTGGCCAAGCGCTACACCGGCCGCGGCATGCAGTTCCTGGACCTTATCCAGGAAGGCAACCTGGGCCTCATCCGTGCCGTCGAGAAGTTCGACTACACCAAGGGCTTCAAGTTCTCGACCTACGCCACCTGGTGGATCCGCCAGGCGATCACCCGGGCCATGGCCGACCAGGCCCGCACGATCCGCATCCCGGTGCACATGGTCGAGGTCATCAACAAGCTCGCCCGAGTCCAACGCCAGATGCTGCAGGACCTGGGCCGCGAGCCCACGCCAGAGGAACTCAGCCGGGAACTCGACATGACGCCCGAGAAGGTCGTCGAGGTGCAGAAGTACGGCCGCGAGCCCATCTCCCTGCACACACCGCTGGGTGAAGACGGCGACAGCGAGTTCGGTGACCTGATCGAGGACACCGAGGCGGTCGTCCCGGCGGACGCCGTCGGGTTCACCATGCTGCAGAAGCAGCTGGAAAGCCTGCTCGACTCCCTCTCCGAACGCGAAGCCGGCGTCATCCGGATGCGCTTCGGCCTCGGCGACGGCATGCCCAAGACCCTCGACCAGATCGGCGACACCTTCGGCGTCACGCGCGAGCGCATCCGCCAGATCGAATCGAAGACGATGGCGAAGCTCCGCCACCCGTCGCGGTCGCAGTCGCTGCGCGACTACCTCGAGTAAACCGGTGCACTATGCCCCCGCGATCCTCATCGGCCGGATCGTTCGGACGCTTGCCAGGATGAGGAAGCCGGGAGGCGGTTCGGCCGTCCCCGGCCTCGTGGTGAACAAGATCGCCCCGGGGTTCCTCGCACGCACCCTCAACGGTTTCCCAGAGGGCCTCGTCATCGTCACCGGGTCGAGCGGCAAGTCCACGATCACCAAGATGCTCGTGGCGGTGCTGCGCGCGCACGGGAAGACGGTATTCACGAACCCGTCGACGGCCAACATCAGCCAGGGCCTCACCTCGGCGCTGCTCGAGCAGGCCAGCCTGACCGGGCACATCGACGGGGACATCGCCGTCCTGGAAATGGATGAGGGGCACGGGGCCTATATCGCCGGGTCGCTGACGCCCCGCGTGGTCACGCTCACCAATGTCATGGTCGACCAGATCGACCGGTTCCACGACTCCGAGATGGTCCAGGCGATGCTCGCGAAGATCGCGGCACGCGCGACCGAGGCAGTGGTCCTGAACGCCGACGACCAGTACCTGCAGGACCTGGCCGCGGGCGTCCGGTCGCCGGTGCGGGTGGAGCGGTTCGGGGTCACGACCGAGGTCCTCGAGGCCAACCCCCGCGGGCTCGGCTACGCACAAACCGCCACGGCCAGGCTGCCGAGGGGCGAGGGTGTCCTCGTCACGCGCGTGGCCGGCCGTGAAGCCGAAATCTCGCTGCCGGAGGGTGACTACACGGTCGGCCTGCCGGCACGCGGGACGCACTACGCCGTGGATGCCGCGACGGCGCTCGGCGCCGCACGCCAGGCGCTCGGCACCGCCTTCCGTGCCGGGCTCGCGGTCGCCGCGATTTCGAGCATCCCCGCCGTCTTCGGGCGAGGCGAGGTCGTGTCCGTGCGTGGCCGGCAGGTGGAATTCGTGCTCGTGCAGAACCCGGCCAGCTTCCAGCTCAACCTCGACAGCCTCGAGCCGGGCACCGACCAGATCCTCGTCGCGATCGGGTCGGACGTGCGCGATCCCTCCTATTTCTGGCCGGTCACGACGTCAGGCCTCGGCCGGGTCCTCATCGCTTCCGGCTCCAAGGCGCACGAGATCGCACTCCAGCTCGCCTACGACGATGTCGCCGTCGACCGGATCGAATCCGACCTCGGCCGGGCCCTCGACGACTTCCTGGCCCTCCCGGAGCCGGCCGTCGGGCTCAAGACGATCATCTTCTCGGCCGACGGGATGCGGCGCACGCGCGCCCACCTCGGACTGGCGACCAACAGCGAGGAGCTGTCATGACGCAGGGCGAGCCGCGACCGCTGACGATCGTGTCCGTGCTGCCCGAGCTCCTGGGCGGCAACGGCGACGCCGAGAACGCCCGCGTCCTCGCCCAGCGGGCTCGGTGGGCCGGCCAGCCGGCCGAGGTCATCCCGGTGAGAAGCGCCGCCGACCTGCCGCCGCAGGTCGATGCCGTCGTCGTCGGGTCCGGCACGGACGCCCAGCTCAACCCGGTCAGGGACATCCTGCTGGGCATGGCCGACGACCTCCGCGCCTGGGCCACCGCCGGCATCCCGATCCTGGCGGTCGGCACCGGGCTGGAGCTGCTCAGCTGGGGGATCGAACTGCAGGACGGCTCGGTCGTCGAGGGCCTGGGCCTGGTCGCCGGCCGCGCCGTACCCCGGGCCGCGCGCGCCACCGGCGACCTGGTCGTGACGTCGAAGCACGGCCGGCTGATCGGCTTTGAGAACCATGCCCGGAACTTCGTCGGCGCGGAGGCCTCGGCCCTCGGCACGGTTGCCTCCGGTATCGGAAACGGCGCCGGCGCAGAGGGCGTTGTCATGGGGAACGTCATCGGCACGCACCTGCACGGTCCGGTCCTGGCCAAGAACCCCGTGCTCGCCGACCACCTGCTGCGCGCGGTCTTCGCCGCCCGGGGGACCGAGTACGTCCCGGCGGAACGCGCCTTGCAGATCGACGGCATAGCGAAAGCCGCACGCAATCAGATTGCAGTGCGGCTTGGCCTCGCTACGGAGTAACCGGGTCTGACCGGCTACTCCGCGCTCCCGCGGGAGCGTCGCGCTCTAGGAGCGCTGGTCCTCGAAGAGTCGATTCGACTCGTCGTGCCAACTCTCGGCGATGGCAGCAAGCTTTTCCTGGTGCTTGCGGCCGTGGTGCGCGCAGAAGAGCAACTCGCTGTTATTCACGACAACGCGAATGTAGGCCTGAGCGCCACAAGCGTCGCAGCGATCCGCTGCGGTGAGCTGGTGGGGGGTGCCCTCTTGGTCGACGGCACCATTTTCGGTGGCGATCTGGGACATGTTCTCCTCCTCAGGCTGGAATCATAAAACCCTGACACTCCATGTAAACACGGCAGGGGCTGGTAATCGAGCGGGGCGCGTGGTATTTCGCTCACCGCGTAGCTCGGAGGCGTCGAGTGTCGAGCGCGGCGGCGGCCCGCCGGGTCGGTATTCTTGACAATTGTGAGTTCTGACTATTCCGCACGCCACCTTTCGGTCCTCGAAGGTCTCGAAGCCGTCCGCAAGCGTCCCGGGATGTACATCGGCTCCACCGACTCGCGTGGGCTCATGCATTGCCTCTGGGAGATCATCGACAATTCGGTCGACGAAGCCCTCGGCGGGCACGGCAACACCATCGATATCGTCCTGCACCAGGACGAGAGCGTCGAAGTTCGCGACACCGCCCGCGGTATCCCCGTCGACATCGAGCCCAAGACCGGCCTCTCCGGCGTCGAGGTTGTGTTCACCAAGCTCCACGCCGGCGGCAAGTTCGGCAGCGGGTCCTACGCGGCATCCGGCGGGCTGCACGGCGTGGGCGCATCCGTCGTGAACGCCCTCTCCGAACGGCTCGACGTCGAGGTCGACCGGGACGGCAAGACCTGGGCCATGTCCTTCCACCGCGGCGAGCCGGGGATCTTCGCCGACGCGGGCGCCGAGAAGAGCCCGGATGCGCCGTTCACCCCGTTCGAGAAGAAGAGCGAACTCAGGGTGGTCGGCAAGGTCGCCCGCGGCAAGACCGGCACCCGGATCCGCTATTGGGCCGACCGCCAGATCTTCACCAGGGGCGCGGCCTTCCAGACCGAGGAGCTGATGGGGCGCGCGCGGCAGACCGCTTTCCTCGTGCCGGGACTGTCGATCGAGGTCGACGACCGCCGCGGTGCGGAGCCGGTCTTCGAATCATTCAAGTTCGACGGCGGCATCTCCGAATTCGTCGAACACCTCTCGACCGACACGCCGATCACGGACACGTGGCGCCTGACCGGCCACGGCACGTTCACCGAAACCGTCCCGGTGCTCACCGACAAGGGCGCCATGGTGCCCACCGAGCTGACCCGCGACTGCCAGGTCGACATCGCGCTGCGCTGGGGGACCGGCTACGACACCGTCGTGAAGAGCTTCGTCAACATCATCGCCACGCCCAAGGGCGGCACGCACCAGGCCGGCTTCGACGCCGGCCTGCTGAAGTTCCTCCGCGCCCAGGTCGAACAGAACGCCCGTCGCCTCAAGGCCGGCTCCGACAAGCTCGAGAAGGACGACGTGATGGCCGGGCTCACCGCCGTGCTCACCGTTCGCCTGCCCGAGCCGCAGTTCGAGGGCCAGACCAAGGAAGTGCTCGGCACCCCGGCCGTCCGCGCCATCGTGGCGAGTGTGGTCGCCAAGGCCATGAGCGAACGCTTCGGCTCGCCCAAGCGCGACGACAAGGCCCAGTCGGCCGTGGTGCTCGACAAGATCGTCGCCGAAATGAAGTCGCGCATTTCGGCGCGCGCGCACAAGGAAACGCAGCGGCGCAAGAACGCGCTGGAGAGCTCCTCCCTGCCGGCCAAGCTCGTCGACTGCCGCAGCAACGACGTTGCCACGAGCGAACTGTTCATCGTCGAGGGTGACTCGGCGCTCGGCACCGCCAAACTGGCTCGTGACAGCGAGCACCAGGCGCTGCTGCCGATCCGGGGCAAGATTCTCAACGTGCAGAAGGCATCCGTCTCGGACATGCTCTCGAACACGGAGTGCGCGTCGATCATCCAGGTGATCGGGGCCGGTTCCGGCCGCAGCTTCGACCTGTCCGCCGCACGCTACGGCAAGGTGATCATCATGAGTGACGCCGACGTCGACGGGGCACACATCCGCACCCTGCTGCTCACCCTCTTCTTCCGTTACATGCGCCCGATGATCGAGGAGGGGCGCGTCTTCGCCGCCGTTCCGCCGCTGCACCGGGTCGTCGTGATGAACCCGGGGAGCAAGCCCAACGACACCCTGTACACCTACTCGGAGGCCGAACTGCAAGGGGTGCTCACCGGCCTCAAGCGCAGCGGGAAGCGCTACCAGGATCCGATCCAGCGCTACAAGGGCCTGGGCGAGATGGATGCCGACCAGCTGGCGACGACGACCATGGAACGGGCGCACCGCACGCTGCGCCGGGTTCGGGTCGACGACGCCGAGGTGGCCGGCAAGGTCTTCGAACTCCTGATGGGCAACGACGTCGCCCCGCGCAAGGAGTTCATCATCGACAGCTCCGACAAGCTCAGCCGCGACCGCATCGACGTCTGACCCCTTCCCTCTGCCGCGAAACCGCAGTTGTGCGCCCTAAAACCCCCGAATAACGCGCACAACTGCCGATTCGCGAGGGGCTAGGCGCCGAAGGCGGTGCTCGGCAGGTCGAGTTCGCCGTTCACGATGGCGTCGACGATGCGTCGGGCCACCAGATCGGGCTGGTAGCCCACGGCCAGGCGCGGTGCCGTGCCCGCGATCGGGTGCGAGGACAGCCCGGTTTCTGTATGCCCGGGGCGCGCGTCCAGGATCCGGATGCCGTCCCGGCGCAGCTCGCGTGCCGCGGCCTGCCCGAAGGCGTGGATCGCGGCCTTCGACGCGGAGTAGGCGGCCAGGTTCGCCGTCGGGTGTTCGCTGACGACCCCGCTGATCGTGACCACGAACGGTTCGCGTCCCGCGGCGGCCGAGGCGGCCAGCGCGTCGTGCGCGGAGCGGATGAGCCGGATCGGCGCGAAGGTGTTCACGGCGAAGAGGTTGTCCAGGGTGTCGTCCCGGAGCGATGCCGCGGGGCCGAAGGCCACGACGCCGGCGGCGATGACGATTCCGTCGAGGCGGCCGTGGACCCTGACTGCCGCGGCAACGAGTTCGTCGACCTCGGCCGGCCTGGCCAGGTTCGCGGTGACCACCGCGCCAGGGATCCGGAGCGCCTCGAGTGCGGACGCGTAGCGGGCGCTCAGGATGAGCTGCGCCCCGGCGGCGGAGAGCAGCCGGGCTATTTCACTGCCGAGCCCTCCGGAAGCGCCGATTACGAGGACTGAAGTGCCGGCGAGAGTGGTCACACTGCCAGAATATCCGGGCGCTCCACCCTGCGGAAGGCCGCCCGGGAGAGGAGCCGGGGCGTCAGCCTATGCGGGCGCCGATCGCGCCGACGACGGCATCGAGCATGGTGCCGGATGCGTCCCGCCGGGCCCCGGATTCGGGCAGGGTCCGCGGGGAGCCGTCGGCCCCCACGGCGCGCGCGGGTGCCGGACCGACCCAGGCGACGGACAGCATGTCCTCGCCCTTGAGAAAGCGCTGCGAGCGAACGCCACCGGTGCCGCGACCCTTGGGCGGGTATTCGACGAATTCGGACACCTTCGCGCTGCCGGGATCCGTGCCGGGGAGGGTCTGGCTGCTCGTGGCGACAGTGGCGACCACGGCGGTGCCGGCGAGGTCGGCGGGCACGCTGGTGAAGAACACGACGTGGGCGCCGTCGGTGAGCTTGATCCCGGCCATGCCACCGGCGGTCCGGCCCTGCGGGCGCACGGCACCGGCCGGGAAGCGCAGGAGCTGGGAATCGGTGGCGACGAAGACGAGTTCGTCGTCGTCCCCGCCCTGCACCGCGCCGACGACCTCGTCCTTGGGCTTGAGGGCGATGATCTCGAAGTCGGGCTTGTTGGCCCAGTCGCCGGGGGTGACGCGCTTGACCGTTCCCTGGCGCGTGCCGAGGGCGATCGCCCCAGGCGAGTCCAGCGACACGATCGCGAGCACCCTCTCGTCCTTGTTCGGCAGGGCCAGGTAGTCGCCGACCCTCACGCCGGCCGCGAGCTGGATGGAGGTGGGCGGCATGACCGGGAGGTCGACGGGGGAGAAGCGGATGAGCCGGCCCCGGCTGGTGACCGCACCGATCTCGGCGCGGCTCGTGGTGTCCAGGGTCGAACGCACGGCGTCGTGCTTGCTGCGGCGCTGCGCCGGGGTGACCCGCTCGGGCATGTCATCGCTGACCTCGAGCAGGTCCACGCGGGCGATCCGGCCGGTGGCGCTCAGGTAGACCCGCGTGGGGGAGTCGGTGACCTCGAGCACGGCGGCGTTTCGCCTGGCCGCGGCGGCGCTGACGCCGGCGATGCTCGGCTTCGCCTCGGTCAACAGGGTTCGGCGCGGCGTGCCGAAGCGCTCGGCCACCTGGGCGAGCTCGTCGGAGACCAGCGTCCGGATCGCCTGCTTGCTGCCGAGCAGCTTCTCGAGTTTGGCGATCTCTGCGAGCAGCTGGTCGCGTTCGGCCTCGAGCTCGATCCGCGAGAAGCGGGTGAGCCGGCGAAGCCGCAGCTCGAGGATGTACTCCGCCTGGATCTGGCTGAGGTCGAAGACGTCGATCAGCCGGGACCGAGCCTGCTCACTGTCGTCGCTGGCCCGGATGACCTGGATCACCTCGTCGATGTCGACGATGGCGACGAGCAGCCCCTGGACCAGGTGCAGGCGTTCCTTGCGCCGGGCCAGGCGGTAGGCCGAGCGGCGGGTGACGACCTCGATCCGGTGGCCGACGTAGACGAGCAGGAGCTGGCGCAGCCCGAGCGTCTGCGGCCCGCCGTCCACGAGGGCCACGGCGTTGATGTTGAAGGAATCCTCGAGCGGGGTCACCCGGTACAGCTGCTCCAGCACGGCCTCCGGGCTGAACCCGGTCTTGATGCCGATGACGAGGCGCAGGCCCTTGGTGCGGTCGGTGAGGTCGGTGACATCCGAGATTCCGCTGAGTTTCTTGGAGTTGACCCCGTCCTTGATCTTCTCGATGACCTTCTCCGGGCCGACCAGGTAGGGCAGTTCCGTGACGACGAGGCCGGCCTTGCGGGCGGTGATCGCCTCGACGGAGACGCGTGCCCGGGTCTTGAAGCTGCCGCGCCCGGTGGCGTAGGCATCCTTGATGCCGGCCAGCCCGACGATCGTTCCGCCGGTGGGCAGGTCGGGGCCTGGAATGAACTCCATCAGGTCGTCGAGGGTCGCGTCCGGGTGGGCCAGGAGGTGCCGGGCCGCGCCGACGACCTCGATCAGGTTGTGCGGCGCCATGTTCGTGGCCATGCCGACGGCGATGCCGCTGGCGCCGTTCACCAGCAGGTTCGGGTAGGCGGCGGGCAGCACGTCGGGCTGGGTGAGCTGGTTGTCGTAGTTGGGCACGAAGTCGACGACGTCCTCGTCGAGGTTCTCCGTCATCGCCAGCGCCGCGGCCGCGAGCCTGGCCTCGGTGTAGCGGGGGGCCGCGGGTCCGTCGTCGAGCGAACCGAAGTTCCCGTGCCCGTCGATGAGCGGCACACGCAGGGTGAACGCCTGCGCCATGCGCACCAGGGCGTCGTAGATGGCCGTGTCGCCGTGCGGGTGGAGCTTGCCCATGACCTCGCCGACCACGCGGGCCGACTTGACGTGGCCGCGGTCGGGGCGCAGGCCCATCTCGTTCATCTGGTAGAGGATGCGTCGCTGGACCGGCTTGAGCCCGTCCCGGGCGTCGGGCAGGGCGCGGGAGTAGATGACCGAATACGCGTATTCGAGGAACGACCCCTGCATCTCGACCGATACGTCGACGTCCTCGATGCGTTCGGTTCCTACGGCGGGCTGAATACTGTCTGAGCGGCTCATTCGTGAATTCTGTTGGTTGCGTCGCGGGCGACGGGCGTGTGCGCGGCTCTGGAGAGCCCGGGCCGGGTCGGTATGTCAGACTTGGCCCGATGCCCCCCATGCTACCGGCCCGCCAATTCAGCGCCCTGCGCCTTGCCGACGTTCTGGCAAGTTCCCTCGCGGCGATCCTCGGCCAACCGAACGCCCTGGCGCTTCCGCCGGCGTCCAAATCGGTTGTCGTGCTCGCCGACGGGCTCGGGGTCAGTTCGCTTCGGGCCCGGGCCGGCCATGCCCGCTTCCTGTCGTCGCTCCTGACGAAGGCAAGCGTCATCGACGGGGTGTTCCCGGCGACGACGGCTGCCGGAATCGCCACCCTGACCACCGGGGTCCCGCCGGGCGAGCATGGCCTTGTGGGCTACCGAGTGCTCGACGCCGCCCGGGACCGGGTCGTGAACCAGCTCACCGGCTGGGATGCCGACATGCAGCCGGCCACCTGGCAGCGTGCTCGAACCGTGTTCGAGCGGGCCGGCGACGAGGGAGTGCCGAGCTTCGCGATCGGGCCGAAGAAGTTCACCGGCTCCGGGTTCAGCCAGGCCGTGCTCCGCGGCGCCGACTACGTGCCCGCCGAGAAGATCGCCGACCGATTCGCCGCGGCCCGGCACATCCTCGACGTCGAACCCCGCGCCCTGGTCTACCTCTACGTCGCCGAACTGGACATGGCGGCGCACGCGCACGGCTGGGAATCCGGCCGGTGGCTCGCCGAACTGGAGATCCTCGACGGCGAACTGGCCCGTTTCTCGGCCGGCCTGCGCGCCGACGAGGGCCTGCTCGTCACGGCGGACCACGGCGTGATCGACGTACCCCCGACCAAACACGTGCTCTTCGACACGGTGCCGGTGCTCGTCACCGGTGTTCGCCACATCGGCGGCGACCCGCGCTGCCTGCACCTGTACCTGGAGCCGGGCCAGTCCGAGGTCACCGCGGACTCACTCGCGGAGGCCTGGCGTGCCGTGGAGGGGGAGCGGGCCTGGGTGTTCACCCGCGCCGAAGCGGTCGCGGCCGGACTGTTCGGGCCGGTCGATCCGGAGGTGCTCCCGCGAATCGGGGACGTCCTGGTTGCCGCCCGCCGCCTGGTGGCCTACTACGACTCACGAGAGGCCAACCAGTCGGCGCGCTCGATGATCGGGCAGCACGGTTCCCTGACCGACGAGGAACTGCGCGTTCCCCTGGTCCGGGCGGGCGCGTTCGCCCGCTAGCGCATTCGCCGGTCACCGCGTTCGGCCGTCAGGACGGGTACTGGCCGCGCTTGACCTGCGGCTTGGGCAGGCGCATCGGACGCAGCTGCAGGGCGCGCATGGCCGCGTACCAGCGCACGCGCTCCGCCTTGCCCCGGCCGAACTTGGCTTCCATCTTGCGAGTGAGCAGGAATCCGAGCACCACGGCATCGACGACGGCGACGAGGAAGAACGCCCAGAGGGCGAGGATCCCGTAGGTCTGCACGGACGGGTCGGGGAAAAAGGTCAGCAGGATGACGAGGAACATGACCGGGATCATGAATTCGCCCACGTTGAACCGGGCGTCGACGTAGTCGCGCGCAAAACGCTTCTGCGGTCCGCGTTCGCGCAGGGGAAGGTACTTCTCCTCGCCGGCGGCCATGCCGAGGCGGGCACGGTCGCGCGCCTCCATCGACTTCGCGCGGGCCTGCTTGGCCGCGAGCTTCCGGTCGTCGGGAACCAGGGGGCGCTTGTTGGCGGCTTCCTGCTCCCGGCGTCGCGGCGTCGCCTGGCCCTTGCCGGCGGGCGCACCGCCGCTGAGCCGGGCCGTGGTCTCCTCGAGACTTTCCGCCGCAGAGTTGGATTCCGGGTTTACAGGTTGCTTAGCCACATCAGTTCCTTGCAATTGGTTGGCTTAAGATTACCTGCATGACGGATACCTCGGAAACAGACCGCACGACCACCAGCGACGCGGAACTTCGGGCCGCCGTCGAACGGGGGCTCCCTGTGACGATCGCGGAGCTGTGCGCCCTGGTGAAGATTCCGTCGGTGGCCTGGGCGGCGTTCGACCGCAGCCACGTGCAGGCCAGCGCCGAGGCCGTGGCGGCCCTGGCCCGCGGACTGGACGTCTTCGAGTCGGTGGAGATCAAGCAGGCGGGGATCCCCGGCAGCGCGGAGCTCGGCCAGCCGGCCGTGCTGGCCACGCGGCGCGCCCGCAACGGACGACCCACCGTCCTTCTGTATGCTCACCACGACGTTCAGCCTCCCGGCCAGGATGAGGAGTGGGAATCCAGCCCGTTCGAAGCGACGGTGCGCGGCGACCGGTTGTACGGCCGGGGCGCGGCCGATGACAAGGCCGGCGTGATGGCGCACATCGCCTCCATTCGCGCCCTCATCGCGGCTGAGGGTCCCGATTTCGACCTCGGACTGGCCCTGTTCATCGAGGGGGAAGAGGAATTCGGGAGCCGGTCGTTCGCGACCTTCCTCGAGGAGAACCGCGAGGCACTGCGCGGCGACGCGATCGTCGTCGCCGACTCCAACAACTGGGACATCGACACCCCGGCCCTCACCATCGGCCTGCGCGGCAACGTCACCTTCCGGCTCACCGTGCGGACCCTCGACCACGCCTCGCATTCCGGCATGTTCGGGGGAGCGGTGCCGGATGCCATGCTGGCCGCGATCCGCCTCCTGGCCACCCTGCACGACCCCGACGGCTCGGTCGCCGTCGCCGGGTTGACCAGCCACGACCAGGCGACACCCGACTACTCCGAAGAGCAGTTGCGCCTCGAGACCGGCCTGGTCGACGGGGTCACCACGATCGGCCGCGGAACGATTCTCAGCCGAATCTGGGCGCAGCCCTCGATCACCGTCACCGGGATCGACGCCGCCTCCGTCGCCAACGCGTCCAACACGCTCTCGCCCCAGGTCGCGGTGCGGATCAGCACCCGCATAGCGCCCGGCCAGGCCGCGGCCGACGCGTACGCCGCCCTCGAAAAGCACCTGTTCGAACATGTGCCGTTCGGCGCGAAACTCGAGATCGACGACGTGGACATGGGGGAGCCGTTCCTGGTCGACACCACCGGCTGGGCCGTCGCGGAGGCCAGGCAGGCCATGGCCGATGCCTGGGGCACGGAATCGGTCGACATCGGTGTCGGCGGGTCGATCCCGTTCATCGCCGACCTGGTGCGCGTCTTCCCGGAGGCGCAGATCCTGGTCACCGGGGTGGAAGACCCGGACTCCCGCGCGCACAGCCCCAACGAATCGCTGCACCTCGGCGTGTTCAAGCGGGCGGTCCTCAGCGAGGCGCTCCTGTTGGGCCGGCTCAACCGGCGCACCGGGCACTGAAGATGCACGTGACCGGCCCGGCCGGGAATGCCCACGGCCTCTTCCCGGTTGTCTCGGGTAGAATCTGTCTTATTTCCCTTTCCCGCCCAGGCGAACACCGAGGAGCATCATGACCGACACCATCGCCACCAGCACCGAGGCCCATGGCGTTGGCCTCACCGACGTCGCGGCCCAGAAGGTGCGCAGCCTGCTCGCCCAGGAAGGCCGCGAGGACCTGCGCCTCCGGGTCGCCGTCCAGCCCGGCGGCTGCTCCGGCCTGATCTACCAGCTGTACTTCGATGAGCGGATGCTCGACGGCGACGCCGTCCGGGATTTCGACGGCGTCGAGGTCATCGTGGACAAGATGAGCGTCCCGTACCTGGTCGGTGCCTCAATCGACTTCGAGGACACCATCCAGAAGCAGGGTTTCACCATCGACAACCCCAACGCCGGCGGCAGCTGCGCCTGTGGAGATTCCTTCAGCTAGGTCGCTTATCGCACGCTTTCCTGGGAGATCATCCATTCGGATGGTCTCCCGGCGGCGTTAAATGCCGACAATTTGTGCCGGGTTCGAGTCTTTTTGGCCGACGAGGCCGCGTTCGTGCACTCTGGCCGGCGTCGGCCGGAGTAGGCTAGGAATCGGTCAAAGCACTTCCTGAGAAGTGCCCTCGAGTCTCCCGAAAGGTGCCCGGTGCGCAATAAACGCCGTCTCCGATGGGCTGCAATTCCGATCGCAGCGACGTTGTCAATTGTTCTCGCCGGGTGCACAACTGCCCAGCTCAACGGGTTTATGCCCGGCTTTGAGGAAGGGCAGCCAAACGTCACGAACCAGACCGGCCGTATCGGCGGACTCTGGACAACGTCCTGGATCGTCCTCCTCATCGTCGGTCTGATCACCTGGGGCCTCACGCTCTGGGCCGTCGTGGTCTACCGACGCCGCAAGGGCCAGACCGGGCTCCCGGTCCAGCTGCGCTACAACATGCCGATCGAGATCTTTTACACGGTCGTGCCGTTGATCCTTGTGCTCGGTTTCTTCGCTTTCACGGCCCGCGACCAGAGCGCGATCGAGGCCCGCTTCGACGAGCCGGACGTGAAGATCGGGGCCATTGCCAAGCAGTGGGCCTGGGACTTCAACTACGTCAACGAGGACGTCTACTCGGCCGGCGTCCAGGGCCAGCCTGACCTGAACGGCCAGGCGGGCTCCCTCGTGGAGTCCGAGATCCCCACCCTGGTCCTTCCGGTCGGCAAGAAGATCGAGTTCGCGCTCGACTCCCGCGATGTCATTCACTCCTTCTGGGTGATCGACTTCCTGTACAAGAAGGACATGATCCCCGGCAAGACCAACTACATGTCGGTCATCCCCGAGCGGATCGGCACCTACCAGGGCAAGTGCGCGGAGCTCTGCGGCGAGTACCACTCCCTCATGCTTTTCAACGTCGAAGTCGTTTCGCAGGATGATTACGATGCGTATATTGAGTCCCTCCGGGCGGCCGGCAACGAGGGTCAGCTCGACAACGAGTACAACCGCAACCAGAATCTTCCGGGCACCAACGCTCCGAAGGCTCAGGAGGACTAGGCCATGAGCACCACGACCGCACCCGCGCCGCGGCGCACGACGCCCCTGTCGCCCTCGGCCCACCGCAAGGGCAACATCCTTGTCAAGTGGATCACCTCGACAGACCACAAGGTCATCGGGTACATGTACCTGATCACCTCGTTCGTCTACTTCTGCATCGGCGGGGTGATGGCGCTCATCATGCGCGCCCAGCTCTTCGAGCCCGGCCTGGAAATCGTCGCAACGAAGGAACAGTACAACCAGCTGTTCACGATGCACGGCACGATCATGCTCCTCATGTTCGCGACGCCGCTCTTCTTCGGCTTCGCCAACGCGCTCATGCCGCTGCAGATCGGCGCCCCCGACGTCGCGTTCCCGCGACTGAACGCGCTGTCCTTCTGGTTCTTCAACTTCGGCAGCCTCATCGCCGTCGCCGGCTTCCTCACCCCGCAGGGCGCCGCATCGTTCGGCTGGTTCGCCTACCAGCCGCTGGCGAGCACGACGTTCTCGCCCGGCGTCGGTGGAAACCTGTGGATGGTGGGCCTCGGCCTGTCCGGGTTCGGCACGATCCTCGGTGGCGTGAACTTCATCACGACCATCATCACGATGCGCGCGCCGGGCATGACCATGTTCCGGATGCCGATCTTCTCCTGGAACACCCTGGTCACCTCGATCCTCATCCTGATGGCGTTCCCGGTGCTGGCCGCGGCCATGCTCGCCGCCGCCGCCGACCGCATCTTCGGCGCCCACATCTACGACCCGGCAAACGGCGGCGCCATCCTCTGGCAGCACCTGTTCTGGTTCTTCGGGCACCCCGAGGTGTACATCATCGCCCTGCCGTTCTTCGGCATCGTCTCCGAGGTGTTCCCGGTCTTCAGCCGCAAGCCGATCTTCGGCTACAAGACGCTGATCTACGCGACCGTTTCCATCGCTGCGCTGTCGGTGGCCGTCTGGGCACACCATATGTACGTGACCGGCTCGGTCCTGCTGCCGTTCTTCTCGCTGATGACCATGCTCATCGCGGTCCCGACGGGCGTGAAGATCTTCAACTGGATCGGGACGATGTGGCGGGGGTCGCTCACCTTCGAGACACCCATGCTCTGGGCGCTCGGCTTCCTGATCACGTTCACCTTCGGTGGGCTGACCGGCGTCATCCTGGCGTCGCCGCCGCTGGACTTCCACGTCTCGGACACCTACTTCGTGGTCGCGCACTTCCACTACGTCGTCTTCGGCACCGTCGTCTTCGCCATGTTCAGTGGCTTCTACTTCTGGTGGCCGAAGTGGACCGGCAAGATGCTCAACGAGCGTCTCGGCCGCTGGCACTTCTGGCTGCTCTTCATCGGCTTCCACACCACCTTCCTCGTGCAGCACTGGCTCGGTGTCGTCGGCATGCCGCGACGCTACGCCTCGTACTCGCCCGAGGACGGGTTCACCTGGATGAACCAGCTGTCGACCATGGGGTCGATGATCCTCGCCCTGTCGATGGTGCCGTTCTTCCTCAACGTGTACATCACGGCGCGCAACGCCTCGAAGGTCACCGTGAACGACCCGTGGGGTTACGGGGCATCGCTCGAGTGGGCGACCTCCTGCCCGCCGCCCCGTCACAACTTCACCTCCATTCCCCGGATCCGGTCCGAGCGCCCCGCGTTCGACCTGAACCACCCGGAGGTGGGCATTCCCGTCGGCATCGGCCCAGGGAAAGACGCTCCGGATGCCCCCACGTACGACGCATCGTCAGAAACGGTCAAGTAAATGAGAGCGAACGTCAATCTCTTCTGGATCCTGACGGCGTTCTTCGCCATCATGGCCGCGGTCTACACCGTCTGGGGTCTGCTCGACACGAACCAGGGCCGGGTCGAGTGGGCCGGCACGTTCGCGTTGGCGCTGTGTTCTCTGCTGTCCCTGCTCATCGGCTTCTACCTGAGCCGCGTGCGCGGCGCCCAGGGCGGCGACCTGCCGGAGGACCGCCTCGACGCGAACATCGATGACGGCGACCCCGAGGCGGGTTTCTTCAGCCCGTGGAGCTGGTGGCCGATCATGCTCGCCGCCAGCACGGCCCTGCTGTTCCTCGGCCTCGCCGTGGGCTTCTGGATCTGTTTCATCGCCCTGGCGATCGGCCTCATCAGCCTGGTCGGCTGGGTCTACGAGTACTACCGCGGGCTGTTCGCGCGCTAGACCTACTCTCAGAACGCCGCCCTCGCGTCTCACGCGGGGGCGGCGTTCTGCGTGTGGCCGACGCCGCGCCAAGCCGTGGCCGGGGTGGCCCGCGGCGGAACGCCGTCAGCCGGGACGCCGGCGGAAGCCGATCACCTCGAAGGCGGTCGTCACCGTCCACGGTTCGGCGCCGGGCGCGCCGGCCGCCTCCGGGGCTGCGTGGTGCGCCGATGGCCCCATCCCGATCAGCGCACGCACCTCGGCGGGTGAGAGGCTGAGCGTGCGCGAGAGCGCCGACCGGGACTCGAGGTCGAACCACGGGGCCAGGCCTTCCCGGAGCTGCGCGGCCTTGTCGGTCTGGACGTCGAGCGCCAGGCCGGCCTCGCGGAGCTCCCGGAGATGCGTCGACTGGGGGATGACCACGGCCAGCAGTCCCTGCGGCCTCAGCACCCGGTGGAATTCGACCGGGTTCCGTGGTGCGAAGACGGTGAGGATGACGTCGGCCGCGGCATCCCGAACGGGCAGGGGCGACCAGACGTCGGCGACGAGCCCGTCAATCCGGTCGTCGCCCCGCACGGTGCGCAGCACGGCGGCGGGGGAGATGTCCAGGCCGAGGGCGCGCGCGGCGGGGCAGGCGGCGAGCACGCCGCGAAGGTAGTAGCCCGTTCCGCAACCGACGTCGAGCACACGAGACGGCGCCTCCGCCGAGACCAGCGCCGCGAGCGAGTCTCGGAGGGGCTCGAACCAGCCGGCGCTGAGGAAGCTCTCCCGGGCGTCGAGCATCTCGGCGCTGTCGCCGATCAGCCCCCGCGAGCCGCCCAGGGCGGAGAGGAAGCCGCGCTTGTTGACGTCGAAGTTGTGCCCCGCCGGGCAGGTCAGCACGAGCGGACCGCCGGGAGAGAGAGGCTGCAAACAGTTCGGGCACCGAAGCCACTCCGACAAGGTCTGGAGGGACATCGATGCCCGATCTGGTTGTGGTTCCTTAGTGGTGATCGCCGTGCGACTGCTCGATTTCGGTGGTGCTCACCGGCGAGATGCGGTCCTCGAAGAACCAGCGGGACAGCCCGGCGCGCATCCTCTGGCCGGTCGTGATCCTGCCCCGGGCGTCCGGGCGAATCATCAGCGGCTTGTACTCGGAGTAGTCGACCAGCTTCCAGCGCTCGTACTCGTTGACCGGCTGGTGAACCTCGATGTACTCACCGCCCGGAAGACGGACGATGCGTCCGGATTCGTAGCCGTGCAGCACGATCTCGCGGTCCTTCTTCTGCAGGGCCAGGCAGACGCGCTTGGCGATGAAGTACGCGGCGAACGGGCCGAGGATCGTCAGCGCCTGCATCGTGTGGATGACACCCTCCATCGTCACGTGGAAGTGCGTGGCGATGATGTCGGAGCCGGCAGCGGCCCAGAGTGCGGCGTAGAACGTGACTCCGGCGGCGCCGATGGCGGTGCGGGTCGGGGCGTTCCGCGGGCGGTCGAGCACGTGGTGCTCGCGCTTGTCACCCGTGATCCAGGCCTCGATGAACGGGTAGATCATCACGAGCAGGATGAACAGTCCGAGTCCGACGAGCGGGATCAGGATGTTGAACGACCAGGTGCCGCCGAGCCCCACGAACTCCAGTCCCGGCGGGATCAGGCGCAGCGCCCCGTCGGCA
The DNA here is from genome assembly GCF_004402215.1 of Cryobacterium tagatosivorans. Taxonomy (GTDB): domain Bacteria; phylum Actinomycetota; class Actinomycetes; order Actinomycetales; family Microbacteriaceae; genus Cryobacterium; species Cryobacterium tagatosivorans. Next base: position 23,931 of record NZ_SOEZ01000057.1, read on the forward strand.
AAGCCGATGTACCAGTCGGGCTGGGTGCCGGCGGACACCGGCGAGGGGTCGTACGGTCCGTAGTTCCAGATCGGGTTGATCGTGAAGAACGTCCCCATCAGCATGATCACGCCGAATACGAGGAAGAAGAAGCCGCCGCCCTTGGCCGCGAACAGCGGAAGGATCGGCGCCCCGGCCACGTTCTGGTTCGTGCGTCCGGCGCCCGGGTACTGCGTGTGCTTGTGCACGACGACGAAGACCAGGTGCAGCGCGATGAGGGCGACGATAATCGCCGGCAGCAACAGGATGTGCAGCGAGTACAGGCGGCCGACGATGTCGGTGCCCGGGAACTCTCCGCCGAAGAGCAGGAACGTGATCCAGGTGCCCACGAGGGGGATTCCCTTGACCATTCCGTCGATGATGCGCAGGCCGTTGCCCGAGAGCAGGTCGTCGGGGAGGGAGTAGCCGGTGAACCCTTCGGCCATGGCGAGGATGAACAGGATGAATCCGATCACCCAGTTCAGTTCGCGCGGCTTGCGGAACGCACCGGTGAAGTACACCCGGAGCATGTGCAGGCCGATGGCGGCGACGAACAGCAGGGCTGCCCAGTGGTGCACCTGGCGCATCAGCAGTCCGCCGCGGACATCGAAGGAGATGTCGAGCGTGGACGCCATGGCGGCCGACATCTCGATGCCCTTCAACGGAACGAACGAACCGTCGTAGTGCACCTCCGACATCGAGGCCTGGAAGAAGAACGTCAGGAAGGACCCGGACAGCAGGATGACCACGAAGCTGTACAGGGCGACCTCGCCCAGCATGAACGACCAGTGGTCGGGGAAGACCTTGCGGCCGAGGCCCTTGACCGCCGCCGAGATGCTCGTGCGCTCATCGATGTAGTTCGACGCGGCGGCGGTCAGGCCACCGGACTTCTTCGTTTCGGCCAGCGCGGTGGATGGTGCCGTGGATGATTCAGTCGTAGTCACGATCGCTCCCAGAAACTCGGCCCGACGGGCTCGGTGAAGTCGCTCTGCGCGATGAGGTAGCCCTCGGAGTCAACCGCGATGGGCAGCTGCGGAAGGGGCCGCTTGGCCGGTCCAAAGATGACCTCGCAGTGGTTCGCCACGTCGAACTGCGACTGGTGGCACGGGCAGAGGAGGTGGTGGGTCTGCTGCTCGTACAGGGCGACGGGGCAGCCGACGTGAGTGCAGATCTTGGAGTAGGCGACGATGCCGTCGTACGACCAGTCTTTGCGCTCGGGCAGTTCGTTGAGGTCTTCCGGCTTCAGGCGCATGAGCAGAACGGCCGCCTTCGCCTTCTCCTCGAGCTTGCCGTGTTCCAGGTCCTGCAGGCCCTCGGGGATGACGTGGAACGCCGACCCCAGGGTGACGTCAACGGCCTTGATCGGGGTGCCGCTCGGGTCCATGGCGAGCCGCGTCCCCTTCTTCCACAGCGTGTGGCTGAGCAGTTCGACGGGGTCGGTGTCCGGGCCGAGGCCGCGGAACAGCACGACGGCCGGGAGGGGGAACGCGATCAGGGCACCGAACAGGCTGTTGCGGATGAGGGTGCGTCGGCCGAAGCCGGACTCCTCGTTGGCGATCTCGAAGATCTCCACCGCGCGGGCCCGGGTCTCGTCCGAGCCGCGCACCGGGTGGCGCTCGTCGATGACCTCGTGATTGGACATCAGGGCCTTGCCCCAGTGCACAATGCCGATACCGAGGGCGAGCAGGGCGAGGGAGAGGCCCAGGCCGATGAACAGGTTGTTCAGGCGCACCGAACCCGGGTCTTCGGGGTTGATCGGGAAGGCCATGTAGGCGGCGATCGCGAACACGCTGCCGACGATCGAGACGTAGAACAGCGTGTAAACCGTGCGCTCGGCGCGGCGGTTCGCCTTCGGGTCGACATCGGTGATTCGCAAATCGTGAGGCGGGAAGCCGGGGTTCGCAATGGCATCCCGGGTGACCACGGCTGTGCCGATGGGCACGTCCGGTCCGCCGTGCGACGAGTCGGCGGCGGCCAGTTCCTTCCCGCCGTTATCGTCCTTGGCCATTGTTCTCCTTCTTAGGGTGTGTCATGTCAGGATTGCCGGTCAGTTCGACTTCGCGGTGATCCATACGGTCACCGCGACGACGGCGCCGAGTCCGAAGATCCAGAGGAAGAGTCCCTCTGAAACCGGTCCGAGCGAGCCGAGCGCGAAACCGCCGGGGGACGGGTTGTTCTCGAGGTACTTGAGGTAGGTGATGATGTCCCGCTTGCCCTCGGGCGTGATGTTCGCGTCGTTGAACACGGGCATGTTCTGCGGGCCGGTGACCATGGCCTCGAAGATGTGGGCCTCGGTGACCCCGGTGAGCGCGGGGGCGAACTTGCCCTCGGTGAGGGCTCCGCCGGCGCCGGCCACGTTGTGGCACATGGCGCAGTTGATGCGGAACAGTTCTCCGCCGGCCGCGGCGTCGCCCTGGGCGTCGAGCAGCGAGGCATCCGGGAGGCCAGGGCCGGGGGCGAGGGAGGCGACGTAGGCGGCAAGGGCCCTGGTCTGCTCCTCGGTGAACTGAACCGGCTTCTTCTGGGCCTGCGGGCCGTTCATCTGCATCGGCATGCGTCCCGTGCCGACCTGGAAGTCGACCGAAGCGGCGCCGACGCCGATCAGGCTGGGGCCGTTTCCGCTGCCCTGGGCGCTCAGGCCGTGGCAGGTGGCGCAGTTCGCGGCGAAGAGCTTCTTGCCTTCGTCGATGGTCTGCTGGGAGGACAGGTCACTCTCGGCGCGGGCAGTGCTCGTGCTGAACATGGCGTAGGCGCCGCCGGTGAACAGCAGGCCGATGGCGATGAGCGCGACGCTGGCCATCGGGTGGCGACGGCCTGCCTTGCGGTTCGGTCGGGGCTTGCTTGTCTTGGTCTCAGGCATGCTGAAGATGTCCGCTTCCTATTTGAGAACGTAGATGACCAGGAACAGGCCGATCCACACGACGTCGACGAAGTGCCAGTAGTAGGACACGACGATTGCGCTGGTTGCCTCTTTGTGGCCGAAGTGCTTGACCGCGAAGGCGCGACCAATGATGAGGAGGAAGGCGATCAGTCCGCCGGTCACGTGCAGGCCGTGGAAGCCGGTCGTGATGTAGAACGCGGAGCCGTACGAGTTGGACGACAGCGACACGCCTTCGGAGACGAGGGTGGCGTACTCGAGCACCTGGCCGGCAACGAAGATCGCTCCGAGGGCGTAGGTGAGGAAGAACCACTCCACCATGCCCCACTGGCTGGGCTTCCAGCCTGTCGAACGTGCCTGCAGGCGCTCGGCCGCGAACACGCCGAACTGGCAGGTCACGGACGAGAACACCAGGATCAGGGTGTTGATCAGCGCGAAGGTGAAGTTGTGCTTGTCCGTTTCGAACTGCCACAGCTCCGGGGCCGTTGAGCGGAGCGTGAAGTAGATCGCGAATAGCCCGGCGAAGAACATGACTTCGCTTCCCAGCCAGACAATGGTGCCCACTGCCACGCTGTTGGGCCTGTTCACTACAGGCGCACTTGCCGTATGAGATATCGAGGTGCTCGTCACCCCTCCATTATGGCCGATATCCGCACAGGTTTTTCTCAACCTGGCGTGCCAGTCGCCAGATTACGAAGATTGCGGTGCCCCGTGCCGGTGTCGTTTGACCCGGAAAGACGGGGCTCGGCCGAGATGAGATTAAGCTGGTGACATGCTCGAATCGCAGTCCTGGCCGAATGTCCTCAGTGCCCTCCTGAGCGGGGAGGACCTGAGTGTGGCCGACGCCGCCTGGAGCATGGAACAGATCATGCGGGGGGAGGCGTCCTCCGCGCAGATTGCCGCGTTCCTGGTGGCCCTGCGAGCCAAGGGCGAGACCGTCGACGAGATCGTCGGATTCCGGGACGCGATCCTCGACCACGCGGTCCCGCTGGACGTCGACCCGATGGGGCTGGACATCGTCGGCACCGGGGGAGACCGGTTCGGCACCGTGAACGTGTCGACCATGGCGTCCATTGTCTGCGCGGCGGCCGGCATCCCGGTGATCAAGCACGGCAACCGCGCCGCGAGCTCGGCATCCGGCTCGTCGGATGTCCTCGCGGAGCTGGGCATCGACCTCACGCTGTCGGCCGAAAAGGTTGCCGAGATCCTCACCGCCACCGGCGTCACGTTCGCCTACGCGGCCGCCTTCCACCCGGGCTTCCGGCATGTGGCGGCCACCCGCAAGGAACTGGGCATTCCGACGGTCTTCAACTACCTCGGCCCGCTCTGCAACCCGGCCCGGCCGGAGGCCTCCGCGGTCGGCGTCGCGAACCTCGACCGCGTCCCGCTGTTCGTCGGCGTGTTCCAGACCCGAGGCGCGACGGCGCTCGTCTTCCGGGGCGACGACGGGCTCGACGAACTCAGCACGACCGGCCACAGCCACATCTGGGAGGTCTCCCGCGGCCTCGTGACCGAGCACGACATCGATCCGCGGGACCTCGGCCTGACCCGGGCGAAGATGAGCGACCTCGTCGGGGGAGACGCCGCTCACAACGCCGCCGTCGTGCACTCCGTGCTCTCCGGTGAGAAGGGCCCTGTCCGCGACATCGTGCTGCTCAACGCGGCAGCGGGGCTGGTGGCGTACGACCTGGCCAACGACCCGGGGCAGGTGCAGACGGCGATTCTCGACCGTTTCCGCAGCAAGATGGCCGTGGCGGCGGAGACGATCGACTCCGGTGCGGCCACGGCCAAACTCGCCCAGTGGGTCCAGGCCAGCCGGGCCTGAACCAGCGCGGGCGGCAGGGGCGAGAGCTACAGCACGTCCTCGTCGACCCAGCCGAAGGTCTTCGTGACGGCCTTCTTCCAGTTGCGCAGCTGGCGGTCGCGCTCCTGGTCGGTCATCTTCGGCGTCCAGCGGCTGTCTTCCTGCCAGTGTTCGCGCAGTTCGTCGAGGCCGCTCCAGAAGCCGACCGCGAGGCCGGCGGCGTAGGCGGCGCCGAGCGCCGTCGTCTCCGCGACCACGGGCCGGATCACGGGGACGCCGAGGATGTCGGCCTGGAACTGCATCAGCAGGTTGTTGGCGATCATTCCGCCGTCGACCTTGATCTCGGTCAGCGGAACGCCGGAGTCGGCGTTGACGGCGTCGATCACCTCGCGGGTCTGGAACGCGGTGGCCTCGAGGGCCGCCCGGGCGATGTGGCCCTTATTCACGAACCGGGTCAGGCCCACCAGCGCGCCGCGGGCATCCGAACGCCAGTAGGGTGCGAACAGCCCGGAGAACGCCGGCACGAAGTACGCCCCGCCGTTGTCGTCGACCGTCTTCGCCAGCGCCTCGATCTCGTCGGCCGAGCTGATCAGGCCGAGGTTGTCGCGCAGCCACTGCACGAGCGACCCGGTCACGGCGATGGCGCCCTCGAGCGCATAGTGCGGCGGCTGGTCTCCGATCTTGTATCCGAGGGTGGTGAGCAGCCCGTTCTTGGAGTGCACGATCTCGGTGCCGGTGTTGAAGATGATGAAGNGGTGTTCTTCGCCTCGCCCTGGTCGAACGCGGCCTGGCCGAACGTGGCGGCCTGCTGGTCGCCGAGGATGCCCGCGATCGGCACCTCGCGGAGCAGGCTGGAGCTGTGGGCGGTGCCGTACACCTCTGACGAGGACCTGATCTGGGGCATCATGGACTTCGGGACTCCGAAGATGCCGAGGATCTCGTCGTCCCACTGCAGGGTCTCGAGGTCCATGAACATCGTGCGGCTGGCGTTGGTGACGTCGGTCGCGTGCACGCCGCCGTCGATGCCGCCGGTCAGGTTCCAGAGGACCCAGGTGTCGGTGGTGCCGAAGAGGAGGTCGCCGGCCTCGGCCTTCTCGCGGGCCCCCGGCACGTTTTCCAGGATCCAGACGATCTTCGTGCCGGAGAAGTAGGTCGCCAGCGGGAGGCCGACCTTCTGCTTGAACCGTTCGACCCCGCCGTCGGCGGCGAGCCGGTCGACGATCGGCTGGGTGCGGGTGTCCTGCCAGACGATCGCGTTGTAGACGGGCTCTCCGGTGTTCTTGTCCCAGACCACCGCGGTCTCGCGCTGGTTGGTGATGCCGACCGCCTTGATGTTGTGGCGGGTGATGTTCGCCTTGGACAAGGCCTGCCCGATCACCTCGCGGGTGTTGTCCCAGATCTGCCTGGGGTTGTGCTCGACCCAGCCGGCCTGCGGGAAGATCTGCTCGTGTTCGAGCTGCCCGGTCGACACGATCGACCCCGCCTTGTCGAAGATGATGGCCCGGGAGCTCGTCGTGCCCTGGTCGATGGCGAGAACATAGTCAGTCATGAATAACCTCCGAATTGATTGGTGATGCACGCAAATGGAGGGCCGGCCCAGAGCCTGGGCCGGCCCACACGGGAACTACGTGAGGATCGGCAGGAGCACGATCGAGGCCCAGCCGGCCAGGACCCCGCCGATGACCGGCCCGGCGACCGGCACCCAGGAGTAGGCCCAGTCCGAGGACCCCTTGCCCTTGATCGGCAGCAGGAAATGCGCGATCCGCGGGCCGAGGTCACGGGCCGGGTTGATCGCGTACCCGGTCGGGCCACCGAGCGAGGTGCCGATCACGACCACCAGCAGGGCCACCGGCAGCGCGCCGAGGGCCGCGAGGCCGCCCGCCTCGCCCTGGCGCCCGAAGGCGATGACCACGAAGACGAGCACGAAGGTGCCGATGATCTCCGTGACCAGGTTCCAGGCGTAGGAACGGATCGCCGGGCCGGTCGAGAACACGGCGAGCTTGCTGCCCGGGCTCGGCTCCTCGTCGAAGTGCCGCTTGTAGGCCAGCCAGACGACCACGGCGCCGAGGATCGCGCCGAGCATCTCGCCGGCGATGTAGACGAGCACCGAGAGGAAGTTCACCGGGACGCCGGAGCCGAACTCCGTCGCGCCGGAGGCCACCAGGCCCAGCGTCACCGCCGGGTTCAGGTGCGCGCCCGAGTTGTAGGCGACGATCACACCGCAGAAGACCGCGAGACCCCAGCCGACCGTCACCATCAGGAAACCGCCGCCGAAACCCTTGTTCTTGGCGAGGGCGACGTTGGCGACCACGCCGCAACCGAGGAGGACGAGCATCGCCGTCCCCACTACCTCCGATAGGAAAACAACTCCAATGTTGTCCACGTTGACCTTCCTCACTCAGTCTGAAGATGGGGGAACTTGCCCTTCGTGGTGACAGGTTGCGGCCCAGAGTAGCGCGCACCGCGCCGACGCGTAATGGCCGCTTGGATTCGCCTTTCCGGGCCCTTTCGGGGCGTGCGGGCAACGCGTAGGTTGGACTGTGCCCCATCGAACGGAAGCGATCCATCGCAAATCCCCTCGCCCGGCACCCCCACAGGTCACGCCCAGTACCCCCACAGGTCAGTACCCCCACAGGTCAGTACCCCCACAGGTCAGTACCCCCACAGGTCAGTACCCCCACAGGTCAGTACCCCCACAGATCAGAAGGATGGTCATGAAGAAGCTCATCAATGATCCGAAGAATGTCGTCCATGAAGCCGTCGCCGGATTCGGTGCCGCCCACCCCGACCTGGTCCGGGTGTCGCACGATCCCAACTTCATTGTCCGCAAGGATGCTCCCGTCGCCGGCAAGGTCGGCATCGTCAGCGGCGGAGGCAGCGGCCATGAACCCCTGCACGGGGGCTTTGTCGGCCCGGGGATGCTCAGCGCTGCCGTCCCCGGCGCGGTCTTCACCTCGCCGACGCCTGACCCCATCCTGGACGCGACGAAGGCGGTCGACGGGGGAGCGGGTGTGCTGCACATCGTCAAGAACTACACCGGGGATGTGCTCAATTTCGAGACAGCGGCCGACCTCGCCGCGGCCGAGGGCATCGAGGTGCGGTCCGTCATCGTCAACGACGACGTCGCCGTGAAGGACTCGCTCTACACCGCGGGGAGACGCGGCGTGGCCGGCACGGTCCTGGTGGAGAAGATCGCCGGGGCCGCCGCGGAGCGCGGCGACAACCTCGACACGGTCGTCGCCGTCGCCGAGAAGGTGATCTCCCAGGTCCGCACGATGGGCGTCGCCCTCACCCCCTGCGTCGTCCCGCACGCGGGGGAGCCGAGCTTCACCCTCGCCGATGACGAGATCGAGATCGGCATCGGCATCCACGGCGAACCTGGCCGGGAACGGATCAAACTCGAACCGGCCGACGCCATCGTGGACCGCCTTCTCGGACCGATCCTCGACGACATTCCCTTCGTCAGCGGCGACCACGTGCTCCTCATGGTGAACGGGATGGGCGGAACCCCCCAGGTCGAGCTGTATATTGTCTTTCGACGAGCCGCCGAAGTCCTCGCCGAAAAGGGGATCATGATCACGCGCACGCTCGTGGGCAACTACACGACATCACTGGAGATGCAGGGGACGTCCATCACTGTGCTCAAGCTCGACGACGACCTGACCGCCCTCTGGGACGCGCCCGTGCACACCGCAGCGCTGCGCTGGGGAAGGTAGCGATCGCGTGGGTCTGGGCGTGGGGTGGGCCGAGGCCTGGATCAGGCACGGCGCGGACGTCTTAGCGGAGCACCGGCTGGAGCTGATCATTCTCGACCGCGACATCGGCGACGGCGATCACGGCGAGAACATGGACCGCGGGTTCCAGGCGGTGCTGATCAGACTTGACGACCTGCCGCCAGAGGCCAATCCGGGCGACGTGTTCAAACTCGTCGCCACCACGCTGATCTCCACCGTCGGCGGGGCAGCCGGCCCCCTGTACGGCACGGCCTTCCTCAAGGGCGCCCTGGCCGTTGCCGGGGCGTCGACACTGGACGGGGCGGCGCTCGTCGCGCTGCTGACGGCCGCACGGGACGGAATCGTCCTGCGCGGCAAGGCGGAATCGGGCGACAAGACCATGGTCGACGCCTGGACGCCCGCGGTGGACGCCGCGGCCGCCGCTGCCGCCGACGGCGCCGACGAGACGGCGATCCTGCACGCGGCGGCCGCTGCCGCCGAGGGCGGCGCCGTCGCCACGGAACCGCTCGTCGCCCGGAAGGGGCGGGCCAGCTACCTCGGCGAGCGGTCCGCCGGGCACCGCGACCCCGGCGCCCAGTCCTCCGCGCTGCTCCTGCGCGCGGCAGCCGACGCCGCGGCGCGGGGCTAGCGTGGCGGGCACGCCCGGCAAGGTGGGACTCGTCTTCGTGTCGCACAGCGGCAAGATCGCCGAAGGACTCGTCGACCTGGCCAGGCAGATGGCGGCCTCCACGGCACTCGTCCCGGCCGGCGGGACCGATGAGGGCGGCATCGGCACCAGCTTCACCAAGGTCTTCGAGGCGATCACCGCCGCGGATTCCGGAGCGGGCGTCGCGGTCCTCTGCGACCTGGGCTCGGCCATCCTGACAGCCGAGACCGCGCTCGATTTTCTCGACGACGAGGTGCGGGCGCGCGTGCGCATCGTCGACGCCCCGCTGGTGGAGGGGGGCGTCGCCGCCGCCGTGACCGCCGAAACCGGGGGAGACCTCACGGCGGTGGTCGGGGCAGCCCACTCCGCGCGCTCCTTCGCGGAGGCGCCGGGAGCGGCCCCGGCCGCAGCCGGCCAGGCGATAACGCGCACGGTCACCCTGCTGAACAAGGACGGCTTGCACGCGAGGCCGGCCGCGGAATTCGTGAAGCTGGCCAGCACCTTCGATTCCGAGGTGACGGTCAACGGCAAGGACGCCAAGAGCCTGCTCGGCATCATGTCGCTGGGCTTGAACCGGGGGGCATCGGTGGAGATATCGTCCTCTGGAGCCGAGGCCGAGGCCGAGGCTGCGGTGACGGCCCTCGTGCGGCTCATCGAATCGGGCTTCGGCGAGGCCTGACCGTATCCCATCACGGAATCTCATAGCATAACTGGGCCCAGGAGTCCAATCGGCGTAGTGTGGAGCCATGGTCCAGCACAAGAAAGCACAGGAGAAAGCACAGGGGAGCGGTTCGCGCACACACCTCTTCGAGTGGGTGGAAGACAAGCTGCGCCCCATCTTCGACTCGCCGCCCGTCGGCAGCTATGAGGCCGAGCACGCCGTGAACCTTCAGGAGTGCCCGATCTGCGGCCATTCCATGCGCGAGCACACGATCGACCATTCGGTCGCGAACACCATCCTCGTCTGCCCGGTCCCGCATCCCGGGGCTTGGGACCGCGACGCCTTCGAACCGGTGAACGAGTTCGGCATGGTGCGCGGGCGCGGACGGCCCGCCACGGAGTAGGGACCTCTCGCCGGGTTCGGGAGGACACGCGGGGGAGGAGCGGAGGAACTACGGGATCAGGATGTCCAGGACACGCCCCATGAATTCCTGGACGCGGACTGGGCCGCGAGCGGCTTGATCTGACTAAGCGGGAACTGGACTTAGCGGAGGGTCCTATTTCTCCTGGGCGTTCGGCTTGGGAGACGATCGCAGTTGTGATGTCTTGAGGTCGATGTACGCGGGGCCGATGTCGTCTTCACCCCAAAGGGTGTCCGGTTCGAGGTCGAGAAGCTTACCGCCGGCGAGGAAGCACTGTTCACCGGCAAGCGGTCCAGGTCGTCGCGAGGTCAGGCAAGGTAAATAGACAACTCGCTTTCAGTGTGGGCCGTGCTCTGCGCGCTGGGACTATGTGGTTGTAGATTGGCTGTATTCGGAGGGGGACTGAGCTATGGACATCGCATCGACTGGCTTCATCGCTGCGGGCCTGATTGCCTGCGGGGTGATTCTCGCCCTCATCATCGTCGCCCTTGTGCAGGTAGCCCGCGCACCGATGGAGCCCGCTGGCAGGGCGATTTGGGTACTCATCATCGTGGTCGCTCCCGTGCTCGGGTCGATTGCCTGGTTTGCCATCGGACACAAAGTCCGCGCATTACGGTGACTGTCGGTGGGGACGAGAAATGACCTCTCATCTGGGTTTAAGCAGAAATGCTCGTGAAATGCAGTGGATGCCACTCGAATCACCGGAAAACAGGGATCCGACGAACTTCGGCGCCGCGAAATTCCTGACATTGAGCCATCGCGGGCCAGCAGTACCAGCAACACCCGCTATATCCCAGTAAATCCGTGGAAGTTCGTGCTGTCCATGGTTCCAGGCGAAACAGCGATCAGGGGAGTCCTATTCTGCAAATCCTGCAATAGGTGCATTCCGACTTGACATAATGTGCATTATCGGACACATTCTGTCGGGCGGAATCCGGAGTCGTGGGGCCCGGTGGATGGCGCGCAGCCGGTGGATGGCGCCACCGACGCCGGCAGGCGATTCCGTCGGCGCTCCCGCCTCGTCTCCCGTCGCGTCGCGGCGGTCGCCGGTTGGCGGGATCTTCCTCGTCGGTTCGAGAATCGGCTGGTCCGGGTGTCATCCCCCAGATCCGGACGCTTACTCGCGGGAAACGGCCGCCCGCCCCGATCTCTTGACGTTCCGATCTCTTGACATAACGCGCAGAAGTCCCCGCCCGCCGGAGTCGCGGCGCCGCCGTGCGTGGCATCGCCGTGACGGCGGACCGCTCCTGACCAACCGGTCAGCTGCCGACGTAGGCCGCCAGGTGCACGCCCGTGAGCGTGGACCGGTCGGCGACGAGGTCGCCGGGGGTGCCCTGGAAGACGATCAGGCCACCGTCGTGGCCCGCGCCGGGGCCGAGGTCGATGATCCAGTCGGCGTGTGCCATGACCGCCTGGTGATGCGCGATGACGATGACCGACTTGCCCGAGTCGACGAGCCGGTCCAGCAGGCCGAGCAGCAACTCGACGTCGGCGAGGTGGAGGCCGGTGGTCGGCTCGTCGAGCACGTAGGTGCCGCCCTTCTCCGCCAGGTGCGTGGCCAGCTTGAGCCGCTGCCGCTCGCCGCCGGAGAGCGTCGGGAGCGGCTGGCCGAGGCTGAGGTAGCCGAGGCCGACGTCGGCGAGACGGCCGAGGATGGCGTGCGCGGCCGGCGTGCGCGCCTCCCCCGCGCCGAAGAACTGCTCGGCCTCTGTGACCGACATCGCGAGCACCTCGCTGATGTCGCGGCCGCCGAGGTGGTAGTCCAGCACCGCCGCCTGGAACCGTTTGCCCTCGCACTCCTCGCAGGTGGTGGCGACTCCGGCCATCATCCCCAGGTCGGTGTAGATGACGCCGGCGCCGTTGCAGGTGGGGCAGGCGCCCTCGGAGTTGGAGCTGAACAACGCCGGCTTCACTCCGTTGGCCGTGCCGAACGCCTTGCGAATGGGGTCCAGCAGCCCGGTGTACGTCGCCGGGTTGCTCCGCCTGGAGCCGCGGATCGCGCCCTGGTCGATCGAGACCACACCGGCGCCGGCGGGGATCGACCCGTGCACGAGCGAGCTCTTGCCTGAGCCGGCGACACCGGTCACGACGACCAGCACCCCGAGCGGGATGTCGACGTCGACGTCCTTGAGGTTGTGCGCCGTCGCGCCGCGGATCTCCAGCGTGCCGGTGGGCGTGCGCACCGTGTCCTTGAGGGCGGCCCGGTCTTCGAGATGGCGGCCGGTGAGGGTGCCGCTGGCTCGCAGACCCTCCACTGTGCCCTCGAAGCAGACGGTGCCGCCCGCCGTACCGGCGCCCGGGCCAAGGTCGACGACGTGGTCGGCGATTGCGATCGCCTCCGGCTTGTGCTCCACGACGAGCACGGTGTTGCCCTTGTCGCGCAGCTGCAGCAGCAGCTCGTTCATCCGCTGGATGTCGTGCGGGTGCAGCCCGATGGTCGGCTCGTCGAAGACATAGGTGACGTCGGTGAGCGAGGACCCGAGGTGACGGATCATCTTGACGCGCTGCGACTCGCCGCCGGACAGCGTGCCCGACGACCGGTCGAGGCTGAGGTAGCCCAGCCCGATCTCGGCGAAGGAGTCGAGGGTCCGCCGGAGCGCCCCGAGCAGCGGCGCGACCGACGGCTCGTCCAGGCCGCGCACCCACGCGGCCAGGTCGCTGATCTGCATGGCGCAGGCATCGGCGATGCTGAGGCCGCGGATCTTCGAGGACCGGGCGCCCTCGTTGAGCCGGGTCCCGCCGCACTCAGGACAGCTGGTGAAGGTGACGGCCCGGTCTACGAACGCCCGGATGTGCGGCTGCATCGCCTCCTTGTCCTTGGAGAGCATCGACTTCTGGATCTTCGGGACCAGGCCCTCGTAGGTCAGGTTGATGCCGTCGACCTTGATCTTGGTCGGCTCCTTGTAGACCAGGTCGTGCAGCTCGGTCCTGGTGAACTCGCGGATCGGCTTGTCCGGGTCGAAGAAGCCCGAACCGGTGAAGATGCGGCCGAACCAGCCGTCCATGCTGTACCCGGGGATGGTGAGCGCACCCTGGTTGAGGGACTTGCTGTCGTCGTACAGCGCCCCCAGGTCGATGTCGGTGACGGAGCCCATCCCCTCGCAGCGCGGGCACATGCCGCCTGTGATGGAGAAGCTGCGACGCTCCTTGACCGGCTGTCCCCCGCGCTCGAGCGTGACCGCCCCGGCACCGTGGGCCGAGGCGACGTTGAAGGAGAACGCCTGGGGCGAGCCGAGGTGCGGCTGTCCGAGCCGGCTGAAGACGATCCGCAGCATCGCGTTGGCGTCGGTGACGGTTCCGACGGTGGAGCGGGGGTTGGCGCCCATTCGCTCCTGGTCCACGATGATCGCCGTGGTCAGTCCGTCCAGCACGTCCACGTCGGGCCGAGCCAGCGTCGGCATGAAGCCCTGCACGAAGGCGCTGTAGGTCTCGTTGATCATCCGCTGCGACTCAGCGGCGATCGTGCCGAACACCAGGGAACTCTTGCCAGAGCCGGAGACGCCGGTGAACACCGTCAGCCGCCGCTTCGGGATGTCGATGCTGATGTCCTTGAGGTTGTTCACGCGCGCGCCCTGCACGCGGATCAGATCGTGGCTGTCGGCAATGTGCGGCGCGGGCGACTTCGTGTTGTCCGTCCTCGTGTCCATGCTCATCCTGTCTCCCCCGTGGGCCGGGCCGGGCCCGCATCGAGCATACTTCGGGGCATGGACGGCCGGCACGCCGCGCAGTAGTTTGTCGGCATGTCCTGCGGCATTGCGCCGGCGGACGATCCATCCGACCCCAGAAGGCGAGGGCTGTCTCCATGTCCAACAGCGTCTTAGTGTTCGACCTCACCGTCGATCCGGAAGCTCTCAGCAAGTCCGAAATCAGCGGAATTCGGTTTGCCTTCGCCGTCAGCGGCATCCTCGCGGTTGCGTTCGGTGGCCTGGTGCTGTTCTGGCCCGAGGCGACGCTGTCCGTGCTGGCGACGCTCTTCGGCCTGTATTTCCTGGCCGCCGGGGTCGTGCATGTCGTCCGGGGAATCTTCACGGGCGGCGCCGGTGTCGGCGGGCGCGTCCTCAGCATCCTGCTCGGCATGCTCCTCGTCGTCGCCGGCATTGTCACGATCCGGAACCCCCTGAACTCGTTCGTCCTGCTCGCGATGGTCATCGGAATCTCCTGGATCATCGAGGGCGTGGTCGGGCTCGTCGAGACGGCGCACGACTCGAGCAGGTGGTTCGGCTGGCTCTTCGGCATCTTCGGCATCGTCGCGGGGACGGTCGTGCTCCTGCTGCCGGCCGACTCGCTCGCCGTCCTGGTCTGGGTGGGCGGGATCTTCCTCGTCGGCTCCGGCATGATCCAGTTGGTCCAGGCGTTCACCTTCGGCAAGCGTGCCAGCGCCTGAGGCCGGCGTCAGTCTCCTGACGGGACGCCTGGCGGGTTCTCCGACGTCGGCAGGTGCCGGGCCCACCAGTCCAGGATGATGTCGAAGCGGCGCAGGCGGTGGCGGGGGCTGCCCGCGCGGCTGAGTTCGTGATTCTCGCCGGGGAAGATGACGAGTTCGGTGGTCACTCCGCCGCGTTTCAGCGCGGAATAGTATCGTTCGGCCTGGGACAGCGGGCACCGCAGGTCGAGCGCCGAGTGCATGACGAGTGTCGGTGTCCTGACCTGGCCGACGCAGGCCTGGGGGCTCTGCGCGCGCACCAGCTCCGGGTCGGTGCCAACGTACTCATCGGTGAACGAGTCCCCGATGTCGGATGTTCCCACGAAGGCCTCGGGGTCGAGGTAACCGCGCTCGACGATCGCCGCGGTGAACCGGTGGTCGTGCGCGATCGTCCAGGCGGTCAGATAGCCGCCGTAGGAGCCGCCCATGATGCCGAGCCGGGTGGGGTCCAGCGAGGAGTCCTCGGCCAGGGCGCCGTCCAGGAAGTCCAGCACGTCGGCCTGGTCGAGGACGCCCATCCTCTGCCGGATGGCGCGACCGTGGGCGTGGCCGTAGCCCGACGAGCCTCGCGGGTTGCACATCACGACCGCGTAGCCGGCGTCGGCGCAGACCTGCGCCTCGTCGAAGAGGGCAACCGTGTACTGCGCGAACGGGCCGCCGTGGATGGTGAGCAGCACCGGGTGCGGGCCGGGACCGGGAGGTGTGAGCACCCAGCCGTGCACCGGGTAGCCGTCCCGGCCGGTGACGGTGAGTTCGCGTGCTGACGCAATTCCCGTCTCGCGCAACGGCGCGGACAGATCGGTGAGGCGGCGAAGCCTGGGCGTCTCGGCCAGGGCGATGTCGCCGGCCGTCAGCGCGTCCTGGAAGGCGAAGACGATGCTCTCCCCCACTGTGTCGACCCCGGTCACGACCACGGCGCTGGACGTGACCGGGGTGATCACCCCGTCGCCGGACACCCGGACCAGTTGCACGCGGCCGCGCGACTTGCTGTGCGCCAGGACCGACCCGTCGGCCGTGACACTCAACTCCACCATGTTGTCGAGGTCGATCTCGTCCGGATCGGTGAGCCGAACCGGCTCCCCCTCGGAGCGAAGGAGATACAGCCCGGTGGTGCGGGCGACGAAGTCCCGGCCGCTCTCCCCCACGTCCTCGGCCAGCGCGAAGATCGTGCCGTCCGCCGCCCAGGCCACCTGGCCGATGTGCAGGCCCGCCTCCGCACCGAGGGCGATCCGCTCGGGCACGCGCGGATCGGCGCCGGCCGGGTCGAGCAGGAGCTCGACGAGTTCGGTGGCCAGGTCGCGGTCCCGCCCGGCATGGCGGGCGGAGATGGTGACGAGTTTCGAGCCGTCGGGAGCGAAGGCCAGCCCGGAATGGTCGAAGTCGCCGGTCGTGACCTGGCGCGCGCACGGCACACCGAGCGGGATGCGGCCGGACTCGGCCAGGTCGGCCGGTTCGACGCCCGGCGATGGCGTCGGAGCCGCCGCCGGCTCGCCCCAGACATCCGGAACGTCGACCAGGAACACGTGTGCGCGTTGGTCGACCGTATAGCCGACGCCGTTGGACTGGTAGCGCAGCGTCGTGATCCGTCGCGGGGGTTCGGACCCCGGATCGATCCCGGGCACGGTGCCGTAGCGGCCGGTCTCCGGCACCCGGGCGAGGAAGCCGAGGACGCGGGAATCCGGCCGCCAGCGGTAGTCGGTGACGCCGAGGGGCGCGTTCGTGACCTGGAGGGGCTCTCCCCCGGCGGCGTCGACAACATGCAGTTGCGCCGGCCCGCCGGCCGCCGCGCGCAGGAAGGCGAGCAGGCGTCCGTCGGGCGAGAAGCGCGGGGCGGTGTCGCGGTGGCCCCTGGTCACTCGCCGCGGGGACGGCTTGCCCGTCAGCGCGACCGTCCACAGCTGGCCGAGGTAGTCGTCGGCGGCGAAATCCGGGTGCGCCAGCGAGAAGACCGCCCGGCTGCCGTCGGGGTGGATGCTGGGGCGTGAGACCGCAGAGAGAAGGGGGAGGTCAGGCGCCTTCATCCACCGCTCCTTCTAGCCGCCGTTGAAGTCGGAGGTGTCGCCAACGTAGCGCGTATTGCCTTCCGGCACCGGCTCGACCGCGGCCAGGGCGATTTCCGCGGCGAATTCGCTCACGTTGTACAACCGTCCGGCGGCGTCCTTCCGGGCGCTGATGGCACCCGGGTTGGCGCGTTCGAGGAGGGTGGCCGTGATGGTTCCCTCGATCATGTCGCCGGAGACGACGACGAAGCCGATGCCGGCCGCTTCGAGTTCGGGGATGAGCGCGCGGAGGGCGTCCTCCCCCGCGCGCTTGCTGCGGGCCACCGGTTCGTATTCGGGCATCGTCGCCGTCGTGCCGATGAAGTGGGCCTGGTGGCTGGTCACGAAGACGACGCGGGAGCCCGGCCCGAGCAGCGGAATGGCCCGGCGCAGCAGGTCGACCTGTGCGTCCCGGTTCAGCTGCATGGCGTAGTCGGCGGCCATCCCGCTTTCCATGCCTCCCGAGGCGTTCATCACCAGGATGTCGAGCCCGCCGAACTCGGCGCGGATCGAGTCGAACATCGCGGCGACGGAATCCGGGTCGGTCAGGTCGGCGCCGACCGTCATGGCCGTGCCCCCGGCCTCGCGGATGGCGTTGGCGAGCTTCTGCGCCCGTGCCTCCTTGTTGCGGAAATTGATCACGACGCCGGCGCCGGCCTCCGCGAAGTATCCGACGGTGTCAGCGCCGATTCCACGGGAGGAACCGGTGACGAGGACGCGCTTACCCGTGAGTGAACCGGGTGCGAGGGGGTTGTTCGGAAGGGTGCTCACGGAAAACTACCCTAGCAACATGCCAGGCGCCCGGAGCCGGGATGATAGCTTCTGAGATGTGCCGACACGCGAGGGGGCGAAATGCCTGATCTGACCCAGTACCTGTGGATCATCTGGCTGGTTTTCATCCTGATCTGCGTCATCATCGAACTGCTGAGCCTCGAGTTCACCTTCTTGATGATCGCCGCCGGCAGTCTCGCCGGCCTCGGCGCCAACCTGCTCGGCGCGGTCTGGTGGCTGCAGATCCTGGTCGCCGCGGTGCTCTCGGTCCTGCTGCTGCTGACCATTCGCCCGCTCCTCCTGCGGGTGATGCACAAGGGCGCCGATCCCACCCCGAGCAATGTCGCCGCGCTGATCGGGCTGAGCGGCCGGGTGATGTCCACCGTCGGCGGTGACACCGGCGGGCTGGTGAAGCTGGCCAATGGCGAGACCTGGACCGCACGACTCTCCCCCGGCACCGGTCACGGGCCACTCGAACCCGGCGACGAGGTCCACGTCGCCGCGATCGAAGGCTCCACCGCCGTCGTCATCCCCTCGGAAAGGAACACCGCGTAATGCTCAATCCTGGAGAATTCATCGGCCAGATCTTCGTGATCGCCCTCCTGGTGGTCATCGGGGTGTTCGTCATCGTGGTGCTCGTCCGGGCCATCAAGATCATTCCGCAGGCCAACGCCGGCGTCGTCGAACGCCTCGGCAAATACCACAAGACGCTCCTGCCCGGGCTGAACATCCTCGTGCCGTTCATCGACCGCGTGCGGCCGCTGCTCGACATGCGCGAACAGGTCGTCTCCTTCCCCCCGCAGCCGGTGATCACCGAGGACAACCTCGTCGTCTCGATCGACACGGTCGTCTACTTCCAGGTGACGGATGCCCGGGCCGCGACCTACGAGATCGCCAACTACCTCGGCGCGGTCGAGCAGCTCACCACGACCACCCTCCGCAACGTGGTCGGCGGCCTCAACCTCGAAGAGGCGCTGACCAGTCGCGACAACATCAACGGCCAGCTGCGCATCGTGCTCGACGAGGCGACCGGCAAGTGGGGCATCCGGGTCGGCCGCGTCGAGTTGAAGGCGATCGACCCGCCCCACTCGATCCAGGACTCGATGGAGAAGCAGATGCGCGCCGAGCGCGACCGTCGCGCTCTGATCCTCACCGCCGAGGGCACGAAGCAGTCGGCGATCCTGACCGCCGAGGGCGCGCGCCAGGCCGCGATCCTCCAGGCCGAAGGCCAGGCCCAGGCTGCGGTGCTGCGGGCGCAGGGCGAGGCCGAGGCCATCCAGATCGTCTTCAAGGCGATCCACGACGGCGACCCGGATCCCAAGCTGCTCGCGTACCAGTATCTCCAGACGCTTCCCAAATTGGCCGAGGGCAGCGCGAACAAGCTGTGGATCGTGCCGAGCGAACTGACCGAGGCCATGAAGGGGATCGGCCGGGCGTTCGGCCAGGGAAACGCTTCCGGATCGCCCGAAAGCCCCGCCCGCACACCGGAGTAGTCGAGAGCCATGCCGGCCGAGCGACCGTCGGAGTTCCTCGCGCCGCCGGGGCCCCGTGTCTTTGCGCACCGGGGGCTGAGCATCGAGGCGCCCGAGAACACCCTGCTGGCGTTCGTCAAGGCCCTGGCCGCCGGGGCGACGCACCTGGAAACGGATGTGCACGTCTCCCTCGACGGGGTCGCCGTGCTCAGCCACGACCCTGACCTGGCGCGCGTCGCCGGGAGCTCCGCGCGCGTGGACCAGCTCACGATGGCGGAACTCCGGCGGATCACACTGTGGGCGGGCCAGTCCTTCGTGTCGCTCGCCGAGGCCCTCGACGCGTTTCCAGAGGCCCGGTTCAACATCGACGTGAAGACGCCGGGGGCCGTGGAGCCGACCGCGCGGGCGGTCCGGCAGGCCGGCGCCACGGCGCGGGTGCTGATCACCTCGTTTTCCGAGCCCCGTCGCCGGGACGTCGTCGGGCTGCTTCCCGGCGTGGCGACATCCGCGTCTCCCCCCGTGCTCGCCAGGGCGCTGCTGGCCGCGCGGCTCGGCCTGACCGGGACGGCCCGCCGGGTCCTGCGGGGGTTCGCCGCGGTCCAGGTGCCCGAGCGTTACGGCCGCCTGCGGGTGGTCACTCCCCGATTCATCCGCGTGATGCACGCCGTCGATGTGGAGGTGCACGTCTGGACGGTCAATGATCCCGCGGAGATGCGCCGGCTCCTCGACCTGGGCGTCGACGGCATTGTGACCGACCGATGCGACCTGGCGGTCGCCGTCATCGCCGGGCGAATCTGAAAGATTTCCTTGAAAACGCGCGTAACGGAAAGATAACGTCCAGCTTCATGGTTTATACCTGAGAGTGCATCGAGAGGAGAAACACGATGGCGGATCGCAGTTTGCGTGGTATGAGGTTGGGCGCCCAGAGTCTTCAGAGCGAAGAGGGTGTCACGTTTTCACCACGAGTCAGTCACACCTACCTGTGTGCAACGTGTGAGCGCGAGACGGTGATGGTCTTCTCGGCCGATGCCGAGGCCCCCGACGAGTGGGAGTGCCGGTTCTGCTCCCAGACGGCGACCCGGCTGGTGGATTCCAAGCCCGTTGTCGTCGACCACTCCGACGAGAAGGTAGCCCGAACCCACTGGGACATGCTTTTGGAACGCCGCACCCGTCCCGAACTCGAGGAACTCCTCGAGGAACGACTCACGGTTCTTCGTGAGCGACGCGGCTCGCACAAGGTCGGCGCCTAAGGCCCGACGGCACAGGCCCGACAACGCAGGCCCGACGGCACAGGCCTGACAGCGCTCACCTGACAGCGCCCACCCGACGGTCGACCCCAGGAACCCGCTCCCGAGCGGGCGAGGGGCGGCTCGTCACCACTCCCCCGAGGCAGAACGCCAGGCCGGCCAGGCCGATACCGGAAACGAACCATTCGAGCGCGCGTCCGAACGCCATGGCCGGCGTCACGGTATCGCTCAGCGGCACGGACTGCACCATCGACCCCGGCTGCCAGGTCGGAATGCTGTCGATCGTGCGGCCGTCCGGGGTGATGATGGCGCTGGAGCCCACCGTGGAGATATTCACAACGGTCCGGCCGGCCTCGATCGCCCGAAGCCGGGCAATAGCCAACTGCTGCACACTCTCATCCGTGCGCCCGAAGTCGGCGTTGTTCGTCTGCGCCAGGATGATCTCCGCGTTCCCATCGATCATCTCGTGCACCAGCTGGTCATCGGCGATGTCGAAGCAGATCGCGATGCCGGCGAGGACGCCGCCGATGTCGAAAACGTTGCTCTGCGTCCCGATGGCGTAGTCGCGGGAGACCAGGTCGATCAGCTCCGGCGCAAACGGGCGCCAGAATGCCCGATCCGGCATGTATTCCGCGAACGGGACCGGATGAACCTTGTCGTAGACCGCGACGGCGCCTTCGCCCGCCTTCCAGAGCAGCGAACTGTTGTAATACTTGCCGTCACGACGCGTGATCGTTCCGGTGATCAGCGGGGCGTCCATCTCCCGGCTGATCGTATCGGCGACCCGGGCGGCGTCATCCGATCGGGTGGGGTCGATGTCGCTGGCGTTCTCCGGCCACACCACGAAGTCGACATCCTCCCCGATGAGCGGCAGGGTCCCGGAGACGTGGTCGTCGAGAATCTGCCCCGGGGAGAACCTCGCGAACAGCCCGGCGTCCGACGCGCCCTGCACCGCGGCCAGGCGAGTCGTACCGGACTGGACCGTCGGCCAGGCCGGAATCACCAGCAGCAGGGCCACCGACGCGGCCGCGATCCCCCCGCGGAGCCCCCGGCCGAGTGCCGGCTCGCGAAGCAGCTGAACGCCCAGCGCGCCGAGCCAGACCAGGAGGAAGCTCAGGCCGGACAGGCCCACCCAGGCCGCCAGCGAGTTGAACGGGCCCTCCGACTGGGACAGGGCGACGCGCCCCCAGGCGAAGCCGCCGTACGGCCAGACGGCCGAGAGTGCCTCACGAAGTGTCCAGAGCCCGGCGACGACCACGGGGACCATGCCCAGGCGACCGAGCGGCGTCGGCCAGACCCGAGGCCCGACCCGCAGGACCACGGCGGTCAGCGCCAGGCCGGCCCCGAAGAACAGCGTCTGCAGCACGGCGAGGGCGAGCCACGGCACCGGCCCGAGGTAGAGCGTGAGCCACCAGATGTGGATCAGCCAGAAGGACAGCCCGCCCACCAGCCCGACGAGGAGACCCGTCCACGGTCCGCGCCCGATCAGGGCGACGAGCATCAGGCCCACGCCGACGGGTGCGAGGAACCACCAGCCCCGATCCGGGAAGGCGGCGTCGAGGACGGCGCCGGCTCCCGCGGCGAAAATGAGGGCCGCCCAGAGCGGCAGACGCAGCGAACGTTCGGTGCCCTCCATCACCACAACAGCCTAAGCAACGGACGAGTAGGCCACGATTCCGCGGCGGACGGCATCCATGGCCTGGCGTGCCGTCCGGCCGACCGGATCGTCGGCGACGACGGAGAGCTGGTCGAGCAGGTCGATGGTCTGTTTGGTCCAGCGCACGAAGTCCCCGGCGGCCATTTCCGCCTCACCGAGAACGTCGATCAGGGAACCGCCGCGGGCCCACTTCCACATGGCCAGGCTGAGGCCCAGGGCGAGGGGATTGCTGCCGGGCAGTTTGTTGTCCCGTTCGAGGTCGTCGAGCCGGCTCCAGAGTTCGTGCGTGCGGTCCAGGGCCGGCATGAAGGCGCCCCTGGGGAGATAGCGCTCGTTGATCAGGCCCTCTTCGCGACGCGGCTCGAAGACGAGCGCGCAGGCCATCGCGGCGAGGCCCGCCGGGTCGAGTTCGGACCAGATCCCCTGCCGGAGAGCCTCGGCGACGAGCAGGTCACGGTCCGCGTAGATGCGCCGGAGGATGCGCCCGCTCTCGCTCAGCGTGACGGCCCCGGCCTCGTCCTTCACCAGGTAGCCGTAGCCGAGCAGCACATCGGTGACCCGGTCGAAGATCTTGGCGATGGCGTTCGTCCGGGACGAGATCTGCTGGCTGAGGGCATCCGTCTCCCGTTTGAGTTTCCACCAGCGTTCGGCCCACCGGGCGTGCTGTTCGCGCTCGGGGCAGTTGTGGCAGGAATGCGCCTTCAGGCGTTTGCGCAGGGCCTGGAGTTCGCGCTGGCGCCGTTCCCGCTCCCCGCGGGAGGCGTGTTCGACGGCCTGGCCCTCGCGTTCCAGCGCGGTCAGCGACCGGCGGATCGCCGCGTAGTCGGTGAAATCACCGAGATGACAGGTCATCGATGTGGTGTAGCCGGCAAGCGACTCTTCCTGCTGCCGCAACTTGCGGGCGAGGTCGACGACCGCCCGGTCGGCCTGGAACTGGGCGAAGGAGGACTCGAGTACCTCCCTCGTGCGCTGCCGGCCGAACTGGTCGATCAGGTTCACGGCCATGTTGTAGGTGGGCTTGAAGCTGGAGTTCAGCGGGTAGGTGCGCCGGGAGGCGAGGGAGGCGACCGCCTGGGGGTCGAGCCCCTGCGCCCACTGGATCACCGAGTGCCCTTCCACGTCGATGCCCCGGCGGCCGGCGCGCCCGGTCAGCTGGGTGTACTCCCCCGGAGTGATCGGGACCCGGGCCTCGCCGTTGAACTTCTCGAGTTTGTCGAGCACGACGGTGCGGGCCGGCATGTTGATCCCGAGGGCCAGGGTCTCGGTGGCGAACACCGCCTTGACGAGTTTCTTCTGGAACAGTTCCTCCACCACCTCCTTGAAGGCGGGCAGCAGGCCGGCGTGGTGTGCCGCGACGCCCCGTTCGAGCCCGTCCAGCCACTCGAAATAGCCGAGCACGCCGAGGTCCTCGTCGAGCAGGGTGCGACAGCGCTCGTCGACGATCTGGCGGATCTCCTCACGTTCGTGCTCATCGGTGAGCCGCACGCCGGCCCGCAGGACCTGGCGCACCGCCTGGTCGCAGCCGACCCGGCTGAAGATGAAGAAGATGGCGGGCAGGAGATGTTTGCCGTCGAGCATCCTGACGATCTCGGAACGGTCCATCCGCCCCGCGTCACCCTGCCCGCGCTGCAGGTAGCTCCCGCGGTCCCCGCCGCGTCGACCAGGGGTCGAGCGCTGGTTGAGGGACCGTCCGCTCGCCTGCGAGAGGCGCACGAGCTCCGGGTTGACCCGGTGGGTTGCCCCGGAACCCGCGCTGTCGAACAGGTCGAGCATCTTGCTCTTGACCAGCACGTGCTGCTCGAGCGGGACCGGACGTTCCTCCGAGACGATGACATCCGTTCCGCCGCGCACGGCCTGAAGCCAGTCGCCGAACTCCTCGGCATTGGAGACGGTGGCGCTCAGCGCCACCATCCGCACACTCTGCGGGAGGTGGATGATGACCTCCTCCCAGACGGCGCCGCGGAACCGGTCGGCGAGGTAGTGCACCTCGTCCATGATGACGAAGGCGAGGTTGGTGAGCAGGTCGGAATCGGCGTAGAGCATGTTGCGGAGGACTTCGGTGGTCATCACGACGATCCGGGCCTGGGCGTTGACATTCGTGTCGCCGGTGAGAAGGCCCACCGATTCGGGGCCGTACTCGGCGACGAGCTCCTGGAACTTCTGGTTGCTGAGCGCCTTCATCGGGGCGGTGTAGAAGACCTTCGCCCGGGGCTGCTGCATCGCCAGGAACACCGCGAACTCGGCCACGATCGTCTTGCCGGCACCGGTCGGCGCGGCAACGAGGACACTGTTGTCATCCTCGAGGGACGCGCAGGCGGCGAGTTGGAACGGGTCGAGTTCGAAGCGCAGGCCCGACCGGAAGGCCTGCAGCCGCGGTCGGCTCGCCCGGGATCGGGCTGCCGCGTACTGCTCGGCCGGCGAGGAAATGGAAGTCATGCAGTGAGCCTAGAGTCCCATTTCCCGCTCGAAAGCCAACGTACGCTTCGCGACGCGACGATCGTGCAGGTACGCGATGCCGTAGGCGGCGAAATACAGCACGACCATCGGGATCGCCAGGAGGAACATCGACACGACGTCGGCCGCCGGGGTCGCAATGGCGGTGAACAGCACGATGACCAGGATGGCCACCCGCCAGGACTTGATGATCGACTGGGCGCTGATCACACCGGCGAAGTTGAGCAGCACGATGAAGACCGGCAGCACGAACGCGACGCCGATCGCGACGACGAGTTTGAGCACGAAGTCAAAGTAGTTCTGGGCGTTGATGAACGCCGAGTCCTCAGACGGAGCGAAACTCGTCATCAGCGCGACCACATGCGGGAGCACATACCAGCCGGCGGCGCAGCCGGCCAGGAACAGCGGGACGGCGGTGAAGAAGAAGCCGAACGTGTACTGCTTCTCCTTGCGGGTCAGGCCCGGCACGAGGAAGGCGAAGATCTGGTAGAGCCAGACCGGACTGGAGACGATGAGCCCGACGTAGAACGCGATCTTGAGCTTCAGGTCGAAGGCCGACGTGATGTCGGGGTAGTTGATCTGGGCGTTTCGATGCTGTGCGTTGATGATCGCGTAGATCGGCTCGCGCAGTGCATCCCAGACGTAATCGGAGAGCAGCCAGCCGACAACGGCCCCGATGAGGACGCCGGCGGCCGCGAGGAAGAGGCGCTTGCGAAGTTCCAGCAGATGTTGCCCGAGCGACATCTTCCCTTCGCTGCTCGCACGCCGAGTGGTGCGCACGGCCAAGGGTTACGACTTCGTCGTGGGATCGGCCGATCCGGCGGCCTTCGACGCCTCGTCGCCGGACTTGCCGGCCTCGTCATCGACGGTGTCGCTCTTGATCTCACTCTTGAAAATCTTCATCGACTGGCCGAGGCTGCGGGCCAGGCCCGGCAGCTTGGGCGCGCCGAACAGAAGCAGAACGACGACGAGGATGATCAGGAAATGCCATCCGGTCAGGTTGTTAAGCATGAGGGTCAGTCCTCTGGTTCAGGTGGGCGTGTGTCATTAGTTTACTCCGCTGGATCAAGCGATCCCGACGCAGCTGCCGGCGGCGCGCCCCGGCCGCGTGCCGGAGCAGGACCGCGTCCGACAGCTCCTGGCGGCTGCGAAAGACGGCCGGAGTGAACCGCTCCGGTTCGGCTTCGGCCGCCAGGGCGTTTGGATCGAGGTCGGCCGCCCGGCCGAGGTCCTCCAGGGCGTGCAGGGTTCGCATCGCCTTCCGGAACAGCGTGAGCCCGAACCAGGCCAGCAGGCTGAGCAGGGCGAGGACCAGCCCGGTCCAGATGAGCAGCCACGACCACCAGGGCATGGCTAGGCCTCGCCGCTGGGGTCGTCGTAGCGGGCCGCCCCGGCCGCGGCCCAGTCGGCGACGGCCTGCCTCGCCTCGGCCGGTTCGACCACGGTGACGAGTCCGGCCAGGCCCGCGACCAGTCGTTTGAGGCCGTGGTAGTGGGCGACGCGCAGGGTCGTCCGGACACGGTCTCCGCCTGCGGGAGTTGTCGCACGGGCGGGCGCATAGTCGGCCAGGAGGACCAGCGCCGACGCGGGCAGTTCAATGACGACCGAGAGGTCGTCGTCGGAGGCCTGGAACAGGGTGTCCGGGAGCACGAGCCCCGCGTCGTGCGAGCCGACAGGTTCGGTGGTCGTCCGGAGCTCGCTCATCCGGTCGAGCCGGAACGTGCGCGGGGCCTGCCGCAGGTGGCACCAGCCGCGCAGGTACCAGTCGTTGTCCACGGATTCCAGGCGCAGCGGGTCGACGAAACGGTGTTCGTGCTCGCCGCGTGCGTTCAGATAGTCGAATGCGACCTGGACGCTGGAGCGCCCGGCCGACTGGATCACCGACATCGCGGCGTCGGAATCGGGGCTGGACACGGCGAGCTGGGTCGGCGTGCCGGATGCTCCGCGCGAGAGCTTGGCCATGAGCGAGGCGACGGCGTCCCGGTCTGCATTCTCGGGCAGCGAGGAGAGGTATTGCAGCCCGGCGATGAGCGCCGCGGCCTCCCGCGCGGAGAAACGGGGAGAATCGTCGATGGCGACGAGGTGGGTGAGCGTGATCCGGTCATGCTCCTCGAACTCGTCCCAGTGGATGTCGAAGAGGTCACCGTCGAGGTACTGGTGCGTCTCGCCGGGGATGCCGGACACCGCAATGAGCCTGACGGCCTCGCGCACCCGCTCCGCCGGCACGCCGAAGTGCCCGGCGACCTCGGCGACGGTGACACTGTCGTGGTCCATCAGATAAGGGATGAGCGAGAGGAGGAAGGTGAGCTTGTCCGAGGCGCCGAGCGCGGGCGGGCGGGCGGTCATGCCGCGCTCCCCTGCGTGCTGCCGGTGTGGGCGTCGCGCACGCCGACCAGGCGGGTGCGGACCGCCTGGCGGAGCGCGAGCGGTGACCGCACGAGCACCTCGGGGCCGTAGCCGGCCAGTTCGTCGGCGAGGATGTCGATGTCGGTGTAATGCAATGTCACCGTGTGCGGAGTGACCGTGCGCAGCGTGACCGTGTTCGGTGTCATCGTCGTCCCAGCGGCAGTCCCGGCCGCATCCCGTTTGCCTGCATCCTGTTTGCCTGCTTCTCGTTTGCCTGCTTCTCGTTTACTCAGGCGAACGGCGGCGTCGCTGCCGGGTTCGACCTCCAGCTCGGCGACATTGGCCCCCCACAGGGCGTCCAGTTCGTCCAGCGCTTGCCGGCCCTTGCCCTCACCGTCGGGGACGAAGGTCTCCCCGGGGACGGTCACGACCGGTCCCACGATGCGGGAGAGCAGGTACGTTCGGGTGGCCTGCGCGTCCTGGTCGGTGCCGTAGAGGTGCCAGCGTCCGCCGTGCAGCACGACCGCGCGCGGGGCGACCCGTCGGCGGCGCGGGGAGCTCTCCCCGGGCTTGAGGTAGAGAAACGCGACGACCTGGCCGTGATCCAGTGCCCTGCTCAACGGGGTGAAGGACGCGTCTCGGGCGCGCAGGTGAGGCGCGTAGCCGAGCACGGGATCGCTGGAGTCCACGCCGAGTGAGTTGAGCTTGGTCAGCGCCCGGCGTGACTCGGCGGACAGGGATCCCTCGCGCCAGACGGTGGCGGCGAGCTTGAGCAGCATCAGTTCGTCCGGCGAGAACGACACGTCGGCGGGCAGGTTGTAGAGGCCCTTGGGGATGCGGTAGCGCAGCAGGTGGTTGTTGCCCGGGTCGTCCGGAGGTTCGACGGTCTCGAGCGGGATTCCCAGCTCGCGGATGTCGTCCTTGTCCCGCTCGAACTGTCGCTCGAGGTTGGCGTTGTCACCGTCGCTCAGATAGCGCTGGCGGTAACCCTGCACGGTGGACAGGATGTCCGCCTTGGTCAGGCCGATCTCGGTCGCGATGAGCGCCAGGACGAGACTGAACAGTCGTTCCTCAACGGTGATGCGGGGGGTCTGATCTGCGGTGGTCGGCACGCTGCGATTCTAACGGCGTCACCCGCCGGACCCACGCAAAACCGCAGTTGCGGTGCCTGAAACGAGTCCAGGAACGCCGCAACTGCGGTTTCGGGGTGGGACGGGTGTTACTTCACGCCGAGGATGTCGACGACGAAGACGAGCGTCGAGCCGGCCGGGATGGTGTCGGACGCCTGGTCGCCGTAGCCCTGGTCGGGCGGGATGACCGCGATGACCTGCGAACCGACCGTCTGGCCGATGAGTGCCTTGGCGAACCCGGGGATGACGCCGCCCTGGGTGGTGGAGCCGTCGGCGGCGGCGAACTCGGCCGGTTCGCCGGTCTTCCAACTGGAGTCGAAGACCTTCTTGGTGTCCCAGAGAACGCCGGTGTAGTGCACGGTGACCGGGTCGCCTTCCTTGACCTTCTTGCCGTCGCCCTTCTTCAGGACGTTGATCTCGAGCTTGGTCGGCGCCTTAGAAGCGGGAATGGTGATGCCGGGCGCGCCGTTGTCGGCGAGAACGACGGCCGGCATTCCTGCCTTGGCCGGCTGGGGCGCGCCGTCGGCGCGGGTCTTGTATGCCTTGACGACGTCGAGGACGAACACGAGGGTGTCGTTCTTCTTGACGCCGATCTGCTCGTTGCCGCCCTGGGGGCCGAAGGCGTCCTTGGGGGCGACGGTCAAAGCGATGCGCGACCCCTCCTGGGCGCACTTGAGGCCCTGCGAGAGACCCTTGATCGTCTTGTCGTTGAGCACGAAGCCGGCCAGCGTCGAGCCGTCGTACTTGCTCTCCTCGATGACCTTGCCCGTTCGACCGTTGTAGACGCTGAGGTCGATCTTGACCTTCTGGCCGGTGGCAAGGCCCTTGCCTTCACCGGTGATGATGTCGGTGCGCTCGGTGGTCTTCGTTTTCAGCGGGGTCGGGAAGTCGACCTTGGGCTTCGAGCCGAACTTGCCGTCGACCTCGACGAGCTTGGAGGCCGCTCCTTCCTTGACCGGGGCGTCACAGCCGGCTTCGTTCGCGCCGGGGCCGGCGCACGCGGTCAGTGCCGCAATCAGTAGTCCGGCGGTGGCAATCGATGCGAATGCTTTGCGCACAAGTCCTCTTCTCGGTACAGGGGGGCACGGCGGCACGGGGCCGCTGCGCGGTTGCTATGGGTGGCTGGTGGTTGCCGTCAACAGGGAGGGCAAAGGCCCATCCTAACCGGCGTCGAGGTCCCGAGCCTTGGAAAGTGCTGCACCCGCGCCCGCGGCCCGCACGCGTTTGCGCAGGGCCTTCGGGCTCACGCTGCGCTCCCCGAGGGCCCCCGGGGTCCATGCCTCGACATCCGCGTCGTCGAAATCGGTCTTCGACGGGCGGCGTTTGAGCTCCGGCAGGATCGTGTCCGGGGCGAGGCGGCGGGCCGTGATCAGGAAGCCGGTGTGGCCGATCATCCGGTGGTCGGGCCGCACGGCCAGGCCCTCGACATGCCAGCCCCGGATCATCGTCTCGTTGGAGTCCGGGTTCGTGTACAGCCCCGAACCGCGGATGGCTTCGGCGACGCGGGACAGCTGGGTCACGGTTGCCACGTAGCAGAGGAGGACTCCCCCGGGCTTGAGGGCCTCCGAGACGGCGTCCAGGCATTCCCATGGGGCGAGCATGTCGAGCACGACCCGGTCGACGGACCCGGGTTCCACCGTCGTGGGCAGGGCTTCGGCGAGGTCGCCCAGGGTGATCGTCCAATTGGCGGGGTCGGAGCCGAGGAACGTGGCGATGTTGGCGCGGGCCACGTCCGCGAACTCCTCGCGCCGTTCGAAGGAGGCGAGCCGGCCGGCCGGGCCGATGGCCCGGAGGAGCCAGAGCGACAGTGCGCCGGAGCCGACGCCGGCCTCCACCACGGTGGCGCCCGGGAAAATGTCCGCCTGCGCGAGAATCTGGGCGGCGTCTTTGGGGTAGATGATCGCGGCGCCGCGGGGCATGGACATGACGAAGTCGCTCAGCAGTGGCCGCAGGGCCAGGTGCTCGACGCCGACGTTGTTGGTCACGACCGAGCCGTCCGGCAGGCCGATGATGTCGTCGTGCGACAGGATGCCGCGGTGGGTGTG
Organism: Cryobacterium tagatosivorans; assembly: GCF_004402215.1. Lineage (GTDB taxonomy): Bacteria > Actinomycetota > Actinomycetes > Actinomycetales > Microbacteriaceae > Cryobacterium > Cryobacterium tagatosivorans. The sequence goes on from NZ_SOEZ01000057.1 coordinate 53,677, forward strand.
GAAGACCTCGCCCGGAACCAGGGTGATCGTGTTCATCCTGCCCTTGGGCCCGGTGAGCTGAACCCGGTCCCCGGCCCGGAATGGTCCGCTGTTCTGGATGACCTGACTATCGTTCATGCTGTGGCTGCGCCCTCGTCGGTGGTGGTCCCGGTGTGCACCGGTATGTGGATTCGGTGGGCGGCCCTGCGCCGTTGGCCGAAGAGTTCGCTGAGGCCGGCCACGGTGCGGCCGGACAGGGTGGGCCAGAGCGTGTAGTGCACGCTTTCCGGCAGCTCGATCAGATGCGGCACGCCGATGACGACGGCTCCGGCCGCGACGGCGGCGGCGACGCCGGGTGCGGAGTCCTCGACGGCGATGCAATGCGCCGGCTCCACCCCGAGGAACGCGGCCGCGGCGAGGTACGCCTCCGGGTGGGGCTTGCTGTGGGTGACCATGTCTCCGGCGACGATGGTCTCGAAGGCGGCGAAGTCGATGAGGTCCGCGATTTGCCGGGCCATCCGCTCCACCGACATCGTGACGAGCGCCATCGGAATGCCGGCGTCCTTCAGCTCCGCGAGCAGTTCACGCGCTCCGGGCCGCCACGGCACGCCGTGCTCCGCGAGCTGGGCCTGAACCCGGTCGGTCAGCCAGTGCACGATCGCGTCGGCGTCCATGTCGACTCCGCGGTCCTGCAGGATGGCGGCCGAAGCCCACAGGCCCGACCCGACCATGAGCATGCAGTCCGCGTGCGTCCACACCCCGCCGAACGACTCGACCAGTTCGGTTTCGGCGACCATCCAATAGGGTTCGGTGTCGACGAGGGTTCCGTCCATGTCCCAGAGCACCGCGGCCGGGATGAGGGGAATTGCAGGGATCAGGTTCACGGGGTTCAAGTGTAGAGGGCACTGACTATCCTTGAGTGAGGTTCTCCGAGTGGAGCATCCGGAATGATCGGGGTCTCACGCAGTGACAGACGGCAATGGGCTCCTCAGCGCTCGACTCCTGGTCGTGGCGTTCGAGGGCTGGAATGACGCGGGCGAGGCGGCCACCGGTGCCGTGCGCGCGTTGAAGGAACTGCTCGACGTTGACGAGATCGCCCAGGTCGATCCCGAGGTGTACTTCGACTACCAGTTCAATCGGCCCACGATCTCCACGAATGAAGACGGTCGGCGCCTGATCGAGTGGCCCAGTGCGATCATGTACGGGCCGAAGACCCCCGGGGCGGCCGGGGTTCCGCTGGCCGAAGACGCGCAACTGCGGGTGAGCGGCACGAATGCGGGCAACATCTACTTGTTGCTGGGCACCGAGCCTTCGCGGAGCTGGAAGAGCTTCGCGGCGGAGATCCTCGACGCCGCCCTCGCCGCCGATGTGAGCGCCGTCGTCTTCCTCGGGGCGATGCTGGCCGACGTCCCGCACACCCGGCCGATCTCGATCTTCGTGTCCAGCGACAACCCTCAGGTGCGGGCCGAACTGCAGGTGGAACGCAGCAACTATGAGGGCCCGGTGGGCATCCTCAGCGTTCTCGCGGAAGCCGCCGAGAAGGTGGGCATCCCCACGCTGTCGATCTGGGCGTCCGTCCCGCACTACGTGCACAACGCCCCCTCGCCCAAGGCGATGCTGGCGCTGATCGACAAGCTCGAGGAAATCATCGACGTCGTCATCCCCCGCGGTGACCTCGTCGCCGAGGCGGCCGAGTGGGAGAGCGGGATCGACGCGCTCGCCGCGGAGGACGAGGAGATGGCCGCGTACATCGCCCAGCTCGAGCAGGCCCGCGACACCGTGGACTCCCCGGAAGCCAGCGGCGAGGCGATCGCGCAGGAGTTCGAACGCTACCTGCGCAAACGTGGGGACGGCCGTGACGGCCGTGACGGCCAGGGCGGCTGGGCGGACGGCCGACCGGGCCCGGACGCGCCCCGAGCCCCCTGACCTCGCCCCTCCTTCCCCCTCTTTTTTCCCCGCGAGAACGCAGTCGTGCGCGTTAAACGGCGCGCATAGCGCGCACGACTGCGGGTTCGCGGGATATTGCGGGGCTTAGAGGGCGACGCCGAGCAGCGCGTCGATCGCGCGCACGAGCAGGGCCGGGTCGTCCAGCGGATGCCCGGCGGCGGCATCCACGATCGCCAGGGCCCGCGGCGTGTCGAGGTCGTCGGTGAGGGCGGCCCGCAGCCGGTCGACCACGGCGGCGGCGCTCTCCGCTGCCGGCGAGGACGTCGAAGAAGGCGAGGCCGAAGCACGGGAGGCTGCGCCGAACGACGCGGTCCACCGTGCCAGGCGACGTTCCGCGTCGCCGACCTGGCTGTCCGTCCACTCCCAGTCCGCCCGGTAGTGGTGGCCCAGGAGGGCCAGGCGGATGGCGCGTGGGTCGACGCCCGACGCCCGGAGGCTGGACACGAGCACGAGGTTGCCGAGCGACTTGCTCATCTTCTCACCCTGGTAGGCGACCATGCCGGTGTGGCTGTACACCCCGGCCAGCGGGTGCCCGGAGAGGGCGGCAGCGTGTCCGGCGCTCATGTCGTGGTGCGGGAAGATCAGGTCGGAGCCGCCGCCCTGCACGGTGAAGTCGGTTCCGAGTTCCTTCAGGGCGATCACCGAACACTCGATGTGCCAGCCGGGCCGGCCCGCCCCGACCTTCGACGGCCAGGCCGGTTCCCCGGCACGGGCCGCGCGCCAGAGCATCGGATCGAGTGCGTCGCGTTTGCCGGCGCGGCCCGGGTCTCCCCCGCGCTCGGCGAACAGGGCGAGCATCGTTGCCCGGTCGAGGTTGCTCTCTTCGCCCAGCTTCCAGGGCGCCTGGCGTTCGGCCCCTGCGATGTCGAAGTAGATGTCCGCCGCCTGCTCGCCGGCCGAGCCCGGCAGGGCGTCGCTGGTCTCGACCCGGTAGGCGAGGCCGGCGTCCCACAGCTGGTCGACCGCGGCGGCGATTTCGTCGATGACCTCGGTGACGGCGACGTAGTCATCCGGCGGGATGATCCCGAGCGCCTCCATGTCGGTGCGGAAGAGCGCCACCTGGGATTCGGCCAGCTCGCGCCAGTCGACGCCGGTCGCGGTGGCTCGCTCCAGCAGGGGGTCGTCGACGTCGGTGACATTCTGCGCGTAGTGCACCCGGTAGCCGGCGTCCAGCCAGGCGCGTTGCAGCGTGTCGAAGGCGAGGTAGGTGGCGGCGTGGCCGATATGCGTCGCGTCGTACGGCGTGATGCCGCAGACGTAGAGCCGGGCGACATCCGTGGGCCGGGCCTCGACGACCTGGCCGGTTGCGGTGTCGTGCAGCCTCGGGGCGTCCGACCGACCCGGAATCGACGGGACGACGGGTCGTTGCCATGCACGCATTCCCTCAGCCTAACTAGGCGCTGATCGTGTTCGTGGCCAGCAGCACGAAGAGAGCCGAGCCGAGCAGGATCCGGTAGATCACGAAGGGCAGGAAGCTGTGCTTGGAGATGTAGTTCATGAAGAACGCGATGACGGCCAGGGCCACACCGAAGGCGACGACGGTGGCGACGAGCGTCTCCAGCGGGCCGAACAGCTCCGGCGTGCAGTTGCCCGCCGCCTCCACGCACGGCTTCGCGACCGACTTGTACATCTGGTAGAAGCCGCTGCCGAGCACAGCCGGGATGGCCAGCAGGAACGCGTAGCGGGCTGCGGCGGCGCGCTCGTAGCCCATGAAGAGTCCGGCCGTGATCGTTCCGCCGGAGCGTGACACGCCGGGGATGAGCGCGAGGGCCTGCGCGAAACCGTAGACGATGCCGTGGCCGACGGTGAGGTCGTTCAGGCGCCGTTTCTTCGCGCCCACATAGTCGGCGATGCCGAGCAGGATGCCGAAGACGATCAGCACGGTCGCGGTGATCCACAGGTTCCGCAGCGACGTCTCGATCTGGTCCTGGAAGAACAGCCCGAGCACGATGATCGGCAGCGAGCCGAGGATGATCAGCCAGCCCATCCGCGCGTCCGGGTCGGTGCGGGGCACCTTGCCGACGAGCGACCTGCCCCACTGCCCGATGATGCGCACGATGTCGCGCCAGAAGAAGAGCACGACCGCGGCCTCCGTGCCGATCTGGGTGATCGCGGTGAACCGCGCCCCCGGGTCGGCGCCGGTGCCCAGGAATTCGCCGACGATGCGGATGTGGGCGCTGGAGGAAACGGGCAGGAACTCGGTCAGTCCCTGGACGAGGCCCAGGATGATGGCGTTGAGGAAATCCACGTGTGCTGGTGCTCCGGTTGCTAGTAGGTCGACAGCAGGTCGGTCAGGACCCGCCTGCCAAACACTAATGCGTCCAGCGGCACCCTTTCGTCCACACCGTGGAACATCGCCGGGAAGTCCAGTTCCGGCGGCAGCTTCAGCGGGGCGAACCCGTAGCCCTTGATGCCCAGCTTGCTCAGCGCCTTGTTGTCGGTCCCCCCGGAGAGCAGGTACGGCAGGACGGGTGCCCCCGGGTCGTGCCGGCCGAGTGTGTGGACCACGGCCTCGACGAGCGGCCCGCTGAACTCGGTCTCGAGCCCGATGTCGCGGTGGACGATGACGATTTCGATGTCGGGGCCGACCAGCTCGGCGACCTCGGCGAGCACGGCATCCTCTTCGCCGGGCAGCGAGCGGATGTCGATGAATGCCTCGGCCAGGTCGGGGATCACATTGTGCTTGTACCCGGCCCGCAGCAGGGTCGGGTTGGTGGTGGTGCGCAGGCTCGCCTGGATGAAACCGGAGGCGGTTCCCGTGGCGAGGGCGAGCTCGTCCGGTCCGACCCGCTGCGGGTCCACGTCGAGGATGCGGGCGAGTTCGGCGAGGAGCTCCGTGGTCGTGTTCGTGAGCCTGATCGGCCATTCCCGCCGGCCGACCTTGGCCACGGCCTCCGCCAGCCGGGTGATCGCGTTGTCGCGGATCAGCCGCGAGCCGTGCGCGGCCTGGCCGCGTGCGACCAGTTTGATCCAGATCAGGGCCTTCTCGCCGGTCTGCAGCAGGTACGCGCGCTTCCCGCCGAGGGTGATCGAGTAGCCGCCGACCTCGCTGATCGCCTCGGTGGCGCCGGCGAAGAGTTCCGGGTGGGTGTCGACCAGGTAATGGGAGCCGAACACTCCCCCGGCCTCCTCGTCGGCGAAGAACGCGACGACGAGGTCCCGGGCGGGCTCCTCGCCGGCGCCGAGGATGTCCGTGAGCGAGGCGAGCATCATGGCGTCCATGTTCTTCATGTCCACGGCTCCGCGTCCCCAGAGCAGCCCGTCCTTGATCACGCCCTCGAACGGGTCGACGCTCCAGTTGGCCGGATCGGCCGGCACCACATCGAGGTGGCCGTGCACGACGAGCGCGCCCCGGCTGCTGTCGCGGCCCTTGACCCTGGCCACGACGCTCGTGCGGCCCGGCGCGGATTCGAACACCTGTGGTTCCAGGCCGAGGCCGCGCAGCCGCGCTTCGACGTATTCGGCGGCATCCGTCTCACCGTTCGAGCGCCCCTCGCCGTAATTCGTGGTGTCGAAACGGATGAGATCGCGTGCGATCTCGGCCGTCAGATCCAGTCGGTTGTCGGCCACGGTGCTATCAACGGAGGGTGCCATGGTCCTCACGCTACCGGCATCCGATGGGTGCCGGGTGAATCAGGGCAGGTCCGAATCCGTGCTAAGTTATTCCTCGGCAGTCGATGCGAATCAGCTGCCCAAACACCCGCCCGGGTGGCGGAAATGGCAGACGCGCTAGCTTGAGGTGCTAGTGCCCGTAAGGGCGTGGGGGTTCAAGTCCCCCCTCGGGCACGGAGATTGAAAGTACTGAAAAGTGCGGGCAATCAACGGGAACTGGTTGAGACAGTTCAGAGGGGCCGGATCGAGAGATCCGGCCCTTTTTCATGCCCCTCCGGAACCGGTGATCGACCTCCCCCGGAACGGATCGCGGGGACTGGCCGTCGGGCGCCCCGTTGTGCATCCCAGCCGGGGATTGTCCCCATTGACACCCCGGTATCGCTGGAGCAGGATGTGACTCACATCGGTGCCCTCGTGTGAACTGTGTGGGCACATCTCGAAGAGGAGCGCCCTGTGCAGATTCCGGCCCCATTCGATTACGCCCGCGCCACCAGCGTCGAAGACGCACTCGCCCTTCTTGACCGACACGGCCCGGAGTCGAGAGTCGTCGCCGGCGGCCACAGCCTCCTGCCGATGATGAGGCTTCGGCTGGCTCGGCCCGAGTGGCTGATCGACATCAACGACCTGTACGAGCTCGACTTCATCCTGCGGGAGGGCGACTACCTGCGGGTGGGCGCGATGACCCGGCATACGACGCTGCTGGAGTCCGCCGAAATCGCCCGGCTCTTCCCGATCATCACGGATGCCGAGAGGGTGATCGCGGATCCCATCGTGCGCAATCGGGGAACCATCGGCGGCTCGCTCTGCCAGGCCGACCCGGCCGAGGACCTGTCCACCTGCTGCGTGGTCCTCCGCGCGGAGGCGGTCGTTCGTGGTCCGGGCGGGGAGCGCACCCTCTCGATGAGCGAGTTCCACAGGGGTCCGTACGAAACCGCCGTCGCCCAGAACGAGATCCTCTGCGAGGTTCGCTTCCCGATCCTGCCGCGGTCCGGCAGCGCCTACGAAAAGGTGGAGCGCCGGGTCGGCGACTGGGCCGTCGTGGCGGCCGGGGCCGCCGTTTCGCTCGCCGAGGACGGCACGATCGACGACGTGTCCATCGGCCTGACGGCGGCCGGCATCGACCACACCATCGCCGAGGCCGAGGCCGTCCTGCACGGCAAGAAGCCGACAGAGGGGCTGTTCATCGAGGCCGGGCGCCTGGCGGCCGCGGCATCCGACCCCATCGCCGACCAGCGCGGACCGGTCGACTACAAGCGGCACCTCGCCGACGAACTCACCCGGCGGGTGCTGCGGCAGGCCTGCGCACGCGCCCTCGAAGCCCGGCACACCACAACCCAGGAAGGCTGAACCGATGCAGATCAGCATGACGGTGAACGGCGAGGACATCACCCGCGAGATCGAACCGCGGGTTCTCCTCGTTCATTTCATTCGTGACGTCCTCCGCCTGACCGGCACGCACTGGGGCTGCGACACCTCCAACTGCGGCACGTGCGTCGTCCTGATGGACGGCCTGCCCGTGAAATCCTGCACGGTGCTCGCGGCCATGGCCGACGGGCACGCCATCACCACCGTCGAGGGCCTCGCCACCGGCGGAACCCTCGACCCCGTTCAGCAGGGGTTCATGGAGGAACACGGCCTGCAGTGCGGATTCTGCACGCCCGGCATGATGCTCACCGCCCGGGCCCTGCTCGACCGGAACCCGCACCCCGACGACGGCGAGATCCGTGAAGCCATCTCCGGCCAGATGTGCCGGTGCACCGGCTACGCCACCATCGTCCGCTCGGTGAAGTGGGCGGCCGAACACCCCGCAGCGCAAGAGACCACCGGAGAAGAGGTGACCGCATGACCATCCTCGAAGGACACCCCGCCAACCCGGCGGCCGGCGACGCCGACCGCCCGATCGGCTACGGCCGCCTCCAGCGGAAGGAAGACCCCCGGTTCGTCCGCGGCAAGGGGAACTACGTCGACGACATCGTACTGCCCGGCATGCTGCACGGCGCCATCCTGCGCTCCCCGGTCGCGCACGCCCGCCTGGTCTCTATCGACACCAGCAAGGCCCTCGCGCACCCGGGCGTCAAGGCGGTCATCACCGGCCAGGACCTGCTGGGCCTCAAGCTCGCCTGGGCGCCCACCCTCTCGGCCGATGTGCAGGCCGTCCTCGTCACCGACAAGGTCCGTTTCCAGGGCCAGGAGGTCGCCTTCGTTGTCGCCGAGGACCGCTACTCCGCCCGCGACGCCCTCGAACTGATCGAGGTCGACTACGACGTGCTGCCGGCCGTCGTGGATGCCCGCAAGGCGCTCGACCCCGGCGCCCCGGTCATCCGCGACGAGATCGAGGGCCGGACCGACAACCACATCTTCGACTGGGAGGCGGGCGACAAGGCAGAGACCGACGCGGTGTTCGCCTCGGCCGACGTCGTCGTCTCGCAGGAGATGGTCTACCCGCGCTCGCACCCGGCGCCGATGGAGACCTGCGGCGCAGTCGCGGACTACGAGCCGATCGACGGCACGCTGACGCTCTACGAGACGTCGCAGGCCCCGCACGCCCACCGCACCCTGTTCGCGATCGTCGCCGGCATCCCCGAGCACAAGATCCGCATCGTCTCCCCCGATATCGGCGGGGGGTTCGGCAACAAGGTCGGGATCTACCCGGGCTATATCCTCGCGGTCGTCGGCTCGATCGTCACCGGCAAGCCGGTGAAATGGATGGAGGACCGCTCCGAGAACCTCATGTCGACCTCGTTCGCCCGCGACTACATCATGCAGGGAGAGATCGCCGCCACGAAGGAAGGCAAGATCCTCGCGGTGCGCACCACCGTGCTCGCCGACCACGGTGCGTTCAACGCGACGGCGCAGCCGACGAAGTACCCGGCGGGCTTCTTCCACATCTTCACCGGCAGCTACGACCTCCAGGCCGCGCACTGCAAGGTGACCGGCGTCTACACGAACAAGGCCCCCGGCGGCGTCGCCTACGCCTGTTCCTTCCGGGTCACCGAAGCGGTCTACCTGGTCGAACGGATGGTCGACATCCTCGCCAGGAAACTGGAGATGGACCCCGCCGAACTCCGGCTGAAGAACCTGATCAAGCCGGAGCAATTCCCGTACAAGAACAAGACCGGCTGGGAGTACGACTCCGGCGACTACGCGACGGCGCTCCGCAAATCGATGGAGATGGCCGGTTACGACGAGCTCCGGCGCGAGCAGAAGGAGAAGCGCGCGCGAGGCGAACTGATGGGCATCGGCATCTCGTTCTTCACCGAAACCGTCGGAGCCGGACCGCGCAAGCACATGGACATCGTCGGCCTCGGCATGAACGACGGCGCCGAGCTGCGGGTGCACCCCACGGGCAAGGCCGTCGTGCGGATCTCCGTGCAGAGCCAGGGCCAGGGCCATGAGACGACGTTCGCCCAGATCGTGGCGGAGGAAATCGGTATCCCGCCGGAAGACATCGACGTCGTGCACGGCGACACCGACCAGACGCCGTTCGGCCTCGGCACGTACGGCAGCCGGTCCACGCCGGTCAGCGGCGCCGCCGTCGCCCTCGTCGCCCGCAAGGTCAGGGAGAAGGCGAAGTTCATCGCCGCCGCCATGCTCGAGACCCGGCCGGAGGACCTCGAATGGGAGAAGGGCCGCTGGTTCGTCAAGGGTGACCCGAGCGTCGGGAAGACCATGGCCGAAATCGCCATGGGCGCCCACGGCACCGTCGCCCTGCCGGAGGGCATCGAGGGCAACCTCGACGCCGAGGTCACCTACGACCCGCCCAACCTGACCTTCCCCTTCGGCGCGTACATCTGCGTCGTCGACGTCGACCCGGGCACCGGCCACGTCAAGGTGCGGCGCTTCATCGCCGTCGACGACTGCGGCACCCGGATCAACCCGATGATCATTGAAGGGCAGGTGCACGGCGGGCTCACCGACGGCGTGGGCATGGCGCTGATGCAGATCATCGAGTTCGACGCCGAGGGCAACAACCTCGGCGGGTCGTTCATGGACTACCTCATCCCCACGGCCCTGGAAGTCCCGAACTGGGAGACCGGCTTCACCGTGACCCCATCGCCGCACCACCCGATCGGCGCGAAGGGCATCGGCGAGTCGGCCACCGTGGGCTCCCCGCCCGCGATCGTCAACGCGGTCGTGGACGCGCTCGCGCCGTTCGGGATCCAGCACATGGACATGCCGTGCACCCCGGCCCGCGTCTGGGCAGCCATGCAGGGCCGTCCGCGGCCACCGATCTAGCATGGCGGCGCTGGGGGCAACCCTCGCGGAGAAGGCGCAGGAACTCGCCGGACGCCGGGAACCGCACGTGCGGGCCACGGTGGTGCGAGCCCAGCATCCGACCAGCGCGCACGCCGGCGACACCGCCCTCATTCGCGCCAGCGGGGAGATCGACGGGTTCGTCGGCGGGAACTGCGTGGAGGCGTCGGTGCGGGAGTACGGGCTGATGACACTGTCCACCCGGGAGCCGATCCTGCTGCGCGTCGTGCCGGGCGAGCCGTCGCGCGTGCGCGAGGAGGGTGCTGTCGAGGTCTCCAATCCGTGCCTGAGCGGCGGTGCGATCGAGATCTTCCTCGAGCCATGGATCCCGGCGCCGAGGGTGCTCGTGGTCGGGTCGACCCCGGTCGCGCAGGCTCTCGCCCGGCTGGGCGCCGGCGTCGGCCTGCAGATGGAACTCGCCGAGGGAGGCTCCGCGGAACCCCGTGCCGACGACGCGGCCCTCATCGTCGCCTCGCACGGGCGGGACGAAGAACCCGCTCTGACGGCCGGCCTGCGTGCCGGCGTGCCGTACGTGGCGCTCGTCGCCAGCGCGAAACGCGGCGCCGCCGTGGTCGCCTCCCTCGACGTCGACGAGGAACAGCGCTCGAGGGTGCACAGCCCGGCCGGGCTGGAGCTGGGTGCCCGCACCCCCGGCGAGATCGCGCTGTCCATTCTCGCGGAGTTGATTTCCGAACGCTCCCGGGTACGGCCCGAAGTGACCGCGCCACCTGCGGTCGCGTCGGCGATCGACCCGGTTTGCGGCATGACCGTTGCCGCGGTGGAGGCGAGCCTGCACGCCGAGTACGCCGGAGCCACGATCTACTTCTGCTCGGAGGGCTGCCGCAGGGCCTTCCTGGCCGATCCGGAGCGGTATGCCGTCGCGTCCTGACTCCCGGACGGCCGGACTCGTCCTGGCCGCCGGCGCCTCCGTCCGGCTCGGACGACCCAAGCAGCTCCTCCCCTACCGTGGCGGGGTCGTCCTGGACGCCGTCCTGGCCACCGCCAGGGCGAGCGGCTTCGACCAGATCGTGCTGGCTCTCGGCGGCGCGGGTGACGCCGTCCGGGACACCGTCGACACCGCGGGCTGCGATGTGGTCGACAACCCCGACTACGACGCCGGATGCTCCTCCTCGATCGCCGCCGCGATCCCTGCATTGCACCCGCAGACCGACGTTCTCGTGCTGCTGCTCGGGGACCAGCCGGGGGTGAGCCCGGAGAGCGTGCGAGGCCTGCTGGACGCACGAGGGGACTCGCCCATCGCGGTCTGCCGCTACGACAACGGCATCGGCCATCCGTTCGCCTTCGACCGCACCATCCTGCCGGACCTGGCCGCCCTGCACGGCGACAAGGGGCTCTGGAGACTCCTCGACCGGCGCGCGGCCGAGGTCACCGAGGTCCGGGTGAGCGGGCCGATTCCGCTGGACATCGATACCGAGGCCGACTACGAGCGTGCCCTCGCCCAGGTAGGGGACCTCGGATGAGCCGCCCGGCGCGCGCGGGCGCGGAGGAGGAGATGCGCCGGCTCGTCCCCGACGTCGCGACCCTGCTGGACGCCCTGAACACCGAGGACTACCTGGCCGACGTCGGCCTCGCGACGGCGCTCTTCCTCGCGGTGCGGCTGCCGCAGCCGATCCTTCTCGAGGGCGAACCGGGCGTGGGCAAGACCGAGGCGGCCAAGGCCCTGGCTCGCGTGCTCGACACTCCCCTGTACCGCCTGCAGTGCTACGAGGGCATCGACGCGGGAGAAGCGCTCTACGAATGGAACTATCCCCGCCAGCTGCTCGGGATCCGGCTCGCCGAGGCGCGGAAGGTCGACATCGACGAGACCGACCTGTTCGGGCCCACCTACCTGCTCCGCCGCCCGCTCCTGCAGGCGATCGAGCACGCCGGACCTCGCCCCGCCGTGCTGCTGCTCGATGAGATCGACCGCGCCGACGCGGAATTCGAGGCGTTCACCTTCGAGCTGCTGGCGGAGGCCGCGGTCACGATCCCCGAACTCGGCACGGTCCAGGCGAGCCATCCGCCGATCGTCATCCTCACTTCCAATCGCACCAGGGACCTGCACGACGCCCTCACCCGCCGCTGCCTGTACCACTGGATCGACTATCCGAGTCCCGAGCGCATCGCCGAGATCGTGCGTCGCCGGGTGCCGAGCAGCGCGGAGCGCATCGCGATTGAAGCAGCGTCGGCCATCACCCGGCTGCGCACCCTGGACATGGTCAAACCCCCCGGCATTGCCGAGGCCATCGACTGGGTGTCGGCGCTCACCGTGCTCGGAGTGGACCGGCTCGACGCGGCCACCGTCGACCGCACGTGGGGATCGGTCCTCAAGAACCGCGACGACCTCGACCTTGCCGGCACCCGCGGGGCCGCCTGGGTGGCCGGAGGCGGCAATGGCTGAGCGCGGGCGTTCCATCACCCAGACGAGCGTGGAGGCGGCCGCCCTGGCGGTCGGATTCATGACGGCTCTCCGCCGGGCGGGCCTGCCCACCTCCCCCGACCGCGCCGCACGGTTCGCCGAGGCGCTCGCCCTGGTGCCACCGGATGCCCGCGAGCGGCTCTATTGGACGAGCCGGGTCGTGCTCGTCTCCTCGAGTGAGCAGCTGCCCGTGTTCGACGCGGTCTTCGACGCCGTGTTCGGCGGCTTCCTCGACCCGGCCGACAGCCGCGGTGACCTGAACGCTCCTCCGGCGATCGGCGCCGAGCCGCGAGCCCGCCCGGCGGCACCCGACAACCGGCCGACCGACGCTGAGGAATCGGAAGAGGCCCCGCGTCCGCCCGCCGCGCTTCCAGGGCGGGACGGAGCGGACGACCGGGCGGGGCCGGAGCGGGAGGCGACGCTCCTGGTCGCCTCGGCAGAGGAACGGCTCCATGAGATGTCCTTCGCCGAACTCTCCGGCGACGAGATCGCCCAGATCCGGCACCTCGTGCGGCGGATCGTGCTGTCCACCCCGGAGCGGCAGAGTCGCCGGACCAGGCGGTCCCAGCAGGCCACCGAGCGCCTCGACCTCCGTCGCACCGTCCGGGCGGCCGAACGAAGCGGAGGCGACTCCATCCGGCTGGTCTACTCACGCCGCCGCCCACGGGCACGCCGCCTGGTCCTCCTGTGCGACGTCTCCGGATCGATGGAACCCTACACGAGGGTCTTCCTGTCGCTGCTCCAGGGCTCGGTCGCCGGCGCCCAGGCCGAGGCATTCGTCTTCTCGACCCGGCTGACCCGGCTCACCCGCCAGCTGGCCTCCCGCGACGCGGACGAGGCGCTGGCGCGGGCCGCCGAGAGCGCCTCGGACTGGGCGGGCGGGACCCGCCTGGCGGAGAGCATCCGGCGGTTCATCGACGAGCACGGGCGCCGGGGCCTCGCCCGGGGCGCGGTCGTCGTCATCATCTCCGACGGCTGGGCGCAGGATGCCCCGGAGCAGGTCGGCGCCCAGATGGCGCGGCTCAGCCGGCTCGCCCACCGGATCGTCTGGGTCAACCCGCGCAAGGTGGCCGCCGGCTACCGGCCGCTGGTCGGCGGCATGGCCGCAGCGATGCCCTACATCGACTCGTTCGTCAGCGGGCACAGCTACGCGGCGCTCGCCGAGGTGGCGGCGGCGATCCGGGACGACCGGCGGGCACCGCAGGGCAAACCGCACCACACGACCAGCGACACCACCTGACAAGAAGAGGACATCATCATGGAACTTGAGAGCACTTTCTCCGTCGTCGCACCGATCGACCAGGTGTGGGCGACCATCATGGACTTCGAACGGGTCGCCGGCTGCGTGCCGGGGGCGCAGATCCTGAACAAGCTCTCCGAAGACGCGTACCAGGTCGGCATGAAGGTGAAGCTGGGCCCGGTGTCCATGCAGTACAAGGGCCTGCTGAACGTGGTCGAGCGCGACGTCGCCGCCCACCGGGCGGTGTTCGAGGGCAAGGCGCAGGAGGCCCGCGGCCAGGGCACGGCCCAGGGAACCGGGAGTCTCGTCCTCGTCCAGGACGGGGACACCACGCGCGGCACGGTGCGCGCCGACGTGGCCCTGTCCGGCAAGGTCGCCGCGATGGGCAAGGGCGTCATCGGCAGCGTCACCGACCAGATGATGGCCCTGTTCGCCGAAAACCTGCAGGCCATGGTCGGGGCGCCCGCCGCGGAGGCAGCCGCCGCGGGAACTTCCGCCCCGGCGACGGAAGCGGGCCGGGCCGGCGGCGGCACGGGCCGTGCCACGCCCGCCCCGGCCGCGGACACGAGCCTGGACGCCTTCGCCTTCGCCAAAGGCATGATCACCGACCAGCTCAGCAGCCCGCCCAAGCTCCTCGGCCTGCTCGCCGCGGTGGCTTTCATCGCCTACCGCATCGGCCGACGCGCCTCCCGGAAGAACGGGCGATGACGATGCGTGCCGGGACGCACTCGGATGCGTGAGGTTCTCGGTCCCCTGATCACCGGGTGGCGGACGGGCGGAACCGCCGGCCTCGCCACGGTCGTGCGAACGTTCGAATCCGCGCCGCGGCCGGCGGGGGCGTCCATGCTGGTCACACCGGACGGCGAGGTCGTCGGCTCGGTCTCGGGCGGCTGCGTGGAGGGCGCGGTCTACGACCTCGCCAGCCAGGTCGTCGCGGACGGCAAACCCGTCCTGGTCCGGTACGGCATCAGCGACGACGATGCCTTCTCGGTCGGGCTGACCTGCGGCGGCATCCTGGACGTGTTCGTCGAACCCGTTTCGCAGAAGACCTTTGAAGAGCTCGACGCCGTTCGGGATGACATCGAGAACTCCCGGGCCGTCGGCGTCGCGACGATCATCGACCATCCGGAGCCCGGCTGGGCCGGACGGCACCTCGTGGTCCGGCCGCACGGCTTCGACGGCAGCGTCGGGTCTGAACGGGCCGACCGTGCGATCAGCGAGGACACCCAGGGGCTGCTGGCCGCCGGCCGGAACAGCGTACTGACCTACGGACCGGACGGCGAACGGCGCGGGGAGGGGATGCGAGTCTTCTTCAACAGCTTCGCGCCCCGGCCGCGGATGTTCGTCTTCGGCGCCATCGACTTCGCCGCGGCCCTCAGCCGGCTGGCCGCGTTCCTCGGCTACCGGGTCACCGTCTGCGACGCTCGCGCCGTGTTCGCGACCCCGGCCAGGTTTCCGGACGCCGACGAGGTGGTCGTCGCGTGGCCGCACCGGTACCTGGCCGAGCAGCTCGCCGCCGGTCTGGTGGACGAACGGGCGGTGATCTGCGTGCTCACCCACGATCCGAAATTCGACGTGCCGCTGCTCGAGGTGGCGCTGCGGGCACCGCGGGTCGCCTACATCGGTGCGATGGGGTCCCGGCGCACCCACGACGACCGCCTCAGGCGGCTGCGCGAGGCCGGTGTCGGCGAGCCCGAACTGGAGCGCCTGCACAGCCCGATCGGACTCGACCTGGGCTCACGCACCCCGGAGGAGACCGCCGTGTCCATTGCCGCCGAGATCATCGCCCTGCACTGGGGCGGCAGCGGCGAGCCGCTCGGCCGGCTGGGCGACCGGATCCACCACGACGACCTGGCCGAACCGGCCTCGCGGGCCGGCGCGACGCCGGGCGGCGTCTGAACCGGCTCTGGCCGAAGTGGCGGTGGTCGAACCAGCGGGATCTAGTGTGCCGCCGCGCGCGACAGCGCCTCTTCGAAGGCGACCCACGGCAGCATCGCGCATTTGACCCTGGCCGGGTAGCGAGAGACCCCGGCGAAGGCCGCGGCATCCCCGAGCCGTTCCTCGTCGGGCTCGATGGTGCCTCGCGACCGCAGCATGTCCCGGAACGCGCCGAGCAGGGCCGTGGCCTCACTCGCCGGGAGACCTCGGACGGTGTCGCTCAGCACGGAAGCGGATGCCATCGAAATGGAGCATCCCTCACCGCGCCAGGCGAGGTCCTCAATCCGGTCGGTCCCCGACGGGGCTTCGCCGGCGGAGGCCGCGCCGACGCTCACGCTCACGGTCACCTCGTCGCCGCAGGTCGTGTTGACCTGGTGGGACTGGGCGGTGCGAGTGCCGTCGGCCTCGCGCGCGACGAGGTCCGCCAGCGGCTCGACCGAAAAGCCATGCCGGGCCTTGGCATGGTCGAGGATGATCTGCTGGTAGAGCTGCTGCAGGTCGCTGGACGTCATCGGCTCACTCCAAAGAAGGGGGCGACCTCGCGCAGGGTGGCCAGGAACTGGTCCACCTCGTCGGTGGTCGTGTACAGGTAGGTGCTGGCCCGGGTCGACGCCGTCACGCCCAGCCGGCGGTGAAGGGGCTGCGCGCAGTGGTGGCCGACGCGGACCGCGATGCCGGCTTCGTCGAGGAACTGGCCGACGTCGTGCGCGTGCACCCCGGCGACGTCGATGCTGGCCAGGCCGATGCGTTCGACGCCGGCGGCGGGACCGAGCACCCGGACGCCCGGGATGTCGGCGAGCCCGGCCAGGAGGCGCTGCCCGAGCTCCGTCTCCCTGGCCTCGATCCGCCCCATGCCGACCGAGGACAGGTAGTCGACCGCGGCGGCCAGGGCGATCGCCTGCGAGACGCGCTGCGTGCCGGCCTCGAAGCGCTGCGGCGGCGCGAGGAACTCTGCACCCTGCATGTCGACGGTGGTGATCATTGATCCGCCGGTGAGGAACGGGGGCATGTCGGCCAGCAGCTCGGCCCGGCCGAATAGCACGCCGATGCCGGTGGGACCCAGCATCTTGTGTCCGGAGAACACCGCGAAGTCCACGTCGAGGGCGGCCACGTCCACGGGCACGTGCGGCACGGACTGGCAGGCGTCGACCAGCACAAGGGCGCCGACAGAGCGGGCGAGGGCGACAAGGTCGGCGACCGGGTTGACGACCCCGACCACATTGGAGGCGTGGGTGAAGGCCAGCAGGCGGGTGCGCGCCCCGATGACGGCCGCGGCGGCGTCGAGGTCGAGGGTGCCGTCATCCGTGACCGGGATGAACCGCAGCGTCGCGCCCGTGCGCAGCGCGAGCTGCTGCCAGGGGATGAGGTTCGCGTGGTGCTCCATCTCGGTGACGACGAGCTCGTCGCCGGGACCGAGGCGGAATCGTTTGGCCGCCTCTCCCCCGAGCCCGAGGGACGCGTTGGAGAAGGAGTAGGCCACGAGATTGATGGCCTCGGTGGCGTTCGAGGTCCAGACCACTTCGTCGGTCTTCGCCCCGATGAAGGCGGCAACGGTCGACCTCGCGTCCTCGAAGGCCTCCGTCGCCGTGAAAGCGAGCGTGTGGGCGCCGCGGTGCACGGCGGCATTGCGCTGCTCGTAGTACTCCCGCTCGGCGTCCAGCACGCTGGCGGGGTTCTGCGAGGTGGCCCCGGAGTCGAGGTAGACGAGGGGCCGGCCGTTGACCGGTCGCCCGAGGATCGGGAAATCCCGGCGAATGCCGGCGACCTCCTCGTCGGTCAGGGATCGAGGGGGTGCGAGCTTGAAGGCGTCAGCGGAGGGCATCATGTTTCAGGATATTCCTTCACCCCGCCAATCGCGCGGGAGAGTTGGAGCGGTGGGCGCTTGAGGCGTGGGTGCTTGAGGTGCGGGGCGGGTGCCGGAGCGGTGGGGACCGGAGCGGCGGGTTCAGCCGGGCGCCGGAGCCTCGTCGAGGATCCCGACGAAGCGGCTCCCGACTCCGTCGAACTCCCGTCGGCGGAGGCCGGCCGCCGGGGCGGGCAGCTCGTCGTAGCCGTGATCGTCGCACGTGATGTAAGTGAAGGCCGGCCACCACTTCTTGGGCCGCGCGGCTTCGGTGAATCCGCAGACGTCGCAGCGCAACTCGACCCAGACGGGCTTCTTGCCGGTGCGGTTCGCACGCGACTGGACCAGCCAGGCGGGCGGGTTGGACTCCATCTCGGCCAGTTCGGCCTCGGAGAGCCGAGTGGGAATGCCGTGCCGGTGCGCCATCTCCAGCGGGATGTCCAGCCGCAGGGCCGCTTCGCGTCTCGTAATCATCTCCCTCAACGATAGACGCTGCCGTCGCCGCCGACCACCGGAAGCGGGCGGCAGGCCCGGCGTGCGGCAGGCCCGGCGGGTCAGGCGCCGGCGTGCGCCGCGCGGAGACCTGAGATGTCGATCTTCTGCATCCCCAGCATGGCCTGCATGACCCGGCCGGCCTTCGCGGGGTCCGGGTCGGCGAGCAGCTCACCCAGCACCGAACTGGTACATCGGGCCCCCGTTGAGCGTCTGGAAGGTGAGCGCCTGGAACTCGACCCCGTCGAGCGGCCTGACGGATCAGGTCCGAGCCGGGTACTCTAACCGACAGGACACGCCCCGAGGCCGGTTCGCATCCGGCCGGAGCGCATCCGGTCGGCGCCGCGGCCCATGGACCGTTGAGATGAGAGGGTCGAGATGAGCGAGCCAGTTCCCGGGCAGCCTTCCGCAGGGAAGGGCTCCGGACCCACCGCCAACACGGTCATCCTGATCGTCGGCCTGTCGCTGGTGGCGATCACGACCATCGTCGGGTTGCTGTTCGCACTGAATTTCCGCGGCGGCCCGGTCGACCAGGACGAAGACCTGGCCGCCGGCCGGAGCGTCGCCGTGGAGATTCCGAATGCCGCGCTGGTGCTCGGGCCGAGCGACGACGACGAGATCCACGTCACGATGCGCGGCAGCTACATCGGGACGGCGCCGACCCTGGCGGCGAGCACGTCCGGCGGAGTGACCACCATCAGCGGCGGATGCTCGCGCCAGTGGTTCAGCTTCTGCTCCCTCGAGGTCACCGTGCGACTCCCCGAGTCGCTGCCGCTGGCCGTGGCGGGCGAGAACGGTGCCATCACGGCATCCGGGCTCACGGGTGAACTCAGCCTGCACACGACGAACGGTCGCATCGAAGCGTCCGGCACGGAGTCCAGGATCGAGCTGCGCACCACCAATGGGGCCATCCGCCTGCGGGAGGCGACCTCCGACGAGGTCAGCGCCGGCACGACCAACGGCAGCGTCGATCTGGGCTTCCTGGATCCGCCGGACGACGTCGTGGCCAGGAGCACGAACGGCTCGGTGACGGTGCGGGTTCCGGTGGACGGCGTGCGCTACTTCATCACGGCGCAGACGACCAACGGGTCGACGAACACGAACTCCGTGCCGGGTGACCGCGATTCCGAGCACACGATCGTTGCGGAGACCACGAACGGGAGCGTGTCGGTCGTCCCGAACTGAGGCGCGCTTCCTGCCCGGTCGGGACCGGCCGCGGGGGTGGGACAATGAGGGATGCGAGACACCGTTTCCCCGCTGGGGCTCCTCCTTGACGTTGATGGCCCGATCGCGAGTCCGGTCACCCGGTCCATCGCCACTCCGAGCATCCTGACCGACCTGATTCTCCTGGCCGGCGCCAATGTGCCGATCGCGTTCATCACCGGGCGTTCGGCCGCCTTCATCCGCGACGAGGTCGTCACCCCGCTGGTCGCGGCTGGCCTTCCAGGCGATTTCCGGATGTACGGCGTGTGCGAGAAGGGTGCCGTGTGGTTCCCCATCTCGGCAGCCGGGATGGGCGAGGTCGTGGTGGACGACAGCGTCGCCCTGCCGGCGGCCGCCGTCGACGCGCTGCGCCGGCTCGTGGCGGACTCCTTCGGCGACACCATGTTCTTCGACGAAACCAAACAGGCCATGGTTTCGGTCGAGCAGCGCACGGATGTCGACAACGGTGCCTACCGGGCCGCCCAGGAGGCGTTCAACGAGTCGGCATTCGCCCTGCTCACCGCGCGCGGCCTGGGGGTTCGGCTCGGTGAGCGCGAGGCGCCGGACTCGGCCGGGCGGATGCCCTTCAGAATCGACCCGACGATCATCTCGACGGACATCGAGTCGGTGCTCCTGGACAAGGACAACGCCGCGGAACGCGCGCTCGCGTTCTTCGCCGAGGGTGGTCCCCTCCCCCACCTGTGGCGTTCGGTCGGCGACTCCCGCAGCGACTATCTGATGGCCGATCACCTGCATGCCGCCGGCTACGACGTCTCCCACGTGGACGTGCGTCCGGCCGACGGGATCCTCGACCGGCCCTACCCGGTCATCGTCATGGGCGAGCAGATCCACGACGAGGCCGGCGCCAGCTTCCTCGACTACTGGGTCGACAGGCTCGGGCTCCGCGCGAACCGATCCGCCGGTCAGTCCTGAACGAAGCGGATGCCGTTCTGCAGTCGGCTCCGCAGCTCGAAGACCTTCTCGAAGGAGCCCCGGTCCATCCCCGGAAGCCCGTCCCGCAGGAGGCCGACCAGGCGTGAGCGGGGAATAGTGACCACCGTCGGACGGCGGCCGCGCCTCGGAACGGTCAGCGGTTCGGAGACGGCGCCATCGGGCAGCACGACGACGAGCGCGGTGAACCTGACCTTGAGGGACCGCGCCAGCGCCCGGGCGGCGTCCTCGAGGCCCTGGATCGGGCTTTCCCCGGGCGCGAGGGTGTCGCCGGCAAGCTCACCGCGCCGAAGCTGAACCGGCGCGCCCCAGTCCTCGGACAGGATGGCGAACAGGCCGGCCGGGCCCAGGACGACGTGGTCGAGCTTCTGCCCCTGCTCCCCGGTGTCGACGTCGTGCCAGGCGGTGAATCCGATGCCGAGGCCCGAGACGAGCTGCGCGGTGGATTCCTCGGCGATGGCCTTGGCCAGCCGGTGGCGGATCTCCTGCGGGGCCGTCCGCACCAACCCCGGGTCGTACGGATCGTCCAGGGTCGTTCCCCGCCCGGCCCACTCGCGAATCAGGGAGAGGAAGTGCTGCCTGGTCTGCCCGCCGGGGTGTCCGTACATCCGCGCGCGCACGCCGCCGGACTGCGCCGAACGGCCCGGGGCCGCGGGAGCCGCGTAGAACGAGCCGGAGGGCGACGGCTCGGCCTCCGAGTATCGGTGCCGATCGTACTCGGCCCGGCTGGCCGGGTTTCCGACCCGTTCCCAGGCGATCTGCACGGCGTGAAAGCGCTCCGCGCTGCCGCCCACATCGGGGTGGGTGTGCCGGAGCAGCCGGCGATACGCCCGGCGGAGTTCGTCCTGGCTGGCTGTCGGGCTGACCCCGAGGACCTCGTACGGTGTGGCCGCGGCCGGGCTATCGGGCATCCTGGGCGGTCTCTTTCGGAAATGTGGTGATTGAAGGTGTCTCTTTACGATACCCATCAAGGCTGACATCTGGCCCGTCGGAGCCCTAGGCTCGGCAGAATGAGCGACTTCGTCCTTCGCCGGTTCGACCACGGGGAGCTGACCCTGCTCGTGCGCGAGTACGGCGACGACCGGTCGGTCGGCGGGACCCGAGCCTTCGTGCTGGTGCACGGCATCGGGGCGTCGTCGCGCTACTACGCCAGGCTGTCCAGGCTCCTGGCCCCGCACGGCAGCGTGTACGCGGTCGATCTGCCGGGGTTCGGCGCGGCGCCGTCTCCGGCCGTTCCGCTGGACATTCCGGACTTCGCCGCGCTCCTGCGGGCATTCGCCGGCGCCCGGGGCCTCGTCGATCCGGTACTGGTGGGGCACTCGATGGGGTCGCAGGTGGTCACCGAGGTCGCCCTGCAGGATCCGGGTCTCGCCTCCAGCCTCGTGCTGATCGCGCCCGTCGTCGACCCGGCCGCCCCCTCCGCGCTGGGGCAGGCCCTGCGCCTGCTGCGAGACGTCTTCACCGAACCGCCGGCGGCGAACTGGATCGTCGCCGTCGATTACCTGCGCTGCGGGCCGCGGCGCTACTTCTCGGCGCTGCCGGCGATGCTCTCCTACCGGCTGGAGGAGCGGGTTGCCCGCCTGCAGGTATCCACGCTCGTCATTCGCGGTTCGCGGGACCCGGTCACGCCCGCCGGCTGGGCGGATCGGCTGGTCGCCGCGATTCCGCGCTCGAGCAGGCTCGACGTGCGGGGCGCCTCCCATGTCGTGCAGCTCGCGGCCCCCCGGGTGGTGGTGGCGGCCATCGTGGCGCACGCGCGGATTGGAGTTGCGGGATCCGCGCCGGAGGTTGACCGGTGAACATCCTGGCCAAGGCGTGGTTCTGGGCGCTCGACTATGCCTATGTCGGCATCCGGCAGTTGGATGCCGGCCCGTCGCGGGCTGCCCTTGCGCGGTATCGATCGGGCGATTCCGCCCCGGTCGTGCTGCTGCCCGGGATCTACGAGACCTGGCGGTTCCTGCGGCCGCTGGCGGACGCGCTGCACGGCAGCGGCCACCCGGTGCACGCGATCCGGGGACTGGGGCGCAATCGGCGGCCGGTCGCCGACGGCGCTCGGATCGCCGCGGAGTACCTCTCCCAGGAAGACCTGCACGGCGTGATCCTCGTCGCCCACAGCAAGGGCGGCCTGATCGGAAAGTACCTGATGATGTCCGCCGCAGGCCGGGAGCGGATCGATCGGATGGTCGCGATCGCGACGCCGTTCTCCGGGTCGTCCCTGGCGAAATACACGGTGCTCCCCAGCCTGCGCGCGCTCTCACCGACCGACCCGATGGTGCGCCTCCTCGTGGACGAGCAGTTCGTGAACGCCCGGATCACCTCCGTCTACGGGGCGTTCGACCCGCATATCCCGGACGGTTGCAGCCTGCCCGGAGCCACGAACATCGCCCTGGCCGCCTCCGGCCACTTCCGGATCATCGGCGATCGGGGGCTGATCACGGCCGTCAGCGCCGCGTGCGGCGGCGACGGAAAAGTAGGATCGCCTCATGAGTGAACTCCGCAACGGACCCGGGGGTCTCCCCGGACCCGTGAAGATCCACCATTCCACGACGCGCTTCGCCGTCATGCTCCTGGTCGGACTGACGGCGGGCATCCTCACCGGGATGCGGGGCGAATGGGTACCGGCCGTCATCGTCGGCTGGGCTGCGGCCTGCGTCACCTACCTGCTCTGGGTCTGGCTCACCGTGTGGCGGATGGATGCGTCGACGACGGCCAGCCACTCGACACGCGAGGACCCGGGGCGCGCGATTTCCGACCTTCTCGTCGTGATCGCCAGCCTCGCCAGCCTGGGCGCCCCCGTCTCCCTGCTGATCGAGGCGCGGGCATCGGAGCGGATCACCATCGCGATGCTGGCGGTGATGAGCGTGGCCCTGTCGTGGGGACTGATCCACACTCTCTTCACCCTGCGGTATGCGTCCCTGTACTATTCCGGACCGGACGGGGGCGTGGATTTCAACCAGGCCGAAGCGCCGAACTACGGGGACTTCGCCTACCTCGCGTTCACCCTCGGGATGACGTTCCAGGTGTCGGACACCACCCTGCAGACACACGGGATTCGCATGGCGGCGCTGCGCCACGCGCTCCTCTCGTACCTCTTCGGCACGATCATCCTGGCGACGCTGATCAACCTCGTCGCCGGGCTGTAGGCCGGGCACCTGACAGACCGCCTCGGCCGCCACCCGGGTTCACCCTTCGACCGCCGATTCCGCGTGCGGTGCCCCGACCGGCTTCGATTCCGGCGACCCGCGCTGGCGCAAGTAGATCGACAGAACAACCATGCTGCCCACCGCCAGGAACTCCGACTGCCAGTTCTGCAGCGTGCGATTCCAGAAGTCGGCCGACACGATGTAGTCCGGCCAGGTCACGGGCGACTGAAGGTGCGCGCGCTGTTCTTCGTTGTAGGCGACGACTCCCGTGAAGGATTGGGCCGCCCAGGAGAGCACAAAGATGGCACCCATGACGAGCAGAAGGGAATTCGAATAGATCCGGAGCCGCCAGCCGTGCTTCCGAGCCCAGGACGGCGAATTCGGGGGCGCGAACTCCCCCACCAGTTGCTCAGCGTCGGACCCGGGACCTTCCTCACCTGGCTGCTTTGACTCGGGCGACCCCCGCTGTACCAGCCAGGTCGTGGCGAGAATGAACAGGAAGAACTGGAGGAACTCCGACTGCCAGTTTTCGGAGACGTCCACGGCGAACGCGGAGGACGTGAGGTAGTGCCCGAGCGACACGGTTGCCAGGCCAAGGGCGGCCTGCTCCTCGTTGAAGAGCGCCAGCCCGGTCAGTGCCTGACCGATCAGGGCGAGGACGAATATGACGCCAAAGAAGATGCTGAGGCCGTGATTCCGCAGGGCGCGCATCAGCAGAGGCCCGTCATCGCCCGAGCAGCGCAATGACGAGCATGTAGGCCAGCCCGCCGCCGATCACGGTGAGCCAACCGGTGAACACGGTACGCACGCTAGCCCGATTTCGTTACGTGAGCAGGAGGCCGCAACGAGCGAGGAAACTGGACTGCCGGATTCATACCGGTAATCTAGCCCGAGCCGGGCAGGAGCGCCCGGGGTCTAGCTGCGGATGACCCGGGTCGGGATGGCCAGGGCGAGCGCGACGCAGAGGATTCCGGCGAAGAAGATCGGCAGCTGGAACGCGGTTACCGCGAAAGCGAGCCCGAACAGCCAGAGACCGAGGACGAAGACGGCCATCGCGACGATGAAGGCGACGACATGCATGGGTGGTCCTTTCGATGCGGTGCCCGCCAGTCTCGCCGGGCCGATGATTTGAGCGTACCGGGTCAGGGGCCGTCGGGCCGAACCGAACGCGGCACAATCAACCAGATCAACAGGGTGAGCGCCAGGACGGCGGCAGCCGCGATGAGTCCGGCCGCGCGCCCGAGCACGACATCGAAGATGAGCAGGGTCGTCCCGGTGAGCACGATTGCAACCCCGGCCAGCGTGATGCGCACGAGCGCACTGCCGATCTTCACGATCTGGGCCATCGCGTGGCGCCGGAACAGCATGCGGTGAAGGCTGACCGGGCCGAGGCCGACCGCGGTCGTGACCGCCGCGACAGTCACCAGCGCCAGGTAGACCGCGATCTGGTAGCCGTCGAGTTCCGTGAAGCGCGGCTGGAAGGCGACGGCCAGCAGGAATCCACCGAGGATTTGCGTGCCCGTTTGCGTGACGCGCAGCTCCTGCAGCAAGGAATCCCAGTTACGGTCGAGACGCTCGGCGGAGGTCTCCCTGCGGTCGTCGGCCTGCGCCGCCGGCTGTTCGCTCATCAGCGGGGCTCCCCGGACCCACCGACCACTCGCTCGCGGCCCACCGGTTCGGTGAGTTCGGGCCCGTTGGCGGCGCCGGCCAGGGGGGCGACCTCATAGAAACGCAGCCCGGCGGCCACCGGCCGCGAGGCCGCCACTGCGGCGTCGACCAGGCCCTGGTCACCTATGGTGTGCGGATCGAGCCACTGGTCCCACCACTCCTCCGGGAGCACGACCGGAGTGCGGTCGTGAATCTCGGCGAGGCCGCCCTGGGCGTCAGAGGTGAGGACCGTGGCCGTGAGGACCCAGCGCGTGGGATCGTCACCGGGCAGCGCGGGATTGCGCCACCAGGAATACAGGCCCGCGAAGGCCAGGGGCAGGCCGTCGTCGGAGTGCACGAAATAGGGAGTCTTGGTCTTGCCCGCCGTGTGCCACTCGTAGTAGCCCGCGGCCGGGATGAGCGCCCGCTTCGACGCCACTGAGCTCTTGTACGAGGCCTTCTCCGCGGCTTCTTCCGCCCGGGCGTTGAAGGTGGGGTAGCCGGACGTGAGCTGCTTCGAGAACGACGGCACGAGAGACCACCGGGCCGACTCCAGCCTGCGCACGACCGGGCCGTCTTTCACCGACTCGAGCACGATCGGTATCTGCTCGGTGGGTTTGACGTTCCACGAGGGTTCGGGGATGTTCTCCCCCACATGCTCGACGTCGAACATGGCGGCGAGGTCCTCCGCCGTATCGGTGATGATGAATCGGCCACACATACCGACAGGCTATCGCGAGCCCCCGACTTTCCGGCGGTCAACGGGGCACTGGTGAAACAGCACGTGTGGAGTGACAATTAATCCGTAAGCGCGCTCGGTGGGCCGGGCGCAGAAGAGATGAACCTTCATGAACATCTGGCAAATCATCATCCTGGTGATCGTCGTCATCCTCATCATCGTGTTCCTGGTCGCCTCCGTTCGGGTCGTGAAGCAGTACGAGCGCGGTGTCGTGCTGCGGTTTGGGCGGCTGAGGGCCACCAAGGAACCCGGCCTGCGATTCATCATTCCCTTCGTCGACGTCATGCACCGGGTCGCGCTGCGAATCGTGACCCTGCCGATCCAGTCCCAGGGCATCATCACCCGCGACAACGTGAGTGTGGGCGTGTCGGCGGTGGCCTACTACCGCGTGATCGATCCGGTGAAGTCCGTGGTCGCGATCGAGAGCGTGGGCGCCGCAATCGACCAGATCGCCCAGACCACGCTCCGAAAGGTCATCGGCCAGCACTCCCTCGATGAGACCCTGGCAGAGACGAGCACCCTGAACGTCAACATCCGCGAGATTCTCGACGCGCTGACTCTTGACTGGGGCGTGGAGGTCACCCTGGTAGAACTCAAGGACATCCTGCTGCCGGATTCGATGAAACGGGCCATGGCCAGGCAGGCGGAGGCCGAGCGCGAGAAGCGGGCGAAGATCATCAACGCGGAGGGCGAATCGTTGGCGGCCGCAGCCCTCGGACAGGCGTCCGACACCATGATGGAGCATCCGCTGGCACTGCAACTGCGCAACCTGCAGAGCCTTGTCGAGATCGGCGTCGACCAGAACACCGTCGTCGTCTTCCCTGCTCCGCTGATGAGCATGATCGGCGAACTCAGCAGCTTCCTGGCCAGGGAGACTGCAGCTGCCGGCGCGGCCGCTGCGGTCGGTGCGACCGAGTCGGCCCAGCCGCCGCTGACCGGGCCGTCGAAGATCCCGGAGAGCGCCTGACCGGCGGCCCCTCGGAACGCGGCGCGAGACACCCGCCCGCCTGCGGGGATCGACTCGAATCTCGGCTAACGTCGATCGGATGATGAACGAACGATACGGCTCCGACGTGCTCTCCCCCGGCTGGCGCGACGCGGGGCGCACGGTGATCCCCACCCGGGAAGCCGTCCGCGACCTGGTGGTCGAGGAGGCCACGACCGGGTTCTGCGGTGCCGTGATTCGCATCGAGAAGAAGATCGTCACGCTCGAGGACCGCAACGGCAAGCTCCGGCTCTTCCCGCTCGGCGCCGGGTTCCTGATCGACGGCGAGCCGGTCGTGCTTGTCGTCCCCGCGGCGAAAGCACCCACGACGCGGGCCCGGACCGCATCCGGCTCCATGGCCGTCAAAGACGCCCCCGCGCGCGTTGCCCGGGCCAGTCGCATCTTCGTGGAAGGGCGCCACGACGCGGAACTGGTCGAAAAGGTCTGGGGCGCGGACCTTCGGATCGAGGGCGTCGTCGTCGAATACATCGAGGGCGTGGACAACCTCGAAGAGCTCCTGGCCGAGTTCCGCCCGGGTCCCGGCCGCAAGGTGGGCGTACTGGTGGACCACCTCGTCGCCGGCTCCAAGGAGAGCCGGATCGCGGAGGCGGTGGCCAGGGGGCCGCACGGCCGCAACGTCCTCGTGGTCGGACATCCGTACGTCGACGTCTGGCAGTCGGTCAAACCCGAACGGCTCGGCCTGGCCGCCTGGCCCCAGGTGCCGCGCTCGGTGGAGTGGAAGCACGGCATTTGCGCCGCGCTCGGCTGGCCGCACGAGGACCAGGCCGACATAGCCCGGGCCTGGCAGCGGATTCTCGGACGAGTGCGGTCCTTCGCCGATCTGGAACCCCAGCTGCTCGGCCGAGTCGAGCAGCTCATCGACTTCGTCACCGTTGACTGAGACCGTTGACCGACGCCGTCGGCGGGGTCCGCGGTCCCTGCCCGGCAGCTGATCATGACGGCGCGACACAGATTTCTGGACGGATACGGCACGAACTCAGCATTGTGGGCTAGTGTTGTGTCAGTAGTTGTAGTGCTTGCACGTCTTAAAATCGCATCGGCCTCGGTTGATGCGCGCTATTCCTTAAGGAAGCGGACGACGAATACCGCGACGAACGGGCCCGACAGTCGGGTCCGATCTAAACACTCCTGGAGGAGTTTCAAAATGGCAACAGGTACCGTGAAATGGTTCAACGCTGAAAAGGGCTTCGGCTTCATCGCTCCCGACGACGGAAGCGCCGACGTGTTCGCGCACTACTCCGCGATCGCTTCGAACGGCTACAAGTCGCTCGACGAGAACCAGAAGGTCGAGTTCGAGGTAACCCAGGGCCCCAAGGGTCCCCAGGCCGAGAACATCCGCGCCCTCTAAATAGCGCAACTGCTCAATCCGAGCTTCGACAACGCCCCCACCTCGGTGGGGGCGTTGTCTCGTTAACCCCGGCATGTCGTTCTGCGCCCGCCTGCTCCGGGGGCCGCATCTGACGTGACGTAACCTGCTCCGGTCTGTTCGTTCAGCGGTTCGGGCCAGTCGTGGGCGGGCAGGAGCTCCCCCAGCGTGCGGGACCCCGTTTCGCCCAGGATGACCTGGGTGTCGAGATTGCCCGGGTCGACCCGGCGGATGAACTCCCGGCATCGACCGCAGGGCGGCAGAACGTACAGCCGACCCGCCTGGTCACGCCAGACCGCGACGATGGCGCGAATGCGGTACTCACCGGCCGTGACCATGGCCGCGATGGCGCGGTGTTCGGCGCAGAAACCGGTGCCTGAGCCGGAGTCAATGCAGACGCCGAGGTAGCGGTTGCCGCGATCGATGACGAGCGCCGCGCCGACATCGCCGAAGAGCCGGTCGCCCACGGCACGCGGATTCAGCGCGCATTGAGCCGCGGTGATGAGTTCTCGATTCGACACGGTTACCCGCCCGAGCATAGCCCCCGGGCGACCCACCGGGCCTGTCCGTTGGCCCGTTCACTCCTCGCAAGCTGGGCCGTCGGCCGGGTTGATTTCTTTCCGGAGTCCGGCGCTGATCGCGGTGCCGATGAGGGTCTCCGGCTCTGTCACGTAGGTGTGCCCGGTCGGGGTGGTCCAGGTCAGGGTTCCCGTTCCGTCGGTGGCCTGGCTGACCTTCCAGCCGGCCTCGTGCTTCAGGGCGTGGCTGGCTGGGCACAGGTGGGCGA
Organism: Cryobacterium tagatosivorans; assembly: GCF_004402215.1. Taxonomy (GTDB): domain Bacteria; phylum Actinomycetota; class Actinomycetes; order Actinomycetales; family Microbacteriaceae; genus Cryobacterium; species Cryobacterium tagatosivorans. Next base: position 82,243 of record NZ_SOEZ01000057.1, read on the forward strand.
GGTTGTTGTGGTCGGTCCGCCCGCCGAACGCCCAGTCGAGGCCGTGGTCGATGTCGGAGCGGCTGGCCGCCCGGCTGCACCCGGGGTGCCGGCAGGTGCCGTCGCGCACCTGCAGCATCGTGCGGAGCGAGCCGGGGATCGTGTACCGGTCCCGGCCGACCGAAAGCACCGCGCCGGTCTCCGGGTGGGTCAGTATCCGCACGCAGCTCGGGCACTTCGCCGCCAGCGCCCGGGCCGTGTCCGGATCGATCGGCCCGTACCCGTCCAGGTTGCCCGGCTCCTCCGTGACACCGAGGAGGGTGAGCATCGGGACCGTGACGAGCAGGTTCGGCCGCAACCCGCCGGCGGTCTCGGTGCAGCCGGCCCCGGTCCAACCGGCCTCTCCGCAGCCGGTATCCAGGAGCAGGTCCCGGAACACGTCCGCCCGCAACTGGGTGAGCGTGCGCGGCTCCTCCGGCCCCTGTAATTTGATCGCCCGGTCGGTGACCTGGTTGTAGTCACCGGGACCTGGGCGAAACCGGTTTCATCGGTCCACCGGGTGGTGAACGGGAACAGTGACAGCCAGAACAGCAGGTGCAGGTTCGCCCACAGGATGGAGCCGTTGACCGTGCCGGCGAGCTGGATCAGGTGGTGATGGTTGTTCCAGTAGATGCCGACGTAGACGAAGCTGAGCAGGTAGCTGAGGAACGTCGGCAGCACGGTGAGGAGAGCATGCCAGTCCGGCTCTTCGGGAACCCGGAGTTCGAGCACCATGATCGTGATGATGATGGCCAGCACCGCGTCGCTGAAGGCCTCGAGCCGGTTCTTGTTCATCGGTGAAGCTCCTGTGGATTCATTCTGCCCCTGTGCTGAGTCTGTCACGGAGGGACATCGCGTCGAACGGGGCACGAACCTTTGCGTCGTTGTCGAAGTAGACGTACACGTCGCGGCCGATACCGTCCGGGCAGGTCGTCCCGCCGGACCAGCCTCGCACCCGGGCGGCCCAGTCACCCAAGGCCGCATCGGTGTAGCCCGAGGCGTAGAGTTCCTCGGCCCCGTGCAGCCGCAGGTACAGGAAATCGGCGGTGACCTCGGTGAACCGCGGCCAGTCGCCGGCCGCGTCGGCCACGACAAGCGCGACCCCGTGGCGCCGCAGGATGTCGTAGCACCGCTCATCGACGAACGTCGCCGAGCGCGCCTCCAGCGCGTGCCGGAGCGGCCGGTCCTCTCCCGCGACGGTGAATGCCCTCCCGTCGAGCCGTTCGTCGTGCTCACCGGCCAGTGCGGCGGCCCGGGCGGTGCTGCGCGGGAGCAGGGCCAGGAAGTCATCGAGTTCCGCGGGATCGAAGGCGTGTCGTGCCGGCAGCTGCCAGAGGACCGGGCCCAGTTTGCTGCCGAGGGCCAGCGGCCCGGACGCGAAGAAATTGGCGAGGGCCACCCTCGAGTTCCGCAGGCGGAGCATGTGCGTGATGTATCGAGGGCCCTTGACCGAGAACACGAAGCCCGGCGGCGTCTCGTCGCGCCACCGGAGGTAGCTCTCCGGCCGTTGCAACGAGTAGAACGATCCGTTGAGTTCGATGGTGTCGAGGTGCTCCGCCGCGAAGGCGAGTTCCCGCCGCTGGGGCAGGTGCGGCGGGTAGAAGACCCCGCGCCAGGGCGCGTAGCGCCAGCCGGAGATGCCGATCCGGATCAGCGGGGCAGTCGTGGACACGCCACGACGCTAGCGAATCCCGGGCGGTTCGTCACCTACTTGACGAGATCCTGCCAGCCGTCCCCGTCCACGTACTCGAAGATGAGGTTGGTCTCCGTGTGGGCGACGGCCGGATGCTCGGCGAGGTGTTCGAGGACGAAGTCGCGCAGGTGAGAGGCATCGGCAGCGGCCACGTGCAGGAGGTAGTCGTCCGCCCCGGCCGTGTGAAACATCCCGATCACGCCCGGCCAGTGCGGGGCCGCGTTGCGGAACTCGTCGATCTGCCCGCGGGCGTGCTTGGCGAGGCGCACGGAGATGAGCGCCTGGAGGGATGCGCCGAGGGCGGCAAGGTCGATGTTGGCCCGGTAGCCGCGGATGTGGCCGAGCTGCTGGAGCCTGCGCAGCCGCAAGGACACGGTCGACTCCGCCACCCCGATTTCGGCGGCCAGGGCAGCCCCCGACGCGCGCGCATTCACCGACAAAGCGCGGAGGAGCGCGCGGTCAACCCGGTCGAGGTCGGCCTTCTTCGAATCCATGCGTGCAGCCCTTCGTCATAGGAAAGCATATTCGATGAATGGGGCCTGATCGCAAGACCCTCCACGCGTTCTTGCGCCGGGGCACAGCATCTGCTTTCCTCAGAGCATGTTGCCATCGTCGTCACACATTGAAACCATCGCCGTCCACGCCGGAATGGAGGGTGTCACCGAGTCAGGGTCGCACGTTCCGGTGATCGACCTGTCGACCACGAACCCGCTCACCGGGGTCGAATCCGGCGGCGACTCCTACGAGAACCTCGCCACCGGCGGGGACATCGTCCCCGGCGAGTCTGCGGTGTACCAGCGCCTCTGGCAGCCCGGCGTCGCTCGCTTCGAGGATGGCCTGTCGGCTCTCGAGGGCACCGAGGGCACCGTCGCCTTCGCCACCGGCATGGCCGCCCTGGCCGCCGTGCTGATCGCCTCCGTCGCCGCCGGCAAGAACCACGTCGTCGCGTTGCGCCCGATCTACGGCGGCACGGACCACGTCCTGGCCACCGGGCTGCTGGGCACCACGGTGACCTGGGTCGACGCGGCCGGCGTCGCGGCCGCCATCCGACCGGAGACCGGCCTGGTCATCCTCGAGTCGCCGGCGAACCCGACTCTCGAGCTCACCGACATCCGGGCCGTCGCGGATGCCGCTGGCAGCGTCCCGGTGCTCGTGGACAACACCTTCGCGACCCCCGTGCTGCAGCGCCCGATCGAGTCCGGCGCCACCCTCGTGCTGCACAGCGCCACGAAGTACCTCGGCGGCCACGGCGACGTCATGGGCGGCACGGTCTCCGGACCCCAGGACTGGATCGTGCGCCTGCGCCAGGTGCGCGCCGTCACCGGCGGCATTCTGCACCCCTTCGGCGCGTACATGCTGCACCGCGGCCTGCGCACCCTGCCCATCCGCGTGCGCGCCCAGCAGGCAACGGCCGCCGACGTCGCCCAGCGCCTCGTCGGCCACCCCGCCCTCACCCGCGTGCTCTACCCTGGCCTGCCCGGCCAGGACCCGCAGGGCCTGATCGGCCGCCAGACCGCCGGCGCGGGCTCGCTGATCGCCCTCGAGTTCGCCGGCGGGTTCGACGCGGCAGCGCGCTTCACCGAGGCCTGCCGCCTGATCACCCACGCCGTCTCCCTGGGCGGCGTCGACTCCCTCGTTCAGCACCCGGCATCGCTCACGCACCGCCCGGTCGAGGCGAGTGCCAAGCCCGGGGCCGGGATCGTGCGCATCTCGATCGGCCTCGAACACGCTGACGACCTCACCGCCGACATCCTGGCCGCCCTCGAGGCTGCCGGCGTCGTGGTCGCTGCCGAGGTCCCAGTCGAGGTCCCCGCGGAGGTCCCCGAAATGGTCATCACCGCCTGATCCACCCGCCGAACCGTGAGTTTGGCACCTTCCCGGGCCCAGCGAAGGTGCCAAACTCACAGTTCGGCGAAGGATCGTGGGACGATTGCGGCGATCGGCGATCGGCGAGGAGCGGCGAGGGTCAGCTGCGGCCGAGGCGGCGGCGCAGCAGGTCGATCCGCTTCTGCAGCTGGGTGACGCTGGCCTGCGCGACGGCCGGGCCGCCGCACTCGCGGCGGAGTTCCGCGTGCACCATGCCGTGTGGCTCGTCCGCCATCTTCGACCACATGCCCACCAGGCTCGCCAGCAGGGTGCGCTGCTCCTTGAGGGTGCGGTAGAGCGGCGGCGGATCCTCCGGGGCGATCTCCCCGGTCACGGGATCCTTCCGCTTGTCGGTGGAGCGCCTGGACTGCCGGTGCTGCCGTTGGCGCAGCAGCTCGGAGACCTGCTCCGGCTCAAGCAGGCCGGGAATCCCGATGAAGTCGAACTCCTCGTCGGTGCCCGGTTCGGCCAGCTCGCCGAACTCGTCGCCGTTGAACATGACCATGTCGAAGGTCGCCTGGGAGTCGATGGCCTGCCAGGTGAACTCCTCGCCGAGGTCGTCGGAGGCCTTCTCCTGGGTGTTGGCCGCGGCCACCATGGCGTCTTCGGGGTTGTACATCCCGTCATCGCCGTCGTCGCGGTTGCTGCGGTCGAGCGCGTGGTCGCGCTCCAGTTCGAGGGCGTTGGCCAGGCTCAGCAGGCCGGGAACGTTCGGCAGGAAGATCGACGCGGTCTCGCCGCGGCGACGGGCGCGCACGAACCGGCCGATCGCCTGCGCGAAGAACAGCGGGGTGGAGGCACTGGTCGCGTAGACCCCCACGGCCAGGCGCGGAACGTCGACGCCCTCGGACACCATCCGCACCGCGACCATCCAGCGGCTGGTGTTGTGCGAGAACTCGTCGATCCGGTCGCTCGACTCCTTCTCGTCGGAGAGCACGACCGTCACCTTCTCGCCGGAGATCTCCTCGAGGATGGCCGCGTATGCCCGCGCGGTGGTCTGGTCGGTCGCGATGACGAGCCCGCCGGCGTCCGGGATGCCGTGCCGCACCTCGGTGAGGCGGATGTCGGCCGCCCGCAGCACGGCCGGGATCCACTGCCCGGTGGGTTCCAGCGCCGTGCGCCAGGCCTGGGAGGTGATGTCCTTGGTGTTGCCCTCGCCGAGCTTGGCTTCCATCTCGTCGCCGGCCCGCGTGCGCCACTTCATGTGACCGGCGTAGACCATGAACATGACCGGGCGCACGACGCCGTCTTCGAGGGCGCGCCCGTAGCCGTAGTTGTAATCGCTCTGGGACAGCCGGATGCCGTGCTTGTCGGGCAGGTAGCTCACGAACGGGATCGGGGAGGTGTCCGACCGGAACGGAGTGCCGGTCAGGGACAGCCGCCGCGTCGCCGGTTCGAACGCCTCGCGGATCGCGTCGCCCCAGCTCAGGGCGTCACCGCCGTGGTGCACCTCGTCGAGGATCACCAGAGTGCGGCTGGATTGGGTCAGTTCCCGGTGCAGGGCGGCCCGGCTCGCGACCTGCGCGTAGGTCACGGCGACCCCGTGGTAGTGGTTGCCGTAGCGCCCGTTCGCGTTCTTGAACATCGGGTCCAGCCGGATCCCGGCGCGGGCGGCGGCGTCGGCCCACTGGCGCTTGAGGTGCTCGGTCGGCGCGACCACGGTGATCCGGTCGATCACCCGCCGCGCGCGGAGCTCCGCGGCCAGCCGCAGGGCGAACGTGGTCTTGCCTGCACCCGGGGTGGCGGCCGCGAGGAAGTCGCGGGGCTGGTGCAGGAAGTACGCCTCGAGGGCCTCCGCCTGCCAGGCCCGGAGTTTGCTGGCCGTACCCCAGGCAGCGCGTTCCGGAAATGACGGCGACAGGTGCTCTGCTGCACTTGTTCCCTGCGCAGGACCGAAAACGGGTGGAGTATTCACTTCATAAGAACCTATCAAGTCGGACCGACACTTTCGCACGGAAGGGAATCCCGGGCCATGTCCCAGCAGCAGCATCCCTGGTCGCGCTACGTGGCTCTCGGCGACTCCTTCACGGAAGGCATCGGCGACCCGGAGCCCGCCAGTCCCGGCGGGCACCGGGGCTGGGCCGACCGGGTGGCCGAGGTGCTCAGCCAGGGCACCGACGACCTCGCCTACGCGAATCTCGCCGTGCGCGGCAAACTGATCAGGCAAATCGTCACCGAGCAGGTCGGGCCGGCCCTCGCCCTGCGACCGGATCTCGTTACCTTGTCGGCCGGCGGCAACGACGTGATCCGCCCCGGCTCGGACCCGGACGTCATCGCCGCGCAGTGCGAGGTGGCGGTGCGGCGGCTCGCCGGGGACGGCGCGCAGGTCGTGCTCTTCACCGGGGCCGACATCGGCTTCTCCCCCGTCTTTCGGCACCTGCGGGGAAAGGTGGCCATCTACAACGAGAACCTGCGGGCGATCGCGGCACGACACGACTGCGTCGTCGCCGACCTCTGGGCGCTCACCGAGTTGCAGGATGCACGGATGTGGGCGCCGGACCGGCTGCACCTGAACGCGCTCGGCCACCACACCGTCGCGCGCATGGTGCTCGCCTCCCTCAACGTGCCCAATTCGCTCGAACCCCAGCGGCCGGAGCCGATGACGGGCACCACCTGGCGCCGGGCCAGGACGGACGACCTCGCCTGGGCGCGGGAATACCTCGTCCCGTGGGTGCTCCGGCGGGTGCGGCACCAGTCGTCCGGCGACCACGTGCTGCCCAAACGTCCCGAGGCGGCACCGTTCGGCCGGCTCCGGCCGTGAACTGACCTCCCAATCCCCCCCTGACCCGAACTCCCCCTTCGGCAAATCGCGGAGTTCAGGGTGGTGCGACAGCTCGCGGATCCCCGGTACCTGCTCTTTGTTGCAGTCGACTTACGCGAGATTCCCTTTCGGGCGGGGTATGCGGGCACGACGTCCGGTTCGGACTCTCGCGTCCCTGGTGTTGTGCCCGATGGCCGTATATCGTCCGATTTGCGGGACACTCAGTGACGGCCGTGCCACATTTTCCATGCTCGTGGGATAGTCAGGCGATGGAAGATCGCGAGATGGATGCCGACATGCCTGCGTTCGAAGCGCACACGGGCGGTGCTGACAGACCTTGCGCGGCTCGCGCGAAGCCTCGCCGGCCCGGCCGCCCGATTCGACGAATCCATCATCGACTCGTGGCCGATGATTCGCATCCGGCCCGAGCGATCAGATGCGATCGCGATCACCCTCGAAGTGGACCACTGGCTAATGCTCAGCGCGGGACACCACGGCGGTTGGTGGGAGCTGGATTGGGACAGTGAGGCCGACACGGAACTTGCCCGTGATCTCATTGCCTCGATCATTGCGGGTCGAGTGGAAGAACGCTTCGGCGCATTTTGTTCCCGCGTCACAGTCACATTCCCGAACGGGTCGAAGGAATCCGAAACGGGTTGGGCCTGTTGTCTGGCGCTTCTTGTTCCTCAGCCAGGGTGGACGGTATGGGGCCGACGCCGCCGGTACGCACCCTATCTTTGGCCTGAAGTGAGGAGTGAGTCGCAGACATGAGATCAGATGAGCAGATGCTCGAGGACGTCGTCAACTATCGAGGCGACGTTCCGCGGGCAATTGTGCTGCTCAGAGAAGCGTTGGGGGACAGAGACGAAGATGCCGGACAGCACGTCCTCACGATCTGGGCCGCACGGGCCGTGACGATGATGTTCCACGCCGGCACCGTCAACGCCGACGACTGCAGGACATGGGCTCGCTTCCTCTTGGGACGCCGTGACGTGGCTCTCATGCCGGGCAGTGAGTACGAGATGCTCGAGTTCCTGGAAGATTGGAGCTTTCCAGACGTCGGTGGACCGATCGACGCCGATTCGGTCAGCGTCTGGCAGTTGCGCTTCGATTCAATGGAGTTCGGGTAGGACGGCTGCGAACCGTCCTCGCGCGACTTGACGGCTCACGAGGACGGCGGCCATCCGTATGGGGTTCCCGACTGTCGAGTCGGCCGCGGCGCCTCAGCGCTCTTCGCTGCCTCGTGCAATTCGGTCAGCGATATCGGAAACGTCATCAAGGCGCCCGGAAGCAACATCCATGATGAACTCGTAGGCATCATCATTGGACCAGGTCAACCGTCTTCCGTTCATACCCAGGAAGGCGATCAGTGCAGCGAGACTCAGCCGTTTGTTACCGTCAATCAAGCCGTGATTGCGGGCCAAGGAATGCGTCATTGCCGCGGCCTTCTCATTGAGGCTCCCGTAGGCGTCCCTTCCGAATGCGCTCGAGCGCGGACGGGCCAGCGCCGACTCAAGCAATCCCTGGTCCCGGACCGGCATGTCTCCCCCGAGGGCTCGCTGCCCGACGTAGAGGAGATCCGCGGAGGTGAGATAGATCACTTTCCGAGACGTTCAAGCGCTTCCGCGTAGCGCGGGAGCTGCTCGTCAAGGACACTGCTCAGTAGGTCCTGGCGACTGTGGTTCTCGACGTATTCACGCACCGCCTGCTTGGCGACGTCCTGCATGGACCGTCTCTCGTATTCGGCACGGCGACGCAGGGCGTCCGCCTCAACATCAGTCAAGCGAAGGGTCATGGGCATGGACACATGGTATCACCGGTGACACCGTTGTCCGTCGGGTCCGATGCGGGTTCCCCTTGAGGATGAGGACGCTCATTGACGTCAGCTTGCGGTTAGCGCGTCGAGATTTGCGAGCGGCACGACACCTTTGGCCCTCATTGCCAACCCGGGGTCGACTGTGACCAGGGCGTCGGCCTGAAGCTCGGTGACGGCCAGGTATTCCGCGTCGTACGTTGTCTCCCAACCCTGCTCGCGTGCGATCCTCCAAGCAGTCCGGTGTGACACCCGGTCACCGAGCAACCTCATCTTCAGTTCGGTCAGGCGGCGGTGGTGCTGAAGTGCCAGATCCTCGGTGAGGTCACCGTTGAGTACTGCCTCGAATAGCAGCGAGAGCGCCTGCGAGCGGATGAGGTTCGGGGCGACGATCTGATGCTCGGGGCTGGGCTGGATGCCGTTGGCGACGATGTGCAGGAGCGTAGGCGCGTCGATCACGTAACGGGTCATGTCGGAACTTTACGCGGGAAAACGGGCAGCCGACGAAGGTCAGCGGCCACCAATGGCGCAACAGGAGCGCCCCGGCCTGCGAGAGGGCCGCCGACACGCCCTGCACGGCCAGCGAGGCGCCGGTGCGAGCAGGGTTGCGGCTGCGGCCGAGCTGCGCGGTGATCCGCGCGGCGGCGACGAGCGAGATCGCGGATCCACCGGGTCGGCCAGGCCCAGTTCGAGCAACCGGTCGGCGAGCAGGACGCCGACACGGCCCGCACTCCCATGGATGCCAGGCGGGGCATGAGCTCGGAGAGGGGAGCCCGGTTGCCCGCAACGGCACGGGACGGGTCGACGGCCGCCGGGGTGAGGTGGAGCACGCGGTGCTGAACGGCGAGCTGGTGGCGGACTTCATCCGCCGGGGTGCGGGGTCCGCGCCGCGCGCCTAACCGTCGGCGTTCAACTCGCCGGGATGCGAGAAACGCCAGGCCGGTCCCGGGTCACTGATCGTGCGGTCAAGCACGAGCGGCACGCTGACGGTCCGGTCGCCGACCCGGAACTCGACCGAGCCGACGGTGTCCTTCCTGGTGCCCAGGGCCAGCGCCCTGGCCGTCGCGACGCCGGAGACGGGCGTGTCGGACCAGACCAGGGCGGATGCCGCCCGGGAGGCGACGGCGCTGCTCTCCTGGCCCCAGGCGGTGGCGTAGCTGCCGAAGGCCCTGCCCTTCTCGGTCAGGGTGACCTCACGGAATCCCGCCTTCGCGGTGGTGATCAGGGCGGCCACGGCCCGGTTCACGTCGCCGTGGGTGGCGCCGCCGAGCACGACGCCGACCAGGGTCACCGTGCGGTCTCCGACCTTCAGGTCGGTGGAGAAGAGCAGGCAGGCGCCGGCCTCGTCGGTCGTGCCGGTCTTGATCCCGTCGACGCCGTACCGGCCGAGCAGTTTGTTGGTGTTCTTGACGGCGCCGATGACCGGGAGCTTCGCGCTCGGCTCGGACACGATAGAGGCCAGCGCCGGGTCGGTGACGGCGAGCTTGCCGATCTCGACGAGGTCGGCCGGGCTGCTCCGGCTGGACGTCGACAGGCCGCTCGTGTCGGCCACCACGGTGTCGTCCAGGCCGTTCTTCGCCAGCCAGCCCTTCGCGGCCGCCAGGTAGGCGTCGAGGGAGCCGTAGGCCCAGACGGCGAGGGACAGGGCATAGTTGTTCGCCGAGGGCAGCAGCATGGCTTCGAGGGCCTGGCGCTCGGTGAGGACCATGCCGGCGACGACCGGGGCGACCGAGCCGTTCTCGGCGATGACGTCGTAGTAGATCGCCACGTCGGCGTCGGTGAAGGTGATGTCCGGTCCGGGGTCGCCGCCGGCGAGCGGTTTCGCGTCGAGCACGACGAGCGCGGTCACGGTCTTGGTCACGCTGGCGATCGGCACGGATTCCGCGGCGCCGGACGAGCCCAGGACGCCGGGGAAGCCGACGGCCCCGATCGCGCTCGAACCGAAGCCGGGCCAGTCGGGTTGCGCCGCGGCCTGGGTCAGCGCGGCCGGCTGGGTCAGCGCGGCGGCTTCGGACGGAACGGGGGCCAGACCGGTCGTCGCGAGGTACCCGACGAGCGTCAGGACGACCGCCAGGGCGCTGAAGAAGACGATCCGGCGCCGGCGAAAGATCTGGCGTCGGGTCAGCGGCATCCCCCGATTGTACCGTCCGTCGCCCGTCACCGGCGCAGGGCCCACAGGGCGACGGCGCTGGCGGAGGCCACATTGAGCGAGTCAACCCCGTGCTGCATGGGGATGGTGACGACGGTGTCGGCGGCAGCGAGGGCCCGGCTGCTGAGCCCGTCGCCCTCCGTGCCCAGGATCAGCGCGAGGCGCTCCGGCGGCTCGGCGGCGAAGCGGTCCAGGGTGACCGCGTCCTCGGACAGCGCCAGGGCGGCCAGGTGGAAGCCCGCGTTCCCGAGGAGCGGCGCCGCCTCGTCCCACTCCGGCAGCCGGGTCCACGGCACCTGGAGCACGGTGCCCATGCTGACCCGCACGCTCCGGCGGTAGAGCGGGTCGGCGCAGCGCGGCGTGATCAGCACGGCGTCGGCACCGAGGCCCGCGACGGCCCGGAAGATGGCTCCCACGTTCGTGTGGTCGACGATGTCTTCGAGGATGACGATACGCCGGGCATCCCGGATCAGGTCGGCCGGCGGAACGAGCGGCGGCCGGTGCATAGCGGCGAGGGCGCCTCGGTGCAGGTTGTAGCCGGTGAGCTTCTCCAGCAGGTACGGCGCGCCGACGTAGACGGGCACATCGGGCCAGTCGGCCAGGAGCGGAGCCACGTCGGGCAGCCACTGCTCCTGCACGAGCAGCGACCGCGGCCGGTGGCCGGCGGCCAGGGCGCGGGTGATCACCTTGCTCGACTCGGCGATGTACAGCCCGCCGGCCGGTTCGGAGACCCGGCGCAGCGCGACATCCGTCAGCCGTGAGTAGTCGGCCAGGCCGGGCAGGTCGAGGTCTGCAATGGGAACGATCCGCACGGTACTGCCTTCTGTTCGAGGTGGTGTCCCGTCCAGACTGCCAGTTTCGCGTAACAAAGACGTAAAGCGGCGAGTTTAGACTCGGTACAGGCGAGGATGGAGCACTATGAGCATCGAGACCCTGCAGGCCGCGGCTGTGGCCGAGGAGGCGCTCGACGCCGTGTCCGAGATCCTGCGCGGACGCGTCGTGGCGGTGCTCACCGGCGCCGGCCTGAGCACGGATTCCGGCATCCCCGACTACCGCGGGAACGGCGCGCCCAAGCGCTCCCCGATGACCTTCCAGACCTTCGTCGGCGATGAGGCGGCGCGCAAGCGCTACTGGGCCGGCAGCCACCTCGGCTGGCGTCGCTTCCGGGCGGCCGAACCGAACCTGGGCCACCATTCGCTCGTGCGGCTCGAGGCGAGCGGGATCATCTCGGGCGTCATCACCCAGAACGTCGACGGCCTGCACACCCGGGCAGGGTCGCGCCACGTCGTGGACCTGCACGGGTCGATGGACCGGGTCGTCTGCCTGTCCTGCGGCCAGGCGTTCGGCCGCGACAGCGTCGCGTCGCGGCTCGAAGCGGCCAACCCCTCGCTCGGCTCCGCGGAGGCTGTGAGCATCAACCCGGACGGCGACGCGGAGGTACACGACATCGACGGATTCTCCGTGCCGGCCTGCACCGTCTGCGGCGGGATGCTCAAACCCAATGTGGTGTTCTTCGGCGAACTCGTGCCCACCGAGAAGTTCACCGAGGCCTCCGCCCTCGTCCAGGCCGCCGACGCCCTGATCGTGGCGGGTTCGTCCCTGGCCGTGAACTCGGGCATCCGGTTGCTCGAGCAGGCCCGGCGGCGCAAACTCCCCATCGTGGTGATCAACCGCGGCGTCACCAAGGGCGACGGCCGCGCGCTTGTTAAGCTGGAGGCCGGCACTTCCGAGACGCTCGCCGGACTGGCGGCGCGTCTCGCCGACTGAAGGGTCGACCGTGACCACCGACAGCAAGGACGGCTTCCCGACCATGACCCGGATTTCGATCGTGCGCCACGGCCAGACCGAGTGGAACCTGCACCGCCGCATCCAGGGCAGCACGGACATCCCGCTCAATTCCGTCGGCCGCGCCCAGGCGGCCGAGGCGGGCGTCCGCCTGCGGGAGCGGCGCTGGGACGTGGTCGTGGCCAGCCCCCTGATGCGGGCGCACGAGACCGCCCGGATCATCGCCGGCGAGCTGGACCTGCCGAGCCCGGAGATCGTGAGCGAACTCACCGAGCGCCACCACGGCGAGATCGAGGGCCTCACTTTCGCGGAGCGGCAGGCGCGGTTCCCCGACGGCGTCCCTGTTCCCGGCCTCGAGTCCCGCCAGGACGTGCTCGACCGGGTACTGCCCTCGCTCGCCCGGGTCGCCGCGGCGCATCCAGGCAAGTCCGTGCTCGCGGTCAGCCACGGCGGCATCATCGGCACGTTGATCCGCCACACGAGCGGCGGGCAACGCCCCCGGCACGACGAACTCATCGCCAACGGTTCCGTGCACGACTTCATCTGGCAGGACGGTGAGCTCGTGCTCGAACACTTCGACGCCACGGTCCGCTCGCTGGACGAGATCTTCCCCGTCATCCGCTGACCGGGGCCACACGCGCTGACCGGGGCCCGGAACCTAGCCGCGGGTCCTGGCCGGCGTGTCCTCGAGAGCCTCGAGCAGTTTCCGGGCGGACTCGCGCCAGGTGAACCTGGCCGCCTGCCGGGCGGACTCCTTCGACCGGGCGGTCCACTCCCCCGGACGGTCCAGCTGCCGCACGGCACCGACCAGCGCGTCGGGGCTGCCCGGGTCGAAGTAGAGCGCCGCATCGCCGCCGATTTCCCGGAAGATCGGGATGTCGCTGGCGACGACCGGGATGCCCAGGCTCATCGCCTCGACCAGCGGAATCCCGAAGCCCTCGTCGAGCGACGCCGTGACCAGGGCTGTGGCCGAACGGAGCACCGCGTAGTACTCCTCGTCGCTCGCGCCGTCGTGGAAGACGAGCGCGGCCTGCGGGGCGAGCGCCGACAGGCGGGCGCGCTCCTCCGGGGTCACCCGGCTCATCAGGTGCAGCTCGTGTCCCGGCAGGCCGGCGACGGCCCGCACCAGGGTGTCCACGTTCTTGTACGGCATGAACGAGCCCATGTAGACCAGGCGCCCCGTCTCGGGTGCGGTGCGGTCCACGGGCGGCCCGGGCACCGCATCCGCGGCGTTCGGAATCACGGTGACGGGACGGTCGGTCAGCCTGTGCTCGGCGATGAGGGCCCTGGTCGTTTCGGATACCGTCACCACGCCGTCGGCGCGGTTGAGCAGCATCCGTTGCGGCCACCAGGACAGGTGGTACAGGCGCCAGAGCAGCCGGATCGGCCAGGCGAACTCACGCGGTGGCGTGCGGTTGCGGTAGTAGATCAGGTCGTGGACCGTGAGCAGCAGCCGGTACTTGCGGCCCCACGAGCCCATCGTCTGCATCGGGCTGAACACCACATCCGGGCTGAGGCCGTTGACGGTGAGCGCGACGAACGGCTCCCGGATGCTCGTCGGTGAGCTGACCAGCTGCCAGGGCAGGTCCGGCAGCATGGCCAGCTGGCGGTGGTCGCTGATCAGCATCGTGACCGGATGCAGTTTCGCGAGCTCGGCGACGAGGCCGGCGCTGTAGCGGCTGATCCCGTCGTGGCGGTCGAGGCGGGTGTAGCGGCAGTCGAAGGCGATCCTCATGCGGGCTTCACCTCGGACAGGAAGCTGCGCAGTTCCTCGGCGGCCTCGGCGGGCATTTCGTAGTGGATGAGGTGGCCGACGTTCGGGATGACGTGCAGGGTCGCCTCCGGGAACAGTTTCTGCAGCCGGTGCTGGGCCGCGACGGGGGTGATGTCGTCCTTCTCGGCCGCGATCAGCAGCGTGCGCTCGGGGATCTTCGCGGCGAACTCGCTCACGTCGCTGCTCACCGATGCCGTGAACGCCTCGAGCACGACCCGGCGGTCCGCGAATGCGGAGAAGAACCGGTCGTGCTGGTCGTGGATCCAGCGGCGCAGTTCGCGGCTCTGCGTCTTGGCCATGGTGACGCTCATCACCCGGACGATCATCCGGTTGCGCAGCAGGGCGAAACCGAGCCGCTCCGGCAGCCGGGCCGCCGCCCAGTAATAGAACACGGCCAGCCGGGTCAGGATGCCGCGCGGCCCGGACAACGCCGGCGACGCGATCGGGTTCACCAGCACGACGTCGTCGGCGGGCAGGCCGTCGGCCAGTGCCGCCGCCGCGACGATCGAGCCGAAGGAGTGGCCGAGGATGACGATGCGGCCGGTGGGCGCCAGGGCGCCGAGGAAGTCCCGGAGCCACCGCGCGTAGCCGGCGATGTCGTGCCGGAGGCCGTGCAGGGGCTCGGACTCGCCGAACCCGGGCAGGTCGGGTGAGATTATCCGGAAACCGGAGAGCTGGGCGACGACGGGTTCCAGGCCGTGGTGGTCGCCGCGGAAGCCGTGCACCATCAGGATCGTCGTCGGCGCGGCGGGGTCGCCGTACTCCCAGTACCGGGTCCGGCTCCCGAGCACAGACAGCGTGTGCGAGCGCGTGGGAATCCGGGCGAGGGACTCGTCATAGGGCGAAGGAACGATCATCAGCCCAAGTTTAGGCGGCAGTGTGTCGCCGAACTGGACAGATGCCGTGTCGCTCGACCTAGACTCGTGACGTCCCCTCTGCACCCCACGACTCCCCCCGCACATCAAGACGGCCACACAGCCCCTGACGCGGGCCGGAAGGAACTCCGTGAGCTTCACTGCACCTATCCAGCTTCCCGGTCTCACCCTCGATCCGCGTTGGTATCGACGCTCGGTGTTCTACGAGGTGATGGTGCGCTCCTTCGTTGACAGCAACGCCGACGGGGCCGGCGACCTGTCCGGGCTGATCTCGAAACTGGACTACCTGCAGTGGCTGGGCATCGACGCGCTCTGGATCCCGCCGTTCTTCACCTCGCCCCTCAAGGACGGCGGCTACGACGTTGCCGACTACCGCTCGATCCTGCCCGAGTTCGGCACGCTGGACGAGTTCAAGGAACTCGTCACCAAGGCGCACGAGCGCAACATGCGCATCATCATCGACCTCCCGCTGAACCACACCTCGGACCAGCACGATTGGTTCCAGCAGTCCAGGGAACACCCGGACGGCCCCTACGGTGACTTCTACGTCTGGAGCGACACCGACGAGAAGTACCCGAACATCCGGATCATCTTCACCGACACCGAGGAGTCGAACTGGGCGTTCGACCCCGTGCGCCGGCAGTTCTTCTTCCACCGCTTCTTCTCGCACCAGCCGGACCTCAACTTCGAGAACCCCGCCGTGCACGACGCCATTTTCGATGTGGTGCGGTTCTGGCTCGACCTGGGTGTCGACGGGTTCCGCCTCGACGCGATCCCTTACCTGTACGAGTCGGAGGATGGCAACGGCGAGGGCGAGCCGCCCACGCACGAGTTCATCAAGCGGCTGCGAGCCGTCGTCGACCGCGACTACCCCGGCCGCATCATGATCGCCGAGGCGAACCAGTGGCCTCGCGAGGTCGCGGCGTTCTTCGGCACCGAGGAAGAGCCGGAGTGCCACATGGCCTTCGACTTCCCGGTCATGCCCCGCATCTTCTATTCCCTGCGCTCGCAGCAGGCCGACGAGCTCGTGCGGGTGCTCTCCGAGACGACGGACATCCCGGACGGCGCCGGCTGGGGCGTGTTCCTCCGCAACCACGACGAACTCACCCTGGAAATGGTCAGCGAGGAATACCGCCAGGCGATGTACGGCTGGTACGCCTACGACCCCCGGATGCGCGCGAACATCGGTATCCGCCGCCGGCTCGCTCCGCTGCTCGACAACTCACGGGCGGAGTTGGAGCTGGCCCACGCGCTGCTCTTCGCGCTGCCCGGCAGCCCGTTCCTCTACTACGGCGACGAGATCGGGATGGGCGACAACATCTGGCTGCCCGACCGCGACAGTTCGCGCACGCCCATGCAGTGGACCCCCGACCGCAACGCCGGTTTCTCCGACGCCGACCCGGGGAAGCTCTACCTGCCCGTCATCCAGTCGCTCGTCTACAACTTCACCCAGACGAACGTCGAGTCGCACCTGGCGCAGTCCAATTCGCTGCTGCACTGGATCCGCAACGTCATCCACGTGCGGAAGGCGCACCCGACCTTCGGCCTCGGCGCGATCCGGGTGCTCGCCACCAACCACGAGTCCGTGCTGGCGTTCACCCGCGAATACGAGGGCTCGGGCACGCGGATGGGCGACCAGGCCGAGACGGTGCTCTGCGTCTTCAGCTTCGCTCACAACCCGGTGTCCTTCAAGATCGACGACGCGGAGCTGGCCGGCACCCGGCTGTACGACATCTTCGGCGGTTCGGTCTTCCCGAGCTTCGACGATGACGGTTCCCTGACCCTGACGCTCGGCGCCCAGAGCTTCTACTGGCTGCACTGCGGGTAGCGGCCGACGATGGCTGAGCCGGTGGCTGAGTACCGTGGCTGAGGCCGACCTGCTGGTCGTCGGCGGGACGGGCCTGGCCGGCCGCGCCGTCGTCGCCGCCGCCGTGGCCCGGGGCCTTCGGGTGCGGGTGCTCAGCCGCCGGCCGCCGGGCCCCGACGCGCAGGGCCGGATCACCGGCGCCGAGTACCGGGCCGGCGACATCCGCACCGGCGCGGGGCTGCGCGAGGCGCTCACGGGTGCGCGGGCGCTCATCGACACCACGAACGGTTTCGGCCGGGCCGACCGGCCGACCCTGACCGACGGCGCCCGCCGGCTCACGGAGGCCGCCGCGGCCGCCGGTGTGGAACGCGCGGTCGTGCTCTCGATCGTCAACGTCGACCGCAGCAGCTTCGGCTATTACCGGGCCAAGGCGGAGCAGGAGCGGCTGTACCTCGGCGCGGGCCTCAGCGCCCGGGTGGTGCGCGCCACCCAGTTCCACGACTTCGTCGCCACCTTCTGCCACCTGGCGCCGTTCGGCCTGGCGACCGCGATCCGCCGAGTGCGGTTCCAGCCGATCGCCGTCGAGGACGTGGCCGTCGTTCTCGTCGACCAGGCGCTTGACCCCGCGGCCGCGCCGGAACGCACGATGGTCATCGGCGGCCCGTTGGCACACACCACCGGGGAACTCGCCGCCCTTTGGCAGAAGGCTCGCGGCCGGCGCGGGCCGGTGATCCCGGTGCCGTTGCCCGGGCAGCTCGGCAGGTTCTTCCGGGCGGGACTGAACCTGGCGCCGGACCATCGGGCCGGCACGGTGACGTTCGAGGAGTGGCTGGCCGGGCACTGACGGTGGTCGGCCCTAGGCTTGCCCCATGAGCAACTGGAGCGACACCCTGGCCGTGTTCGACCTCGAGACCACCGGCATCGACGTGGAGACGAGTCGAATCGTTTCGGCGACCGTGGCCGTGCTCGACGCTGACGGCGTCGTCCAGGAACGAATCGACTGGCTCCTCGACCCGGGCGTCGAGATCCCGATCCAGGCCACGAATGTGCATGGCATCACCACCGCGCACGCGGTCGAGAACGGACAGGATGCCGCCGCCGGCGTCGCCGAGATCGTCGCGGCCCTGCGCGCACACCTGGCCCGCGGGCTCCCCCTGGTCGCGTACAACGCCCCCTACGACCTCACCCTACTCAACCGGGAGTCGCTCCGCCACGACGTGGCGCCGCTCCTGTCGCCGTCCCCCGTCGTCGATCCGCTGGTCATCGACAAGGCCGTCGACCGGTATCGCAAGGGCAAGCGCACCCTCGAGGTGACGAGCGCGTTCTACGGCGTGCTGCTGGAAGACGCGCACGACTCCGGCGCGGACGCGATCGCCGCCGGCCGCGTGGCCCAGGCCATCGCGAAGGCCCACTCGAACGCCCTGCCCAGCACGGCCGCGGGGCTGCACGACCTGCAGGTGGGCTGGTGCAAGCAGCAGGCCGAGAGCTTCCAGGACTACATGCGCCGCGAACGTGACCCGCAGTTCGTCGCTGCCGGCGGCTGGCCGGAACGCTGACCGGAACGCTGACCCGCACCTCGTGCCGGGCACCGCGCGGTGCCCCGGCTCGAGGTTGGCGACTTCCGCCGCACCAGACGCGTCCGCGGCTCCTCCGGGCATGAGAAAGGGCGACCGGCAGAAGCCGATCGCCCTTTCTTTCATGGCAGTCTTATTTGCCGAAGCCCTTGTAACGGGTGTTGAACTTCTCGACGCGTCCGGCCGAGTCCATGATGCGCTGCTTGCCCGTGTAGAACGGGTGCGACTCGGAGGAGATTTCGACGTCGATCACCGGGTAGGTGGTGCCGTCTTCCCACTCGATCGTCTTCGAGCTGGAAGTCGTCGAACGGGTAAGGAACGTCGCACCCGACGCGAGGTCGCGGAAGACCACGGGAGCGTACTGGGGGTGAATGTCAGACTTCATAAAGACTTCCTTGTTGCTGTTCGAATGATCACGAATGGTGGAGATGAAAAGTGCCGTATCGCCGGTGAGGGCGAAAAAGTAGCCTGGCCTCACGGGCCAGCTACCGAGTTTAGCAGAAACCGGCCGCGGTGGAGTCCAGGGGTCAGACCGCGCGCGCCGCGTATCGGCCGTGGTTCTCGGTGAGGTCGATGCTGAGGCCGAACGTCGTGCTGAGCGCCTCGGCGGTGAGCGCCTCGGCGAGGGGGCCGGCGCCCACGATGGCTCCGCCCGCAATCAGCAGCACGTGGGTGAAACCGCGCGGAATCTCCTCGACGTGGTGGGTCACCATGATGATGGCCGGGGCATCCGGCGCGCTGGCGTATCCGCTGAGCAGATGCAGCAGCTCCTCGCGGGCGCCGAGGTCGAGGCTGGCCGCCGGTTCGTCGAGGAGGAGCATCTCCGGGTCGGTCATCACGGACCGGGCGATCTGCACCCGCTTCTGCTCACCGTCGCTGAGCGTGCCGAACTTGCGTTCGGCCAGGTGGTCGAGCTTCCATTCGGCGAGCACACGCTGGGCCCGACGTTCGTCAATCGACTCGTACTCTTCGTTCCACCGTCCGGTGACCGAGTACGCGGCGGTCATCACGACGTCGATGACCCGCTCGGTCGCGGGGATCTTGCGTGCCATGGCGGTCGACGCGAACCCGATCCGCGGGCGGAGCTCGAACAGGTCGGTGCCGCCGAGGGGCTCTTCGAGCACCTCGACCTTGCCGCTGGACGGATGCATCATGGCTGCGGCCATCTGCAGCAGCGTGGTCTTGCCTGCGCCGTTCGGGCCCAGGATGACCCAGCGCTGGTCGTCCTCAACGCTCCAGTTCACTGAGTCGAGGATGGCAGTGCCACCCCGGACAACGGACACGTCGGTGAGCTGAAGAACGTTGACCATGGCTCCATGTTATCCGCCGCGGTGGGACTCGCGGACCCAGTGCGGGCACGTCGCGCACCGGCCGCGCGCCCAGCCGGGGGTCCGGCTAGAGCAGGGACGCGTAGATCTCCCTGGTGCGGACGGCGATCGTGTCCCAGCTGAACTCCCGCTCCGCCCGGAGACGTCCGGCCCGGCCCATTTCCGCGGCGCGAACCGGGTCGCTCAGCACCTCGATGAGGATCCGGGCGAGGTCGGCGACGAAGAGATCGGGGTCGAGCGGGGTGCCGGTGCCGTCGGTTGCCTGGTCGATCGGGACCAGCCGGCCCGTCTCGCCGTCGGCCACGACCTCCGGGATCCCGCCGGTGGCGGTCCCCACGACCGGCAGTCCGCAGGCCATCGCCTCGAGGTTGACGATGCCGAGCGGTTCGTAGACGGAGGGGCAGACGAAGACGGTTCCGGCCGTGAGCACGGCCGACAACTCGTGCTGCGGCAGCAGCCGGTCGATCCAGACCACGCCGGAGCGCTGCTCCTGGAGCGCGCGCACCCCCGCGGTGACCTCCGCCATGATGCCCGCGGTGTCCGGAGCTCCCGCGCAGAGCACCAGCTGAACGTCCTCCGGCAGCGCCGCGGCCGCCCGCAGGAGGTAGGGCAGGCCCTTCTGGCGGGTGATCCGCCCCACGAACACGACGGAGGGCCGATCGGGGTCGATGCCGAGCGCCCGAACGGTGTCGTGGTCGGTGGTCGGCTTCCAGCGTTCGAGGTCGATGCCGTTGTAGACGACCTGCACCCTTGAGGCGTCGAGGGCCGGGTAGCTGCGGAGGATGTCCCGGCGCATGCCGTCGCTGACGGCGATCACGGCATCCGCTGCTTCGAACGCGGTCTTCTCGATCCAGCTCGACACTCGGTAGCCGCCGCCGAGCTGCTCGGCCTTCCACGGCCGGAGCGGCTCCAGGCTGTGCGCCGTGACGACGTGCGGGACGCCGTGGAGGAGCTTGGCGATGTGCCCGGCCCCATTCGCGTACCAGGTGTGGGAGTGCACGAGATCCGCGCCCTGCACGTCCTGGGCCATCCTCAGGTCGACCCCGAGCGTGGCGAGGGTCGCGTTCGCGTCGGCGAGCTCCGCCGGAACGCCGTACGCGTGTGTCGAGGGGGCGTCACGGTCGCCGCCGAAGCAGCGCACCACGACGTCGATGTCGTGACGGAGCGCTCGGACGAGCTCGGCCACGTGCACACCCGCTCCCCCATAGATTTCGGGCGGGTATTCCTTGGTCAGCAGATCGACTCGCATGGAGTAAAACTAGCGCAGCGCCGAGCGTCACACACCACAGTCCGGGTGGTCGAGGCGAGCGGATGCCCCTACTGTGGGAACCATGGAGTCGAAGAAGAAGATCTTTGGAATCGTTCTCGCCGGCGGAGAAGGAAAGCGGCTCATGCCCCTGACCGAGGACCGTGCCAAGCCCGCCGTACCTTTCGGCGGCCACTACCGCTTGATCGACTTCGCCCTGTCCAACCTGATCAACTCCGGGCTCACCCAGATCGTCGTGTTGACGCAGTACAAGTCGCACAGCCTGGACCGCCACGTCTCGCAGACCTGGCACGTGACCGGCGGCCTGTTCAACTCGTACATCGCCTCGGTTCCCGCCCAGCAGCGCCTCGGCAAGCGGTGGTTCAGCGGATCCGCCGACGCGATCCTGCAGAGCCTCAACCTCATCCACGATGAGAAGCCCGACATCGTCGTCGTCGTCGGAGCCGACCACGTCTACCGGATGGACTTCAGCCAGATGATCGCGGCGCACATCGCATCCGGCGCCCAGGCCACGGTCGCCGCCATCCGCCAGCCGATCGGCCTGGCCGACCAGTTCGGCGTGATCGAGGTCGACGCGGCCAGCCCCGACCGGATCAAGGACTTCCGTGAGAAGCCGAAGGATGCCGTCGGCCTGGCCGACAACCCCGAGGAGGTCTTCGCCTCGATGGGCAACTACGTCTTCAACACGGATGCGCTGATCGAAGCGGTGCTGCGCGACGGCGAGAAGACCGACTCGAGCCACGACATGGGCGGGGACATCATTCCCGACTTCGTCTCCCGCGGCGAGGCCGGCGTCTACGACCTCAAGCTCAACGACGTGCCCGGGTCGACCGCCCGCGACCGCGACTACTGGCGCGATGTCGGCACGATCGATTCGTTCTTCGAGGCCCACCAGGACCTCATC
Source organism: Cryobacterium tagatosivorans (assembly GCF_004402215.1). Lineage (GTDB taxonomy): Bacteria > Actinomycetota > Actinomycetes > Actinomycetales > Microbacteriaceae > Cryobacterium > Cryobacterium tagatosivorans. Next base: position 103,857 of record NZ_SOEZ01000057.1, read on the forward strand.
TCCGCCCTGCCCGTGTTCAACCTGTACAACCAGCAGTGGCCGATCTTCAGCCAGCAACTCAACTCCCCGCCGGCCAAGTTCGTCCGCGATTCGCGCGGCGCGCTCGGAACAATGATCGACTCGATCGTGTCGCTCGGCAGCGTCATCTCCGGCGCCCACATCGAACGCAGCGTGCTGGGCCCGTGGGCGGCTGTCGACTCCGGCGCCGAGGTGGTCGACTCGATCGTCTTCGAACGCGTGCAGATCAAGCCCGGCGCAATCGTTCGCCGGGCGATCCTCGACAAGGAAGTGATCGTCGAGGCCGGCGCGAGCGTGGGCGTGGACCGTGACCGCGACCTGGCCCGCGGATTCAGCGTGACCGACTCGGGGATCACCGTTGTCGGCAAGGGCGTGCACGTTCACCCGTGACACGGTTCCTGGTCGTTCTCGACGCTGACTCCACCCTGATCGAGGACGAAGTCATCGAGCTGCTCGCGGACGCTGCGGGCTCCCGCCCCGAGGTGCAGGCGGTCACCGAGCGCGCGATGCGCGGGGAGCTCGACTTCGCGGAGAGCCTGGTCGAGCGGGTGAAGACCCTCGCGGGGCTGCCGACCAGCGTCTTCGCGGACGTCGGCCGGCTCATCCGCCCGACCCCGGGCGTGCACGAGCTGATCGCCGGCCTGCATGCGCACGGCAGCCGGGTCGGCGTGGTCTCCGGCGGGTTCCACGAACTGCTCGACCCGCTGGCCGGCCTGCTCGCCCTTGACCACTGGCGCGCCAACCGGCTGGAGGTGTCGGACGGCCGGCTCACCGGCGGCCTCGTCGGCCCGATCATCGACGCCGAGGCGAAGGCCGCCGCCCTGCGCGAGTGGGCGGCCGCCGACGGCATCGCCCTGGCCCGGACCGTCGCCGTGGGTGACGGGGCCAACGACCTGCGGATGATGGACCAGGCCGGGCTGTCGATCGCCTTCAACGCGAAGCCGCTGGTGAAGGCCGGGGCCGACGTCGTGATCGATGTGTGCGACCTCAGCCAGGTCCTCCCCGTGCTCGGCCTGCGCGGCTGACCCGCGAACCCGTCCTACCCCTCACCCACCCCCGCGAACCCGCAGTTGTGCGCGTTATGCGCGCGTTTTAGCGCGCACAACTGCGGTTTCGCGGTGGCTAGTGGCCCATTCCGAGGCCGCCGTCGACGGGGATGACTGCTCCGGAGATGTAGGAGGAGTCGTCGCCGGCGAGCCAGGTGACGACTCGGGCCACCTCGGTCGGGGTAGCGAACCGGCCGGCGGGGATGTTGCGCTTGTACTCGGCCTGCTGTGCCTCGGGCAGTTCGGCGGTCATGTCCGTCTCGATGAAGCCGGGGGCGACGACGTTGGCCGTGATGCCGCGGGCGCCGAGCTCGCGGGTGATCGAGCGGGCGAGGCCGATCAGGCCGCTCTTCGACGCGGCGTAGTTGACCTGTCCGGCCGAGCCGTACAGGCCGACCACGCTGGAGATGAGCACGATCCGGCCGAACCGGGCCTTGAGCATGCCCTTCGAAGCGCGCTTGACGACGCGGAAGGCTCCGCTGAGGTTCGTGTCGATGACCGAGGTGAAGTCGTCATCGGACATGCGCAGGAGCAGCGTGTCCCGGGTGATGCCGGCGTTCGCGACGACCACTTCCACCGGCCCGAGCGCCGCCTCGATTTCGCTGAAGGCGCTGTCGATCGACGCGGAGTCGGTCACGTCGGCGCGCACGGTGAGGCTCCCCTCCGGTCCGCTGCCCGAGCGGGCGGTCACGGCCACGCGGTGGCCCTGCGCGAGGAATTCCTCGGCGATGGCGAATCCGATTCCCCGGTTTCCTCCGGTGACCAGTACAGTTCGAGCCGTCGTCATGCGGTGATCCAATCTCCTGCCGGGCGGATGAACGGCCGCGCACCGGGGGTTTCAGCTTAGAGCGTCACCGCCTCCGCCCTGCGAGACGTAGGCTTGGAAGGGCAGAACGTTCTCTGGCCGGAAGCGATGGCATCCCATGAAACAGCAGTCGATAACCTCGCTCCCCCTCTCGCCCGAGGAGGAGCGGCGCAGCCGCATGGTCAAGTACTCGATCACCATGGGCATCCGGATCGTCTGCATCGTCCTGATGTTCTTCGTGCAGGGCTGGTGGTTGCTGGTGTGCGCCGCCGGCGCGATCGTGCTCCCCTACATCGCCGTCGTCATCGCCAACGTCCACGCCGACCCGCGGGGCTCCCAGGTGCTCCGCCCCGGCGGGGTCGAGAAGTTCAGACGCGACCACCCCGAGGACGGCAGATGATCGGTCTCGGCGCGCCCCTGGAGCAGACCAGCTGCTCCAGGGCCGGCTGCCGGTCCGGCGCGACCTGGCGCCTGGACTGGCGGAACCCGCGCATCCACGCCGCCGACCGGGTGAAGACCTGGCTCGCCTGCGACGAACACGTCGACTACCTGCGGGAGTTCCTGGCCGCCCGCGACTTCCCGCTCACGGTCGAAGCGTTGACCGTCGCCACGCGGCCGGAGGCGGGTGCGGAGTGAACGGCTGGTCCTTCCTGCTCAGCCGTCGCTGGGCCGGCTACCTGGCGCTGACGATCGTCTTCGCGCTCGTGTCCTCGGGACTGGGTGTCTGGCAGTTCGCCCGCCGGGCCGAGGCGCTGGCGGAGATCGCCAAGATTGACGCGAACTACGATTCCTCGCCCGTGCCCCTGGCCGATGCCCTGCCTGGCCTGGACTCGTTCGCGGAGGCTCAGAAGTGGCTTCCGGTGACCGTCACGGGCACCTATCTCGTCGGAGACCAGCTGCTGGTCCGCAACCGCCCGCTGAACATCAACCCGGGCTTCGAGGTGCTCACGCCGCTCCGGCAGGACGACGGGACCGTCTTCGTGGTCAACCGTGGCTGGCTGCCGACCGGGCAGAACCAGGATGCCCCCGACGCCGTGCCGTTCCCTCCCTCCGGGCGGGTCACGGTCGTCGCCCGGCTCAAGGCCGGCGAGCCGACCCTGGCCGGGCGCACGGCCAGCGGCAACCAGATCGCCACGATCAACCTCGACGACGTCGCGCATCGGCTGGACGCGCCCACCTACACCGGAGCGTACGGGCTGCTGGACTCCGAGGATCCACCCGCCGCCGATCGCCCGACCGCGGTGGTGCGCCCGATCCGGGACGAGGGTCCACACCTGTCCTACGCCCTGCAGTGGTTCGTCTTCGCCCTTCTCGGCTTCCTCGGGCTGGGCTGGGCCGCCCGCAAGGAGTTCCGGGCCGTCAACATCGACGACCCGGCCGAGCGCGAACGCGCGAAGACGCGCGCCCGTCGCGAGGCGGCCAGGCCGCGTGGCGATGGTGAGATCGAGGACGCGCTCCTCGACGGCAAGAACTGAACCGACGAGCACCACGCGCAGAAGGAACGAGCACCGGCCGGCACGCACCGCGGCCGGCCGGTGCGCCTAGGCGAGGGTGATCAGGTCCAGGTAGTCCTTGTTCCAGTGGTCCTCGACGCCATCGGGCATGATCAGCACCCGCTCGGGGTTCAGGGACTCGACGGCGCCCTCGTCGTGGCTGACCAGCACGACCGCGCCGGCGTAGTTGGCCAGCGCGTCGAGGATCTCGGCGCGGCTGGCCGGGTCGAGGTTGTTGGTGGGCTCGTCGAGGAGCAGCACGTTCGCGCCCGAGACGACGATCATGGCCAGCGCGAGCCGGGTCTTCTCGCCGCCGGAGAGAACACCGGCGGCCTTGTGCGAGTCGTCACCGGTGAAAAGGAACGAGCCGAGGACCTTGCGGGCCTCCATCTCGGTGATGCTGGGTGAGGAGGAGACCATGTTCTCGAGCACGCTGCGCTTGACGTCGATCGTCTCGTGCTCCTGGGCGTAGTACCCGATGCGCAGGCCGTGGCCGGGCTCGATCTGGCCGGTGTCGGGCTTGTCGACGCCGGCGAGCATGCGCAGCAGGGTCGTCTTGCCCGCACCGTTGAGTCCGAGGATGACGACCTTCGACCCGCGGTCGATGGCGAGGTCGACGGCGGCGAAGATCTCCAGCGAGCCGTAGCTCTTGGACAGGTTCGTCGCCATCAGCGGGGTGCGGCCGCACGGGGCGGGCTCGGGGAACCGCAGCTTGGCGACCCGGTCCACGGCGCGCACGGCGTCGAGGCCGGAGAGTAGCTTCTCGGCCCGGGCCACCATCTGGTGGGCGGAGGCCGCCTTGCTGGCCTTGGCGCCGAATTTGGCGGCCTGCAGCTGCAGGGTCGACGCCTTCTTCTCCGCGTTTGCGCGTTCCTTCTTGCGACGTTCGGCGTCGGCCTCGCGCTGGCGCTGGTAGTTCTTCCAGTTCATGTTGTAGATGTCGATGGCCATGCGGTTGGCATCGAGGTAGAACACCCGGTTCACCGTGTCGCCGACGAGTTCGATGTCGTGGCTGATGATGATGCATCCGCCGCGGTAGTTCTTCACGAACTCGCGCAGCCAGACGACGGAGTCCGCGTCGAGGTGGTTGGTGGGCTCGTCGAGGATCATCGTCTCGGCGGCGGAGAACAGGATGCGCGCCAGCTCGATCCGGCGGCGCTGGCCGCCGGAGAGCGTCTTGAGCTGCTGGTCGAGGATGCGATCGGGCAGGTTCAGGTTGCTGGCGATCGACGCGGCTTCCGCTTCGGCCGCGTAGCCGCCCAAGGCGTTGAACTCGTCGGTCAGGGTGCCGTACGTGCGCATGGCGGCCGCGCTGACCAACTCGTCGTCGCTGGCCATGTCAAGGCTGGACTGGAGCATGCCGAGGGAGATGGTGCCGAGTCCGCGGGCGTCGAGGATGCGCGTGCGAGCGAGCATCTCCGGGTCGCCGGAGCGCGGGTCCTGCGGGAGGTAGCCGATCTCGCCGGACCGTTCGATGTTGCCCTTGGTGGGCAGGGTCTCCCCCGCCAGGGTCTTGGTCAGCGTGGTCTTGCCGGCACCGTTTCGACCGACGAGGCCGATCTTGTCTCCGTTGGAGACACGGAAGCTGACGTCCTCCATGAGCACGCGCGCCCCCACACGGATCTCGAGATCTTGCACGTTCAGCACAGCAATAGTCCGTTCAGAGGGGGGTAGAAAGTCACCGGCCCAGTCGGGCCAACTACCCAGTATATTTGCTCGCCGGGACCGGGTCGTACCCGGCAGCTAGGAGAGGGTGGCTTTCAGCGTCTTCCCGAGCCATTCGCGGTAGGCCTCGGCGGACCAGCCGAGGTCGTTCACGAAGGACTGGTAGACCTGCGGATGGCCGATGGCCCAGATCGCGGCGGCCGCCTCGTGGTCGCTCAGCCCGGCCCGCAGTCCCCGCCTGGCACGGAGGGCGGATGCCGCCTCGCCGTAGTTGTGCAGCCGCCCGGCGGCGCGCCGGAGCTCGAGTTTCGCGACGTCCGGGTCGACGGCGGCGGCCTGGCCGATCACCCGGAACACGCTCGACGTTCGCGCGTGCATCAGGGCGAACCAGTCGGCCAGGACCCGGATGATCTCCGGCGCGCTCACGGCCGCGGCCACGCGCCGGCGCAGCAGGTCGGGCACGAGCGCCGGGGACTCCGGCCCGGCGCCGGCGAGCTCCAGCACGGCGGACAGCAGGTCGGCCTTGCTGCCGACCGAGTTGTAGATCGTCTGGACGGCGACGCCGGCCTCTGCGGCGATGGCGCCGATCGAGGTGGCGACGTAGCCGCGTTCGAGCATCAGCCGGTGCGCGGCTTCGACGATCGCCGTGCGCGTGGCCACGGCCTGCAGGGTTCGGCGGATCTGCGCGGGAGTTGACGGTGCGGACATGACACTGAGAATAGCGTTCTATTCGCTGTAATTGCATTCCACTCGGCGTCTCGTCCGTGACGGTGCGCGGTCCAGGACGCGGAACGGCCCCGCTGCGCGAACGCAGCGGGGCCGCCAGGAGCGGTGGGCGGGTGAGCCGGCTAGACCGAGAAGCCGAGGGCGCGCATCATGTCGCGGCCGTCGTCGGTGATCTTCTCGGGACCCCACGGCGGCATCCAGACCCAGTTGATCCGGAACTGGTCGACGACCCCGTCCAGGGCCTCTGCGGTCTGTTCCTCGAGGACGTCGGTCAGCGGGCAGCCGGCCGAAGTCAGGGTCATGTGGATGATGAGCGCGTCGTTCTCGTCGTCCCAGCCGAGGTCGTAGATGAGCCCGAGATCGACGACGTTGATGCCGAGCTCCGGGTCCATGACGTCTTTGAGCGCCTCTTCGATTTCATCGAAGCGCGCGGGACTCAATGTGGAGGACATACCCCTAGTTTACGTTCGACTCGGCGAGATAGCGATCGTAGCCCTCGTCTTCGAGGCGGTCGGCCAGCTCGGGGCCGCCCTGCTCGGCGATGCGGCCGTTGACGAACACGTGCACGAAGTCCGGCTTGATGTAGCGCAGGATCCGCGTGTAGTGGGTGATCAGCAGGATGCCCAGGCCGGTGTTCTCCTTGGCCCGGTTCACGCCCTCCGACACGATCTTCAGCGCGTCGACGTCGAGTCCGGAGTCGGTCTCGTCGAGCACGGCGAACTTCGGTTTGAGCAGTTCGAGCTGGAGGATCTCGTTGCGCTTCTTCTCGCCGCCGGAGAAGCCCTCGTTGACGTTGCGCTCGGCGAAGCTCTTGTCCATACGCAGGCGGGTCATCGACTCGCGGACATCCTTGATCCAGGTGCGGATGGGAGGCGCCGTGCCGTCGATCGCCGTCTTGGCGGTGCGGAGGAAGTTGGTGACCGACACCCCGGGGATCTCGACCGGGTACTGCATCGCGAGGAAGAGGCCGGCGCGGGCGCGAGCGTCGACGGTCATCGCCAGGACGTCTTCGCCGTCGAGCTGGATCGTGCCGCTCTCGACGTGATACTTCGGGTGACCGGCGATCGTGTAGGCCAGGGTGGACTTCCCGGACCCGTTGGGGCCCATGATCGCGTGGATCTCGCCCTCGTTGATCGTGAGGTTGACGCCGCGCAGGATCTGCGTGGTGCCCTGGTCGGTCTCGACGCTGACGTGCAGGTCTTTGATCTCAAGTACAGACATGAATTCGCAATCTCTTTCGTTTTCCGGCGTTGCCGCCGACAAGTCGGTGTGGCTAGACGGCCAGGATGACGGCGGGGTCGATGAAGACGAAACCGTCAACGAGTTCGACCTTGTAGACGGGGACCGGCTCGTAGGCCGGGAGGGTGATCGCCTTGCCTGTCTTCAGGGAGAACAGGGAGCCGTGCGCCCAGCATTCGATGGTTTCGCCCTCGACGAAGCCTTCCGAGAGGGAGATGTCACCGTGGGTGCAGGTGTCGCCGATCGCGAAGACGTCCCCGGCCGAGTCGCGCACGACGGCGATGGGGATGCCGTCGATGTCGACCTTGACGGCCTGGTTCGGTTCGAGATCGTCGAAGGCGCAGATCTTCGTGGATGCCATGGTCAGCGAACCTCCGTTACGGCCAGTTCGGCCTCGATCGCGGCGTGCAGCCGATCTTCGAGCGGCCTGGATCCGATCTTCTGGACGACCTCGCTGAGGAAGCCGCGCACGACGAGGCGGCGGGCCTCGTCCTCCGTGATGCCGCGGGACTGCAGGTAGAACAGCTGCTCGTCGTCGAAGCGCCCGGTGGCGCTGGCGTGACCGGCACCGAGGATGTCGCCGGTCTCGATCTCGAGGTTCGGCACGGAGTCGGCACGGGTGCCTTCGCTGAGCACGAGGTTGCGGTTCTGCTCGTAGCTGTCGGTGCCGCTGGCGCCGGGGCCGATGAGCACGTCGCCGATCCATACGGTGCGCGCGCCGGCGCCCTGCAGGGCGCCCTTGTAGGTCACCCGGCTGCGGGTGTGCGGCGCGATGTGGTCCACGTAGACCTGCTGCTCGAGGTGCTGCCCGGCATCGGCGAAGTACAGCCCGAGGAGCTCGGTGTCCGAACCGGGCCCGGCCAGGTGAACGGCCGGGTTGACCCGAACGATGCTCCCGCCGAGCGAGACGACGATGTGCTTGAGGCGAGCGTCGCGGCCGATGGTCGCGAAGTGGCTGGCCAGCTGGACAGCGTCGGCATTCCACTCCTGCACGGTGATCACGGTGAGGTTCGCCGAATCGCCGAGGATGATCTCGACGTTCTCAGAGAGCCGGGCATCACCGTTGTTCTGCAGGATCACGGTGGCGTGGCTGAACGGCCTGGCCTCGATGATGGTGTGCGCGGCGCGCGGCGCCGAGCCGAGGTTCGCGCGGCTGAGCGTGATCTCCTTCTCGTCCTCACCGGTGACGGTGATCGCGAGGGCTCGCTCGAACGTCGTCCAGGCGTTGGCCGAGGCACGTTCCTCCGGTAGACCGGCGGTGCCGATCCGGGCGTCGTCGCGGCCCACCCAGTCGACGGTCACGCCGGGGGCATCCGTCACGGTGTACTCGTAGGTCGACCCGTCGAGCTCGCCGGCGGTGAGGTCGGTGAACCTGGCGACCGGCGAGTACTTCCAGACGGCCTCGCGGCCGGTGACGGCGGCGAAGTCGGCCGCGTTGACGCTCTTGAACCGAGCGGAGCGGGTCTGGACCGGCACGTAGCCGAACCGTCCGTCCGAGTGTTCCTTGATTCCGTGCTGTTCAGCTGTGGGCAGTGCGGGTGAGGGGGCTGGTTTTGTAGAGGCTTGAGTTCGTGCAGAGGCGGCGGACATTTAGCCGACGGATCCTTCCATGCCCATTTCAATGAGCTTGTTGAGTTCAAGGGCATACTCCATCGGGAGTTCCCTGGCGATGGGTTCGATGAAGCCGCGGACGATCATGGCCATGGCCTCGTCTTCGGGCATTCCGCGGCTCATCAGGTAGAACAACTGCTCTTCGCTGACCTTGGACACGGTGGCCTCGTGGCCGAGCTGCACGTCGTCGACACGGATGTCGATGGCCGGGTAGGTGTCGGAGCGGGACTTCGTGTCCACCAGGAGAGCGTCGCAGCGCACCGTGTTGGCCGAGTGGTGAGCACTCGCGTCGACGCGCACCTCGCCACGGTAGGCCGAGCGGCCACCGCCGCGGGCGACCGACTTCGACACGATCGAGGACTGCGTGTACGGGGCCATGTGGATCATCTTGGCGCCGGCATCCTGATGCTGGCCGGGGCCCGCGAAGGCGACGGAGAGCGTCTCGCCCTTGGCGTGCTCCCCCATCAGGTAGATCGACGGGTACTTCATCGTGACCTTGGAGCCGATGTTGCCGTCGATCCACTCCATGGTGGCGCCGGCGGCAGCGGTGGCGCGCTTGGTGACGAGGTTGTAGACGTTGTTCGACCAGTTCTGGATCGTCGTGTACCGAACGCGAGCGTCCTTCTTCACGATGATCTCCACGACGGCCGAGTGCAGCGAATCCGAGGTGTAGATGGGCGCGGTGCAGCCTTCGATGTAGTGCACGTAGCTGCCCTCGTCGGCGATGATCAGCGTGCGTTCGAACTGGCCCATGTTCTCCGTGTTGATCCGGAAGTAGGCCTGCAGCGGGATCTCGACGTGGACGCCGGGCGGAACGTAGACGAACGATCCGCCGGACCAGGCCGCGGTGTTCAGCGCGGCGAACTTGTTGTCGCCGGAGGGGATGACCGTGCCGAAGTACTCCTCGAAGAACTCCGGGTGCTCCTTGAGCGCGGTGTCGGTGTCCATGAAGATGACGCCCTGCGCGGCGAGGTCCTCGTTGATCTGGTGGTAGACCACTTCGGACTCGTACTGGGCGGCGACACCCGAGACGAGGCGCGAACGCTCGGCCTCGGGGATGCCCAGCTTCTCGTAGGTGTTCTTGATGTCTTCGGGGAGGTCTTCCCAGGTCTGGGCCTGCTTCTCCGTGGACCGCACGAAGTACTTGATGTTGTCGAAGTCGATTTCCGACAGGTCCGCGCCCCAGGTGGGCATGGGCTTGCGCTCGAAGAGCTGCAGGGCCTTCAGGCGTCGCTGCAGCATCCATTCGGGTTCGCTCTTCAGGTTCGAAATGTCGGTGACGACCTCGGGCGAGATGCCTCGCCGGGCGGATGCGCCGGCGGCGTCGGAGTCCGCCCATCCGAATTCGTAGGTCCCGATCCCCTCGAGGTCGGGTCGGTCTAGCAGAACGTCAGACATTTTTACCTCTTCTCCCATTCACAACAACCCGGATATCAGTCCGGTCATTCCTGGACATGCCTCCAGAGGAGAACCTGTCAGGGAACGGGTTGTGTGGACGGCTACGTTGCGTACCTAAGATTATTCAAGACCCTCGCGACGCTGCTTTGCCGCTTGTGCGGACAATGCGAGTAAATCTATGAAACACCTGATTCTACAGCGTCCGGGTGGCTTATCCAGTGACTACCGGCGTTTACACATGAGCCGACAAACCGAAAGTTGAACCACGTGAGCCGAATTTCTGCCTGGCTGCCCACCCGCGTCGACGCGCGCATCCGCCTGTTTGCGTGGCTGAGCCTCATCAGCGAGATCGTGATCGTCGGAACGGGCGGCGCCGTGCGGTTGACCGCTTCCGGCCTGGGCTGCCCGACCTGGCCGACCTGCACCGCGGAGTCCCTCGTGCCCACGCCGGAGATGGGCATCCACGGCGTGATCGAGTTCGCCAACCGCCTGATGACGGGCGTCGTGGGCCTCGTCGCGATCGCCACCTTCGTGCTGGTGTGGCGCATCCGCCGCGAACGGCGCGACCTTTTCGTGCTCGCCCTCGTGCTCGCCCTCGGCGTCCTCGTCCAGGCCCTTCTCGGCGGCGTGACCGTGCTCACCGGGCTGAACCCGTTCATCGTCGGCCTGCACTTCATCGTGTCGCTCCTGATGGTCTGCGTCGCCGCGGCCCTCGTCTACCGCACGACCACGACGCCGGGGCCGCGGCGGCGCGTCGTGCCGGCCTGGTTCGCCCGGCTGGCGCACGCCACGAGCGCGGTCGTCGCGATCACGATCGCGGTGGGCGTCGTCACCACCGCGTCCGGCCCGCACTCGGGAGACTCCGACGCGGTCCGCTCCGGATTCGACGCCGAACTGTTCGAGCACGTCCATGCCTGGCCCGCCTACGCCACTGCCCTGCTGACCGTGCTGCTGCTCGCGGCGTCGGTGACCCGCGGCCTGCCGGTCACCGGCTGGGTTGCCGGGCTGTTGGGGATCGAGGCCGTGCAGATCGTCGTCGGCCTGGTGCAGGCCCGGACCGGCCTGCCCCCCGTGCTCGTCGGCGCCCACATGGTGCTGGCCTGCTGCCTCGCCGCGGTGATGACGGCGCTCATCCTGCACCTGAAGGCCCCGGTCGCCGGGGCGGATGCCTCCCCCGCGCCGGCCGCGGCATCCGCCGCCCGCGCTCCCCAGGCCTGACTCGCGCGCCCCGGTCCCGCCGTCGAGTCGAGGCGTCGAGCGTGACACTTCCGGTCGAGTTTGCCCGACACACAAGGCCAACTCGACCGCAACAGTCAATCTCGGCGGGGCATGCGCCGAGGCTCGCCGTTTCCGCCAAGAATCCCCGATGCTGCGGCGATTCTCGGCACAATCGGCGACTCTCGCCGATTTCTGACCGGTTCGACGCTCGCGCAGGTGCGATCGTGCGCCGAGTTTCCCCGTTCCGGTCGAGTTTGCCCGGCACACCTGGCCAACTCGACCGCAACAGTCAATCTCGGCGAGGTACGGCCGGACGGCGTGGGACAGTCAACGGCTAGAAGGGCAGCAGCGGGTCCACGCCGACGGCGACGAAGACCAGCGTGAGGTACGCGATCGAGCCGTGGAAGACCCGCATCGGCGAGACGTGCTCGTGCCGGATCGCCAGGTTGTACAGGCGGTGGGTCTCGTAGATGAACCAGCCGCCGGACACCAGCGCCACGAACGAGTAGAGCAGGCCCATGCCGGCGACGGGGATGAGCAGCAGCGAGCAGGCGACCGTCGCCCAGGCGTAGAGGATGACCTGCAGGCCGACCTGGGCGCGTCCGCGCACCACGGCGAGCATCGGGACCCCGGCGGCCTGGTAGTCGGCGCGGTACTTCATCGACAACGGCCAGTAGTGCGGCGGGGTCCAGAGGAAGATGATCGCGAACAGGATGAACGGCGGCCACGAGAGGTCGTTGGTCACGGCGGCCCAGCCGATCAGCACGGGCATGCAACCGGCCACGCCGCCCCAGATGATGTTCTGGGCGGTGCGGCGTTTGAGCACGATCGTGTAGAAGACGACGTAGAGCAGGATGGCGGCCAGGGAGAGCACGGCGGCGAGCAGGTTCGTGAACGCCCACAGCCAGGCGATCGAGGCCGCACCCAGCACCCAGGCGAGGATGAGCGCCTCACGGTCGCTGACCTCCCCGGTGACCAGCGGCCGATCCTTGGTGCGCTTCATCACCCGGTCGATGTCGCGGTCGATGTAGCAGTTGAAGACGCCGGCGGATCCCGCACTCAGCGCGCCACCGATCAGCGTCGCCAGCACGAGCCACAGGCTCGGGATGCCGCCGTAGGCCAGGATCATGGTGGGCGCGGTGACGACGAGTAACAGCTCGATGATCCGAGGCTTGGTCAGCGCGACATACGCCTTCAGGGTGCGGCGGATGGTACGCGGTCCGCTTTCGCGGCGAGTCTCTACGGCGACGTCCATTGCTCCTCTAACACTCAAACTGGCTCGCCCAATTCTAAGCCATGCCGGGCAGCCGGGCGGGAGCGCCCGTCCTCCGCGGGGCGTGCGCCGCTGGCGTCATTCCACGACACACGGGAATGCCGCTTCCCTATACTGAACATGCCCGCCAGTCACAGCGATTGTCCGCGTGGATCGGCCCCGGCCGACCCACCCGCGCACCCGCGTGAGGCCGATGACGTCCACGGGCGCGACATCCTCAAGCAGGAGCGGGTCTCTGACACCCGCCCTGATCGCTTCCAGAAGGGTCATTACACAGTGGCAGCATTGCAGTGGAATTCCATCGACAACAAGGCCATCGACACGGCACGTCTTCTTGCCGCGGATGCCGTGGAGAAGGTCGGCAACGGACATCCCGGAACGGCCATGAGCCTCGCCCCCGCCGCGTACCTCCTGTTCCAGAAGGTCATGCGGCGCGACCCTGCCGACGACGCCTGGATCGGCCGCGACCGCTTCGTCCTCTCGGTGGGCCACAGCTCGCTCACCCAGTACGTCCAGCTCTACCTGGGCGGTTACGGCCTCGAGCTCGAGGACCTCAAGGCCCTGCGCACCTGGGGCTCGAAGACCCCCGGACATCCGGAATACGGCCACACCGCCGGCGTCGAGATCACCACCGGCCCGCTGGGCCAGGGCCTGGCATCCGCCGTCGGCTTCGCCTACTCCGCGCGTTTCGAACGCGGCCTCTTCGACCCGGATGCCGCGGACGGCACGAGCCCGTTCGACCACTTCGTCTATGTCATCGCCGGCGACGGCGACCTGCAGGAGGGCGTCACCGCCGAGGCCTCCTCACTCGCCGGGCACCAGCAGCTCGGCAACCTGATCACCATCTACGACAGCAACCAGATTTCGATCGAAGACGACACGAACATCGCGTTCACCGAGGATGTCGCGGCGCGCTACGCCGCCTACAACTGGCACGTGCAGACGGTCGACTGGAAGAAGACCGGTTCGTACGTCGAGGATGTCGCCGAGCTGAACGCCGCGATCGAGGCGGCCCAGGCCGTGACCGACCAGCCGTCCCTGATCATCCTGAAGACGATCATCGGCTGGCCCAGCCCGAAGAAGCAGAACACGGGAAAGATCCACGGATCCGCCCTCGGTGCCGAGGAACTGGCCGGAGTGAAGACGGTGCTCGGCTTCAACCCGGAGAAGAACTTCGAGGTCGCGCCCGACGTGATCGAGCACACCCGCAAGGCCCTCGTCCGCGGCGCGGAGCAGCACGCCGAGTGGAACACCCGTTTCGACGCCTGGTCTGAGGCAAACCCCGAACGCCGGGTGCTGCTGGACCGCCTCCTCTCCGGCGAGCTTCCCGACGGCGTCGACGACGCACTCCCGGTCTTCCCGGCGGGCACCGAGGTGTCCACCCGGGCCGCCTCCGGCAAGGTGCTCACCGCACTCGGCTCGGCCATCCCCGAGCTCTGGGGCGGCTCCGCCGACCTCGCCGAGTCGAACAACACCACGATCGAGGGCGCCGCGTCGTTCGTGCCGAGCGAGCATAGCACCGGCGCATGGACCGGCAACAAGTACGGCCGCGTCCTGCACTTCGGCATCCGCGAACACGCCATGGCCGCCATCCTGAACGGCATCGTGCTGCACGGCAAGACGCGCCCGTTCGGCGGCACGTTCCTGATCTTCAGCGACTACATGCGCCCCGCGATCCGCCTGGCCGCCCTGATGACGGCCCCGTCGATCTTCGTCTGGACGCACGACTCCGTCGCCCTCGGCGAGGACGGACCCACCCACCAGCCGATCGAGCAGCTGGCCGCCCTGCGGGCCATCCCCGGCCTCGACATCGTGCGTCCCGGAGACGCCAACGAGGTCTCCTGGGCCTGGAAGACGATCCTCGCCCGGCGCAACGGCCCGGCCGGGATCGTGCTCACCCGCCAGAACATCCCCGTTTTCGAGCGCGGCGACGGCGACGCATCCGGCGACACCCTCGCGTCGGCCCGGAACGTCGCCCGCGGCGCCTACGTCCTGGCCGAGGCCGCGAACGGGTCGCCGGACGTGATCCTGATCGGAACGGGCTCGGAAGTTCAGCTGGCCATCAACGCCCGCGAGGCGCTCAAGGCGGACGGCATCAACGCCCGCGTCGTGTCGGCGCCGAGCCTCGAGTGGTTCGAGGAGCAGTCCGCCGAATACCGCGAGTCGGTGCTGCCGAAATCCGTCACCGCGCGGGTATCGGTCGAGGCCGGAATTGCGTTGACCTGGAGTGGGTATGTCGGCGACCGGGGCCGCAGCGTCTCCATCGAGCACTTCGGTGCCTCCGCGGACTACAAGACCCTGTTCCGCGAATTCGGCATCACCACGGATGCCGTGGTCGCCGCCGCCAAGGAATCCATCGCAGCGCTCTAACCAGCGCCCCGCAACGTGAACTGAAAACACAGGAGAAAAACATGACTGAGACCACTCCCCTCGCCGAGCTTTCCGCTGCCGGCGTCAGCATCTGGCTGGACGACCTGTCCCGCGCCCGCATCACCTCAGGCGGGCTGAAGAAACTCATCGCGGACAAGAACGTTGTCGGCGTGACGACGAACCCGACGATCTTCGCCGGCGCCCTGAGCAAGGGCGAGGCGTACACGGAACAGGTGGCGCTGCTCGCCGCGGCCGGGACCAGCGTGCACGACGCCGTCTTCGAGATCACCACCGACGACGTCGCCGCGGCCAGCGACCTGTTCCGCCCGGTCTACGACCGCACGAACGGCCTCGACGGCCGGGTCTCGATCGAGGTCGAGCCGACGCTCGCCCACGACGCGGCCGGAACCATCACCGCGGCACGGCAGCTCTGGGCCAAGGTCGACCGACCCAACGCCCTGATCAAGATCCCGGCGACCATCGAGGGCCTCGAGGCAATCACCGAGACCATCGCGGCCGGCATCAGCGTCAACGTCACGCTGATCTTCAGCCTCGAACGCCACCGCCAGGTCATCAACGCCTACCTGACCGGACTGGAAAAGGCCCGGGCCGCCGGCATCGACATCTCCAGCATCCACTCCGTCGCGTCCTTCTTCGTGTCGCGCGTCGACACCGAGATCGACAAGCGCCTGGAAGCCGTCGGCACGGCCGAGGCCCTTGCCCTCAAGAGCAAGGCCGGCGTCGCCAACGCCCGCCTGGCCTACCAGGTCTACGAGCAGGCCTTCGACTCCGAGCGCGCGAAGGTGCTCCTCGCCGCCGGGGGCAACAAGCAGCGTCCGTTGTGGGCCTCGACCGGCGTCAAGGACCCGAGCCTGCCCGACACGCTCTACGTGACCGAGCTGGTCGCGCCCGAGGTCGTCAACACCATGCCGGAGAAGACCCTCGACGCCACGTTCGACCACGGCGTCATCGCCGGTGACACGATCACCGGAAACTACGACGACGCGAATGCGGTGCTCGACGCGCTGGCCGCCCAGGGCATCGCCTACGACGACGTCACCCAGGTGCTCGAGGCCGAGGGCGTGTCCAAGTTCATCGTATCCTGGAACGAGCTGCTCGACACGGTCACCGCTGCCCTCGCGGCCGGCCAGGCCCCGGTCAGCCGGTGAGCTTTCGCATTTCGGTGAGCGGCGCGGCGGCCGAGGCCGTCCGCACCGCCGTGCCCACGCTCGTCGACGACCTCGTCGCGTCGAGCATCACGGCCCTCGACCCTGCCCTCTGGGGCACTGAGGCCGAGGAGGAAGCGTCGAGGCGCCTCGGCTGGACCGAGTCTGTCTCTGTCTCCCGCCCGCTCGTCGCCGACATCCTGGCGCTCCGCGACACGCTTCGTGCCGCCGGCGTGACCCGGATCGCCCTGGCCGGCATGGGCGGCTCGTCGCTGGCGCCTGAGGTCATCACGCGCACGGCCGGCGTTCCCCTGACCGTGCTGGACTCGACCGATCCCGGCCAGGTCCTCGCCGCCCTGAACGACGGCCTCGAAGCCACGGCCCTGGTGGTCTCGTCCAAGTCGGGTTCGACCGTCGAAACCGACAGCCAGCGCCGCGTGTTCGAGCGTGCCTTCCGGGCAGCCGGCATCGACCCGGCCGAGCGCATTATCGTCGTGACCGATCCGGGCTCGCCGCTGGAGGCATCCGCCCGCGCCGCCGGCTACCGCGTCTTCACCGCCGACCCGACCGTCGGCGGGCGCTACTCGGCCCTCACGGCGTTCGGCCTGGTGCCCTCCGGCCTGGCCGGGGTCGACATCGCCGAGCTCCTCGACGAGGCCGACGCCATCAGCCTCGCCCTCGCCGTGGACTCCCCCGAGAACCCTGGCCTCGTGCTCGGCGCGGCCATCGCCGCCGCACGTCCTCTCCGGGACAAGCTCGCGCTCCTGGCTGACGGCACCCACATCGTCGGCCTGCCCGACTGGATCGAGCAGCTCGTCGCCGAATCGACCGGCAAGCAGGGCACGGGCCTGCTGCCCGTCGTCCTCGAGCAGGCCGCGCCGGAGCTGTCGGCGAACCTGCCGGACCTGCAGCTGGTGCGTCTCGTCGACGACGCGGGCCGGGAGATCTTCGGTGCCCACGGCGACGAGATCCGCGTGAGCGGAACGCTCGGCGCCCAGTTCCTGGTCTGGGAGTACGCCACGGTGGTCGCCGGTCGGCTGCTGGGCATCAACCCGTTCGACCAGCCGGACGTGGAGTCCGCCAAGATCGCCAGCCGCGGCCTGCTCGACTCCCGCCCGGAACCCGAACCGGCAGCCTTCATCTCCGACGGCATCGAGGTGCGCGGCACGCCGCACGTCATCGGCGCGGCGAGCGACCTCGCCTCCGCCGTCGACGCCCTCCTCGAGGAGCTCGGGCCGGACGGCTATGTCGCCGTGCAGGCGTACGTGAACCGCCTGGACCTGCCGGAACTGGCCGAGGTCCGCGACCTCCTGGCCGGGCTGTCCAAGCGCCCGGTGACGTTCGGCTGGGGCCCACGCTTCCTGCACTCCACGGGCCAGTTCCACAAGGGCGGACCGGCCACCGGTGTTTTCCTGCAGATCCTGGCCGTCCCGGCCGAGGACCTCGACATCCCGGAGCGGCCGTTCACCTTCGGTGAACTCATCCAGGCGCAGGCCAGCGGCGACGCGAGCGTGCTCGCCGACCATGGCCGCCCGGTTCTCACCCTCACCCTCACCCAGCCTGCTGCGAACATCTCAACCCTGTTCGCCGCGCTGCGCTGACGCCCCCTCTAAGGAGCTGCATGTCCCCGGTGGAAATCACCCCGGAGTTCAATCCGCTGCGATCACCGTCCGACTACCGCCTGAATCGGATCGCGGGGCCCAGCAGCCTCGTCATCTTCGGCGTGACGGGCGACCTGTCGCGGAAAAAACTCATGCCTGCCGTGTACGACCTGGCCAACCGCGGGCTGCTGCCGCCGGGCTTCGCGCTCGTCGGCTTCGCCCGCCGGGACTGGGACAACGAGGACTTCATGCAGGTCGTGCATGACGCGGTGAAGGAGTACGCGCGCACCGAATTCCACGAGGATGTCTGGGCCCAGCTGGCCGAGGGCATCCGGTTCGTGCCGGGCACGTTCGACGACGACGCGGCGTTCGAGCGGCTCAAGGAGACGATCGAGGAGCTCGATGAGAAGCGCGGAACGATGGGCAACCACGCGTTCTACCTGTCGATCCCGCCGAAGGCCTTCCCGCAGGTCACCGAGCAGCTGCGTCGCTCCGGCCTGGCCGAGCAGAAGGATGACCGGTGGCGCCGCGTCGTCATCGAGAAGCCCTTCGGCAGCGACCTGAAGACGGCACGTGAGCTGAACGCCGTCGTCGAATCGGTCTTCCCGCCGGACTCGGTCTTCCGGATCGACCACTACCTGGGCAAGGAGACGGTCCAGAACATCCTGGCGCTGCGCTTCGCGAACCAGCTGTACGAACCGATCTGGAACGCCAACTACGTCGACCACGTGCAGATCACCATGGCCGAGGACATCGGGGTGGGCGGCCGGGCCGGCTACTACGACGGCATCGGCGCCGCCCGCGACGTGATCCAGAACCACCTGCTGCAGCTCCTCGCCCTGACGGCGATGGAGGAACCCATCTCGTTCAACGCCGCGGACCTCCGCACCGAGAAGGAGAAGGTCCTGGCCTCCGTGCAGCTGCCCGACGACCTGGCGACGGGCACCGCCCGCGGCCAGTACTCGGGCGGCTGGCAGGGCGGCGAGAAGGTCCTCGGCTTCCTCGAGGAAGACGGGATGAACCCGGAATCGCTCACCGAAACCTACGCGGCGCTCAAGCTCACCATCGAGACCCGCCGCTGGTCGGGGGTTCCGTTCTACCTCCGGGCCGGCAAGCGGCTGGGCCGGAGGGTCACCGAGATCGCGGTCGTGTTCAAGCGAGCCCCGCAGTCCCT
Organism: Cryobacterium tagatosivorans; assembly: GCF_004402215.1. GTDB lineage: Bacteria > Actinomycetota > Actinomycetes > Actinomycetales > Microbacteriaceae > Cryobacterium > Cryobacterium tagatosivorans. The sequence continues at coordinate 122,660 of NZ_SOEZ01000057.1, forward strand.
GTTCGAGGAGGGCCACACGGCCGCCCTCGGCCAGAACGCGCTCGTCATCCGGGTGCAGCCCGACGAGGGGGTCACCATCCGTTTCGGCTCGAAGGTTCCCGGTGTCGGCATGCAGGTGCGCGACGTCACGATGGACTTCGGCTACGGCCACGCCTTCACCGAGGCGAGCCCGGAGGCCTACGAGCGCCTGATCCTCGACGTGCTGCTCGGCGACCCGCCGCTGTTCCCCCGGCACGAGGAGGTTGAGTTGTCCTGGAAGATCCTCGACCCGATCGAAGAGTTCTGGGCCGAGCAGGGCCAGCCGGAGCAGTACCGCCCCGGCACGTGGGGCCCCGATTCCGCTGACGAATTGCTGTCTCGCGACGGCCGCAAATGGAGGCGACCATGATTGTCGATCTGCCGGACACCACGACCTCCAAGATCTCGAAGGCGCTGGTGCGAATCCGTGAGGAGGGCGGCGCCGTCGCCCTCGGCCGCGTGCTCACGCTGATCATCGCCTCCACCCTCGGCAACGAGGAGGAGGCCATCGAGGCCGCCAACGACGCCTCCCGCGAGCACCCGATGCGGGTCATCGTCGTCTCCACCCAGGTCTCCGACGGGACGCACGCTCCCGCCACCGCCCGGGTCGACGCCGAGATCCGAGTCGGCGGAGACGCCGGCGCGAGCGAGGTCATCGTGCTCCGCGCCTACGGCGAAGCGGCCAGCGACCCGGAAAGCCTCGTCATGGGGCTGCTCCTGCCGGACGCGCCCGTCGTCGCCTGGTGGCCCGGTGTGGCGCCTGAGGTGCCCGCGGAGTCTCCGCTCGGGCGGATCGCCTACCGCCGGGTGACGGATGCGTCCGCGCAGCCGGACCCCCAGGCCGCCCTGCACCGCCTGTGCACGAGCTACCGGCCCGGTGACACCGACTTCGCCTGGACCCGGCTCACCCTCTGGCGCGCCCAGCTCGCAGCCGTGCTCGATCAGCCGCCGTACGAGGCGATCACCGCCGTCTCGGTTTCCGGCGCCGCCGACTCGCCCTCGACGGCGCTCCTCGCCGCCTGGTTGCAGCTCCAGCTCCAGGTCCCGGTGGAATACGAACTCACCTCCGGACCGCTGTCCCACGGAATCCGCGGGGTTCACCTCACCCGGGCATCCGGAGTCATCTCACTCGAACGCGAGGTGCCTGAGATCGCGACCCTGACCCAGCCCGGCCGCCCGCTGCAGGATCTCACGCTCAAACGGCGGAGCCTGCGCGACTGCCTGTCCGATGAGCTGCGCCGCCTCGACCCGGATGAGTTATATGGTGAAGTGATCACGCGCGGCCTTCCGCAACTCGACGACGTGGTCGCAGAACAGACCGGAGCACACTTGTGACGAATGAACGGCGCGTACTAGTCCACCTCAACAAGGAGTCGCTATCGGCTTCGGTGGCGGCGCGGTTCATCACCAAAACCGTGGACATCCTGCACGAGCAGGATTCCGCGAACGTCGTCCTCACCGGCGGATCGGTCGGCATCGCCGTGCTGGCGGCCATCAATGAGTCGCCCGCCAGGGACACGATCGACTGGAGCAGGGTCTCCTTCTGGTGGGGCGACGAGCGCTGGGTGCCCAAGGCACACGACGACCGCAACGAACTCCAGGCCCGCCGGGCCCTGCTGGACCACATCGCGGTTCCGGCCGGGAACGTCCACCCCTTCGCCGCATCGGACGAGGGCGATGACCTGGCGGCCGCGGCCACGCGGTACGCGTCCGAGCTTGCCGCGGCGGCACCGTCCGGGGGCGCGTTCCCGCGCTTCGACATCACCTTCCTCGGCGTCGGGCCGGATGGCCACATTGCGTCGCTGTTCCCGCACGAGTCGGGCATCCGGGAATCGCAGGCGAGCGTCATCCCGGTCCTGAACGCTCCGAAGCCGCCGCCGGAGCGGCTGAGCCTCACCCGCCCGGCCCTGAACTCGTCTGAGCGCGTCTGGCTGGTCCTGGCCGGCTCGGACAAGGCCTCGGCCCTCGGCCTGGCCCTGGCCGGCGCGAGCCGCGACGAGGTGCCCGTGGCCGGCATCAAGGGCCGCAAGCGCACGGTCTTCTTCGTGGACAGCGAAGCCGCCGCGGAGGTCCCGGAGAACCTCATCGCCCCGGTCTACTAAAGTCCCCGTCTACTAACCGCCCCACAACCACCGCGAACCCGCAGTTGTGCGTGTTATGAGGCTCTCATAACACGCACAACTGCGGGTTCGCGGTATGTGGCGGGTGTTAGTTGGTGGCGGTCAGCTTGCCGCGGCGGACGCGCAACTGCTGCAGGGCCTCCTCGAGGAGCGATTCCGCTTCCTCTTCGGTGCGGCGTTCCTTGACGTAGGCCAGGTGCGTCTTGTACGGCTCGAGCTTGATCACCGACGGCGGGTTCTCCTTGTCGCGACCTGCGGGCAGGCCGGACGAGGGACAGTCGATGGTGACGGGGATTTCCTCGTCGGGCAGGTTCGCCGCGAAGTAGCGCACGGTCTCATTGCCGAGGGCGTCCCAATAGGACACCTTGATGCGGTCTGCGTGGAAACCGCGGTCCTGCTCCCCCATGGGGCCCGCTCCCACGCGCGAGCCTCTGATTGCGCTGCCACCTGATGCCATGATGTATCTCCCCTTGTGCTGTTCAGTCGGTATAGCCGCAGTCTCGGGAACTGCGATCGTTCAAAGCGGCCTAGGGCGTGTCTCCTAATTCGTGTAACCAGATGGTGATGGCGCGGAGGACGACTCCTCCGCGGTAGGTCAGGGCAAGTTTGTCGTAGCGGGTGGCG
>NZ_SOEZ01000043.1 GCF_004402215.1 Cryobacterium tagatosivorans
GGGCCGCGGCTGTTCCGCCGGCTGGACGGACTCGCGAGCGCTCTCCGGTGCGGCCGCGGCCGCCGCGATGCCGCGCGCGGGCGCAGGGGCGGCGGGTGCCGCGGCGGTGATCGTGGGGATCGCGGCCGTGGCGCCGTAGCCGCCCTGGCGTTCGTCGCGCATGATCTCGCCGCCGGCCAGTTCGATCACGCGGCGCTGCATCTGGTCGACGATGCCGGCTTCGTGCGTGGCCATGACCACGGTCGTGCCGCCGGCGTTGATGCTGGCCAGGAGTGCCATGATGCCGGCGCTCGTGGTCGGGTCGAGGTTTCCGGTCGGCTCGTCGGCCAGCAGGATCTGGGGCTTGTTCACGATGGCGCGCGCGATGGCGACGCGCTGCTGCTCACCGCCGGAGAGTTCGTGGGGCAGTCGCTGCGCCTTCTCGGCGAGTCCGACCATCTTCAGGGTGTCCGGCACGGCTTCCTGGATGAACCCGCGGGATTTTCCGATGACCTGCAGGCTGAACGCGACGTTCTCGTAGACGGTCTTGTTCGGCAGCAGGCGGAAGTCCTGGAAGACGACGCCGAGATTGCGGCGGAAGTAGGGAACCTTGCGGTTGGAGATCGAACGCAGGTCCTGGCCGAGCGCGTGGATGCTGCCGCTGGTCGGTTTCTCTTCCTTGAGCATGAGCCGCAGGCAGCTGGACTTTCCGGAGCCGGACGCACCGACGAGGAAGACGAACTCGCCGCGCAGAACCTCCAGGTCGATGGAGTTCAGGGCGGGTCGGGTGGTCCCTGGATACTTTTTGGTGATGTGGTCAAAGCGAATCATGTCCTTGTGAGCCTAAGCACGCATCCGGGATATTGCGACTGCGACATACCTAAGCGGCGACTGCGCTCCCCCACGGCCGGGCTCAATCCTGCGGAGCCTGCTTGCGCCAGCGGATGCCGGCGGCGATGAAGCCGTCGAGGTCGCCGTCGAAGACCTGGCCCGGATTGTTGACCTCGTAGTTCGTGCGCAGGTCCTTGACCATCTGGTACGGCGCAAGCACGTAGCTGCGCATCTGGTCGCCCCAGCTCGCCGTGATGACACCGGCGAATTCCTTCTTGGTGGCGGCTTCCTGCTCGCGCTGGATGAGGAGCAGTCGCGACTGCAGCACGCGCATGGCGGCGGCGCGGTTCTGGATCTGGCTTTTTTCGTTCTGGCAGCTCACGACGGTGCCGGTCGGGAGGTGGGTGATGCGCACCGCGGAGTCGGTCGTGTTCACCGACTGGCCGCCGGGGCCGCTCGAGCGGAAGACATCGACCCGGATGTCGTTGTCGGGGATCTCCACAGACTCTGTCTGCTCGATCAACGGCACGACCTCGACCGCGGCGAAGGAGGTCTGACGCTTCCCCGCGGAGTTGAAGGGGCTCATCCGCACGAGGCGGTGGGTACCGGCCTCGACGCTCAGCGTGCCGAAGGCGTAGGGCGCGTCGACCTCGAAGGTGGCCGACTTGATACCGGCTTCCTCGGCGTAGCCCACGTCGAGGACCTTGACCGGGTAGTTGTGCTGCTCGGCCCAGCGCATGTACATCCGCAGGAGCATCTCGGCGAAGTCCGCCGCGTCGACCCCGCCGGCTCCGGAACGGATCGTGACGACGGCCGGTCGTTCGTCGAACTCACCGTTAAGCAGCGTGTGCACCTCGAGCTCGCCGAGCACCTTCTGCAGGCTCGCCAGTTCCACGAGGGCCTCGTCGGCCGACTCCTGGTCGTCCTCGCCGTGCGCGAGTTCGGACAGGACCTCGAGGTCGTCGAGCCGGGCCTCGATGCTCTCGATCCGCGCGAGCTCCGATTGCCGGTGGCTGAGGGCGCTGGTGACCTCCTGGGCGCGCTCGGTGTCGTCCCACAGGTCGGGCTCACCGGCCCGGTCGCTGAGTTCGGCGATGTCCGTGCGCAGCCGATCGATGTCGATCACCGCCCGGATGTCGCCAAAGGTGGCCCGCAGTGCGGCGATCTGCTCCGAAATATCCAGGTCAATCATGTCGGAGCCCAGCCTACCGGGCCTGCCTCGAAGCGTGGTCGGCGCGTCTACAGCGCTCGCCCAGGCTGGCGTAGCATCGGAGGTCATGACTACCGCAGAGCGCCCCTTCAGCCTGCGCTCCGTCGCACTCGCCGCCTTCCTGCCCACCCTGCTCTTCTCGATCGGCGAGGGCGCGATCATCCCGTTGATCCCGATCGTGGCGAACAACCTCGGCGCCTCGCTGGCCGTGGCCGGTTTCATCGCCGCGATGGTGATGGTGGGCGAACTCGTCGGGGACATTCCGGCCGGCTGGGTGGTCTCCCGGATCGGTGAACGCAACTCGATGATCTGGGCGTCGATGCTGACGATCATCGCCGTGCTCATCTGCGTCGCGGCCCCCACACCCCTGGTCCTCGGGGTGGGCATCTTCCTCGTCGGGATCGCCACGGCCGTCTTCGCGCTCGCCCGGCACGCGTTCATGACCAGCTACGTGCCGATCGCCTATCGCGCGCGGGCGCTCTCGACCCTGGGCGGGATCTTCCGCGCCGGCTGGTTCGTCGGGCCGTTCATCTCGGCCGGGCTGATCTACCTCACCGGCAGCACGGTCGCGGTGTTCTGGGTCTTCATCGTCTGCTGCCTGGGGGCGGCCGCCATGCTGCTCCTGCTGCCCGATCCGGCCAGCACGTTCGGGCCTCCCGAGGCCGCTGTCGCGGCCGACGGCTCGGTGCACACCGCAGGCGAGGAGCTGGCCGCACAGGAGTCCGCCGGCCTGTTCCGGACGATCTGGAACAACCGCGGGGTGCTCGCGCGGCTCGGCACCGGAGCCGGCCTGATCGGCGGGATGCGGGCCAGCCGCACGGTCATCCTGCCGCTCTGGGCCGTGAGCATCGGGATCGCCGAACCAGACATCGCCCTCATCATCGGCATTGCCGGGGGCATCGACTTCGCCCTGTTCTACGTCAGCGGCCAGGTCATGGACCGGTTCGGGCGCATCTGGACCGCCCTCCCGTCGATGATCGGGCTGGGGGCCGGCCACATCGTGCTCGCGTTCACCCACGACCTGCCGAGCAACGTCGAGTGGTTCATTGGGGTGGCCATGTTCCTCTCGCTCGCGAACGGGATCGGGAGCGGCATCCTGATGACCCTGGGCGCCGACCTCGCGCCGAAGTCCGGGCCGGCCCCGTTCCTCGGGGCCTGGCGTTTCACCGGCGACTTCGGCAGCGCCACGGCCCCGCTGGCCGTGGCCGGGCTGACCGCCGTCGCGTCGCTGTCGCTGGCCAGCGCGGTGATGGGCGTGTTCGGGCTGTTCGGGGCCGTGCTGCTCGGCCTGTACATCCCGCGGTACGTTCCGCGCCGGGGCCGCCAGCGCCCCTGAGCCGGCGGCCGCGCGGCGGAATGATCGAACGGCCGAGGGTGTTGGATGGAGTCATGCCCCTTCACGGAGAATACGAGCCCACGCCCACGAAATGGGTGCGCGACCAGGTCGAGTTGTACGAACGGTCCGGCGGCACCGAGGGAACGACCATGCGCGGGATGCCCGTGATCGTGCTGACCACTGTGGGGGCGAAATCCGGCAAGCTGCGCAAGGCCGCGCTCATGCGGGTCGAGCACGAGGGGCAGTACGCCGCCGTCGCCTCCCTCGGCGGCAGCCCGAAGAATCCCGTCTGGCACGCGAATGTGCTCGCCCACCCGCTGGTGGAGCTGCAGGACGGCCCGAACAAGTGGGACATGGTGGCCCGCGAGATCGCCGGCGCCGAGAAGGCCGAGTGGTGGGCACGGGCCGTCGCGGCGTTCCCCGACTACGCCGGCTACCAGGAGAAGACCGAGCGGGAGATCCCGGTCTTCGTGCTCGAGCCCGTCGCCGGCCGGTAGTCGTGGCTCGCAAGCCGCGCCGGAACCCGCGGATCGACCCGATCACGCTGGTGGACCTGGCCGGGAACGACGGCGCCCTGCTGCACGCCGGCGACAGCCGCGACGGCGAGCGCTACGACGGGATCGACCTGGCCGGCCGGGACCTCACCGGGGTCACCTTCCGCGAGTGCGAGTTGCGCGCGGTCTCGTTGGACGACGCGAAACTGCGCGGCGCATCCTTCTCCGATTGCCTCGCCGGCGACCTGCGCGCGGCCGTCTTCAGCGCACCCCGATCGACCTGGCGCGACGTGCGGATCGAGCATTCCCGGCTCGGCTCGGTGGAGGCGTACGAGGCGACCATGCGCTCGGTCCAGTTCGACGGCTGCAAGCTCGACTTCGTCAATCTCCGCGAGGCCGCCCTGACCGACGTGCTCATCTCGAACTGCATCATCGAGGAGCTCGACCTCGGGAGCGCCACGGTGCAGCGCCTCGAGCTGCAGAACTGCCGGATCGGTACCCTCGACGTGGGCGGCGCCAAACTCACGGACGTCGACCTGCGATCGAGCGACTTCGGGGCGATCCACGGGCTCGAGGGACTGCGCGGGGCGATCATCGACGATTCCCAGCTCAGCCTGCTCGCCCCCCTCCTCGCGGCGCACCTCGGCATCGTCGTGGAGTAGCAACGCCCGGCGCCTACGGAATGGCCCCGGCGGTGAGTTCCAGGTCGGATGTGGGGCGCTCTCGCTGGGTGGCGATGGCGGCGCCCGCCGCCACGCACACCACGAGGATGGCGACCTGCTGTAGTGCGGTGAACGACTCCCCCAGCACGAGGAAGCCGAACACCGCGGCGATGACCGGCCCGAAGCTCGTGATGATCGCGTAGAGGCGCGGGGTGATTCGCCGCAGGATGAACGTGTCGACCGTGTACGGGAAGGCCGAGGACAGCGCGCCGACGGCGAGGAGCAGGCCGAGGATGCGCCAGTCGATTCGTGCCCAGTCGACGGTGATCAGGGCGAGCGGGACGAGCAGGGCGAGGCTGACGATGCTGGCCACCGAGATGCCCTCAAGACCGGGGAACTGGGTTGCCACCCTGCGGGTGAGCAGGATGTACGCCGCCCACGAGGCTGCCGCCGTCAGGCCGAACACGATGCCGAGCGGGTCGAGCGTGCCGTCGGTCCAGGTGAGGAGGAAGACCCCGATGGCCGCGGCCGTCGCGAAGACGAAGTCGAGGAGCCGCCGGGACGTGGCCAGCGCCAGCGCGAAGGGCCCGAGGAACTCGATGGTGGCCGCGATGCCGAGCCCGAGGATGTCGACGGCCTGGTAGAACGACAGGTTCATGATGGCGAGCACGACACCGAGCATCAGCGCCGGCCAGAGGCGGCGCCAGGTCAGGGTGGCGAGCCTGGGTCGGTAGAAGGGCAGGACGGTGCAGGCCATGACCAGCTGCCGGGCCGCGACCACGACCGGCGAGCCGACCACCGGGATCAGGAGCCCGGCGAGGGACGACCCGAAGTTGATGCTGACCTCTGTGACGAGCTGCGTGCCGGCACCGATCATCCGGTCGCGCTTCTCGGTCACAGTGCTCCTCGTCGGCACCACGGCAGGCGCGCTACCGAGGATACCGGCTGGGAGCACCGGTCAGGGTGCCGGCGGGGCCGGCCGTGCCTTCCGTCTAGGCGGCGAAGGGGATGAAGCTGTAGTCGCTGGTCAGGTGCTCGTACTCACACGCGCCGCAGTAGAGCACGCCGGTGCTCCGCATGGCGGAGACCCGGGCGGAACACTGCACGACCTTGGGGCCGCAGCAGGGTGAAATCACCATGAACGCGCCGGCCTCCTCGGGGGCGTGTCCGCTCAGGCCGCGCAGGTGGTGCGCGCCCTCGCAGGGCAGCTCGGAGTCAAAATCGAGCAGGGAAACGGTATCGGAGTCAAGCAAGGCATCCATGGGGCACGGTTCAATCACGGGAGAGGGCTGTCGGCGCGGGAGGGATCAAGGCACCTCGGTGGCGACCGCACCGGATGGGGCAACGGCTCCCACCAGGGCGATCAACGCCCGGGCGAACCCGTCGGAGTGTCCGGGCAAAGCTACCTGCCGGAGACACACGAGAAGCTTCCCCAGGGACTGGAAGCTCCGTCGTAAATTTGGATTTTGAGTAGCGTACACCACGAACATGAGGAATTCTACGCGTTGACGAAAAGCGCCGGTGCGGGGGCGAATCACCCTAGCCGAACACCGAGCGGGCCACCGCGGTCACTTCCAGGGGAACGCCTGCTGAAAGGAGCAGGGCGAGCACCGGAGGTCGCCAGCGGGCGCTGAGCGACACCGTCGCGCTCTGCCCGTCCGCCGAATCGGCCCGGCTCACCCGCAGCCCGTCGAATTCGGCGTGCGGAGCGGCCGCCAGGTAGCCGGAGACCGCGTCCGCCACATCCGCGGATCGGAGGCCGGGTCTCATCCCGGCCTCGGTGATCCTGACCGCGTCCAGCGGGAACGCCTCGGCGCCCGCCAGTGCGGCACCGTCCGCGAGGGTGAAGAGTCGCTTGCGCTCGAGGTAGAGGGACGTCGCGGCCGCGACGCCGAGGATCAGCAGCAACGAGAGGCAGCAGTAGAACACCGTCAGGATGAGCGTGGACCCGTCCTCCTCCCTGGCCCGCCCCCGCCCGCGCCGCGGGGTCACCCGGACCCCCAGAACCGCGACACGGTCTGCGTCGCCGAGGCCTGGACGAGGATGCCGGCCGGCCTCCCGAGTGACAGGAGGTCGGGGACCAGGGGCAGGGGAACAACGACGCCGACGGTGACGACCACCCGTCCCTGCCTGGTCAGGCAGGAAGCCGGGGCGGGCTCGCAGCGGATCCGGACGCTGGCCGCCCCGTCCGGGATGCCGTAGTCCGCCAAACCGAACTGCACGGCGCGCTCGGCGCGGTCGGCCGCCTCGGCCTCGTCGGGAGCCTGGACGTAGACGCGGGCGGCCTGCCGGGCGGCGCCCTCGACGGCCAGTGTCCCGGCCTGCAACGCCGACAGGGCCAGCACGAGGTAGACGAGGGGAACGAGCAGGATGAGGCCGGCCGTGATGAACTCCAGCGACGCGGACCCGGTTTCGGGCCCGGCCCGGGAGTCCGCCGCGGGCCTAGCCGGGCGCCTCGACGGCCGCACGACCGACCACCTCCAGCCCGCGATCGGGCCCGATCAGGCCGAGGAGGGGAAGCGGCGCCACGACCCGGACCTCCGCACTCCGATGGCCGGCGTACACGCCATAGCGGGCCTCGACGTGGCGCGAGTACGAGGGGCCGAGCGCCGTCGCGATGAGGTCCCTGGCGCGTTCGGCGCCCTCCGCCGGGCCGCTGTCGGCGAGCGCCGCGAACCGCGCGCCCTCCGCCGCCGCGTCCTGGATCGTGTTGCGGATGTGCAGCGCGAGCGCGAGCTGCATCACCGACAGGGTCAGCACGGTGAGCAGAGAAACGACCATGACGAACTCGGCGACCGCGGAGCCGGCATCCGCCGTGATCGCCGCCCGCACGCGCCACCCGGTCACGGCACGCGACTCGTCAGAACCCGGCGACCCGGTTGATCGCCTGCTCGAAGAGGCCGCTCAGCGCGGGCCCGGCGAGCCCCCAGAGGAGCACCACCAACCCGGCCGTCATCAGGGTGATCAGCACCCAGCCGGGCACATCCCCGGTCTCGTCCCGCCACCGGTTCAGGAAGCGCCTTCTCAGCCCTGTCATGGTCTCCTTCTTTCCTGGGTTGGATTGCTCGGATGGGACTGTTTCGGATGGGACTGCTCAGAAGCCGGCCTGCAGCGCGACGAAGCCCGGGAAGACGGCGAAGAGGATGGTCAGCGGCAGGATCAGGAAGACCACCGGCACGAGCATCGCGACTTCCTTCCGGCCGGCCACCTCGAGCAGGTCGCGCTTGGCCTCCTCCCTGGCGTCCTGGGCCTGCGCCCGCAGCACCTCGGCCAGCGGAGATCCTCGGTCCAGTGCCCCGGTGACCTGCTCGACGAAGCGGCTGAGCGCCGGCAGTTGCAGCTGCCGCGACAGGGCGTGCAGGGCGGAGGCCAGGGGCACGCCGGCATGCACATCGGTGACCACCGCGGCCAGCTCGCGGGACAGCTCCCCCGAGCTCGTGGCGGAGACCCGGCGCAGCGAATCGAGGATCCCCTCGCCCGCCGACAACGACAGGGTGAGGAACTCGAGGATCGTGGGCAGCTCACTCGCCATCCGCGCCAGGCGCCGGGTGGCGGCTCGACGGAGGAGCCAGTCGCGAAGGAGCGCCGCCGACGCGCCGACGATCACCGGCAGCAAGATCCGGGCGGCCAGGGGAAACGTCCGGAATGCGGGCAGCGCGAGCACCGCCACGGTTCCCGCGGCGAGGGAGACGATCGCCCACACGAGCTGGTCCGACCGGAACTTGTCGACGCTCCAGGCCGAACCGGATTGGCGGAGGCGCCTCTCGATCGTCTCGTTCCCGCCCAGGACGGCCGACAGCGCATCCTTGAGCCGGTGGAAGGCCGGGGAGAACATCGTGCCGAGCACCGGAATCGGGTCGACGGAACTGCGCCCGACGAACGCCCGCGCCTCGGCGGAGAGGTCGAGGAGATACGGGGCGAGCCGGTTCGCCAGGCGCGGCCGGCTGAGCCTCGGCGCGCGGCTCACCAGCGACCACAGGCCGATCCCGAGCCCGGTGCCGCAGAACACGCCCCAGGCCAGCTGGGCGCTCATTGGAACCACCGCCGTTCCTCGGGGAGCCGCCCGAGCCTGACCATGACGCGGTAGGCCGCGGCGGAGACGGCCAGGCCGCCGAGGATCACAACCCCTCCGGCCGGCGTGTTGTAGGCGAGGGCGGCCTCCGGGCGGGAGGCGAGGAGCAGGAGCACGATCCACGGCGCGGCCACACCGAGCCTGGCCGAGTTCACGATCCAGGACTGCCTGGCCTCGACCTCCGAGCGGATGGCGGCGTCCTGCCGGAGCCAGGCGGCGAGGCTGCGCAGCACGATCGTCAGGTCGCTGCCGCCGACCTCCCTCGCCATGCGCAGGGTCTCCAGGATTCGGTCGGCAATCGGATCGGACAGGGAGGACTTGAGTTCGTCGATGCAGTGCGCGAAATTGCCGGTGGCGCGGTACTCGCGTTCGAACGCCGAGAAGGCGACGCGGCTGGCTGCCGGACCGGACCGGGCGAGGCTGCTCACGCTGTCGGGCAGGGCGAGCCCCGACCGTACCGCGGAGACCAGGTGGTCGACCACATCGGGCCAGACCGTACGATTCGCCCTCCGGCGGGCGCGGGCGCGCCAGGACACGAGCAGCGAGGGGAACACCGCGGCCGCCAGGCCGGCCACTGAGGCGAGCGCCGGCACCCCGAGCGTCGCCTGCGCGAGCGCCGCCGCGGCGAGCCCGAGGACCAGGGAAACCGCGAGGAAGACCGACACCGGCACCCCGCCGAACCCGGCCTGCGCGAGGCGGGAACGCATCCGCCCCGGCGCGCCGGAGCGAGCCGAAGCCGCGGATGCCGCGCGTGCGGGCCAGAGGAACGGCGAGCCGACGAGCAGGAGGCCGCCGCCGAGCAGGCATCCCAGCACGAGAGTCATGCCGCTCCTCGCCGGAGCACGACCGCCGGGTCAAGGCCCGCCGCGCGGAACTTGGCGAGCTTGGTGGGGAAGCCCCCGGTCGGCTCGAGCACTCCGCCCTGGGCCAGGAAGATCGGACTGGCCTCGATCATCGGGCCGGCGAGCTGTCCGCTCGGCGCGATGATCTCGGTGACCCGCCGGCGTCCGTGGCGATCGATCTCGCAGTGCACGACGATGTCGATGCAGCCGGCCACGGTGGGCAGCACGAACGACGAGTCGATGTTGCGGCCGGCCAGCAGCGGCAGCGTCGACAGCTTGGCGAGGGCATCCCTGGCGCTGTTGGCGTGGATCGAGCACATGCCCGGCAGTCCGCTGTTGAGCGCGATGAGCAGGTCGAGGCTTTCGGCCTCGCGGACCTCGCCGACGACGAGGCGGTCCGGGCGCATGCGGAGGGACTCCTTGATCAGCCGCCGCAGCGTGATCTCGCCCGTGCCTTCGAGGCTCGGCTGACGGCATTGCATGGCCACGACGTCCCGCGCCGACAGGTCCAGCTCGAACGTCTCCTCGACGGTCACGATCCGGTCGCCGGGCCTGGTCGACGACAGCAGGGCGTTCAGCATCGTGGTCTTGCCCGTCTGCGTCGCGCCGGAGACGAGGATGTTCTGCCCGGCGAGCACGCACATCCGCAGGAACTCGGCCGCCTGCTGGGTCAGCGAGCCCAGCCCGACGAGCTGGTTCAGGTCACGGATGCGCCTGGTGAACTTGCGGATGTTGACCGCCCAGTGCTTCCTGGTGATGTCCGGGATGACCACGTGGAGCCGGGATCCGTCCGGCAGGGACGCATCGACGAACGGGGAGGAGAGGTCGACGCGCCGGCCCGAGGCCTGCAGCATCCGCTCGACCAGGTCGCGCACCTCGCGCTCGGTGAGCAGCATGCCGGTCAGCTCGGAGACGCCGTCGCGGGCGATGAAGACGCGACCGGGCCCGTTGATCCAGATCTCCTCGATGCCGGGGTCGTCGAGGAACGGCTGCAGGGTGCCGAAGCCGGTCAGGGAGGCGACAACCTCCCGCGCGGCCTGGCGCTCATCGGCGATCAGCGGAAGCGACCCGCCGAGGGCGCGCTCGCTGTAGCGCTGCACTTCGTCGCGGACGTACCGCTCGGCGAGGCCGCCGTCGGAGGCGAGGTCCACGCCCTCCCGGCGCACGCGCATCCGCACCTGCTCGGTGATGATGCGCACGGCCTCGCTCATCCCTGCATGATGCTCCACCCCGGCGGTGGCCGTGGAACTTATCCACAGCCCGGCCCTGGCCCTGGCCCCGTCTGCATTCGGGTCATTTCCTGCTCAGTTGCGGAAAAAGTACCTTCAATTTCCAAACGAAGGTTGTTTTTCCGCAACTGAGCAGGGACAGCGGGGAAGCTACCGGGCGGACCAGCCGCCGTCCATCGTGTAGCTCGAGCCCGTGACCATGGCAGCGTCCGCCGAGGCCAGCCAGGCGACGAGCGAGGCGACCTCTTCGGGCTCGACCAGGCGCTTGATGGCGCTCTCGGTGAGCATGATCCGGCTCAGGACCTCGGCTTCGGGGATGCCGTGCACCGCGGCCTGCTCGGCCAGCTGCTTCTCGACCAGCGGCGTGCGCACGTACCCGGGGCTGACGCAGTTGCTGGTCACCCCGTACTCGCCGCCCTCGAGGGCCGTCACCTTGGACAGCCCCTCCAGCCCGTGCTTGGCCGAGACATAGGCGCTCTTGAACGGCGAGGCCCGGATGCCGTGCACCGACGTGACGTTGATGACGCGACCGAATTTGTTCTCGTACATTCGCGGCAGGGCGGCGCGGATGAGCAGGAAGGGGGCCTCGAGCATGAGGCTGATGATGTTCCGGAAGTCGGCCGGGTCGAAGTCCTGGATCGGGTTGATCCGCTGGATCCCGGCGTTGTTCACCAGGATGTCCACCCCCGCGACGGCCTCGGCCAGGACGTCGTCGGTGAGCGCTGCGGTGTCGAGGAGGTCGACGGCCCAGGCCGAGCCGCCGAGCTCGTCGGCGAGCGCCGCGGCGCCGGCCTCATCGATGTCCGCGACGACGACGTGCGCGCCGCGTTCGGCCAGGGACCGGGCCACAGCCGCACCAATGCCACTCGCACCCCCGGTAACCAGGGCGCGCTTCCCCGTGAGCGGCCCGGACCGCGCCCGGGTCTCGGTTTCAGCCGAGGCCCTGGGCGCGTGCGCGAGTGCATTGGTCATCTGCGTTCCTTATGTTGAGCTGGGATCCGGACGTGGACTGTGCCGGCTAGCGAAGCGCCGGTGCCGGCTCCAGCCCGTGCTTGCGGGCGTCGACCGCATCGATCTCGCGCAGCGACGCTCCACTGGTTTCCTTGAGCGTGAGCACGGCGACGACGGTGACCGAGCAGGCGATCGCGAGGTAGATCGCGACCGGCACCCAGGAGCCGTACTCCTTGAGCAGGGCGACGGCGATGATCGGCGCCATCGAACCGGCCAGGATCGACGTCACCTGGTAGCCGAGCGAGACACCGGAGTAGCGCATCCGGGTCGGGAACAGCTCGGCCATGATCGCCGGCTGGCCCGCGTACATCAGGGCGTGGAAGCAGAGGCCGAGGGTGATCGCCAGGATGATCAGGACCGGGTTCTCCGTGTCGAACATCGGGAAGGCGAACAGCGCCCAGCCCGCGCCGAGGACGGCTCCGGCCAGGTACACCGGCTTGCGTCCGAACTTGTCGGACAGGCGACCGACCTGCGGGATCACGAGGAAGTGCACGAGGTGGGCCAGGAGCAGCGCAAACAGCAGCTGGCTGGTGTCGTAGGCGTGCACCGTGACGAGGTAGACGATCGAGAAGCTCACGATGATGTAGTAGAGGATGTTCTCCGCAAACCGCAGGCCCATGGCACTGAGGATGCCGCGCGGGTACTTGCGGATGACTTCCTTGACCCCGTAGCTGATGGCCTGCTCGGCCTCAACCTGGGCACGTGCCTCGAGGAAGATCGGGGCTTCGTTGACGTGGGTGCGGATGTAGTAGCCGATGACCACGATGATCGCGGAGAGCCAGAACGCGATGCGCCAGCCCCAGCTCATGAACTGCTCGGCGGGCAGCAGCCAGGACGTGGCCAGCAGCACGAGCGTGGCGAGCAGGTTGCCCACCGGCACGGCGGCCTGTGGCCAGCTGGACCAGAAACCGCGCGACTTGTCCGGGCTGTGCTCCGCGACGAGCAGCACGGCGCCGCCCCACTCACCGCCGACGGCGAAGCCCTGGATGAAGCGGAGGGCGATCAAGAGCGCCGGGGCCCAGTAGCCGATGGTGTCGAAGCCGGGCAGGCAGCCCATCAGGAACGTGGCGACACCGACGAGGATGATCGTCACCTGCAGGGTGTGCTTGCGGCCGAGCCGGTCGCCGATCTGTCCGAAGACGATGCCACCGAGCGGGCGGGCGATGAAACCGACCGCATAGGTCAGGAAGGCGGCGAGGATGCCGTCAAGCTCGCTGCCGGCGTTCGGGAAGAAGACCTTGCCGAAAACAAGGCTCGCGGCCGTGGCGTAGAGGAAGAACTCGTACCATTCGACGACCGTGCCCACCATGGAGGCGGCAACGATCTTCTTCAGTCCCGACTTTTCCGAATTGTTGCCGCTGGTCGATGAGGCTCCTCCGGAACCCGCCTCGACTCGCTGGTTGACGCTCATGTCTGTCTCCTTCAGTGTCTTCTCTGACACTCGGTGGGGGTTTTCGGGCCCGCGTGCGCAGCACACGGCTCCCCCGAGTATTCCTGCAGATGCCACGTGCATCAATGACCACTTCATCACACGGCATGTGCATAATTGCAGATATGACCCTCCCGTCCGCACCGGCGCCTCTGCCGAACCCCGACGATCTCCTGATCCTGCTCGCTGTCGCGCGCACCGGCCGGTTCACGACCGCGGCCGACGGCCTGGACCTGAACCACACCACCGTGTCGCGCCGGATCGCGGCGCTGGAGAAGGCGCTGGGCGGCCGATTGCTCTCGAAGACGGTCGGCGGCTGGGAGCTGACCGACCTCGGGACGCGGGCCGCCCGGGCCGCCGAGGGCGTCGAATCGGCCGTCGCCCTGCTCGGCGGCGAAGCGGAGAAGCCCAACCAGCTCACCGGCGTCGTGCGGCTGTCCGCCACCGACGGCTTCAGTGCGCATGTCGCCGCCCCCGCCGTCGCGGCCCTGCGGCGCCGGCATCCGTTGCTCCGGGTGGAGATCGTCACGGTCACCCGCCGCGCCCTGCAGCACCGTTCCGGCCTGGACATCGAGATCGTCGTCGGCGAGCCGCAGGTACACCGCGCCGAGGCATTCCGCCTCGGCCACTACATGCTCGGAATGTACGCGTCGCGGGACTACCTCGCCGACTACGGCACCCCGACCACGGTGGCCGAGCTCACGGAGCATCCGCTCGTCTATTTCGTGGATTCGATGCTGGCGGTCGACGACCTGGATGCCCCGCGCCGGCTCGTGCCCACCATGCGCGACTCGATCAGCTCGACGAACGTCTTCGTGCACGTGGAGGCCACCCGGGCCGGCGCCGGAATCGGCTTCCTGCCCTGCTTCATGGCCGACCAGCACCCCGACCTGGTGCGCCTGCTACCTGACGATTTCCAGGAGCGCCTGCCGTACTGGATGGTGCTGCGGCCGGACTCGCTGTGCCAGCCGGCCGTCGCCGCTGTGGTGGATGCGCTGCGCAGGCAGACGGCCGCGTACGAGCAGCACCTCCTCGGCCGCCCCGCCGCCGGCCGAGTGGACGGCTCAGTAGACTAGGACGGCACTCGCGGGAGTGGTGAAATTGGCAGACACGCAGGATTTAGGTTCCTGTGCTTTCGAGCGTGGGGGTTCAAGTCCCCTCTCCCGCACAGCAGGACAGAGGGCGCGTACGTCATGGGACCGGAGGCCCGCTTCCGGGCCGTGAGTCCCGCCTCCGTCGGCCGCAGCGCCGGGGAATTCATCTCGATTCCAGCGTCAGTTCACGCCCGCGGGTTCCTCTCGACCGGATCGCCCCTTTGCCGGGGAATTTTCCCGGCGTTACGCGGTAGCCTGTGACAGCACCCGCGCCTCGCTGCCGCCCGGCCACCTGCCGCCGCCGACTGGAGTTCCCTCGTGATCCACACCGCACTGATCCCCTGGCTCGACCCCGAACTCCTCATCGACGGGTTCGGCGCCTGGGCGCTCCTGGGCGTGTGCGCGATCGTGTTCGCGGAGACCGGTCTGCTCGTCGGCTTCCTCTTCCCCGGCGACACCCTCCTCGTCATCACCGGGCTCCTCACCTTTGCCGGCGTGATCCGGATCGACATCTGGTGGGTCGCCCTGGCGATCGGCCTGGCCGCGTTCCTCGGCGGGGAGTCGGGTTATTTCATCGGCCGCCGCTTCGGCCCGCGGGTGTTCGAGCGCAAGGAATCGGGACTGTTCAGCATCAGGAACGTCGAGCGCACGAACGCGTTCTTCCTGCGCTTCGGCGGCGTCGCCGTGATCGTCGCCCGCTTCGTGCCGATCGTGCGGACCTTCGCCCCCGTCGCCGCCGGCGTCGGCCGCATGGACCAGCGCAAGTACACGCTCTACAACCTGATCGGCGCGCTCCTCTGGGGAACCGGGCTCACCTACTTCGGATTCTTCATCGGCTACATTCCGCCGGTCGCCGACTTCGTGCGGGACTACATCGACCTGATCCTGATCGGCGCGGTCGGGATCACCCTCATCCCGACGATCTTCCACTACATCCAGTCCGCCGTGAAGGCCCGCCGCGAGGCACGCGAACGCGAGGTCCTGCCGACCACGGACAGTCTCGTGCTGGACCCCGAGGCCTTCGAGTCCGAGCACGACGGCAAGCACGAGGCCTGACGCCGCGCCCCCCACACGCCGAACTGTGAGTTTGGCACCTTCGCGGGGCCCGGGAAGGTGCCGAACTCACAGTTCGGCGAAGGGGGGTCAGGCGTGGGGCGAGGCGTGGCCGGCGCGGCCGGCCGGTTCCAGCTGGAACGTCGAGTGATCGACGTCGAAGTGGTGGGACAGGCAGTCGGAGAGTTCATCGAGCAGCGCACCGGCTCCGCCGGAGTTCAGCACCGCCGGGTCGACGACCACGTGGGCGCTGAAGACGTGGGCGCCGGAGGTGATGGCCCAGACGTGCACATCGTGCACGGCGACGACGCCGGCCGTCTCGAGGATGTGCTTGCGGATCTCCGCGACATCCGTGTCCTTGGGCACCGACTCGCTGAAGACCCGCACCACGTCGCGGAGCAGCGAATACGCGCGCGGCAGGATCATCCCGGCGATCAGCAGTGAGGCGATCGCGTCGGCCTGCTGGAACCCGGTGGTCAGGATGACGCCGGCCGCGATGATCACCGCGATCGAGCCGAGGGTATCGCCGAGCACCTCGAGGTAGGCCCCGCGCATGTTGATTGAGTTCGCCGCGGCCGGGCGCAGCAGCAGCAGCAGCGCGGCCACGTTGGCGACCAGCCCGATGACGGCAACGACGAGCATGGGCGTTCCGCGCACCTCGGCCTGGTCCGCGGCGACCAGCCGGGACACGGCGCCGATCACGACGCCGACGGCCACGGCCACCAGGATCAGACCGTTGATCAGCGCCCCGAAGACCTCGGCGCGCTGATAGCCGTAGGTCTGCCGGTCGGTGGGCGGCCGGGCGGCGACCACGGTGGCCGCGAGTGCGATCAGCAGGCCGGCGAGGTCGGAGAACATGTGGCCGGCGTCCGCCAGCAGCGCGAGGGACCCGGTCAGCCAGGCGCCGATCACCTCGACGACCAGCACGCAGGCGACGATGCCGATGGCGATCGTCAGCCGCGTGCGGTTGCCGGCCGCAGCCGGGGTGTGATCGTGAGCCATAGGTCAACGCTAGGGGTGCGCGCGCGCGATCACCACCGCCCCGGCCCCGCGTCCCCCGGATGGCAGGCGGAGGGCAGGCGGGAGGCCGGAAGGCGGCAGGCGGAAGTCAGGCGGGGAGCAGGGTCTCGAGTACCGGGATGAGGTGCTCGAAGGCCCGCGCGCGGTGGCTCTGCTCGTTCTTCACGTTGGGGGTCAGCTCGGCGGCGGAGATCGCGTAGCCGTCGGGCAGGAAGATCGGGTCGTATCCGAAGCCGCCGCTGCCGGAGGGCTCGAACAGGATGTGCCCCGACCACTCTCCGCTCACGTGCCACTCGGTCTCGTCGGGGAGGGCCAGCGCCGCGACGCAGGTGAAGTGGGCTCCCCTGTGCTCGTCCGGGATGTCGGCCAGCTGCCAGAGGAGCAGGCGCAGGTTCTCGCCCGCGTCCTTGCTCGGCCCGGCCCAGCGCGCCGAGAAGATCCCCGGCGATCCGCCGAGCACGTCGACGCAGATTCCGGAGTCATCCGCGACGGCCGGCAGCCCGGTGTGCGCTGCCGCCGTGCGGGCCTTGATCAGCGCGTTCTCGGCGAAGCTGGTCCCCGATTCGACGGGCTCGGGGCCGTCGTAGGCGAGCACCTCGATCCCCGGGAGCCTGGGCTCGAGGATGCGACGCAGCTCTTCGACCTTGTGCTGGTTGTGGGTCGCGAGCACGATCTGCATGGCTCAGCGCCCCAGGGCGGTGGTCTGGAACTCGGTCAGGGTCACCGTGCCGGCGAGGGCGAGGTCGAGCAGGGAGTCGAGTTCGCTCCGGTCGAAGGGCGCGGCTTCGGCCGTTCCCTGCACCTCGACGAACAGGCCCCGGCCGGTGACGACGACGTTCATGTCCGTCTCCGCACGCACATCCTCGACGTAGGCGAGGTCGAGCATCGGCTCACCCTTGACGATCCCGACGGAGACCGCGGAAACGCTGTCGAGCAGCGGCACGGCCTTCTGGCCGATGAACTTCTTATCCCGGCCCCACTCGAGGGCGTCGGCCAGGGCGACATACGCGCCGGTGATCGCCGCCGTGCGGGTGCCGCCGTCGGCCTGCAGCACGTCGCAGTCGATCACGATCGTGTTCTCGCCCAGGGCCTTCATATCGACGACGGCGCGGAGGCTCCGTCCGATCAGCCGGCTGATCTCGTGCGTCCGCCCGCCGATCTTGCCCTTGACCGATTCGCGGTCCATCCGGGAGCTGGTCGACCGCGGGAGCATGGAGTACTCGGCGGTCACCCAGCCCTTGCCCTTGCCGGCCATCCAGCGCGGCACGCCGTTGGTGAACGAGGCCGTGCAGAGCACCTTCGTGCGCCCGTACGAGATCAGGGCCGAGCCTTCGGCCTGGTCGCTCCAGCCGCGCTCGATCGTGACCTCGCGTAGCTGGTCGGTGGTGCGTCCGTCGGCGCGCAGGGTGTCGCTCACGAGTTCTCCTTGGGGGTAGCTTGATTCTGAAAAGCGGCGAACTCGGCAAGTTCGCTGAGGCTGATGGAGCCGGTCTCGATGAGGTCGACCCGGGAGATTTCCGGGCCGATCAGGCGGTGGGCCAGGGCGAGGAACTCCTCCGCGCTGTCACCGGTCGCCTCGTACCGGTAGGTGGGCGGGCCCGGCAGATCGCGCTCCAGGCCCTGGCTGACGAGCGTCCGGTAGACATCGTTGGCGGTTTCGGTGTCGCTGGAGACCAGGGTCACGGCGTCGCCCATGACATAGGAGATCGCGCCGCGCAGGAACGGATAGTGGGTGCAGCCCAGCACGAGGGTGTCGACGCCCGCGTCGCGGAGGGGCGCCAGGTATTCCTCGGCGACCGCGAGCACTTCGTCCCCGGTCGTCACGCCGGCCTCGACGAACTCGACGAACCGCGGGCAGGCCTGGGTGAACAGGCGGATGTCGGTGGCTGCGGCGAACGCATCCTCGTAGGCCAGGGAGTTGATGGTGCCCACCGTGCCGATCACCCCGACCCGCTTGTTGCGCGTCGTGCCGACGGCCCGTCGGACGGCCGGCTGGATGACCTCGATCACCGGCACGCTGTACCGTTCCCGGGCATCCCGGAGCATGGCCGCGGAGGCGGTGTTGCAGGCGATCACCAGCATCTTGACGTCCTGGGCGACGAGGTCGTCGAGCACGTTGAGCGCGAATTGTCGCACGTCGGCGATCTTCTTGGGCCCGTAGGGGGAATGCGCCGTGTCGCCGATGTAGAGGAGCGACTCGCCCGGAAGCTGGTCCTTGATCGCCCGGGCGACAGACAGGCCGCCCACGCCGGAGTCGAAAATTCCAATCGGTGCATCCGTCACGTCAAACAACCTTAGTGGCGCGGGCCGATAGGCTGTGCGGCGTGATCGAGTCCCCAGCCCTCCGCACTGACCGCTACGAACTCACGATGGTGGACGCCGCCATCCAGAGCGGCACGGCCGATCGAGAGTGCATGTTCGAGACATTCGCCAGGCGCCTGCCCAACGGGCGGCGCTACGGCATTGTTGCGGGCACGGGCCGGCTGCTCGAACTGATCCGGGACTTCCGGTTCACGGATGCCGAACTCGACTGGCTGCGGGAGCACGACGTCGTGCGTGCGCCCACGCTGGATTGGCTGGCCGACTACTCCTTCGGCGGCAACGTCTGGGGTTACCAGGAGGGCGAAGCCTACTTCCCCGGGTCGCCGCTGCTCGTGGTCGACGGCACCTTCGCCGAGGCCGTCATCCTCGAGACCCTCATCCTGAGCACCCTCAACTACGACACCTCGGTCGCCAGCGCGGCGGCCCGGATGGTCTCGGTCAGCCTCGGGCGTCCGATCGCCGAAATGGGCTCCCGTCGCACCAACGAGCACGCGGCCGTCGCGGCGGCCCGTGCCGCGTACATCGCCGGCTTCGCCTCCACCAGCAACCTTGAGGCCGGGCGCACCTGGGGCATCCCGACCATGGGAACGGCGGCGCACTCCTTCACCCTGCTGCACGACACCGAGGAGGATGCCTTCCGCGCCCAGGTGGATGCCTTCGGCGCGGCGACGACGCTGCTCGTGGACACCTACGACATCGCCGGCGGCATCGAGCTCGCCGTCAAGGTGGCCGGAACCGGCCTGGGAGCGATCCGCATCGACTCGGGAGACCTGCCCACCGTGGCCGCCGCGGCCCGCGTGCAGTTGGATTCGCTCGGCGCCGTGAACACGCGGATCACCGTCACCAGCGACCTCGACGAGTACTCCATCGCCGCGCTCTCCGGGTCACCCGTGGATTCCTTCGGGGTGGGCACCTCGGTGGTGACCGGCTCGGGCGCGCCGGCCGCCGGGATGGTCTACAAGCTCGTCGCCCGCCGGGATGATGCCGGCGAGTGGATGTCGGTGGCCAAGACCTCGATCGGCAAGGCTTCGATCGGTGGGCGCAAGAACGCCGCACGCCTGATCGACGCGGGCGGCACCGCGCGCGAAGAGATCATCTTCGTCGGGGACGCGCCCGCCTCCCCGGCCCCGGATGTCGATCCCAACGCCGTGGAGCGGGGACTGTTCGTTCCCCTCATTACCAACGGCGAGGTCGACGAGCGCTACCTGGGGGCTGCGGGAACGCAGCGCGCCCGGGCGCACAACGCGAACGTCATGCAGGAGCTGCCGATCCAGGCATTCCGGCTGGGTCACGGCGACGCCGTGATCCCGACGACCTTCCGGTAGTTATTTCGCCTTCATCTTCTCGTAGATGGCCTTGCAGGTCGGGCAGACCGGGAACTTCTCCGGGTCGCGCCCGGGCAGCCACTTCTTGCCGCACAGCGCGCGCACGGGCTTGCCGGTCATCGCCGATTCGAGGATCTTGTCCTTGGGCACGTAGTGCGAGAAGCGCTCGTGGTCGCCCGGTTCGATCTGCTCCTGGTTCAGGAGCTCCTCGAGTTCGCGGTCCAGCGTCGACGTGCCGCCGCCGGGCTGGCCTGGTTCTGCGATGCTCGCGCGAAAGTCAGTCATGCTCCCAGTCTAAAACAGCCGCGCGGAGGAGGCCATGCCTGCAGCGAGGGTTCAGGCGCGGAGGGCGGAGGCGAGGATCTCCGGACCGCGGCGCTCGAAGGTGCGCGAACCCAGCCAGACACCGGCGACGAGGGCGCAGACCCCGATGCCGAGACCCCAGAACAAGGCCGGCAGGTGCCAGACGGGATCCGAGAAAACTCCCAGCAGCCCCATGACGATCGACGGCAGCGACAGGATGATCGCGCCGATGAAGGTGAGCGACTGGATCATCGCGGCGGTGGTATCGGATGCCTGCGGCTGGGAGAACGGGCTGTCGCCCGGCTTCGTGGCCGGGTACGGGAAGCGCGCCGAGGTGAAGCTGGAGAAGCCGAGGCCCGCCAATAGGATGCTCGTGCTCACCCCGAGCATCGACGGGAGTGCGGCCCAGTCGCCGTAGAGGTAGATGCTGACGGCCGATCCCACCCCGATCAGGGGAATGCCGACGAGGAGCACGGGGATGAGCCGGCCGACCCGGTCCGCGATGCCCCGGGTTCCCGAGACCACGTGCAGCCAGACGGCGGTGCTGTCGAAGGCGACGTCGTTGTGCGTCGCCCAGCCCAGGAACACGCACATCATCGGCACCGGCAACAGGGCGAGGTACTGGCCCGGCACCCCGGCGATGGACAGCGGAATGACGGCCAGGACGGGCACGACCGGGATCATCAGGAGCGAGACCCAATAGCGGGAGTCACGACCCCAGTAGGTGAGGCTGCGCGCGGCGATCGCGCCGACGGAGTTCGGTGGAAGGCGATCGAACCAGCCGAGGCCCCCGTAGTTCTTGACGTGCGCCTCGCGTGCGGGGGTGACGAGCATCTTCGCAACCAGGGCCTGCCAGGCGAGCCAGAGCAGGTAAACCGTGGCCGCGGCGATCAGCAGTTTGAGGGACGCCGCGCCCCACTCCCCCGTCGCGGCGTCACCCGGCACCGACCAGCCGGCCCCCAGCGGGGTCCAGCCGAGGATCCCCGCGAGGCGGCCGAACACCTCGACGCCGTCGCGGCCCCAGTCGACATTGATCAGGAGCACGACCACCGGCGAAATCATCACCAGGAGGAGCACGCCGAGGATTCCGGTGAACTCGCGGGAGCGACGCGTGGCCAGCAGGAAGGCCGCGACCGACGTGCTCACCCGCGCGGCCAGGGTACACGTGGCCAGGAGCAGCGCCGCGGCGATCAGGGCCAGGATTGTTTCGATGACCCCGCGGGACCACGTCACCACCGTTCCGAGCAGGACGACCGTCAGGACGATCGCAGGCACCCCGATCAGCGCGGACACCGCGAGGCCCAGCGACAGCCGGCGATTCGGGATGCCGAGCACAGCGAACGCGCGCGGGTCCATGGTGTCGTCCACGCCGAAGACCAGCGGCACCAGGAGGAAGCCGAGCACGACCAGGGACCCGGCCACGATCATCCCGTCGCGGACCAGGGCGGTGTCGTCCACAAAACGCAGGCCGACCAGGACCACGACGATTCCGACCGCGAGGGCCAGCCCGTAGAGCAGGCCCACCGCAATTCCAACGACCTGCCAGGGGCTACGCCGGAAGAGATTGGCGAGCAGCCGGAGTTTCAGTCCGAGAAACTGTGCAACCATTCCATGCCTTCCACAACCTTGCGCCCACCGGCCAGCTCGACGAATCGCTCTTCCAGGGTCTTCTCACCGCGAACCTGCGCGATGGTGCCGGCAGCGAGAACCTTGCCGTGCACAATGATGGCGACGTGGTCGCACACCCGCTGAATGAGGTCCATGCCGTGGCTGGAGATCACAACGGTGCCGCCACTGGCCACGTATTTCTGCAGGATTTCGGTGACGTTGACGGCCGAGACGGGGTCAACGGACTCGAACGGTTCGTCGAGGACGAGCACGCGGGGCGAGTGGATCATGGCGCACGCCAGCGCGATCTTCTTCGTCATGCCCGCGGAGTAGTCCGCGACCAGCCGGTTGAGCGCGTCTTCGAGGCCGAAGGCGGCCGCGAGGTCGGCGGACCGCACGCGGACGGTCTCGGCGTCGAGCCCGCGCAGCACCCCGGAGTAGTAGAGCAGCTGGGCGCCGGTGAGCCGGTCGAAGAGGCGCAGGCGGTCGGGCAGCACGCCGATGATGCGCTTGGCTTCGACGGGGTTCTTCCAGACATCGATGCCGTTCACCCGGATGGATCCCGAGTCGGGGCGGAGCAGGCCGGTGACCATGGACAGGGTCGTCGTCTTGCCGGCGCCGTTCGGACCGACGATGCCGTAGAACGAGCCAGCTCGAACTTCGAGGCTGATGTCGGCGACCGCGACGTTCTGGCCGAAGCTCTTGACGAGCCCGGACGCGGCAATAACGATGGGCGCGGATTCCAGGGCGGAGGCGGACGGCGGAGCCGGTGCGGCCACCGGCTTGCGGGCCGCGCTCGCCTGGGGTGCGCGCGCCGGGACCGATGCCGTCGACTTCCGGGCAGCGGTCGTCGGGGCCGCTGGGTCGGCGGTCACCGCGGACTCGGGAACGGTGCGCCCGCCATCGGACACGAGCGCCGCGGCGGTCGCTGTCGCGGCGCGGGCGGATGCTGAGCGGCTCGCTGCGGCGCGGGCCTCAGCTGCGGCAGTCGCTTCGGCCGCGACAGTCGCTTCGGCCGCCGTCCTGGCCTCGGACGCGGTCTTCGCTTCGGCCGCGGCCTTCGCTTCGGCCGCTGCCAGCTTCTTGTCCGCGGCGGTCTTCGCTGCGGCTGTCCGTGCGGCGGCGGACCTGGCCGCGGATGCCTTGGCCGCGGTGGAGCGCGCAGCTCCTGACTTCGCCGCCGCCTCCGACTTCGCCTCGGTGGTCTTCGCGGCGCTGGCACGGGCCGCCGTCTGCGCGGCGGTCGACCTCGCGACGGGAGGCCTGGCCGCCGCCGGTCGGGTCGTCTTCGAGGTCGCCGGGCTGTTCCCGTCCTTCTCGGACTCGGGCACGGCCTCCTTCGCGGACTCGTGCACGGCGTCGCTCACGGGTTTCGCGCCGGTCTTCGCGGTCGTCGACCTTGCGGTGGCAGGCCGGCCTGCGGTAGACCCTGTGGGCCTGGCGCGGGGGGCAGCGGGCTTTCGGGCGGGGGGCTTGCGCACGCTTTTCGGCTTGTCCCCGGGGCCTTGTGCGGCTGCGGCATCCGTCGACGATGGGTACCCCTGGGACGACTCAACGGCCGCCGCGCGGGAGGCGGAGGCCGTCTCTTCGGGCTCGGAGTCGGGCGTCAGTGGAGTCACCTCGCTAACCTACCAAGGACCGTCTTGGAGCGTGGGATCGAGTCGAAATCAGTGCCCCCAAGCTGTGAAACCCCTCCACGGACCATCACGAATCAGACACGCGGATAGGGCCAGGGTTCCCCCAGAGAGGGGCGGCACGGTACACTGACGTTGGCATAATGGTGTGTCTTAACGTGAACTTATGGGTGAACCGCAGGCAAACTTCTCGACCTGAGAGTGCTGTGCCGCGGTCATCCACACCCCTTTTTGAGGAGATAATCGTGACGACCCAGGTAGTCATTCTTGCAGCAGGTATGGGCAGCCGTCTCGGCCGCTCGCTGCCCAAACCCTTGACCGAACTCAGCGACGGCCGCACGATCATGCAGCAGCAGTTCGACAACATCGCGCACGCCTTCGGCTCCCGGGCCAAGGTCACCATCGTTGTCGGATACAAGCTCGAGCACATCATCGAGGCGTTCCCGCAGGCATCGTTCGTGTACAACGAGCAGTACGACCAGACGAACACGTCCAAGAGCCTGATGCGCGCGCTGCAGGCGTCCGCTCCCGGCGGCGTGCTGTGGATGAACGGCGACGTCGTCTTCGACCCGGCCATCCTCGACCGCGCCGCGGCCATGATGGCCCGCGACCAGTCGTTCGTCATGGTCAACACCGACAAGGTCTCGGACGAGGAAGTCAAGTACACGACGAGCGCCGAGGGCTACATCAAGGAACTCTCGAAGACCGTGAAGAACGGTCTCGGCGAGGCCGTCGGCATCAACTACATCTCCGCCAAAGACAAGGGGATGCTGCTTCGTCACCTCGCCAAGGTCGGCGACCAGGACTACTTCGAACGCGGCATCGAGCTCGCGATCGAGACGAACCGCCTCCTCGTTGAGCCGGTCGACATCTCCGACTTCTACGCTGTCGAGGTCGACTTCGCCGAAGACCTGGAGCGGGCAAACCTCTTCGTCTGACCTATCGCTCTAAGCGGACCTCAGACAGGACGGGTGCACCCGGGCGGACAGCCCGGCTGCACCCGTCTTTCTTTTGGTGCGTTCGGAGGCCGCCCCCAGCGCCCCTACGATAGACCGCGTGAGTAGTTACGCCGAAGTGCGCCCCGAGCAACGCACTCCCTTCGCGCGATACCGCCATTCCCTCTGGCTGCTCACCCAGCGTGACCTGAGGGTGCGCTACTCCACCTCGGCGCTCGGCTACTTCTGGTCAATCCTCGACCCGCTCGTGATGGCCGGCATCTACTGGTTCGTTTTCACCCAGGTCTTCGAACGCACCGTCGGCAACGATCCGTACATCGTCTTCCTGCTCTCCGCGCTGCTGCCGTGGATGTGGTTCAACGGGGCCATCGCAGACTGCACGAGGGCGTTCCTGCGCGAAGCGAAACTCATCCGTTCCACGCGGATACCGCGCACGATCTGGGTCAACCGGCTCGTGCTGTCCAAGGGCATCGAGTTCCTGGCCTCCGTCCCCGTGCTCGTGATCTTCGCCGTGGCCTACGGCGCGCCGGTGACGATGGGCGTGTTCCTCTTCCCCCTGGCGATCATCCTCCAGACGGTGCTGACCGCCGGAGTCGGGCTGCTGGTCGCGCCTCTCGTCGTGTTCTTCCGCGACCTCGAGCGGGCGATCAAGCTGGTGCTGCGGTTCCTGTTCTACGCCTCCCCGATTATCTACGCCACGAGTGATCTCCCGTCGCAGCTGCACTTCTGGGCGGCGTTCAATCCGCTCAGCGGCCTGTTCAGCCTGTACCGCGCCGCCTTCTTCCCCGAGCAGCTCGACTGGTTCGTCGTCGGCGTCAGCATCCTGATGTCGTTCCTCTTCCTCGCCCTCGGCCTGGTCGTCTTCGCACGCACGGAGCGCGCCGTATTGAAGGAGATCTAGTGGCGGCCCCCGTGATCGCGCTGACGGATGTCGGCATCCGGTTCCGTCGGAACCGGCGAGGGCGCCGAAACTTCAAGGACCTGTTCGCCGGGCGTAAGCGCCGCAGCCGTCCGGGCGAGTTCTGGGCCCTGCGCCATGTCTCCTTCACGGTGCAGCGCGGCGAAGCGATCGGCGTCGTGGGAAGGAACGGCCAGGGCAAGTCGACGCTGCTCAAGCTCGTCACCGGCGTCGTCCTCCCCGACGAGGGCACCGTGCACGTGGTCGAGGGCGTGGCCCCGCTGATCGAGATCACCGGCGGCTTCGTCGACGACCTCAGCGTGCGCGACAACGTCTACCTCACCGCCGGCCTGCACGGCATGACCCGCAAGCAGATCGACTCGCGCTTCGACGACATCATCCAGTTCGCTGAGATCGCCGACTTCATCGACACGCCCTACAAGCACCTCTCGAGCGGGATGAAGGTGCGCATCGCCTTTGCGGTCATCTCACGCCTCGAGGAACCGATCCTCCTGGTCGACGAAGTGCTCGCCGTGGGAGACAAGGCCTTCCGCGAGAAGTGCTATCGGCGCATCGAAGAACTGCTCGCCGGCGGGCGAACGCTCTTCTTCGTCTCCCACAACGAACGCGACCTGCGCCGGTTCTGCACGCGCGGACTCTACCTCGACAAGGGCGACCTCGTGCTGGACGCTCCCATCACCGAGGTGCTCGCGCGCTACAACGCCGACTACGGCATCAAGCCGGCCTGACCGCGCGGGCCCGGCGCGGCCCGGCGGTGCGCGGGCCGGGCACAGGTCCTCCACAGGGAGCCGGCCTGCCGGCTTGTCACCGGCATCCGACGGCTCGGCCCGCAGGCGCACCGGCGCGTCGGATGCCGCCGCTACCGTGACCGCCATGACAGCCAACGACAACCAACGGGTGCGGCGCCTCTCCTCGACTCCCCTCGCGATGGCGTACCGAGTCCCCTGGCGTGTGGACCGGCGGCACGCACCCACCTACCTCCTGGTCAACACCGGACCGGAGCCTCTCTGGGGCGTGTCCGCGAGCATCCTCGGCGCGGCCGTGATGGGTGCGTCCGCGCCCCGCCGGCTGCTCCCGGGCGAGGCACTCCCCGTCACGGTGCACGGCCGGGATATCGAGCGGGACACCGTGCTGATCGTCCGCTGGTTCCGGCCGTGCGGTGACGAGTACCTCTGGCGGGTGAGCTTCTAGCCGCGTCCCCGGCGCGCGCGGGCTTCCTGCTCGCGCCGGAAGTCCAGGGCCGTGTAGCTGTCCCGGGTCGGCGGAAGCTGCTCATCCGTGAGCCCGACCAGCAACTCGCTCGGCTCCAGGCCCAGCACGATGGCCAGCCGGATGAGGGTGTAGAAGGTCGGGTTCCCGTGGCCCCGATCGATGCGGGCGTAGTTGGACACGTTCAGGCCCGCCAGGTGAGCCACGGTCTCCTGGTTGAGCGAGAGAGCGAGCCGCCGTTCGCGCAGCCGGAGCCCCAGGATCCGGGACGCTTCAGATTTGGGCTCAGGCATCCCTCATGTTTAGTTGCACGGTTTCTTGGGCACCAGATGATGGATGCGCTGCGCTTATATGCCCGACCGGGGTTCCGACAGGCTGGACCACCGGGGGTGCCGACGTAAACTCGAGGAACGACCATGGAGGGATGCACGATGGCCAGGAGAGTGAAACCGATCATTTCGGAAACGGGTGGGACTCCCGTCGGTGGGCAACTGCCGTCCGGAGTCGTCAAGGGGTTCGACCGCCTGATGGCGATTCATCGTCCGGTGGTGCTCGCCCACATCCGTGACATCCGCCGCCGTAACCCCGCAGCGACACCCGAACAACTCATCCTGATCCTCGAGCGGCGCTACCTCACGGCCGTCACGACCGGGGGCGCCGCGGTTGGCGCCACGGCCGTCATCCCCGGGGTCGGCACCGGTGTGACCCTGGCGCTCTCCGGCATTGAGACGGCGGGCTTCCTCGAAGCGACTGCCCTCTTCGCCCAGTCGATGAGCGAGGTGCACAACATCGCCGTCGAGGACCACGAGCGCGCTCGCGCGCTCGTGATGACCATGATGCTCGGCCGTGAAGGGTCGGACCTCGTGCGCCAGCTCGCCGGGCAGGTCTCCGGCGGCGGCACAGGCCGGACCGCGTACTGGGGGGAACTGGTCACCACCAGTATGCCCCGCGCGATTCTCGGTCCGCTCACCGACCGTTTGAAGAGCGCCTTCATCAGGCAGTTCGCGGCCAAGGGCGGCGCCAGCCTGATCGGCAAGGCCGTTCCGTTCGGGATCGGCGCCGTCATCGGCGGGGCGGGCAACCGCATCCTGGGCCGGAAGGTCGTGCTCTCCTCCCGGATGGCCTTCGGCCAGCCCCCACAGCACTACCGCCAGGAGCTTGACCCTCGCGTTCGCGAGATCACGGTCCGGGCCGGCGCTGCCGGTCGGATGGCCCAGCTCGGCCAGGGCGCGCGCGCCGCGCTGCCGCGGGCCCTGCAGCGGCGGAAGCCGACCCCGCACACGGACCTCGTCCCCGAACCGCCCGCCGGGCCGGTTGTCCCGGTGCCGCCGACCGGCGACTGAGGCGACCGGCTAGGCCGCGTCGCCGCCCGCGGTGTCTTCGCTGGTGTCGTCGCTGGTGTCGTCGCCGCCCTCGAGCACTTCTCCCCGCTCGTCGACGACTTCGGGTTCCCCCGCGTGCAGCGCGGCGAACCGCTCCCATTCGTCCATGAGGTGCTGCACCGCGGCGTGGAACCGGGCCGTGGCCGCTCCCGGTGTGGTGTCGCCGAAGTAGCGCTGGACCCACACGGCGAGGCGCGCCTCGGCCGTCGGGTCGTGCGTCAGCCGATCCACGTCCGCCACGATGGCGGCGGCGTCCGCGGAGTGCAGCCACTCGCAGTCGGACAGGTAGCCGCTCGTGTCGATTTGCGCGACCGGGTTCAGCGGCCGGGTCACCATGAGCGGCTTGCCCGTGGCGAGCCGGTCGTAGACCATCGCCGAGATGTCGACGATCGCGACATCCGCAGCCGAGAGCTGCCAGCCCAGGTCGGCCCCGGTGTCGTAGATGTGCTGCGCTGCGGAATCGCGGGCGTTCGCTGCCTCGATCGACGCGATGATCTGCTTGTTGGCCGCGGCGTACACGGGATCGAGGACCCCGCTGCGCGGGTGTGGGCGGTAGATGACGCGGTGGCGTCCGGTGCCGAGCAGCGCCGACACGAGGGCGACGCCGTGAGTCGCGATGGAGCCATAGGCTGCCGCCGGGCGGTCGCCTTCCCAGGTGGGGGCGTAGAGAACCACCTGGCGCTCATCCGGCGTGTAGGGCAGCTCACCCGTGAAGTAGTCGGCCTGGGGACGCCCGATCCTGATCGCCCGCTTGTCGAAGTCGTAGTCCCACAGCACCTTGTTCAGCCGCGCGAGCGCGGCGTCGCCCGCCACGAACGAGTAGTCATACGCCTTGAACTGGTTGGTGACCATGTACATCTTGTCGCTTTCACCGTGATTGATGAAAACGTGCCAGCGGCGCCCGTAGCGCATCATCTGGAAGTTCCTTGCGTTCTGGTTGACGTAGAAGACGATGCGGATGTCCTGCTCCGCGATCACGTCCTCGAGGTCGGAAACCTTGCGCACGTGGGCAACGGGGAGGGGCGACTCCTCCAGGAGCTGGAGGGTGCCGCCGCCGGTCCGGCTCAGCACGAGGACCGGCCAGGTCTCGGCCAGCTTGGCGAGAGGCTTGTACCACTGGCGCATCTGGTACATGTTGACCGGCCCGTCGGCGAAGTACACGGCGATCTTGAAGTGATGCGCGGGCAACTCCGCGCCCGCCTCCCGCCGGTCGCGAAGCAGACGTGACACCTTGCGGGACGAAACGGCGTCCTTGACCAGCTTGAGCGCAAGCTTGACGTCTTTTTTGATACCCACGTTTCCAGCCTACCCAGCCCGCGGCGGCGAAAAGTCAGACGACGGGAGGGCGCCCGGCCAGCGTCATCCGCCACAGCGTGCGAGCGGCCATGGGACGACGCTCCCCGGGGTCGGTCGCCCATCCTTCACGCCAGCCCTCGAACCAGGCCGTCAGGGCCGGCTTGTTGCGTGCCCAGCGCAGCACCTGGATGGCCGTCCACGACCCCACGTAGATCGGAATGAAGAAAGCCGGCAGGTTGCGGCGCGCCAGCCACACCCGGTTGCGCGCGTTGAGCCGGTAGTACTGGCTGTGCCGGGTGGGATGCATCACCGGATGGTTCGCCTCGAGGTCGCCCGCATACCAGACGCGCAGCCCCTGGTCCCAGACACGCCAGGCCAGCTCGATGCCCTCGTGGGCATAGAAGAACGGTTCCGCCCATCCGCCGGTCGAGTCGAAGACCACGCGCGGCATCAGCACGGCGCCTTCCCAGACGGAGAACACGTTGCTCGAGTGCGTCGCCTTGCCCTTGCGAATGCGAGGAATCCAGCGTCGCGGCGACGTGACCCCGGTGGGGTCGACGACCCGGGGCTGAAGCAGGCCGATGCTCGGGTCCGCACGCAGTTTGTCGATCGCCTCGATCAGGAAGTTCGGGTCGGGGATGCTGGCGTCGTCGTCGAGGAAGAAGAGGTACTCACCGCTGACCTGGGACACCCCGCGATTGCGGCCGGCCGGGATACCGAGGTTGGTCGGCAGCCCGAGGGAGGTGACCTCCTTGGGCAGGCCGACCGGCTGCCAGCCGTTGCCGACGCAGACGATGTCGAGGTGCACCCCCCGCTGGGCCAGCAGGCTGCGGATGCCCCGGCCCAGGTCCTCCGGGCGCGTTCCCTGGGTGAGCACGACGACACCAACGGTGGGTGTCGTGTTCGAGGCGGGCGTCTTCCGGCTAGGAACGGACACGCTTGGAGGCCATGATTGCGACGAAGTGCCCGATGAGTGCCAGGAACGCCAGCGGGACCAGGACGATCAGCACGGCCCGGTCGACCAGGGGCTGGCCGGCGAAGACGCCAACCAGGGCGGCGACGAAGATCAGCATCGTCAACTCGACCGAGTGGTACAGCCGGTGGAAGGGCACGAAGCGGGCCAGCCGACGCAGTCGCACGAGTGCGCTGGAGGTGGGGGTCTTCTCCCCGTGCGTGTCGGCCAGCTTTGTCAGGCCGGCGTTGGCCCGGGCGACGTGCACCATGTCGTTGAGCGCCTTGTTCAGCACGATGATCAGCGCGAGCAGCACTCCGAGGGTCGTCCAGAGGAAATCGGCCGGCGCCTCGAACGGGTAGGCGGCCGCACGGATGCCGAGGGCGATCGGGATGAGCGCCTCGGTGCTGTAGTGGCCGACCTTGTCAAGGAAGACACCGGCCGGCGACGACGTCTTGCGCCAGCGGGCGACCTCGCCGTCGCAGCAGTCGATGAGCATCTGCAGCTGTCCGAGCACCAGCGCCAGCAACGCCCCCCACACACCGGGGATCAGCAGGGCAGCCGCGGTCGACCAGCCGACGAGGATCATCAGGGCGGTCACGCCGTTGGCCGAGATGTTGGTCTTGAGCAGCATCCACGTGACGTACGGGGAGAGGTCGCGCAAGTAGAGCGAGGCCGTCCAGTGCTCGGCGTTCGCCCGCAGGCGCACCTCGGGCGGCTGCGCAACGGCGCGGAGTTCGGCGATGGAGGAGGGTCGTGCCGCCGCCGGGGTACCTGGCGTCATAGTCCCCTTCCCGCGTGTGCGGTGATGTTGTTTGTGAGCTTGAGGTAGCCGAGCACGAAGCCGACACCCCAGCAGAAGTGGATGCACGGCAAGACTACGAGAAACCAGAGTGCGGCACGAAACCCGTCGGGGCGCGCCACGGCGATTGTGGCCAGGGCAACGAAGACGAGGTAGACGCCCGGAATGAGGAAACCGAGCAGAAGCCACGGTGCCGTGCCGGCGATGAGCTGACCGAGCCCGGCGAGTCCAAGCAGAACGCCGAACGTCACCCCGAGGACCATCAACGGCGGAACGAAGTAGCGAAGGCCGTTGGATGCCGGGAAGCGCCGCGCGAGCTCTCCCCGCCACAGCCCGGTGGACAGCATCTGCCTGGCCAGGCGGGACAGGCTCGGCCGGGGACGGTAGAGCACCTTGAGCCGGGGCGTGAACCACACCGAACCGCCCGATTCGCGCAGGCGGCGGTTGAGTTCCCAGTCCTGGCCGCGTTTGATGCTCTCGTCGAACAGGCCGACCTTGAGGATGCTGTCGCGCCGGAAGCAGCCGAGGTACACGGTGTCCGCCTCGCCCTCGCGTCCGCCGACGTGGAAGGGCGTGCCACCGAGCCCGACGCGCGTGCCGTAGGCGCGGGCGACGGCCTTCTGGAAGGGGGTGACTCCCTGCGCGTCCATGATGCCGCCGACATTGGCGGCGCCGGTGCGTTCGAGGGTCTCCACGGCGATCCGGGCATAGTCAGGGGGCAGCACCGAGTGCGCGTCGACCCGGATCACGACCGGGTAGTGCGAGGCGCGGATGGCGGTGTTCAGGCCGGCCGGGGTTGAGCCGACCTCGTTCGTGACCACCTGGATGCGCGGGTCGATCGCGGCCATCTCTTCGACCAGCTCGGTGGTCCCATCGATGCTCGGGCCGAGGGCCAGGGTGACCTCGAACGGCCCCTGGTAGTCCTGCTGCAGGAGGCTGTCGACGGCGGCGCGCACATGCGACACCTCGTTCAGTACGGGCATCACATAGGAGACGCCGACGAGCCGTTCCTCTGCGTCTTGGGGCACCGGGCTGGCCGTCTTTCCGTTTGTGGGGCGGGTCGATAGAGCCTATCAGTCACCGTATTTCACCCGGCGACGTGCGGACGCGACTGCGCCGCCGGTGTTGGGCCGGCGGCGCAGTCGTGCGGGAAGGAGCGATCGGTCAGCTGGTGAGCTCACCGACCGTGACGGACACCGTGGTCGACTTGCCGTCGCGCACGTAGGTGAGCTTGGCGTCGGCCCCGGCGGCGAGGGCGCGCACCTGCGCGGTCAGGTCGTTCGCGTCGGTGATCGGCACACCGTTGAAGTTGGTGACGACGTCACCCGACTTCAGGCCGGCCTTCTCGGCCGCGCCCCCGGCGGAGATCTCCTTGATGAGCGCGCCGACGGTGGCGCTGTCGGCGTCGCTGGTCGCACTCTGGACCGACGCGCCGAGCAGCCCGTGGGTTGCCTTGCCGTCGGCGATGAGCTCGTCGGAGATGCGGTGGGCCAGGTTCGACGGGATGGCGAAGCCGACGCCGATGCTGCCGGCCGCGGTGGTGGAGCTTCCGCCGGCGTTGGCGATGGCCACGTTGATCCCGATCAGCTGGCCCTTGCCGTTGAGCAGCGCGCCGCCCGAGTTTCCGGGGTTGATCGCGGCATCCGTCTGGATGACGGGCAAGGAGATGCTGCCCTTGGACTGGCCCGACTGCTGCTGGGAACCGTCTTCCTTGGGGATGTCGAAGTTCCAGAAGTCGAACGGGTTCTGGCCGTCGTTCTGATCGTTCTGGCCCGGCTCCTCGGTGGTCTTCGGCGCCGCGGAGGAGGCGACCGTGATGCTGCGGTTGAGCGCGCTCACGATCCCGTTCGTCACGGTTCCGGCGAGTCCGAGCGGCGCGCCGATGGCGATTGCCGTGTCACCGACGTTGAGCTTGGCCGAGTCGGCCCAGTCGATCGCCTGCAGTCCCGACGCGTCGGTCAGTTTGATGACCGCCAGGTCGGAGACCGGGTCGGTTCCGACGACGGTCGCCTTGTACAGCTTGCCGTCCTGGGCCGTCACCTGGATTTTCGCGTCGGCCACGGCGCCGTCGAGGGTCACGACGTGCGTGTTCGTGAGCACGTAACCGTCTTTGCTGAGGATGACGCCGGAGCCCGTGCCACCGGCATTGCCGCTCGCCACGCTGATCGTGACGACGCTCGGCGACGACTTCGCGGCCACCGCGGTGATTTCCGTGACGCTGTCGCTGTTGTTGACAACGACGTTGCCCGGTCCCTCGGCCTGGCTGACCGGCACGCCGTTGCTCTGCTGGGTCAGGACCAGCGCGGTGACGCCGGCACCGGATACGCCTCCGACGAGGGCGCCGATGGCCAGCGCCGCGACCAGGGCAACGCTCCCCTTGCGCCGGGCAGGCTCCTTCGGCGGGATGGGGCCGTACTGTTCGGTGGGGTAGCCGTCCTGGTAGGCGGCGGTCGGCTGGGGCTGCGGTGCTCCCGGGTAGCCGGGGCCGGCCGAAGGCGCCGCGAAGGGGCGCCCGAAGGCATCGGTGCCGTAGGACTCGGTCGGACCGGTTTCGCCGGCAGCGGGAGCAGCGGGAGCAGCGGGAGCAGCGGGGGCGCCGTAGCCGCCGGGCGCCTGCGGAGCGGCGGGCGGAACATCCGTCGCTGGGGGCGCGGCGGGGCCGGCCTCGGCGGGCTCGTTCGCCTGCGGCTGGCCCGAAGTCTGGTCTGAAGTCTGGTCTGGAGTGTGGTCTGGAGTGTTGCCGGGATCTTGATTGCTGTCGGTCATGGTGTGCTCCTTCCAAGCGTTGCCAGCTTCGCGCCCGAACCTGAACGTTTTATATGCACAGGCTGAGAGCGTCCCATGACGAGGCCGTGACCTTGCCCGGGGCCTCGCAGCTGCGCTCCGTCAGCAGCCGGGGCCGCTCGGATTGCGGGTGCACTCCCGGGCAACCAGCACGGTCCTCGCTGTGTCGGCGGGGGCTGTGATCGGGTTTGCCGGCACGGCCAGCGTACCCCCAATGCCCTTCCACGGCTGGCCGGCGAAACGGTACTCGGCCGCGTAGTCGACGGCCAGGGTGATGACGTAGTCTCCCGCTGCGAGGTAGGTGTGGCTGGTGGCCGTTTCCGAGAATTCGGGCAGGTTCTGGTCTGCCCAGCGGGCACCACCCGTGGTCGAACCGCCCGTCGCTCCATCGCCGTAGTTCCAGCGGTAGCCCGCGGGCGTGAACCTCACCTCGGCGGGGAACCCGAGCAGCAGGCCCGACCTGGTGTGCGCGGATGCCGCGGCGAAGAAGTTGGTGGGGAGTCCCACCACGATCCAGCCGTTCGGTTCCATCCCCTGGGTCGGGACGACCGGCTGGAAGTTCACGAGGTCGCTCATGCTCACCACAAGGCTCGGGTCGCAGGGCGAGCGAGGCACGCAGTTGACGGTGAAGCCGTCCCGCACGATCACCATCGGGTCCGCGAGGTCGATGGAGCCCTGGGCGCCGTCCTGGCCGCCGCCGGGGCCGGTTCCGTTGACACCGCGGGGCGTTCCTACGCCTCCACCGGAGTTGCTGTCGAACCCCGCCGAAAGGTCCACCCCGCCGTGGTCGAACACGCCGCTTGCTTCCGGGCAGTTGCTTCCGACGCGCTGGGCCAGAGTGCAGGCAAACGCAATCGGTGCGTCGAATACTACTGATGCCAGAACAACCAAGACCAGAGCCATTAACAGAAATTCTCGCCTGACCATACGTCTTCCCTGTCTATGAGGAGAGTGGATGGATCCCGACTGCTCGATACCAAACTCACCTGCAACGGAATGCGATTTGGCCGATCAGTCGGGGTTCTATCAGTGCCGTTGCGATCGACCAATCGAACGCTGGACACATCCGAGCAGAGGTACAAGGCCACCTCAGCCTTACCCGTCGATTCGTCGCCGTATCGCACGAGGGACACTGTGTCGTACATCGATTCCCCTCGACTCGAACGACCATCCTGTGCGAAGGCTTCGAAACCGGCAAGGAGTTCGGGAAGGTAAGAGCGGGTCGCTAACGGCGCAATCCGAGAGGACTCGGCGCCTCCGTCTGCCGTTATCAGGTCAGACATGGCTTGGTACGCGGCGTAGGCCTTTTCGGCGGCGGCGAGCGCTTCCTCGTCGGACGCGAAGACAGGGGCATCCGTGCCGGCGGCCGTGTGGCTGGGAGCGGGAGCCGGGGCTGTGGCGCACGCGGCGAGCGCCGGCATGACCAGCATCGCCGTGGCGCACACTGTGAGCAGGTGATGGGACGGAGTCCGCATGCAGCCACGGTAGGGCAGAGTCCCGCTGCCGCGTGCGATCTATCCACAGGGGCAGAATCGCAGCGCGACGCGGAGCGACAAGGAGAGACACGGAGAGACGACCACATGTCGTACCTTGGACCCATGCAGGTGACACGATGACGATTCCCGGCGGTTGGCAGCGCACGGCCCGCGGGGCCGGGCTCCTCACCGATGACGGCAGCGTCACCGCGAGCATTTTCGCCGAGATGAGCGCCCTCGCCGGCAGAACCGGCGCGATCAACCTTGGCCAGGGTTTCCCCGACGAGGACGGGCCCGCCGAAGTGCTCGAGGCCGCACGCCGGGCGATCGCCGACGGCATCAACCAGTACCCGCCCGGGCGCGGCATGCCCGTGCTCCTCGAGGCCATCGCCCGGCACCAGCACCGGTTCTACGGCCTCACCGTCGACCCTGGTTCCGAAGTGCTCGTGACCGCCGGGGCGACCGAGGCACTCGCCGCCACGATGCTCGCGCTCCTCGAACCGGGAGACGAGGTGGTCACATTCGAACCGTTCTACGACGCCTACGGCGGTCTGATCGCGCTCGGCGGCGGCATCCATCGCACGGTGCGCCTGCGCTCCCCCGGCTTCCAGCCCGACCTCGACGAGCTCCGCGACGCCGTCACAGACCGCACCCGCCTCATCGTGGTGAACAATCCACACAACCCCACCGGCGCCGTGTTCCCGCGGGAGACCCTCGAACTCATCGTGGAGCTCGCCCACCAGCACGACGCGCTCATCGTCACCGACGAGGTCTACGAGCACCTCACGTTCGGGGATGAGCACATCCCCGTTTCGACACTCCCGGGGGCGAAGGAACGCACCGTCACGATCTCGTCGGGCGGGAAGACGTTCAACACCACGGGCTGGAAGATCGGCTGGCTCACGGCGCCCGCCCCGCTGGTCACGGCGATCCTGGCGGTCAAGCAGTTCCTCACCTACGTCAACGGCGCGCCGTTCCAGCCGGCGATCGCGCTGGGCCTCGACCTGCCCGACACCTTCTTCTCCGGCATCGCGTCCGACCTCCGCGCCAAGCGTGACGTGCTGGCTCGCGGGCTGACGGCCGCGGGATTCTCCATCACCGTGCCGCAGGGGTCCTATTTCATCGTCGCGGATGCCACACCGCTGGGCTACTCGGACGGCGCCGACTTCTGCCGCCGCCTGCCCGACCTCGCCGGGGTCGTTGGGGTGCCGATCACGGCCTTCTGCTCCCCGGAGCACCGGGCCGAGTACGCGCCGCTCGTGCGCTTCGCCTACTGCAAGAAACCGGACCTGCTCGAACGTGCCGCCGCCCAGCTGTCCGGGATCTCGCGGGGTTCCGCCCGCTGAGATGCGGACAAAGTACCTTCAATTGCGAAATGAAGGTACTTTGTCCGCAAGTCAAACCGGATGCCGGGGCTAGTGAGCCAGCGCCGGGTAGTCGGTGTAGCCGGCCGCTCCGTCGCCGTAGAAGGTCAGCGGATCGGCCGTGTTCAGCGGCAGGTCCTCCTGCCAGCGGCGCGCGAGGTCGGGGTTGGCCAGGGCCGGACGACCGACGACGACGGCATCGGCGAGCCCGTCGCGCAGCAGTCCGCGCGCTTCCTCGCGGGTCGTGACGGTCCCGAAGCCACTGTTGACGAGCGCCGGTCCACCGAAGCGTGCCCGCAACTCCTGCAGCAGTTCAGCGGACGGGTCCTTGTGCAGGATGCTCAGGTAGGCGAGCTTGAGCGGGGCGATCGCGTCGAGCAGGGCGCCGTAGGTGGCCAGCACGTCCGCGGCATTCGGCTCGAGGGCGTCCTGGATGTTGTGCTCCGGTGAGATCCGGAGACCCACGCGGCCGGCACCGATAGCCTCGGCCACGGCCGTGACGACCTCGGCGACAAAGCGCGCGCGGTTGGCCGGCGAGCCGCCGTAGGCGTCATCGCGCCGGTTCGAGGCCGGGGAGAGGAATTCGTGCAGCAGGTAGCCGTTGGCGGAGTGGATCTCGACGCCGTCGAGGCCCGCCGCGATGGCGTCCCTGGATGCCTGGACGAACTCGGCAATGATGCCGGGCAGCTCAGCCGTCGCGAGCGCCCGTGGGACCGGGTAGGCCTGCTTGCCTTCGTAGGTGTGGGTTTCGCCCTCGATGGCGATCGCGCTCGGTGCGACGACCTCGCGGCCACCGTTCGTTCCCTCGTGCGAGACGCGTCCGGCATGCATGACCTGGGCGACGATGAGCCCGCCGGCCGCGTGCACCGCGTCGGCCACGTTTTTCCAGCCCGCGAGCTGTTCGGGCGTCACGAGACCCGGTTGGCCGGGGTATCCCTGCCCGGCATGGCTGGGGTAGACGCCCTCGGAGATGATCAGCCCGAGCGACGCCCGCTGCCGGTAGTGCTCCACCACGAGCGGTCCGGGGACACCCGCCGATCCGGATCGCAGTCGGGTCAGGGGAGCCATGACCATCCGGTTGGACAGTTCCAGCTCGCCGAGGGTCAGGGGGGTAAACAATTTCACAAAGAACTTCTTTCCGTTGAAGCGGCAGTACGTGAGGGAAGCGGGTTCCCCCTGTCGCCAACCTCGCTGTCCACAGCCCTATTCCGCCACCCGGCCAATCCACAGGACGCGCCGGCGACGAACAGCAACCATGAACACCGCGCTTCCGGCCAGCCTCTCCGCAGCGGGGCGCACCGCGAGTCCCGCGGGGTACTGCCCCTTCCCGATCACGACGGATGCCCGCCGGTTCGGCCTGGAGACCAGTTCCCTGATGCTCCGCTCCGGCCCGGTCGCGGTGCGCCACGGCCGCCGTACGGGCGGCGACACCGCGACGATTCTCCTGCACGGCGCGGCCGGATCGTGGTCGACCTGGACTCCCCTGCTCCGCGCCGCCGACCTCCGCACTACCGGCCTCCGCACTACCGGCCTCCGCGGCACCGACGCCTCGGACGGCGCCTCGCTCAGCGACCTGATCATCCCGGACCTCCCCGGCTGGGGCGACACTCCCCTGCCGAACGACGAGAACGCGCTGACCATCGAGGCGAT
This sequence comes from Cryobacterium tagatosivorans, assembly GCF_004402215.1. Classification (GTDB taxonomy): domain Bacteria; phylum Actinomycetota; class Actinomycetes; order Actinomycetales; family Microbacteriaceae; genus Cryobacterium; species Cryobacterium tagatosivorans. The sequence continues at coordinate 38,244 of NZ_SOEZ01000043.1, forward strand.
GGCGGCACTGGTCGCCGAGATCGCCCGGGCGCTCGGCTACAGCCGCTGGGTGGTGATCGGCCACTCGATGGGCGGCTTCATCGCACTGGAGTTGGCCTCCGCGGAGGTGCGCGCCACCAGGTTCGTCGGCCTGGTGTCGGCGACGACCTTCTCCGTGGTCGAGAGCGTGCGGCATCCGTTTGCCCGGTTCGCGCTGTTGCCCGGCTACACCACGCTCCTCCAGGTGATGCGTGCCCTCAGCCTGGCCGGACCGGCGGGCACCGCGCTCGTGCGCGGCCTCGGACGGGCCTCCCTCCTCCGGCCGCTCGTTGGTCCCCTGTTCAGCCGCCCCCGCCGGATCGGCTCCAGCGTGGTCGCAGCCCTCGGGGCCGAGGCCCGCCCCCGGGCCTTCGCGCTCGCCTCCGCGCGCGCCGGAGAGTACGACCCCGAGCAGGCGTGGACCCGCATCCGGTGCCCGGTGCGAGCCCAGCAGGGTGACCGGGACGTCTTCGTGGCGGACTCCGACGCTCCGCGGCTGGGCGCGGTGATCGTCGACTTCGAGTCACGCACCGTGGGCGACACGGGGCACTTCGGGCACATCGAGCGTCCGGAAGAGACGCTGCGGCTGCTAGCCGGCCGCTAGGGAACCCTGGTCACCTTGCTCTCGATCGCTGCCAGTCGCGCGTCGAGGGAATCGAGGCGGGCAAGCACCTGGCGGTTGACCTCGGCGCTGTCTTCGGCGGCGCGCGTCGCGCCCGGTCCCGTCGCCATGGCGATGTCCTTCTTGGTCTTGAAGTACATCGCGAAGATTGCCACCGTGATCCCACCGATGATCGCCGCCAGCGGTATCGCGTAGACCCAGTAATCCATTTCGGTGCTCCCATTCCCGGGTGGGCGCCGATTCGGTCGTCCGCACACCCGCTGGGCCACACGCTACCCACACGTCGGCCCGCTGTCGCTTCTCTTGCGCTGCCGTAATGATGCGAGGATAGTTGAGGGAACCTCCAAGCTCTTTAGCAAGTGGTTATAATCGCTTTCACCAGCTTCCGGCACCCCACCTCACTGACCGACTGAAAGCGGCACCATGGGCTCGTTAACCTACGACAGGGTGACAGTCGATTTCGATGATCGAATCCTGGCTCACCTGCAAATCGTTATTGTGCAGAAGCTGCGTCGAGGCGAGAGTTTCCTGCTGTCCTGGCGGAATGCCGCGGAGGTCGGCGACGGCCGCAGCTCCGCCTGGCTGCACCCGGCCATCCCGCTCTACTTCAAGTTCTCCGGGGGCCAGCCGCCCTCGATCAATCCGCTGTGGCTCGCCCAGCTCACCCGCTCCGCCAACAGCTCGCAGGGGCTGGTGGCCACTGGGGAGGACCGCTCCCTGGCCGAACCGGCTCATTCGTCGCGCCCCGAGGCCTCGTTCAACGTCCACGCCGCTCCGCCGTCACAGGCGACCGTCGCGACAGGGGGCTGACCCGGAGCTGCCCGCGGGTCCAGGGACGGCCAGCGGGGGCTGACGCCGAATCGACGCAGGGCGAGGGCCGGGTTCAGCGCTCGCACGGCCGCGACGCGCTTCGCGGAGACCCAGGCCACCGCGACATCCGTCGTCTCGCCGATCGTCACGAGCTCGACCCCCATCGGATCGATCACCATGCTGTTGCCTACCGCAACGGGCGGAGTCTGGTCCGCGGCGGCCAGATAGATCGTGTTCTCGAGGGCACGGGCCGTGAGGAGCGTGCGCCAGTGCTGTTCCTTGAGCGGGCCTCGCACCCACTCGGCCGGCACCAGCACCAGGTCGGCGCCCGCGTCGACCAGCCGCCGGGTCACCTCAGGGAATCGAATGTCGTAACAGGTTTGCAGGCCGACGGTGAGGCCGCCCAGCGTGAACGTTTCCGGAGCCTCGATCGTGCCCGCGAGCACCCAGTCGGATTCGCGGTCGCCGAAGGCGTCGTAGAGGTGCAGTTTGCGGTATTTCGCCACCAGCTGCGCCGAGGGGCCGAGAGCCACGAGGGTGTTCGAAAAACGCCCGCGGACGACGGTGCTCTCCAGCATCCCGGCCACGATGTGCACGCCGAACTCCGCGGCCAGTTCGCCGAGCGCGACGACGAAGGGGCCGTCCAGCGGCTCGGCCGCGGCGACGAAGGCCGGGCCCATGACCGGCTCGAAGAAGGCCGAGTATTCGGGGAAGACGATCAGCGCGGCCCCGCGGCCGACCGCGGTCGCGGCGAGCGCGCGCATGGATCGGAGGTTCTCGCTGCGGTCGGCGCCCGGGCGGAACTGGGCGACGGCGACCCCGATCGCCGGGGCTGCCGATTCAGCGGATGCTGCGGATTCGGTGGAAGCGGGTTCGGTGGAAGCGGGTTCGGTGGAAGCGGGTTCGGTGGAAGCGGGTTCGGTGGAAGCGGGTTCGGTGGAAGCGGGTTCGGTGGAANTTCGGTGGAAGCGGGTTCGGTGGAAGCGGGTTCGGTGGAAGCGGGTTCGGTGGAACCTGAGGGGGCCGTCGGCGCTGGATCAACCATGGCGCCAGCCTAGCCGCCGACCCGGCGGCGAGGGCCTGCGGTCACCCGCATCGCCCGGGCGGCGAGGGAAGTCCCCGGGGCAGCGAGGCAGGCCGTGGCGTGCCACCATGGACGCCGGCGGGCGACGGACGCGAAAGGGGAGAGATGCGGATCCGGGTCCAGGACGATGCACCTCGCACCTCAGCCGCACCACCGCGCGCGGCGCCGGGACACGGCGTCCGCACGGCCGCGCTCCTCGGACTGCTCGGCTTCGTCGTTTCCTTCGCGGGGTCGTGGCAGCCGTCGTTCTGGGGAGACGAGGCGGCGAGCGTCATGTCGGCGCAGCGGCCCCTGCCGTCGCTGTTCCGGATGCTCGGCAACGTCGACGCCGTGCACGGCGGGTATTACCTGTTCCTGCACTACTGGATCGAACTCTTCGGCGCCTCGGAGCTCTCCGTACGGCTGCCGAGCGCCATCGCCGTCGGCGCGGCGACCGCGGGGACCTTCGTCCTCGCCCGGACCCTGCTCGGCGACCGCGTGGCCCTCATCGCGGCGCTGATCTTCGCCATCCTGCCACGTGTGACGTACCTGGGCGCGGAGGCGCGATCCTACGCGCTGGCCACGGCCGCCGCCGTTTGGTCGACCGTACTCCTCGTGCGCGCACTCCGGCCGGACACCTCTCCCACCGCGCCCCCGGGCACGGCGCCCCCGGGCACGGCGCCACGGGCATCCGTGTGGGCCGGGTATGCCGCGCTCCTCGGCGTCGGCATCATCCTGTTCGCCGACGTCATCCTCATCCTCCCGGCGCACGCGCTCGCCATGCTGCTGCTCCCCGGGACGCTCGCCCTCCGGAGACGGTCGCTGGCGCCGTGGTGCCTGGCGACGGCAGCCGCGCTGGTGATGGCCGCGCCCGTGCTCCTCTGGGGGTTCGGCCAGCGCGAGCAGATTTCCTTCATCCAGCGGCGCCCGCTTCCCGGGCTCCGCGAGACCGCCGTGGTCCAGTGGTTCGGCATCGTGCCGCTGGCGATCCTCGCCTGCGCGCTCATTCTCCTGGCAGTGATCAGTGTGTTCGCCGCGCGTCGCGAGAGCGCCGCTTCCCGCCCGAACGGGGCCGCGCTCGCCGTGCTGCTCGCCTGGCTGCTCGTTCCGACGATCGTGCTGGTCGCCGCCACCTACCTCGGCGCCTCGCTCTACTCCGCCCGCTACCTCTCGTTCGCCACCCCGGCGGTCGCCATCGCGATGGCCCTCGGCGTCGCGAGCCTGCGGGCGCGGTGGCTGCAGGCGTCGTGGCTGCAGGCGTCGGTGGTTCTGCTCGCCGTCACCCTGGCCCTGCCGACCTACCTGGCGCAGCGCGGCGAGTTAGCCAAGAACCGGGGCAGCGACTGGCGCCAGGCCTCGGAGTTGCTGCGGGCGGGCGCCCGGCCGGGCGACGCGGTCCTGTTCGACGAGAACGGGCGTCCGTCCCGGAAACCGCGCCTGGCCCTGCACCTGTATCCGGAGGCGTTCCAGGACCTGACGGACGTCCGGCTGGCCCGGCCCTACGAGTCCACCGACGGGCTGTGGGATGCGACAGTGCCGCTCGCGGCCGCCACCGACCGGCTCGCGGGCGCGAGCCGCGTCTGGCTCCTGCTCCGGGTGGGCGGCGCCGAGAGCCGGGGCAGCAGCAGCATCCCGGCCCTGGAGCGGCTGGGCTTCCGCGTCGCCGAGTCGACGACCCTCCGCCGAACCGTCGTCATCGAAATGACAAGATAGCCTCATGCCGCACACGCTCGTCATCATCCCGACGTACAACGAACGCGAGAATATCGAGCCGATCGTCACCCGCGTGCTGGCGGCCGTTCCCGGTGCCGACATCCTGATCGTCGACGACGCGTCGCCGGATGGCACCGGCGTCCTCGCTGACGCCCTCTCGGCCCGGCACACGAACGTGCACGTGCTGCACCGCCTCGCAAAAAACGGCCTCGGCGCCGCCTATCTCGAGGCCTTCACCTGGGGCCTCTCCCGTGGCTACCACCGACTGGTGCAGATGGATGCCGACGGCTCGCACCGTCCGGAACAGCTGCCGGGCCTGCTCGCCGCAGCCGACACGGCGGACGTCGTGATGGGTTCGCGCTGGGTCCCCGGCGGCGCGGTGCGCAACTGGCCGTGGCACCGCCTCGCCCTCTCGCGCGCCGGCTCGTCGTACTCGCGCATCCTGCTCAACCTGCCGCAGCGCGACGTGACCGGCGGCTTCCGGGTCTACTCGGCGAGCGCCCTCGAGCGAATGCAGCTTTCTCGCGTCGACAGCCTCGGATACTGCTTCCAAATCGACATGCTGCTGCACGCCGTGCGCGCCGGGCTGCGCGTCGTCGAAGTGCCCATCACGTTCATCGAGCGCACCCACGGCAGGTCGAAGATGAGCGGCGGGATCGTGCTCGAGGCGATGGCCCGGGTGACCCTCTGGGGCCTCAGCGGACGGGGAATCCGCCGGCCGCGCGCGACGGCGCCGGCATCCTCCTCCCGCACGGGCTAGCCGTCCGGGCACGTCTTCCCGCGCCGACGCTGGGAGTTTGCGTAACGGTTTGGGAGTTATGGTCATTGTGACTATATGATGGGTGTTGCAGTTAGAGTCACTTTGACCTTTACCTAGTGGATGTCCCCCCATGACCTCGAAGAACCAGTCCACGCTCGCCGTGTCGACGGTGATCTTCGCGCTGCGCCCTGACGAGGCATCCGGACTGATGACGCTGTGGCTGCCGCTCGTGCGCCGCATCCGGGAACCGCACCTCGGCCAGTGGGCACTGCCGGGCGGCTGGCTCCCCGGCGACGAGGAACTGGCGGCGGCGGCGTCTCGGACCCTGCGGGAGACGACGGGCCTGGCCCCGAAGTACCTCGAGCAGCTGTACACCTTCGGCGACCTGGGCCGCTCTCCCGGCAACCGCGTCGTATCGGTCGTCTACTGGGCGCTCGTGCAGTCCGACGAGGCCGCGCTGGCGGCCGTCGGCGAGAACGTGCAGTGGTTCCCCGCCGACCGACTGCCCGAGCTCGCCTTCGACCACAACCGGATCGTCGACTACGCGCTCTGGCGCCTGCGCACGAAGGTCGAATACTCCCGCATCGCGCACGCCTTCCTCGGCGAGACCTTCACCCTCGCCCAGTTGCGCGACGTGCACGAGGCCGTGCTGCAGAAGCCCCTCGACCCGGCGAACTTCCGCCGCACGGTCGAGGCATCCGGCACCGTCGTCGACACCGGCCAGCACCTCGCCGGCGCCCGCCATCGCCCCCCGCGCCTGTACCGCTACAACGATTCCAGCCGCCTCGCCGATCAGGGGCCGCTCGGCCCCTCCATCGGCTGACAACACGCCCCGACCCGCCGACCACGACACCCAGCCAGACACCCGACCACGACACCCGACCAGACACCAAGGACCAACGCCATGAACATTGCATCGGTTGACCGGACCATCCAGCTCATCACCACGGGCGAGGCGGCCGGCAGCACCTGCAGCCCCGATCTCGCCACCGCCCCGTGGGAGTTCGACGCCGGCACGCCCGGCTACGGCCCCGGGTCCTCGATGGGCGACGTCATCCCGACCGGATCGCCGCGCCAGGGCGAACTGCCGGAGCGGTACCGCACGGCGTCCACGGAGGAGCTGCGCGCGCGCATCCGTTCCGCCAAGGACACTCTCGGCGACCGGGTGCTCGTGCTCGGGCATTTCTACCAGCGCGACGAGGTGCTGCAGCACGCCGACTTCGTGGGCGACTCGTTCCAGCTCGCGCAGGCGGCCAGGAGCCACCCGGAGGCCGAGGCGATTGTGTTCTGCGGCGTGCACTTCATGGCGGAGACGGCCGACCTGCTCTCCGGCGACGACCAGGCCGTCATCCTGCCGAACCTGGCCGCCGGCTGCTCGATGGCCGACATGGCCGACATCGACTCGGTCACCGAGTGCTGGGAGCAGCTCGAGGAGTTGTACGGCACCGAGCCGGATGCCGACGGCCGCGTCCCGGTGATCCCGGTCACCTACATGAACTCCTCCGCGGCGCTCAAGGGCTTCTGCGGCGAGCACGGCGGCATCGTCTGCACCTCCTCGAACGCCGAGACGGTGCTGGAGTGGGCCTTCGAGCGCGGCCAGCGCGTGCTGTTCTTCCCCGACCAGCACCTCGGCCGCAACACCGCCAAGGCGATGGGCGTGCCGCTCGAGCGGATGCCGATGTGGAACCCGCGCAAGCCCCTCGGCGGCAGCACGGCCGAGGAGCTCGACTCCGCCCGGGTCATCCTCTGGCACGGCTTCTGCAGCGTGCACAAGCGCTTCACGGTCGACCAGATCGCCACGGCCCGGGTGGAGCACCCCGGTGTGCGCGTGATCGTGCACCCGGAGTGCCCGATGCCCGTCGTCGACGCGGCCGACGAGTACGGCTCGACCGACTACATCCGCAAGGCGATCGCGGCCGCGCCGGCCGGCTCGACCTTCGCGATCGGCACCGAGATCAACCTGGTGCAGCGGCTCGCCGCCCAGCACCCGGAGCACACGATCTTCTGCCTCGACCCGGTCGTCTGCCCCTGCTCGACCATGTACCGGATCCACTCGGGCTACCTCGCGTGGGTGCTCGAGGCGCTCGTCGGCTCGGCGGAACGGCCCGCCGAGATCCTCAACCGCATCACCGTTGCGGACGACGTCGCCGGTCACGCCCTCGTCGCCCTCGAGCGGATGCTCGCCGCCAGGCCGCCCGCCGCGGCGGGCGAGCCTGCCCCGGTGGTCGAGCCTGCCCCGGTGGTCGAGCCCGTCGAGACCCCGACCGCCGCCCGGGCCGAGGCCTGACCATGGCATCCGTGCTCGTGGTCGGCAGCGGCCTCGCCGGCCTCACCGCCGCCGTGCGCGCGACCGACGCGGGCCACGACGTCACCCTGGTGACCAAGGCCGCGCTACCCGAAGGCAACACCCGCCACGCCCAGGGCGGGATCGCGGCGGCCCTGTTCCCCGACGACTCCGTCGACACGCACATCCTCGACACGCTCCGCGCGGGGGCGGGGCTCTGCGACCCGGCTGCCGTGCGCGTGCTCTGCGCCGAGGGGCCGGCGCGCGTGCGCGACCTGATCCGCTTCGGCGTCGACTTCGACAGCGACGACTCAGGCCTCACCAGGGGCCTCGAGGCCGCCCACTCGCGCTCGCGCGTGCTGCACGCCGGCGGCGACGCCACCGGCGCCGCGATCGAAGCCGCCCTCGTGGCGACCGTGCGGACGCGGGCTGATGCCCGCCCGGCCGGAACACCGAGGACTGCCGGGATCGGCACGCTGCGGATCCTCGAACACACGATGCTCACCGACCTCGTCGTGCTGGACGGACGTGTCGTGGGCGCGACCGTGGTCGGGGCCGGTCTCGACAAGCTCGATCAGCGGGGGCTCGACCACACGGAGACGGGTCTCGACAGGCTCGACCACCGGGTCCTGGATGCCGACGCGGTGATCCTCGCCACCGGCGGCGCGGGCTCCCTCTACCGGCACACCACGAACCCGTCCATCGCCACGGGCGACGGGGTCGCCGCGGCCTGGCGGGCCGGGGCATCCGTTGCCGACCTCGAGTTCTACCAGTTCCACCCCACCGCGCTGGCGATCCCCGGGACGCCGCTCGTCTCCGAAGCCGTCCGCGGCGAGGGCGCCGTGCTGCGGAACGCCCAGGGCGAACGCTTCCTGCTCGGCGTGCACCCCGATGCCGAACTCGGCCCGCGCGACGTCGTTGCCCGCGCCATCGCCCGCGAAATGGCCGGCCAGGGCGGCGAACCGGTGCTGCTGGATGCGACCGGACTCGGCCGCGAGCTGCTGGAATCTCGCTTCCCCACGATCACCGCGGCCTGCCTTGCGGCCGGCCTCGACTGGGCGCTCGAGCCGATCCCGGTGGCCCCGGCTGCGCACTACTGGATGGGCGGCATCGTCACCGATATCTGGGGACGCAGTTCGCTCCCCGGCCTGTACGCGGTCGGCGAGGCCGCGCGCACCGGCGCCCACGGGGCCAACCGGCTGGCCTCGAACTCCCTGCTCGAAGCCGCGGTCTTCGCCGACCGTGCCGTGCGCGCGCTCTCCCTCCCGGAGCCCCTTGCGCCCGCCTCCTCTTCCGAATTCGACGGGGATTTTGCTCGACACGCCGCCCTGGCGGTGCCGCGCTCCGGCGTGTCCGCGGAAATGTCCGTGGAATTCGACGGGGGTTCGACGTCCGGAGGCCCGAACGGCGGGTTCTCGCGGGAGGCCCTGCAGGGGCTGATGTGGGAGTCGGCCGGTGTACTGCGCAGCGGGGAGGGACTCGCCGCTGCCGCGGTGACCCTGGCCGGCTGGGCCAGGCCCGAAACCGGTCCCGGCGCCTCGGTGCGAGCGCACGAAGACGCCAACCTGCTCGACCTCGCGCGGATCACCGTGCAGGCCGCCCTCGCCCGCGAGGAGTCCCGGGGCGCCCACCACCGCGCCGACTTCCCCTCCGTTCGCGCCGAGCTCGCCTACCCGCTGGCCTGGGCGCTCGGGGGCGACCGGGCGACCGGCACACACCTGCCGCGCCGCGCCGACCCGGCACCACGCGCGGTCCTCGCACACGTCCCCCAGGCCGAGGAGGCCATCGCATGCTGACCAGTCACGCCATCGACACCGTTGTGCGCGCCGCGCTCGATGAGGACGCCCCGTGGGGCGACCTCACCTCCGAGGCCCTCATCCCCGCCGACGCGCTCGCGACCGCGCAGCTGGTCGCCCGCGAGCCCGGGGTGTTCAGCGGCGAAGCCGTGTTCGAGGCCGCGTTCCGGCTCACCGACCCGCGCATCCTCGTGCACCGCGTCGCCGCGGACGGCGCCAGGTTCGAGGCGGGCGAGGTGCTCGCCGAGGCGTCCGGCCCGGCCCGCGGCATCCTGCAGGCCGAACGGATCGGCCTGAACTTCGTGCAGCGGATGAGCGGGATCGCCACCCTCACCGCCCGGTACGTTGCCGAAACCGAGGGCACCCGCGCCCGCATCGTCGACACCCGCAAGACCACGCCGGGGCTGCGCGCCCTCGAGCGCCAGGCGGTTCGCGACGGCGGCGGCCGGAACCACCGCTTCAGTCTGTCCGACGCCGTGATGGCCAAGGACAATCATCTGGCCGTGCTCGCCGCCGGCGGTCTAGGCCTCACCGAGGCGCTTCGGCAGGTTCGCGACCGGCTTTCGCACACCACGCACTTCGAAGTGGAGGTGGACCGGATCGACCAGATCGAGCCGGTGCTCGCCGCCGGGATCGACACGATCATGCTCGACAACTTCACCCCGGACCTGCTCCGCGAAGGCGTCGCGATCATCGCCGGACGCGCGATCGTGGAGGCGAGCGGCGGAGTGTCCCTGGAGACCGTCCGAGCGATCGCCGAGACCGGCGTAGACGTGATCTCGGTGGGCGCCCTCACCCACAGTGTGCGCTCGCTCGACCTCGGCCTCGACATCGTCATCCTCACCGAGGGCTGACCGGCCCGGCCATGATCTACCTCGACAACGCCGCGACCACCCCGGTGCGCCGGGAGGTGCTCGAAGCCCTCTGGCAGCACCTGGCCGGCGGTTTCGGCAACCCCTCGAGCCACCACCGGGTGGGCGAGGCGGCCGCCCGGGCCTTGGCGGATGCGCGGCGCACGGTCGCGCGCCTGCTCGGCTGCCGCCCGGGCGAGCTCACCTTCACCAGCGGCGGCACCGAAGCGGCCAACCTCGCGGTCAAGGGCATCGCTCTGGGCGCGCCCCGCGGCCGGCACCTCATCACCACTCCGATCGAGCACGAGGCCGTTCTCGAATCCGTCGATTTCCTCCGCCGGCTGCACGACTTCGAGGTCACGATGCTGGCAACGGATGCCGCCGGCCTCGTCGACCCGGACGAACTGCGCCTCGCCCTCCGCGCGGACACCACCCTCGTCTCCGTGCAATACGCCAACAACGAGGTCGGCACCGTGCAGCCCGTCACGGCGCTCGCCCAGGTCGCCCACGACGTCGGCGCGCCCTTCCACACCGACGCGGTCCAGGCGGCCGGCTGGCTCCCGCTGGACGTCGGCAGCCTCGGCGTCGACGCGCTCGGCATCTCCGGGCACAAGATCGGCGCGCCGCAGGGCATCGGCGCCCTCTACGTGCGCGGCCGGTTGCCGATCGAACCGGTCCTGCACGGTGGCGGCCAGGAGCGCGGCCGGCGCAGCGGCACCGAGAACGTTGCCGGGGCGGTCGCGCTGGCCACGGCGCTCCGGCTCGCCGAGCAGGAGCGCGAGGAGGCGGCCCGGCGCACGACCAGCCTCCGGGATGAGTTCATCGCCGCCGTGCTCCGCGACACCCCCGGCGCCCGGCTGACCGGCCACCCCAGCCGGCGCTTGCCCGGAAACGCGTCGTTCGTGTTCCCGGGCACGAGCGGCGAGGCCGTGCTGCTCGAACTCGAACAGCGCGGCATCGTCTGCTCCAGCGGGTCGGCCTGCGCAGCGGGCAGCGACGAGCCTTCCCACGTGCTCACCGCGCTCGGCTTCCCGGCCGAGGTCGCCCAGACCGCGGTGCGGTTCACCCTCGCGGCGACGACGACGGCCGAGGAGCTGGCGGAGGCCGCGGCATCCGTGCACGCCGCCGTGGACGCGGTCCGGAGCCTCGGCGCCCGCTAAACGCGGCCGGGAGTGCCCGGTGATCGAGCTCGTCGAGTTCCCTGGCGCGAGGCGCGGGTCGTGCGCCCGCGCAGGTCAAATCTGTTGCTCGTCGGCCGGACGACTACAGCCAGACCGGTGCTTCCTTCAGTTCCTCCGCGCTCGAGGTGACCCCGTCGGTGCTTCGGCCCGTCGCCCACGCGGCCAGGTCGGCCAACGACCCCGACACGACCTCCGCGTCCGCGGCCAGGTCACCGAAAACGGGCTGTGACCCGTCCGTGGCGACCAGCCGGATGCCGGCGCCGTCGTCGCGGTCCTTCCAGGTGTCCGTGATGTCAGTGAGGATGTGTTCGAGGACGTCGGCGGGGATGTCGTCGAAGGATGCTCCGTCGTCGAGGTCGACGGCGTGGATCCAGACCTCGCGGGTGCGCATCCAGACGGTCTCCGTGGCCGGCACCAGGCGCCCCGACGAGGTCTTGACCTGCTTGGTCCAGTTCTTCTCCGGCATCCCCCGCCAGGCGCGCTCGAGCTCGGCGGCCGAGTGCTCGAACAGTCGACGCAGTTCCTTGGCGCTGAGGGCGGCCCCGTGGGCGATTTCGCTGTCGCGCGCGTCGGGCGACTCGTACATGCGCGTCTCCACACCGGTGGTCGCCCAGTCGACCAGTCGGGCAATCGCCAGGGCGTTGTAGCCGACGTGCGCCACGACGTGGCGGCGGGTCCAGCCCGGGAGCAGCGAGTCGCCGTCCAGGTCGGTGTCGTAGAGCTCGGCGAGCGCCTCGGCGAAGTGCTCGGTGCCGCGCCTGACCATCACCAGCCGCTCATCGAGGTCCATGGCGGAATGGTGCTTCTTCATGAGTTCTCCTGACAACGCTGTTACGAGGACCTGACGAATACTGTTCGAAATACTGTGCGAGCCCCCACGCTACGCGACCGGCGGGGCGCCGTCGGACCGCGGGCGTGAATTGACACCCGGTGCCACCACCCCTAGCCTGCCAGAGGCGCCTGCCCCCGTTCGGGGGCGGCGGCGCCGAGAGCATCCACCCACGGCATCCGCCACGCAAACCGACGCAGCACTCAACGAAGAGGTTCCGGCCGCATGACATCCGTCGTTCAGGAAACCACATCCGAAAAAGGGCTGGCGCGCGTCGCCCAGACTCTGGCCCGCTGGACGGAGAAGTGGTTCCCGGACGCGTACGTGTTCGCCCTCGCCGGCGTCTTCATCGTCGCCCTCGCGGCGCTGGTCAACGGTTCGTCACCCCAGACCATCGTCGACTCCTTCGGCAACGGCTTCTGGGACTTGACCGCCTTCACCCTGCAAATGTCGATGGTTGTCCTGACCGGGTACGTGGTCGCCACCTCCCCTCCGGTGGCGCGGCTGATCAACCGACTGGCCGCCGTGCCGCAGAGTGCGGCAAGCGCGGTGAGCTTCGTCGCCTTCCTGTCGATGTCGGTCTCGTTCCTCAACTGGGGGCTCAGCCTCGTCTTCGGCGGGCTGCTGGCCCGAGCCATCGCACGCCGGGTCGACCTGCGCGTCGACTACCGGGCGCTCGGAGCCGCCGCGTTCATGGGGCTCGGCGCCGTGTGGGCCCTCGGCATGTCGTCCTCGGCCGCGCAGCTGCAGGCCACCGAAGCCTCGTTGCCGCCCGCGCTGCTCAAGATCACCGGGATCCTGGACTTCGGCACCACGATCTTCACCTGGCAGTCGCTGGTCATGTGCGCCATCATCATCGCGCTGACCGTGGTCATCGCCCACTTCTCGGCGCCGCGCGGCGACGCGATCAAGACGGCCTTCGAACTCGGCGTCGACCTGGACGACTCGCCCGTCCCGGCGGCGCCCCGCTCGCGCCCCGGCGAGTGGCTGGAGTACAGCCGCATCCTGCCGATCCTGGCTGCCCTGATGACCCTGGGCTGGCTCGTCTCGCAGTTCCTCACCAAACCACTTCTCTCCGTCGTCAGCAACCTCAACGGCTACCTGCTCATCTTCCTGATGCTCGGACTGCTCCTGCACGGCACCCCGCGCAACTTCCTCCAGGCTGTGACCAAGGCGGTTCCCGCGACCGCGGGCATCCTCGTGCAGTTCCCGCTCTACGCCGCCATGGCGGCGATCCTCACCGGCGCCGTCGGCAACGGCGGGCTGACCGTGTCGCAGCACCTCGCCGAGTTCTTCACGAGCGTGGGCAGCGGCGGCGGGTTCGCCGTCGTCGTCGCGATCTACACGGTCATCCTGGGCATCTTCGTGCCCTCCGGCGGCGGGAAGTGGCTGGTCGAGGCCCCGTACGTGATGCAGGCGGCAACGGATGTCCACATGAACCTCGGCTGGACGGTGCAGATCTACAACGTGGCCGAGGCGCTGCCCAACCTGATCAACCCGTTCTTCATGCTGCCGCTCCTGGCCGTGCTCGGCCTCAAGGCGCGCGACCTGGTGGGCTTCACCTTCCTGCAGTTCATGTTCCACCTGCCGGTGGTGCTGCTGCTCGTGTGGCTGCTCGGACTGACGTTCAACTTCGTGGCGCCGGTGATTCCGTAGGTCAGGCGCCCGCGAACGCGTCGCGCTGGTCTCGCTGAGTTGCGGAAAAAGTACCTTCAATTTCGAAATGAAGGTACTTTCTCCGCAGCTCAACCCCGTGCGCGCTGAGCCGCGCGCGTCAGACGCCCTCGACCGCCGGCAGGCGTCCGGAACGGACCGCCTCGGCGAAGGCCTCGTAGTCCCGTTCGTTCTGATAGGCGTAGCGCCGGGAGAAGTCGGTGATCGACCGGTCGAACTTGTCGCCCTTGCCTAGGTAGGCGGCGATCGCGACCGGGTCTCCGGACCTGGCATGCGCCCGGGCGAGCGTCCAGCCGCACTGGCGCGCGTAGAACGTCATGCCGAACGGTTTCATGGCCTCCACGATCGGCGAGCCCTTCATGTCGCGCAGCTGCCGCCAGTAGAAGTGCCGGTCTCCCTGGACGCCCCTGGTCCAGCCGAGGAAGATGTCGCTGGAGGCCTGCATCATGCGCTGCCCCTGCACGACTCGCTCGCCGGGCTGCCGGTAGCGGCTCTTCGGCAGGTGGTCCTCGAGCACGGATGCCGTGGCCTCCTTGACCTGCAGGAAGAGCGGATCCTGCTGATCGCGCCCCATGAGCAGGGCGATGAACGCCCGGGTGCCGACGCTTCCGACACCGACGACCTTGCGCGCCACGTCGACGAGCTCGAAGCGCTCGAGCAGGTCGCGGCGGTCGGCTTGCAGGGTGGCCCGGTAGGCCCGCAGCTGTTCGTGGAGCGTGTGCTGGGTTTCCTCGGCCGACATGCCGTACGTTTCGGCGAGTTCCCGGGCGGGGACGACGATCGGCGGCTGGCTGACGATCCGGTAGCTCCCCTCGGCGTGCTCGGCGAGCCTGGACAGTGCCTGCAGGCTGTCGCGGGTGCGCGCCTTCGCGGCGATGATCTGTGCGCCCTTCCGGGCGCGCCTCGCCCCTTGCCCGGCCTTGCCCTTGAGGGTGCCCACGGCCAGGTCGATGGCCGACATCAGCTCCTTCTCGGGCAGGCGGGCGTACCAGATGTCCAGGGTGCCCATCCGCGCGAAGTCGGCCATCGCCTCGCGGTAGGCCCGCACCGCGGCGCGGGTCACGCCGCGCGCCTCTGACCTGCGGAAACCGTTGTTCCGTGCCGCGATCGTGAAACTCGCGGCCAGGCGCTTCACGTCGTACTCGAACGGCCCCGGAAGCGTCTCGTCGAAGTCATTGAGGTCGAACACGAGTGTGCGCTCGGGTGAGGCGAACACGCCGAAGTTGGACAGGTGGGCGTCACCGCACAGCTGGACGATCAGCCCGGCCCGCGGCGTGTCCTTCAGGTCGGCGGCCATAATCTTGGCCGCGCCCCGGTAGAAGGTGAACGGCGAGACGAGCATCCGTCCGTGGCGCACGGGAACGAGGTCCGGCTCCCGGGTGAGGTTCTGCTCCTCGAGCAGCGCGACCGGGTCGGCGCGGTCGCCGGCCGGAGTCCAGCCCGCATGGCTGGAGACAGGTGTGGTCTCCCGCAAGCCCTTCCCTGCGGCCTTGCGTTGCTCGACGGTCTGGTGCTCCACTTTGCGTGCAACCATGATGTCTGCGCCCTTTCTGGGGGGCCCGGATGGTCCTTGGGCCTGCTAAGACGGGAGTGTACTTCCGTGCGTGCCTTCTGGGGGGAATGAGTGTGCTGACATCTCACCGTGTGAATCGAGGATGGCGCCCCGTGGCGGTCCTGGTCGCCGCGTTGGTCGCGTTCCCGCTGGCCGGATGCGCCTCGGGCTCCCCCACGTCGATGCCCAACCGGACGTCGACCACGACAGTCACTCCCACGCCCACGGCCGATCCGGTGGCCAGCGCGCCCGCCCAGGTGTTCGGCGGCGACTGCGACGCGGTCCTGACCTCGGCGGAGGCCGGGGACGCGTTCGGAACGTCGATGTCGATGTGGGTCAGGACCGCCGGCGTCCCGAGAGCCACGCCGCAGGACTTCGCGGTCAGTCAGCTCGGTGGTCTCGAATGCAGCTGGGTTGCGGATAACCAGGAGACGAGGGCCGAGCTCCATGTCTTTGTCTTGCCCGCAACGTTCATGGAGCCGACGGACACCACCGTCCCCTATTGCTACGGGACTGATTCCGGCACTGAGGGGACCGGATCCTGCAGCTTCAACGTCGATGGCTCGGGATTCTGGCTTTCCGGAGTTGCGTACACACCGCTCGGCACGACGAACGATGACGCCCTCGCGGCGATCGAGACGTTGAGGGCGCAGCTCACCCTGAACGCAGCCGCAGCTCCCTTGTTTGTGGCGGCGTCCGCCGCTCCGGGTTCCTGGACGGACAAGGCACGAGCGCACTGCATGGCGCAGCTGACCCCGGAGGAAATCCGCACCGGCGACATCGGCGCCTGTGCCTGCGAGACGGTGGCGAACAGCGAGCACGTCGCTGCCGCCCTGGCCGACACCGGAATCACAGTCGCTTCCGGCAATGCCCCCGGCGAGTTACCGCACGGCTTCTACCGGGCGCTGGGCGCAGCGGGCACCCTCGGCTGCCTGTGGTCGGAGGATGCACCGACCGGGCGGGAATTCGAATTCGGAACGGACATCCTTCCCGGGGGCGCATGGGTGCAAACGCAGCTGGCTGCGCTTCCCGGTGTCACAGAGGTGAGCATCGAGGGCGTCGACCGCGCGTTACTCTCCAGTTCAGCTCCAGGTCTTGCGCCCGGCCACGGCCTGGACATCTTCGACGGCCCCAACTGGCTGCACCTGTCAATGACATCCGTGTGGGGACCCGAATCGTACGGCCCCCTTGCGGCCGCGCTGGTCGCGGCCCTCAACGACGCCCGCTGACGGGCATTCGCCTCAGGGATCAGGGGGTAACGATGTTGAAGTTCGGGTCTCCCGGAGACAGGACGGACAGCACGGACAGGAACGCGTCCTCGGCGCCGGTGATGGTCAGGCCCGCCTTCCGGGCGCCCTCCAGCGACCCTCCCACGAGTGCGGGAAGGCCCGCCCTCGTCAGCCGGATCGTGGCATCCGCGTCGTCGGCGGCATCGCGTTTGCGATATACGAGGACCCCGTTGGCCAGGGTGACCCGGTAGTTTTCTCCGCTGTCGGTGAACGTCCAATCCAGCGCCACCCGGATGTCCCAGGCGCGCGGTCCGTCGATCTGGAGAGCGAGGGCGTCGAAGAACTGCTCGACCGTCAGCTGGGCCAGCAGGTCGGCGGAGGTGGCAGCGACCGGCGTGCCGAAGCTGCCCGACCGCAGTTCGGTCGCGCCGGAGAGGAAGAAGTTGCGCCAGGTCCCGTTCTCGGATCCGTAGCCCAGCTGCTCGAGCGTGTCTGCGAGCTGGGAACGCGCCGCCTCGTTGCCGGGGTCCGCGAAGACGGCGTGATCGAGCAGGGTCGCGGCCCAGCGGTAGTCGCCCTCCGCGGAGCTCGATTGGGCCAGCGCGATGACGGACTCGATTCCGCCCATCGCCGAGACATAACGCGTGGCGGCCGCCGACGGGGTGTGCTGCCACAGTCGCGCGGGATTGCCGTCGAACCATCCCATGTAGCGCTGGTAGATGGCCTTCACGTTGTGGCTGACCGAGCCGTAGTAGCCGTGCGTGTGCCAGGCCCGCTCGAGTGCCGGCGGAAGCCGAAGACCCTCCGCGATCTCGGCGCCGGTCTGGCCCTGGTTGAGCATCCGCAGTGTCTGGTCGTGCAGGTAGCCGTACAGGTCACGCTGGACGGACAGGTACTCGTGGATGCGGTCCCCGCCCCAGGTCGGCCAGTGGTGGGAGGCGAAGACGACATCGGACCGGTCGCCGAAGGTGTCGATCGCCTCGGTGAGGTACCGGGACCAGACGTGCGCGTCGCGCACCAGCGCCCCGCGGAGGGTGAGCAGGTTGTGCAGGGTGTGGGTGGCGTTCTCGGCCATGCACAGCGCCCGGAACCGGGGAAAGTAGAAGTGCATCTCCGCCGGTGCTTCCGTGCCCGGAGCCAGCTGGAACTCGATCTCGAGTCCGTCGATGGTGTGGGTCTCGCCCGTTCGCGTGATCTCCAGGGTCGGAACGATCAGGGCCACTTCGCCGGTCGAGGTGGTCTGGCCGAGCCCGGCGCCCACCTGGCCGCGCGGTCCGCGTTCGAGCGCGGCCCCGTACATGTATGCCGCCCGGCGGGTCATCGCGGTGCCCGCGTACACGTTCTCGGACACCGCGTGGCCGACGAAGCCCTCCGGTGCGATCACCGGGACGGCCCCGGAATCGACGTCTGCCTGGGAGACGATTCCCCTCACTCCGCCGAAGTGGTCGACGTGGCTGTGGGTGTAGATGACGGCCTTCACCGTTCGGTCGCCCCGGTGGCGGCGGTAGAGCGTCCAGGCCGCGGCGGCCGTTTCGCGGGAGATCAGGGGGTCGATCACGATCACGCCGGTGTCCCCCTCGACGAAGGTGACCGTTGACAGGTCGAATCCCCGCACCTGGTAGATGCCCTCGACGACTTCGAACAGTCCGTGGATGCGGTTCAAGCGGGACTGCCGCCACAGGCTCGGGTGCACCGTGTCGGGGGCGTCACCCTCGAGGAAGTCGTAGCTGTCCCCGTCCCACACCACCTCGCCGGCGGCGTTGCGCACGATCGCGGGCGACAGGGTTCCGAGGAAGCCGCGTTTCGCGTCCCCGAAATCGCGTTCATCGCCGAACGGCATCGAAGTGAGGGCGTCGCCGTTGTTCCCGGCGACAAACGAGCTGGCGGCCGATTTGCCCATTGATTTCTCCCGGTTGCTCTGCCCGGCCAACCTGAGCCAGGTCACTTGCGGGCAGCGTATCCCGGTTTCCCTGAGGCAGCGGGCGGGCGGATGCGGGACCGGTTCTCTGCTCGGCCACGCCCAGATGTTAGCCCGACGGGTCAGGCGTGGTGCCGACGCTCCAGCGCCGCGCCCTCGACATCGACGTTGGGCATGATCCGGTCGAGCCACCGCGGGATCCACCACGCCGACTTGCCCAGCAGGTGCATGAGCGCCGGCATGAGCAGCATGCGCACCAGGAACGCGTCGACGAGCACACCGAAGGCGAGACCGAAGCCGATCGAGCGAATCATTGTCGACTCGGAGAAGACGAAGCCGCCGAACACCGACACCATGATGAGTCCGGCCGCGGTGACCACGGATCGGCCGGCCCGGAAGCCGATCGCGACCGCGAGGCGCGCCGGCGCGCCGTGCACGGACGCCTCGCGCATGCCGGAGGCCAGGAAGAGCTGGTAGTCCATCGCCAGCCCGAAGAGGATGCCGACGAGGATCACCGGCAGGAAGCTCAGGATCGGACCAGTGTGGATGCCGAGCGCGGCCGCGAACCAACCCCACTGGAAGATGGCGACGATCGCGCCGTAGGTGGCGAACAGCGACAGGATGAACCCGCCCGTCGCGATGACCGGCACCAGGATCGAGCGGAACACGAGGATCATGATCAGCAGCGACAGGCCGACGACGACCGCGAGGTAGGTCGGCAGCACGGCGGCGAGGTTCTCCGAGATGTCGATGTTGATGGCTGCCTGGCCGGCGACGCCGAGGGCGATGCCGTCATCGACGGGTGGCAGCGACCGGATGTCCCGCACGAGCTGCTCCGTCGACTCGCTGTTCGGGCCCCCGGTCGGCAGGACCTGGAACGCGGCCAGCGTGGTGTCGTCGGAGACGGCGATCGGGGCGACCGCCACCACGCCGTCCTGCGCGGCGAGCGTGCGCGCGACGTCGACCTGGGCCGTGAGCAACTCCGCCTCGTCGAGTCCCTCCGGCAGTGCTGCCGTGACGAGGAGCGGTCCGTTCGCGCCGGCCCCGAAGGCCTTTTCGGTGGTCATGTACGCCCGGTAGGACGCCGAGTGGACCGGCTCGGAGGAACCGTCGGGCAGGCCGACCCGCATCGACAGCGCCGGGAGGGCGACGATGAGCAGCACCACGGCCGTCACCAGGACGGTGACGACGGCGCGCCACGTCGACATCGGCTTCGCCTTGATGTCCTCGTGGTGCTCCTGGCCGATGCGCGCGCGGGCGCGGCGCCCGAGCACGCGCTCACCGAGCAGTCCGAGGGCCGCGGGTGTGAGCGTAATCGCGATGAGCACGGCGATCAGGACCGCGACGGCGCCGACGGTGCCCATCAGGCCGAGGAAGGGCACGCCCGTGACGTTCAGGGCGAACAGGGCGACGATCACCGTGGTCCCCGCGAAGACCACCGCGTTGCCGGCGGTGCCGGTCGCGATGCCGATGGATTCGCGCACCTCGGCTCCCTGGAGCAACTGCTTGCGGTGCCGGTTGATGACGAAGAGGGAGTAGTCGATACCGACCGCCAGGCCGAGCATCACGCCGAGCACGGGCGTGACGGAGGCCATCTGAACGACGCCGGAGAACGCGAGCGCGCCGAGGCTGGCGATCGCGACGCCGACCAGCGCCGTCACGAGCGGCAGTGCCGCGGCGAGCACCGAGCCGAGCATCACGAGCAGGATGATCGCGGCGAAGGCGACTCCCACGATCTCGCCGACGCCGATGAGCTGCGGAACGGCCTGTGCCAGGTCGGAGGAGAAGGAAATCCGGGTGCCGTCGACCGGCTCGGACTCGAAGTGGTCGATGACGGCGTTCTTCGACTCCTCCTGCAGCTCCATTCGCGGCTCGGTGAAGGCGACGTTGACGAGGGCGGTCGACCCGTCCTCCGACACGACGCGGATCTCGTCGGCGAAGTCCAGGAGCTCGGCGCCGAGGTCGAGCCGGCCGGCCTGCTGGTCGAGTTCCTGGCGTGAGGCGTCGAGCTTCGCCTGCAGGTCGGCCCGCTGCTGCTCTGGCAGCTGCTGCCCTGCGGCGTCCAGTTGCGCCTGCCCCGCGTCCAGCTGGGCGCGTGCGCTGTCGAGCTGTGTCCGTCCGCCGACCAGTTCCTGCGCGCGGTCGGCCCGCTGCTGCTCGGTCTCGAACGGGTCGATGACGTCGGCGACATCCGGCAGGCCGTCGCCGTCTGCGACCAGGGCGCTGATCCGCGCACGCTGCTCGTCGCTCAGCGGCGCGCCGTCGGTGGTCTCGAAGACGACGGTGCCGGAGGCGCCGGCGAAGTCGGGAAGCTGTGCCTCGAGCTCGTCGATCACCGCACCGGACGCGGTGCCGGGGATGTCGAAGCTGGTGGCGAGGCCGCTGAACCCTGCGGCGAAGCCGAGGCCCGCGATGGCGAGCAGGGCGACCCAGGTCGTGATGACCAGCCATGCGCGCCGTGCTGCGAACTTGCCCAACCGGTAGAGCAGCTCAGCCATCTGATAATCCCCTTCGAACCGGAATTATTCAGTCTATGCAAGTTTTTTCCGGGCCGTTCGCGCGCCGCGAGCCGGCCCTTGGACCGGGCAAGACAAAACCCCCGGAATCGCAATGATTCCGGGGGTTTTCTTTGTTGCGGGGGCAGGATTTGAACCTACGACCTCTGGGTTATGAGCCCAGCGAGCTACCGAACTGCTCCACCCCGCGCTACAAGAACTAACTTACCACAGCCCCGAACCCGGGTCGAACCGACCGGGCCGTTTCGAGCGGATTCCCCCACCGACTTTGACCGTCCCGGTCGAGTTTGCCCGGTGTGCGGGGCAAACTCGACCGGAACCATCAAGGTCAGCGAGGTTCAGGCGGTGCGGCCTACTGGCCGATCAGCGTGAGCATCTTGGCGATGGTCTCGTTGAGCCGCTTGTCGGCGGCACCGTACCTCGAGAAGTCACCGTCCACCAGGGCGGCCTGCTTGTCGACGAGCGCCTGCTTGGCCACCTGGAGCAGCGACTTCAGCTCGGCATCCGTCGCCGGATCGCCGGTCGGCGACTTCGGCGGAGTCGTCGTGCCGTCCCCCGGCGGTGTTGTCGTCGGCGGAACATCCGTGTCCCCGGCGGTGGCACCCGAGTCGCCACCGAAGAGCACGTCGAGGGACTCGTCCAGCGTGTCCTCGAACGCGATCTCGTCGCCGAACGCCACGAGTACCTTCTGCAGCAGCGGGTAGCTCGTCTCACCGGTCGACTGCACGTACACGGGCTGCACGTAGAGCAGGCCGCCACCGACGGGCAGGGTGAGCAGGTTGCCGTTGAGCACCTTGGACTGGCCCTGCTTGAGCAGGTTCAGCTGGGCGGAGATCGACGGGTCACCGTTGAACTTGTTCTGCACCTGGCCCGGGCCGGGAACGGTGTCCTCCTTGGGCAGGGTGAGCAGCCGGAGCGTCCCGTAGCCCGCGGCGCGTTTGCCGTCCACGGCGCCGGCATCCGCATCGACGGCGAGGTAGCCGGTCAGCACGCTGCGGCTCGTGGCGCCCGTCGCGTCGGGGATGTAGGTCGAGTACAGCGAGAACGACGGCTTCTTCTGGCCGGGCATCTGCATCGTCAGGTAGTACGGCGGCTGCAGCGTGGGGTTGCTGGCCGAGGACTGCGGGTCGTCCGGGGTGATCCAGGCGTCGTCCCTGGAGTAGAACGATCCGGCCTCGGTCACGTGGTACTGGCCGAGGATCTCCCGCTGCACCTTGAACAGGTCGGCCGGGTAGCGCACGTGGCTCATCAGTTCGCCGCTCATCTCGCTCATCGGCTTGACCGTCGACGGGAAGATCTTCTGCCAGGTCTGCAGGATGGGCTCCTTGGCATCCCAGGCGTACAGGGTGACCGAACCGTCGTACGCGTCGACGACGGCCTTGACCGAGTTGCGCATGTAGTTGATCTGGTCGAGCGCGAACGGCTGCGCGGGCGTCTCCGTGTCGGTGATCGCATCACTCAGGCCGACATGGGTGGAGTACGGGTAGTCGGCGGAGGTCGTGTACGCGTCGACGATCCACTTGACCCGGCCGTCGACGACCGACGGGTAGGCGTCGGAGTCGACCGTCAGGTACGGCGCGACCTTCTGCACGCGATCGACGGGATCGCGGTCGTAGAGGATCTGGGACTTCTCGTTGACCGAGTCGGCGAGGAAGATTTGCTCCGACTGGAACTTGAGGGCGAAGATCAGCTTGTTGAAGGCGTTGTCGAGCTTGGGCCCGGCGTCGCCGTCGAACGTCGTGTAGGTCTGCTGGGCGCCGTCCGTTCCGGACGGGTAGTCGAGCTCAACCGGCTTGGAGCCCTCCGGGGCGCCGACGATGGAATACGCCGGGGAACTCTCACCGAAGTACACGCGCGGTTCGAACTTCCCGAGTGCACCGGCAGTGGGAATGCCCGATTCCATGAACACCGGCTGCCCGTCGGCCGAGCGCTGGTTGCCGAAGGCGGCGACCATGCCGTAGCCGTGCGTGTAGACCGTCTTCGAGTTCACCCAGGTGTCACCGGCGCCGAGGCCGGCCAGGTTGAGGTCACGCACGGCGACAACGGCGTCCTGGGACTTCCCGTCGATCGTGTACCGGTCGACGTCGAGGTTGTCCGGGAACTTGTAGTACTGCTTGAACTGCTCGAGCTGGGCGAACGAGTCCGTGACGAGGGCGGGGTCGAGGATGCGGATGTTGGCCGTGGTCTCCGCGTCGGCGCGCAGGGCGCCGGGCTCGGCGGTCGTCGTCGCGTTGTAGGGGATCTCCTTCACATCGGACACGCCATAGGCGTCCCGGGTGAGGTCGATGTTGCGTTTGATGTAGGGCTCCTCCAGCGTCTTGGCGCTGGGGACCACTTGGAACCGCTGGATGACCCACGGGTACAGCGAACCGATCAGCAGGCTGCTCACGATCAGCAGCGCCGTGCCGACGAGGGGCAGGCGCCACCGCCCGATGATCGCGGTGACCAGGAAGAGGACGGCCACGACCGCGGCGATGCCGGCGAGGATCGCCCGGCCGGGGATGGTGGCATTGACGTCGGTGTAGCCGGCGCCGGTGATCAGCTCACCGGCGTCGGTCAGCGTGGAGTACTGGTCGAGCCAGATGCTCGCGGCCTGGATGAGCAGGTAGATGCTGGCGGTGACGGCGATCTGGATGCGGGCCGACTTGGAGACGAGGGCCGCGCGGCCGCTGATCCGGATGGAGCCGTAGAGGTAGCTGGTTGCGATGGCCACGAGTCCGCAGATGAGCACGACGGCCGACGCGAAGCCGAGCACGGCCTGGTAGAACGGCAGGTCGAACAGGTAGAACGAGATGTCGAGGTTGAACTGCGGGTCCTTGCGGCCTACCTCGGTGCGGTTCAGCCACATCAGGATCGGCTGCCAGCGCGTGGACGCGGCCACACCGGCGAACAGGCCGAGCAGCGCCGGGATGCCGAACATCGCGAGGCGACGGAGCGGCTCGATGACCTGCTGGTAGCGGTCGAGCTGCGAGTTGAGCTTGGCGTAGACCGGGCGCATCCGGTAGGCAAGCTGGATGCTCACCCACACCGGGACGGCCATGGCGATGAACCCGATCAGGAACAGGGCCGTTCCGGCCAGCCACTGGGTGGTGAGCACACTGAGGAAGCCGAGCTGGTCGAACCACAGCACGTCGGCGTAGAGGCCGGCGAAGATGAAGAACAGCACCACCAGCCCCGCGATGATCGCTGCGGTGATAGCGAGCGGTGCTCTACCGCGTCTGGGAGCGCTTGCGGCGGCGGGCGATGACGTCACGAATTGGCCTCTTGCTCTTCTTGATAAGGGTCAGCCCCCATCCTAGACAGGCCTCACCGAGAGAATTCTCCATGTTCGCTGAGGGCTGGGTGAGGGCTGGGTGAGGGCTGGGCGCGGGCTGCGGGCGGAAGGCTCGCGCGGATCACCCGGCCGGGCAGGTGGGCAGGTCGCCGGTATCCGCGTCGGTGCGGATGGCGTCCAGCGCGGCCAGGGAATCGTCCAGGGTCTCCACCGCGAACACCGTGAGCCCGTCCGGGATGTGCCCGGTGACCTCGTCGCAGTTGTCTGCGGGGGCGAGGAACCACTCCGCCCCGGCGTTCTTAGCGCCGTACAGCTTTTGCCGGATGCCGCCGATCGGGCCGACCTCGCCGGACTGGTCGATCGTGCCGGTGCCCGCGACATCCGCCCCGCCCTGGATCGCGCCGGGCGTGAGCTTGTCGATGATCCCCAGGGAGAACATCATCCCGGCGCTCGGCCCGCCGACCCGGTCGAGCTGGATCTGCACCTCGAACGGGAAGTCGTAATCCATCCGCACGTTGATGCCGATGACGACGGCGCCGTCGACGTCGATCGGCGTGACCTTCACCGTCTGCGCCGCGCCGTCGCGGATGATCCCGAGGGTCGCCTCCGTGCCGGCGCCGCTGGTCTTCAGCGCCTTCCGCAGCTCCGTGACGTTGGCGACGTCGGCGCCGTCGACCGACACGACCTGGTCATCCGCCTTCATCACGCCGGCGGCCGGGGAGTTTTTGGGCAAGGACACCACGGAGATGGTGCTCGGGTAGTCGTAGCCGAGGTGGGTGAGCGCGGCGGCGACGGCATCCCGCTGGGAGTTGACCATCGCGGCCTGGTTGGCGGCGTCGCGCTGTTCGGTGGTCACGTCGGCCGGGAACGCCTCGTCCATCGGGATGACGGCCGCACTCGGGTCGAGCCACGCGGCCGTCACTTCGAGCCAGCTCGGGCGGTTCTCCGGGTCGCCGACCAGGGAGACGGTGAGCAGGTCGAGGCTGCCGTCGGTGGGGTAGACCTTCTGCTCCGGGATGGTGATCAGCGGAAGCTCTTTGCCGTCGTGGTCGGCCGTGCCCAGGGTGTTGTAGACCGGCCCGGGCTTCTCGATGGCGTACGGAGCGGGGACGACACCGAGGAGGACGCCGGACGCGAAGGCGATGCCGAGCACGGTCCAGCCCACTTTTCCGGCACGCCGGGTGCGGACGACGGGGGGAATCGGGCTAGCGCCGAAGAGAGCCAACGGGCACCTTCCGTGAGTTCGGGGGGATGTTCGCGACAGGCGGACACCGGACCCACCAGCCTAGGTCATTTCCCAGTTGCGGCCGGGGGTTCTCCGGCTAGCGTAGAGGCAAGCAACTGAGAGGGGCCTGAAGTGGCCGACAACTCACGACCCGACGAGGGTCAGAATCCCGAAGACGAATTCAAGGACATGCTGCGCGACATCCTGTCGGGCGCGTCCTCCATCGATCCCAGCCAGCTCGCCGGTGCGGCCGGGCTGCCGAGCGACCCGGCCAGCGTCGCCGCGCTGATGAGCCAGCTGCAGGGCGCCCTCCGCGGCGGCGGCGGAATCAGCTGGGATGTCGCACTCAAACAGGGGCAGGATCGTGCCGCGGCGAGTCAGGTCAATACGACTCCCGAGCAGCGCACCCAGCTCGACCAGGCCTTCCACATCGCCGCCCTGTGGCTCGACGACGTCATCTCGGTGGCCGAGCTGACGACGGGGCCCAAGCTGATGACCCGCAAAGAGTGGGTCACCGCGACGATGCCGATCTGGAGCCAGCTCGCCGAGCCGGTCGCGACCAGCATCTCCGACTCGCTCACCCGCGTGCTCACCGAGCAGGCCCCGGAGGAACTCCAGGGGATGATCGCCAACGCCAGCCAGGTCATGCGCAGCATCGGCGGCACCCTCTTCGCGATGCAGCTCGGCCAGGTCGTCGGCCAGCTGGCCAGTGAGGTGGTGTCCGGCGGTGACGTCGGCATCCCGCTGCTCAGCGACTCGCAGGCGGCGCTGCTCCCGCAGAACGTCGCCGAATTCGGCGAGGGCCTCGACGTGCCCGCCGACCAGGTGCAGATCTACCTGGCCGTGCGCGAACTCGCCCATGCCCGCCTGTTCCGGCACGCCCGGTGGCTGCGCCTCCACCTGATCAGTTCGATCACCGACTTCGCCCACGGCATCCGGATCGACTCCGAGCGCCTGCAGGACCTGGCCGAGGGTTTCGACCCGACGAACCCGGAGGAGCTGCGCGAGGCGATGGTCAACGGGTCCCTGATCCCGCCGAAGACCGAGGGGCAGCTCGCGGCGCTCGCCCGCCTCGAGACGATGCTCGCCCTCGTCGAGGGCTGGGTCGACGTGGTCACCCTCGAGGCAACCAGCCGCCTGCCCAAGGCGGATGCCATCGCCGAGATGGTCAAGCGCCGCCGGGCCTCCGGCGGGCCGGCGGAGTCCGCCTTCGCGACCCTCGTCGGGCTCGAGCTCCGGCCGCGCCGGCTGCGCGAGGCGGCCTCGATGTGGCAGGCCGTCACGGATGCCGTCGGCAACGAGGCGCGCGACTCGCTCTGGGCGCACCCGGACATCGTCCCGTCCTCGTCCGACCTCGACGACCCGAAGACCCTGATCGCCCGCCTGACCAGCACGGCGTCCGGCGCGGCGCCCGTGCTCGACGAAGTCGACCAGGCCCTGGCGGACCTCCTCCGCGACGACGGCACCGAGCGCCCCCACGAGGAGTAGCCCGCCCTCTCCCTCTCCCCTCCCCCTGCATCCCTGCCCTCGTCCCCTCCGCCGAACTGTGAGTTCGGCACCTTCGCGGGGCCCGGGAAGGTGCCGAACTCACGGTTCGGCGAGTGGGCGGGCGGGGGTGTGGATGGATTCGGCGCGGGCCGGCGCCGATGAAGCATCATCTGCGGATGATTATCCGACTGAACCCGCGCTACCCGCTGGTGTGGCGCTCCCCTGACACCATCCAGTTCGGCGTCGACCGAGCGCTGCTCGTGCTGCCCGGCGTCACGCCGGCGCAGGAAGGTGTGCTCGCGGCCCTCCGCGGCGGCGTGCCCCGCGCCGGCGCCGAGATGCTCGGCCGGCAGGCCGGCGCGTCGCCCGCCGACACCGCGGCCCTCCTCCGCGCGCTGCGCCCGGTTCTCGAAACGCCGGTTCTCGAAACGGAGGTTCGGGGAGGCCGGGACGGCGACCGCCCGCCGACTGTCCCCGCGACCGTCTGCGTCGACGGATCCGGCCCGACGGCCGACCGCATCCGGGGATTCCTGGGCGACCTCGGCATCCCGACCCGGCCGGACGACGCCGACCCGGCCCTGGGCGTCGTGGTCGGCCATTATGTCCTCGAGCCGGCGCGGCACCGGCGCTGGCTGCGCCGTGACGTCCCGCACCTGCCCGTCGTGTTCAGCGACCGCGAGATCCGCGTCGGCCCGCTCGTCGAGCCGGGCCGCGGGCCGTGCCTGCACTGCCTGGAACTCGCGCGGGTCGACCAGGACCCGGCCTGGCCGGCGATGGCCTGCCAGCTCCTCGGCCGCGAGGCGCCGACCGAAACGGTACGCGCGGGCATCGACGTGGCCGCCCGGGTCGCCGGCCTGGTTCAGGACCGGCTGGCCACCGGCCGGACCGAGCTCTCTGCCCACTCACTGCTCGCTGGGCGCCCAGTGCTCGCTGCCGACCAACTGCGCGCTGCCGGCTCCTTGCTCTCTGCCGACTCACTGGCCTTCGACACCGACAGCGGTGAGGTCAGGCGCCGCGGGCACCGGCCGCACGAGCGGTGCGGATGCCGATCTCTGCCAGGAAACGTGACCGTTCTCTCGGGGACCGCTGCTGCAGTCCCGATGCCGCCCAGCTCAGTGCGAGCCGCCGCCGTGCCCGCGTGATTCCGACGTACAGCAGGCGGCGCTCCTCGTCGACCTCCTCGAATGTGCCGGCGTAGCTGATCGGCACGAGCCCCTCGGAAAGTCCGACGAGGAAGACCGCGTCCCACTCGAGGCCCTTGGCGGAATGCAGGGTGGCGAGCGTCACGGCGGCCACGGTCGGCTCGTGCTGGCCGGCCTGGCGTTCCATCAACTCGTCGGTGAACTGGCGGAAGGTCGTGCCGGGCGGGGACTGGTCGACGAGGCCCATGATCGCGTTGAGCGATTCCCACCGGTCGCGCACCGCCCCGGGCGCCTCGGGCGCCGAGTGGCTCCAGCCCAGCGAGCGCAGCACGTCGCTGACCGATTTGAAAAGCGGCTCACCGACGATCGACACGGATGCCGCGCGCAGCGACATTACCGCCTGTTTCACTTCGGTCAGGTCGAAGAAGCGCTTGGACCCGCGGATCTGGTAGCTCACGCCGACGTCGCCGAGGGCCGTTTCGAGCGCCGCCGCCTGCACGTTCACCCGGAAGAGCACGGCGATGTTCTCCGGGCGAGTGCCCGCCTCGATCAGTTCGACGATGTTCTGGGCGACACCGCGGGCCTCGGCCATGTCGCTCGAATACTCGCGCACGGACGGTTCGGCGCCGGCCTCGGACACCGCGGCGTGCAGCGACAGCGCGCCCGGCCGCCCGCGCATCAGCTGGTTCGCGGTGGCGACGATCGACGCGGTCGACCGGTAGTTCTGTTCGAGTCGCACCACCGTGGCATCCTCGTACTGCTTGGGGAAATCGAGCAGATAGTCGCTCCGCGCGCCCGCGAAGGAGTAGATGGTCTGGCTGGCGTCGCCGACGACGCAGAGGTCGCGGCGGTCGCCGAGCCAGAGCGCGAGCAGGTCGTGCTGCAGCGGCGAGACATCCTGGTATTCGTCGACCACGAAGAACCGGTACTGCTCGCGAACCTGCATGGCGACGGATGCCTCAGACTCGATCATGCCCGCCATCGCCAGCAGCACGTCCTCGAAGTCGATCTGCTTGCGGCCGTCCTTGAGGTGCTCGTACGCCTCCTGCATGGCCACGACCTGGTCGAGGTCGAGCCGGCCCGGGAGGCTGCGCTTGTGCGAACCGGAACCGTACTGCTCGATGCTGAGCCCGGAGGTCTTGCGCCATTCGATTTCCGCCGCGAGGTCGCGGAGGGTGGCGGTGTCGAGCTTGAGTTTCAGGGTTTCGGCGGCGTGCCCGAGGAGGCGGCCCTTGCCGTCGAGGATGCGCGGGGCCTGCCCGCCGACCACGTGCGGCCAGAAGTAGTTGAGCTGGGACAAGGCCGCGGAGTGGAAGGTGCGCGCCGCCACTCCCCCGGCGCCCAGCTGGCGCAGCCGGCCGCGCAGCTCGGAGGCTGAGCGCGAGGTGAAGGTGAGCGCCATCACCCGGTTGGGAGCGTAGGCGCCGCTCATCACGCCGTAGGCGATGCGGTGCGTGATCGCCCGGGTCTTGCCGGTTCCCGCCCCGGCGAGCATGCAGACCGGGCCGATCAGGGCCTCGGCGGCCACGCGCTGCTGTTCGTCGAGCCCGTCGAGGAGCGACTCGGGGGTCAGCGTCATCCGCGAACCCAGTCCGGACCTGCGGCGATCGGTTCGCCGAGCCACTGCTCGAGCATCGCCCGGGCGATCGACGACGGGCCGGGCAGGATGACCGAGTCGGTGGCTGCGCGGAGCTCGTCCCGGCTGAACCAGCGCAGCTCAAGGATCTCCTCGCCGTCGGGCAGCAGGCCGCCGGCGGGCTGGTCGTCGGCGAGGCGGGCCGTGAAACCGCACATCAGCGATGCCGGGAAGGGCCACGGCTGGGAGCCCGTGAACACCGGGTCGGTCACCCGAAGGCCGGACTCCTCGAACATCTCCCGGATGACGGCAGCCTCGAGCGACTCGCCCGGTTCGACGAAGCCGGCCAGGAGGGAGTACCGGTTGTTCTCCCACATGGCGTTCGAGCCGAGCAAAACGCGATCGGAGGCGTCGGTGATGAGCACGATCACGGCCGGATCGGTGCGCGGGAAGACCTGGCTGCCGCAGCTCGGGCAACGCCGGGTCCAGCCGCTGTCTTCGACCAGGGTCGCGGTGCCGCAACGCGGGCAGTGGGTGTGGGACTGGTGCCAGTTGAGCAGGCCGAGGGCCTCGGCGAAAGCGCCGGCGTCGCGGTCGGACAAGGCCGTCGCCAGCCCGCGGAGGCTGATCCAGCGCGACTCGTCCGGCTCGAGCGCCCTGGCTTCTTCGTCGCCCAGTTGCGCGGCGACCAGCGGCGTGCCCACGGGCTCGACCGAGTCGTCGTCGAGGGAGAGCCCGAGGTAGAGGCGCAGGTCGCTCCGGGGCACCCGGTCGGGGGCGAGCAGGGCGAGCCGGGCGTCAGCCTCACCCGGTTCGGTGGTGAGCGCCCTGCCGTTCCAGATCGGGAGCACGCGGGTGCGGGCATCCGCCCACAAGGCGTCGAACAGTTCGGGGTTGGCGCGCGCCGCGTGGTCCCGATCGACCGCGTGCCTGGACAGCGGCAATCGGGTCGTGAAGGCGAACGACATGGACAACCTCTCCGGGCTCTGGCAGCGGACGGCGACACGGTCTCCGGCACCTGCCGAAGTCGTCTGCAGGCGTGGCGAACTGTGACGCCGGACGGAAGTCGACCTAACCTAGAAGGCATGGCCAGATCCCATCTCACTCTAGCCGCGTTGGCCACCTCCGCTGTTGCGGAGCTCGACGTCGCCCAGGCCCGCGCGCACAGTCTCGGCGCCCACGGCCGCTTCGATTCCGCCCTGCTCGTCGGCCGTGACGGCCGCCGGCTGATCATCCGCGTTCCGCGGTCGCAGGCCGCCGAAACCGAGCAGTCGGCCGACCTCGTCGCCCTCCGCGCGCTGACCATCGGCAACCGCAGCCGGCTGCCGTTCGACGTGCCCCAGTTCGTCGGCCAGGCCCCGGCCGGAGGAACCCGGGCGGTCGTCTATGAGCTCCTCCCCGGCGACGCCTTCGACGCGAATGCCCTCACCGGGCACGCGGGAGTGTCCGGCTCGATCGGCCGCGCGATCGCGGCGATCCACGGGCTGCCGACCGCGTTCGTCGGCACCGCGGGCCTGCCGCAGCAGACCGCCGCGGAGTGCCGGGCCGGCGCCATCGACGTGATCGACCGTGCCGCCGACACGGGCTACCTTCCGGCCGCCATCCTGCGCCGCTGGGAGCAGGCCACCGACGACGACGCACTGTGGCAGTTCCCGCCGACCGTGATCCACGGCTCCCTCGCGGCCGAATCCTTCCTGATCACCGACGACGCCGTGTCCGGGATCCTCGGCTGGGCCGGGCTCAGCGTCGGCGACCCCGCCCGTGACCTGCACTGGCTCCTGGCCGCGCGCGGAGCGGAAGCGGAAGCCGCGATCACCGCGTATTCCACCGCCCGCCAGGGCAGCGACCCGCGGATCACCCAGCGGGCGATGCTCTATGCCGAGATGGAACTCGCTCGCTGGCTGCTGCACGGCACCGCGACGCGCAACCAGGCCATCGTCGACGACGCCGTGGTGATGCTCGACGGGCTGGTCGAAAACGTGCACAGCCAGACGATGCACCCGCTGTCCCCGGCGACGGCCCCGGTGCTGGACGTCACCGCGGTCGAATCGATGCTCCAGTCAACGCCTCGCGGCGCGCCCCGCCCGGACAACGGATCGGCCATGCACACCGACGCGTACGACATGTCGGCGTTCCGAAAGAGCGAGTTCGACGACGGCGACTCCGACTATGGCGACTCCGACGATCGCGCCCTGGCGGAGACCGGCGCGATCGATCAGCCGCGGCCCTTCCACGATTCGGATGCCGCAACCGGCCCCGTCGACATCGGCCGGGCCACCGACGACCAGGCGGCCACGAGGTCCTCCTCCGAGTAGAGCCGGTCCGGCACCACGATGGTGTCGTCGGCGACGAAGTAGAAGACGGCGTCGACAAGGGCCGGGTCGATCCCCTTCCAGCGCGCGTAGGCGAGCCGGTAGAGGGCGAGCTGGGTCTGCTTGAGTTCGAGATCGGCGGCGTTCCGGGGCGCCTTGCCGGTCTTCCAGTCGACGACCTGATAGCCGGTCTCGGTGCCGTAGACGGCATCGAGCTTGCAGATGAAGACCTGCCCGCACATGACGTGGTGGATCTCCAGCTCCACCTCCTCGGGCTTCCGAGCGGCCCACTGGGAGCGCTCGAAGGTGGCCTTGAACCGCTCGAATTGCCGCCGCTCGGCCAGTTCGGCGTCGTCCGCCGATTCGGCGCCGCCTTCCGGCTCGTGACCGAGCTCGAAGTCCAGGTCGAGTTCCTCCGGCCCGGCGTCGACCAGGTCGCCGGAGCCGGCACCGCCGGCCCGGCGCTCCACCCACGAGTGGAACAGCGTGCCCAGGCGCGTCGCGCGGTAGGGCTTCTCCGGCATCGGCCGGCGCAGCCCGGCGGCAACCGCGGCGGGGTCGTCGAGGTAGTCCTTGAACCGTGACGCCGGGATGCGGGTGGGCAGCGCCATCACGCCGGCCCCCGCCAGCCGCAGCGCCCGTTCCTCGAGGAGGAGGGTGACGTCGTGGGTCCAGATCGTGGGGCGGTCCTGGCCCGAGTCCCCGGCCGCGAGCACAAGGTCGGCCGCGGCCTCCACGACGGGGCGCCGGGTTCCCAGCGGGTCGAACGGCCAGGTCTCCCGGCCGGCGCCGACCACCTCGGGTTTCTCGGTCTCCGCGCTGTCAACGGCGACGGGCTCGATGAGCCCGGCATCGGAGAGTTCGACGAGGAAGCGGCTGGGCTTCCGGACGGTCGAGCCGCCCGCCCAGAAGGAGCCCGTGAGCAGGAGCTCCCGTTGCGCCCTCGTCGTGGCAACGTAGATGAGCCGCCGCTCCTCGGCGGCGTGGCGGGCGCCGAGTTCGGCCTTGTACCGGGCGAACTCGGTGTCGTAGGACTTCTGGGTGTCGTGGCCGGAGTGCTGCAGTTCCGGCAACTCGGCCCGGTCGCCGCGCATCGGGTAGGGCAGCTCGCCGAAGCGGAGCCAGCCGGCCCCCTCCTTCGCCTTGGCCGGCAGGCTGTTCTCGGTGAGGTTGGGGATGGCGACGAAGTCCCATTCGAGCCCCTTGGCGCCGTGCACGGTGAGCAGCTGCACGGTGCCCGGCTCGGATGTCTCGCCGCGGGGGCCCAGGTCGTCCTGCCGCTCGGCGCGCGCCAGCCAGCGCAGGAAGCTGCCCAGGCTGCCCTGCTCGTCGCTGTCGAGGAAGGCGGTGACGGTGTCGTGGAAGGCGTACAGGTTCGCCAGTCCCCGGCCGTGGGACTCGTTGGCGACCAACTCGACGTCGAGCAGCGTTTCCTGTTCGATCAGGCGCACGAAATCCAGCAGCGGCAACCCGGCCCTGGACCGGAACCAGGCCAGCTGCCGACCGGCCTCGCGCAGGCGACCTCGGCCCTCGTCGCTGAAACCGGCGAGCTGGCCGTGCGTCTCCGAGGCAGCCGCCACGAAGTCCAGGGCATCGACGAGGGAACTCACATCGTCGCCGGCGACGGAGGCGCGGATCTTCGCCTTGAGCTCGTCGCTGACCGCCTGCTGTGCCCAGTCGTGGGAGGCGAGCCAGGACGCGACCCCGGCGAGGGCCTGCAGGTCGCGCGGGCCGATGCGCCAGCGTCCACCGCTGAGCAACCGCACGAGTTCGCTGCCCGCCGAGGGGTCGTGTGCCACCCGGAGCACGCTCACCACGTCGGCGACCTCCGGGGTGGACAGCAGGCCGCCGAGGCCGAGCACGTGCGCCTTGACGCCGTGCGCGCGCAGCACCTCGGCGAAGAACTCCATGTCCCGCCTGGCCCGGAACAGCATGGCGCCGGAGCGCGATCCGCCGTCGAGCCTGGCGGCGAACCACCGGGCGACGTGCTCGGCCTCCTCGGCCATCGTCTCGAGCATGAGGCCGTCGACCCGGCCGGCCTCCTTGCCGCCGGGCACCTTGAGGGTTTCCACCTGGATGCCGCCGGGCCGGGCCCGGAGCGCCTCGCTGAGCGGTGCCACCAGCGTGTTCGCGACGTCGAGCACGGACGCCGGGTTGCGCCAGGTGTAGGAGAGGGACATCGCGTCGCGACTCGCGGGGCGAGCGGCGCCGGCGTCGGCCAGGTTGACGGGGGCCCGGTTGAAGTCCGCGCGGAAGCCGAGCAGGTTCGCCGAACTGGCTCCACGCCAGCCGTAGATCGACTGGTGCGGGTCGCCCACGGCCATGACCGGATGATCGGCGAACAGCGTGTGCAGCAGCTCGGTCTGCAGCACGGAGGTGTCCTGGTATTCGTCGAGCAGCACGATGCGGTGCTGGTCGCGGGCGCGGACCCCGACGCTGTCGACCTTGCGGCAGACCTGGAGGGCGAGGGCGACCTGGTCGGAGAACTCGATCAGGCCGAGGCGGCGCTTCTCAAGCTGGTAGCGGTCGGCCAGTTCGGCCAGCACGGGCAGCGGGGCCACCGCCGCGAGCGAGTCCATGACCGAGTCGTAGGGCTTCTTCTTCGCGGCGGACCCGTACGGGAGGTCGGGCAGGTAGGCGAAGCCCTCGGCCAGCCCGGCGAGGTCGTGCGACCCGGCCGGCTCGCCGTGGACGAAAGCCGGGGGGTTTTCGGCGAGCGCCCGGCTGAGCCGCAGCACGGCATCCGTCACAGTGTCGAGGTTCTTGCCGAACGGTACGAGCCGGTTGTCGCCGTGCTCGATCACCGTGCGCCTGGCCAGCAGCCACGCGGAGGTCTCGGAGAGCAGCACAGACTCGGGTTCCCGGCCGAGCAGGAGGGCGTTGTCGCTGAACAGCCGGCTGGCGAAGGAGTTGTAGGTCGACACCGTGGGCGTGTCGAAGAGGTCGGACGAGTCGCGGGTGACGCCGTCGTCGGCGAGGCCGGCGGGCCGGGGCATCAGGCCAACCTCGACGAGCTGGGCGATCCGCTCGTTGATGCGTTCGGCCAGCTCCCCCGCCGCCTTGCGGGTGAAGGTGAGGCCGAGGATCTGGTCGGGTGTGGCGTGCCCGTTCGCGAGCAGCCAGAGCACCCGGTTGGCCATGGTTTCGGTCTTGCCGCTGCCGGCCCCGGCGACGACGAGGGTGGGCACAAGCGGCGCCTGGATGACGGCCTGCTGCTCAGCGGTCGGCGTCGGCTTCCCCAGCGCCTCGGCGATCTGCACGGCGGAGACGGCTGGCGGGCTGGCGGGGTTCATGAGCTGACCTGCTTGATGACGTGGATGCGGCAGGACCCGAAGGACCAGGGGTCGAGGCAATGGTTGGCGATTTCGGCGAGGAAGACGGCGCCGCCCATGACCTTCGCGTCATCGCCGACGCGGCTGCGGAACGTCTCGACCTGCTCCGGGGTGAAGGCCTGCTGGGTGGGGTTGCGGTAGTTCTGCTTCTGCGTGCCGGAGGACACGATCAGCAGCCGGGCGCCGGCCAGCTCCGTGCCGGGCGGGATGCCGGCGATCGCGCCGTCGTGGAAGGCGAGCTGGTAGGCACCGAGCTGAGGATGCTCCGCCACCCCGGAGTCGGCGGTCGGGTCGCCCTTGCCGGTCTTCAGGTCGACGATGACGGCGCGGCCGTCGCTGAGCTGCTCGACCCGGTCGACGGTGCCGGACAGGACGGCTCCGCCGACCTCGAGCGTGAACCGGCCTTCCGCGCTGAGCAGCGTGGTGCCGGCCCGTTCGGCGTCGCGGAGGTAGGAGGCGAGTCGGTCGGTGAGGGTACGCGCCTCGAGCTTGTGCAGCCGGGACTGCCAGTCGGCGTCGAAGACCAGCTCGCCCCACCGTGCCTCGACGTGCTGCCAGAGCGACTCCGGGCTGATGTCGGTGGCGTCTTCCATGACCTTGTGGATGATCGTGCCGAGGTTGGCCGCCGTGCTGCCGCCTCCGCCGCCGACCTGTCCGATCATCCAGTGCAGCGGGCACGTTTCGACGGCGGACATCTTCGATGGCGAGACCCGCACCGGCCCGTCGCCGGCGTCCGGGTCGTTGAGCGGGCGCGTCGTGCTCTGCCCCCGGATGCCGTACCACTCGAGCGGGGCGGCGCCGGGCACCGACTCCCGCGCGAGCCGCGCCAGGGTGGCCGCGGCATCCTGTGCCCGCCTGCCGGTCAGCTCGTCGGGGCCGGCCGCCCGCCGCAGCGCGCCGGTCAGTTCGCTCCGCAGCCGGCCGACCATGCCGCGCAGGGACAGCGGGTACAGGCTGGCGGAGTCGGCTTTGAGGGCCTTGTCGGGCAGGAGGTTCTCGAGCAGGCGGGTGGCGAACACCGAGCGTTGGTGGTCTTCGTCGTCGACCGCGGTCAGGAGCAGCTCGCCGGTGGCCCGGGAGGCGGCCTGGGCGAACATCCTCAGCTCATCGTGCAGCACGGCCCGGCGCGGGTCGGCGTCCCGGTCCTCGCGGCTGGCGACGGCGGCCAGCTCGCCGGCGCCCAGCAGCGAGCCGCGGATGCGCAGGTCGGGCCAGACGTTTTCCTGCAGGCCGGCGAGCACGACGACCTCGAACTCCCGGCCGATGCTGCCGCTCGGCGTCGAGACGACGACGGCGTCGCCGAGGGCGCGCGGCGCCAGGGTGTCTTCGGGCACGTCGGTGTCGACGAGGTGTTCCAGGAAGAGCAGCGGCGGCGCAGCCGGGGTGCGTTCCACGAACCGCTGGGCCGCCGCGAAGAGGGCCACGATCGCGTCGAGGTTGCGATTGGCCTCGTCGGCGACGATCCCGGTTCCGGCCGACTGGTCGAACCAGACGTCGGCCAGGCGGCTGCGCTGCCAGAGACCCCAGAGCAGTTCCTCGATGGTCGCTCCGGCCCGGTACTCGGCGGCCGCCGTGCGCAGGCTCTCGCCGAAGGCGGTGGTCTTGCGGGCCGTGCGGTTGTCGATCATCGCGAGCGCACCGGGCACGGTCAGCGCCTCGACGAGCAGCTGGTCCGGGCTGCGCCCGGCGTCGGCGCCTTCGTCGTCAGACGAGAGGGCCTGCTGCCGGAGCGCCGCCCGCAGCCGCCGGAGCGTGATCGGGTCGAGGCCGCCGAGCGGGCCGCGCAACAGGTCGACCGCGGCGTCGGCGTCGAGGGCCCTGCGCCCGAGCGTCACCTCGAGGGCAAGGATGAAGGCCCGGACGGCGTGTTCGTCGCGGAGGGCGGTCTGCGCCGTCGCCACCTGGGTGGGGACCTCGAGGGCGGCCAGTCCCTTGGACAGCGCCGGGACGAGCGACCCGGTGCGCACGATCACGGCCATCTGCCCCCACGGGACGCCGCCGATCACGTGGCGTTCCCGGAGCCGGCGGGCGATCACCGCGAGCTGCTCGGCCGGGCTGGCGGCGATGGCGGCCTGCACGGGCGCGGCGCGCACCGTGACGGCCGGGCTGACCGAGACGGAGCGCTGGGTTCCCGCGGCCGCGGCGCCGATCCGGCCGGTGATCTCGTGGACGACGGCCCGGAGGGCAGGTCCGTGCCGGTACACGCGGCCGAGGATGAGCGCCGGTGCGGTGTCGACGCCGAGGTACGCGCCGAGCCGGCCGAGGGCATCCGGGTGGGCGCCGCGGAAGGAACCGGTGCTGATGTCGGGGTCGCCGAACGCGACGATGGCCACTCCGCGCGCGGCGAACCTGGCGAGCAGCTCGAGGGTGCCCTGGGTGGTTTCCTGGGCGTCGTCGAGCACGATCAGGCGCAGCCCGTCCAGGGCGCCGAGCGCCCCGGTCGGCGTGTGGCCTCGCGGTGCCGCCTGCACGACGGCCGCCGCGTACTGGGCGAGTTCGGTGGAGTCGTATTGCCCCGGGCGGGTCTGGTCCTTGACCTCTTCGTAGCCGCGGATGAATTCGGCCGCCGCCACCCACTCCGGCCGCTCAGCGTCCCGGCCGAGGGCGGCCAGCCGCGCCGGCGTGACGCCGTATTCCACGGCGCGCATCATCAGGTCGCGCAGCTCGGTGCGGAAGCCGCGCAGCCGCCTGACCTCGGGCCCGAGGGGGTCGGGCCAGTTCGGGCCGGTGCCGTCGGCGAGGTGCCCGGCGAGCAGTTCGGCGATGATCTGGTCCTGCTCGCCGCCGGTGAGGAGGGTCGGGGACGTGCCATCGGCCCGGGCCTCGGCATCTCGCACGACCTGGAAGGCGAGCGAGTTGGCGGTGCGGGCGAGCGGGCCGTTCGTGGGCACGCCGAGCCGCAGGGCCAGGCGATCGCGCAGGGCGGTGGCGCCGGAACGGGTGGGCACCAGCACGAGCACCTCGCTCGGCGAGTACCCGCGCCGGAGCACGCGGTCCGCGACGAGCTCGACGAGTGTGGTCGTCTTGCCGGTGCCGGGGGCGCCGATCACGGCGGCCGATGCCCCGTCCGCGAGGCCGAGGACCGCCCGCTGGCTGTCGTCCAGGTGGTCGGCGTCGGTCGACGTATCGGGGTCGGTACGGCGCTCGAATCCTGGGGTGGTCACGAATTCAAAGCTACTGGGTTCCGCCGACAGTGAACGGTGTCGGGGCGGCCGGGGGTTCTGTCGTACTGTGGGCGAACAGGCTACGAAAGGCGCATCTGGTGGATATCCGTATTGGCATCTTCAACTCCCCCCGTGAGATCGGTTTCGAGACATCTCAGCCGGCGGCCGAGATCGAGGAAGCGGTGGCAAAGGCGCTGGCCGGCTCCACCGGCTACCTGAAGCTCTCGGACGACAAGGGGCGGATCTACATCGTCCCGACGATCGGCCTCGCCTACGTCGAGCTGGGTTCCGAAACCTCCCGCCGCGTCGGCTTCGTCGCCTAGCACCAGCCGTGGAACTCCTGTTCGTGGCCCTCGGCGGGGCCATTCTCGGGCTGGCCGCGCGCTACTTGCTGCCCGGACGTGACTTCCACGGGGCCGTCCTGGTTCCGGCCGTCGGCACGGCGGTCGCGTCGGCCGCCTGGGTCGCGCTGACCTGGCTCGGCTGGAAATGGGACGGCGGCTGGATCTGGTGGGTCGCCCTGGGCCTGTCTGCCGCGGCCTCGGCCGCGGTGGACATCCTGCTGTCCCGTCGGCGTGCACAGGCCGACCGGGAACTGCAGCAGCGCCTCGCGAAGAACGGCGTTCCGCACCACGCCTGAACGGGCCGGGCCGAACTGGCTGGGCGGAACTGGCCGGGCGAAACTGGCCGAGGCGAAACTGGCCGGAGTGGAGCGCGTCAGGCCGTGAGGCCGAGCCCGTCCATCCGGCGGGTGTGCGCCGCGATGAGTTCCGTGAAGACCGGCTCGATCCGGGACTCTTCGGTGCCCGACGCGGCCGACAACGCCATGGCCGACCGCGCCACCAGCAGGGTGTCGCCGACGAGCCGACGGCCCCACATGGCCAGGCGCGACCCCAGGGTCGGATCGGCATTGATCGCCACCTTGAGTTCGTGCACAAGAACCTCGGTGCCGGCATCCTCGCCGAGCAGTTTCGCGATCCGGGGGCCGACGTCGCCGGGCAGGCCGTCGGAGAGCCGGATGAAGAAGTCGTCGAGCAGCCCGCCGGTGAGATAGCAGCTGAGCAGCACCTCGTGCCAGTCGGCGCCGGTGGTCTTCTGCCGGTAGAGGTCGAGGGCCGGCGCGAACGGCGTCATCTCCACTGCGGGCTCGCCTCCGCGCCGGCGGATCTCCTGGATCAGGCCGTGGTGTTTGGACAGCGCACGTCCCGCCGCGGCGCTCAGCCCTTCGCGGGCGGCCAGGTTCGGCGCGGTCGCCACGGCGCCGGCCAGGCTCTCGAAGACCGCCAGCTCGAAGTAGGCGGCCTGGCCGAGGTAGGGCATCACCTGCGGCGTGAGGTCGCTGATGTCGACTTTCGTGGTCGCCAGCTTCACCCTGCGGGCGCCCAGCCGGGGTGTTTCCGACCGCTTCGGTCGCTTATCAAGCCACGAGATCACGCGCTCAGCTTAGGACAGCGCGGCGCGCCGCGCAGCGCTGGAGCCCCGTCAAGGCCGGTTCCCAGCAGGCGCCCGGTAAGCTGGGCTCACGCCATCGACATGGATCGGTGGCCGGTGCCCGCTGCAAGAAGACGGGCGCATCCCTCTTCCAGCAAATGAACAGGCATACATTCGTGACTTTCTCCGAACTAAATATCGACCAGGACATGGTCGACGCGCTCGTCGACAAAGGCATCCTCGAACCGTTCCCCATCCAGGTACAGACAATCCCCCTCGCCCTCAGCGGCCAGGACATCATCGGCCAGGCCAAGACCGGCACCGGCAAGACCTTCGGCTTCGGCCTCCCCCTCATCCAGCGCCTCGGCCTGAACCCGGCGCCCGGCGTGCAGGCGCTCGTCGTGGTGCCGACCCGCGAACTCTGCGTGCAGGTCTCCGAGGACCTCGAGCTGGCCGCGAAGAACCGCGACACCACGATCGTCTCGATCTACGGCGGCAAGGCCTACGAGGGCCAGATCGAGGCCCTCAAGGCCGGCGCGCAGATCGTCGTCGGCACCCCCGGCCGCCTGCTCGACCTCGCCAGCCAGCGCCTGCTGAGCCTCGCCAACGTGCAGGAGATGGTGCTCGACGAGGCCGACAAGATGCTCGACCTCGGCTTCCTCGCCGACATCGAGAAGCTGTTCGCGCAGACCCCGGCCACCCGCCACACCATGCTGTTCTCCGCGACGATGCCCGG
This sequence comes from Cryobacterium tagatosivorans, assembly GCF_004402215.1. GTDB lineage: Bacteria > Actinomycetota > Actinomycetes > Actinomycetales > Microbacteriaceae > Cryobacterium > Cryobacterium tagatosivorans. The sequence goes on from NZ_SOEZ01000043.1 coordinate 78,740, forward strand.
CCCGATCGTCGCCCTCGCGCGCCGCTTCATGAACCGGCCCATCCACATCCGCGCCACCGACCCCGACGAGGGCCTCATGCAGGCCAACATCGAGCACCTGGTCTACCGTGCGCACAACATGGACAAGGACGAGGTGATCGGCCGCATCCTGATGGCCGACGGCCGCGGCAAGACGGTCATCTTCACCCGCACCAAGCGCGCCGCCGCGAAGCTCGTCGAGGAACTCGGCGACCGCGGCTTCAACGCCACCGCCGTGCACGGCGACCTGAACCAGGAACAGCGCGAACGCGCCATGGCCTCGTTCAAGGCCGGCAAGAAGGACATCCTGATTGCCACGGATGTCGCCGCCCGCGGCATCGACGTCGAAGACGTCACCCACGTGATCAACCACACCATCCCCGAAGACGACAAGGCGTACCTGCACCGCGTGGGCCGCACCGGCCGCGCCGGCAAGACCGGCATCGCCGTGACCTTCGTCGACTGGGACGACCTGCACAAGTGGACGCTCATCAACAAGGCGCTCGACTTCGGCACCCCCGTGCCGATGGAGACCTACTCGTCCTCGCCGCACCTCTTCACCGACCTGAACATCCCGGCCGGTTCCAAGGGGCGCCTGCGGGCCACCCCGATCAAGGAGGTCGTGGCCGGCGCCGCCGGGGGCCGTTCGGACTCCGGGCGCTCCGGCGGAGGCCGCTCTGACTCCGGGCGCTCCGGCCGTTCGGATTCCGTTCGCTCGGGTTCCGGCCGTTCGGACGCCGGCCGCTCCGGCGACCAGGCCGGCGGACGTCCCCCGCGCAGCCGTACCCGCGTGGGCACGACCACCAACCCGGATGCCCCGGCGGCAACGCCCGCGGCCGGCACGCACGATGGCGGAGGCGCCGAGCACCACGACGGCAACAACGCTCCCCGCCGCCGCAGCCGCACCCGTCGCCGCTCGCCGCAGGCCGGCAGCACCGGCGCGGTCTAGGCCGGCCCGCCAGCCCACGCAACACGCAACACGCAACACGCAACACGCAACTGAGTCGCGGACAAAGTATCTTCCCCACGCCATTGAAGGTACTTTCTCCGCATCTCAACTGATCTGCGCATCTCAAAAAGTGAGACACCGCGCGACCCTGCGACCGCGTCAGCCGTAGATCGGTGGCGTGCCCGTTCCCTGCTCGATGATCTGATCGAGCACCTCGGGCGCCGTCGTGTTCTCGCCCAGCCGGTTCGGCTTGCCCGTGCCGTGGTAGTCGCTCGACCCGGTCACGGCCAGGCCGTACTTCGCCGCCAGCACGTACAGCCTCGCCTTGGCCTCGGGCTCGTTCTCCCGGTGCTCCAGTTCGAGCCCGAAAAGCCCCGCCTCGGCCATCTCGGCGAGCCGCTTTTCCGGGATCATGTGCGCGACCCCGCGCGTCGCCGGGTGCGCGAGCACCGGAACCCCGCCGGCCGCCCGGACCAGGCGGATCGCGAAGAGCGGATCGGGCGCGTAGTGCGGCTGGTAGTACCCGGCCTCCCAGTGCAGGATGCCGGAGAAGGCCTCGCTGCGGGTGAGGACCAGTCCGCGCGCGACGAGCGCGTCGGCGATGTGCGGACGGCCGACCGTTGCGCCCTCCGTCGTTTGCGCCAGGACGTCATCCCAGGTGAGCTCGTAGTCGGCTCCGATGCGTTCCACCATCTGTTCCGCCCTGGTGAGCCGCGCCGAACGGATCCGGGCCGTCTCCGCGACGATTCCGGCATCCGAGGGGTCGAACAGGTAGGCCAGCAGGTGCACGCTGGTGAACCGCTCGCGGGTGCTCAACTCCATGCCGCGGATGAGTGTGATGCCGACTTCGCGGGCCATCTCGACGGCCTCCGGCCATCCGGCGGTCGAATCGTGATCGGTCAGCGCGACCGTGCCGAGGCCGGCCGCCGCGGCCGCCCGGATCAGCTGGGACGGGGTCTCCGTGCCGTCGGAGACGCTGGAGTGGGTGTGCAGGTCGATGGGACCCCTGAAACGCCGCTCGCCTGCCATATCCCCATGCTAGTTGCGCGCGACCGCCGGGGCGTGGCTGAGCCGACTTCCAGCAATCTCGCCTAGCCTGAACAGGCCATGCCAACCCGATTCTTAAGCGCCCTGATTGCTATCGGGGTCTCCGTCGCCCTGCTGATCCTCAGCTGGCCGCAGCTCTTCGGGTTGCAGAACGCCTGGGTCGTCGCCCATGTGGTGTCCCTGCGCGGCCTCGCGGTCGTCGGTGCGGCGGCCGGAATCGTCGTGCTCCTGCTGCTCCTGCCCTTCCGCCCCCTGCGCCGGCTGGCCGGACTGCTCATGGTGGCGCTGCTGCTGTTCGGCGTCACCAACACCGCCATCCTGGCTTCGCGGGGCATCAAAACGGATGCCGGGCAGGCCTCTGCTGACGAGAGCGCGGCGCCGGCCGCCTGGGCGGGAGCTGCGAGCGAGGCGGGAACGGCCGACAGCGTGACCGTGCTCAGCTGGAACACCCTCGGCGACGCGCCCGGCGCCGCCGCGATCGCGAAGCTCGCCCTCGAGCAGGACGCCGACATCGTCACCCTGCCGGAGACGACCGAGAAGACCGGCGTGGCCATTGCCGAGGCCATGCGCGTCGGCGGCCGTCCGATGTGGGTGCATACCGTCGCTTTCGACCTCATCTCCAAGGCCCGGTCGACGACGCTGCTGATCAGCCCGGACCTCGGCGACTACGAGGTGAAGAGCGCCGCGGGCTCCGGCCCGCCCGGCAACACCAACGTGCTGCCGACCGTGGTCGCCTCGCCGGCCGACGGGAACGGACCGACGGTCGTCGCCGTTCACGCCGTCTCCCCGATCCAGTTCGAAATGCCCAACTGGCGCTCCGACCTCGACTGGCTGGCCGACCAGTGCACCGGCAAGAACATCATCATGGCCGGGGATTTCAACGCGACGATCGACCACATGGCCGGCCGCGCGGCGACCGACTCGGCCGTCCTGGGGGACTGCCGGGATGCCGCGTTGTCGGTCGGATCGGCGGCCGTCGGCACCTGGCCGGCCTCCGCACCGATGCTCCTTGGGAGCCCGATCGACCACGTGCTGACGACCCCCAACTGGCAGGTCGACAGCATGCAGGTGATCGCGTCCAGGGACGACTCCGGCAGCGACCACCGCCCCATCGTCGCCACCCTCTCCCTCACCCCCTGACCCGCGCCCCACCGCCCCCTGCAACCCATCGCCGAACCGTGAGTTTGGCACCTTCGTGGGCCTCGGGAAGGTGCCAAACTCACAGTTCGGCGAGTACGTGGCGGGTGCGTGGGCGAGCGCGTGGGCGGAGGCGCGTTCGGGTGCGTGGGCGGAGGCCGGGCGCGCGCTCAGCATCTGCCCGACTGGCAGTGGGAGAATGGCTGAATGGCCTCTACCGACACTGTGATCACGCCAGTCCCCCGTTCGAACGAGAACCGCTCCACCACCCCGAATTCGGACGTCTTCAAGTCGTATATTTCCAGCCAGTGGGCGGACCGCACTGACGCGGTTCGCACCGCCCGGGAGCAGGCCCCGTTCGCCGCCGCTCGCCGCGCGCGCCTCTCGGCCCTGTACCGGGGACAGCGCCTGGTCATCCCGGCCGGCCGCCTCAAGCAGCGCTCGAACGACACCGACTACGCCTTCCGCGCCCACTCCGCCTTCGCCCACCTCACCGGCTGGGGCGCCGACGCCGAGCCCGGCGCCGTCCTCGTGCTCGAGCCGACCGCCGCCGGCCACGATGCGACCCTGTACTTCCGCGAGGCCGCGGGCCGCGACTCCGACGAGTTCTATGCCAACGCCGAGATCGGCGAGTTCTGGATCGGCCCGCGCCCGTCGATCGAGCAGGTTTCGGCCGATCTCGGCCTGGCTGTGCGCGGCATCGCCGAGCTCGAGTCCGTGCTCCGATCCGTCGACAGCGAGACCCTCGTGGTCCGCGGCGCAGATCCCGAATTCACCGACGAGGTCGACGAGGCCCGTCTCCGCTTCGCCGCCGACAAGGTCCTGAGCATGAACGCCTCCGACTCCCCGTTCAGCCTCGAGGTCAACGGCGAGCACGACCCGGACAAGCAGCTCGCCCGCGACCTGTCGGAGCTGCGCCTCGTCAAGGACTCGTACGAGATCGAGCAGATGCGCCTCGCCGTCGCGGCCACCGGGCGCGGCTTCGACGACGTCATCCGCGACCTGCCCCGCGCCAGCACGCACCAGCGCGGCGAGCGCCTCGTCGAGGGCGTGTTCAACACGCGCGCCCGGGTCGACGGCAACGCGGTCGGCTACGACACGATCGCGGCATCCGGCCCGCACGCCTGCATCCTGCACTGGACCCGCAACGACGGCCCCGTCCTGCCGGGCGACATGATCCTGCTCGACGCCGGCGTCGAACTCGACAGCTACTACACCGCCGACATCACCCGCACGCTGCCCGTGAACGGCCGGTTCAGCGAGGTGCAGCGGCGCGTCTACGACGCCGTGCTCGAGGCAGCGGATGCCGCCTTCGCCGTCGTGCGCCCCGGCATCGTGTTCCGCGAGGTGCACGCCGCGGCCATGGCCGTCATCGCCCGCCGCACCGCCGAATGGGGCATGCTCCCGGTCACCGCCAACGAGGCGCTGCAGCCGGAGAACGGCCACCACCGCCGCTACATGGTTCATGGCACGAGCCACCACCTAGGTCTCGACGTGCACGACTGCGCTCAGGCGCGGCGCGAGATGTACATGGACGGCGTGATCGAGGCCGGAATGGTCTTCACGATCGAGCCCGGCCTGTACTTCCAGGCTGACGACCTCACCGTTCCTGCCGAATACCGCGGCATCGGCGTGCGGATCGAAGACGACATCGTCGTGACCGCCGACGGCGCCGAGAACCTCTCCGCCGCCATCCCGCGCACCTCCACCGACGTCGAGGCCTGGATCGCCACCCTCACGTCCTAGTCGCCCTCGCCCCGCCGCGCCCAGCGCGCCGCGCGAAACCCCGCCGAACTGTGAGTTCGGCACCTTCGCGGGCGCCACGAAGGTGCCAAACTCACAGTTCGGCGGAGGGTGTTGCGGGGGGATTGCGGCCGGCGGGTGCGGCTACGGGGCGGGCGGCGCCGGCGGCTGGGCGGACGGCTCGGCGCCGGGAGCGGGAGCCGGGGACTGGACACCGTACCTGGGCCGCTCGGAGCCGGGAGCCGGCGGCTGGACGGGCGGCGCCGCTGGCGACCCTGTGGGCGGCTCGGTGCCGGGAACTGGCGGCTCCGCGGCGCGAGGCGGCTCCGCGACATGCGGCGGGGCGGCGGGCGCCGCTGCCTCCGGCACCCCGGCCAGCAGGTTGCGCGCACGGTGCACCAGGCCCGGCTCGACGATCACCTGGTAGTTGCTCGCGATCACCTGCATCGTCGAGGTGAAGTCCCGGCGACGACGGTTCAGCGCGTAGCTGACCAGACCGAAGAACATCCCGAAGCCCGCGCCGATCAGCAGGGCGGCGGCCACGAACGGGAGGCTGGAGCTCGTCGGCGCGAAGATGAAGAACAACACCCCGAAGAAGATGCCCATCCAGGCTCCGGATGCCGCCCCGGCGAGCGCGACCCGGCCGTAGGTGAGCTTGCCGGTCACCCGCTCGACGCTCTTGAGGTCGTTGCCGACGATGGAGAGCTGTTTCACCGGGAAGTCCGACACGGCGAGCTTCTCGACCGCCTGCTGCGCCTCGTTGTACGTCTCGAAGGTGGCCAGGACCTCGCCCTTGGGCAGGACCGGGAACAGGACCGCCGCGCGACTGGACCAGGGGCTTTGATTACTCATGCCGCCATTGTTCCACGCTCACCGGGAATAGCTGGTGAGTGGCCTAGATTTGTACTGTGAGTGCCACCAGAGTCTTCGTCGCCCGCCTGGCCGGATGCACCGTCTTCGACCCCGCGGGCGACCGCGTGGGCAAGGTGCGCGACGTCCTGGTTGTCTACCGAAAAAGCGACCCGCCCCGCGTCGTCGGCCTGATCGTCGAAATTCCCGGCAAGCGCCGCGTGTTCGTCTCGATCGGCCGGGTGACGAGCATGGGCTCCGGCCAGATCATCACGACCGGCCTGATCAACGTGCGCCGCTTCGAACAGCGCGGCGGCGAAGTGCGCGTCATCGCCGAGATGCTCGGCCGCAAGGTCGCCTTCAACGACGGATCCGGCGAGGCGACCGTCGAAGACGTCGCGATCGAGCAGAGCGGGCCGAGCAGCCAGGGCGACTGGGCGATCAGCCAGCTCTTCGTCCGGCGCCCCAAGACCAGCGCCTCCCCATTCGCCAAGGGCGCGACGGCGTTCGTCACCTGGGGCGAGGTACGCGAGAAGTCGACCGTCGGCCAGGCCCAGTCCGCCGAGCAGCTCATCGCCACCTACTCCGACCTCAAGCCCGCCGACCTCGCGAACACCCTGCTCGACCTGCCCCGCGAGCGCATGTTCGAGGTGGCCGGCGAGCTGCCCGACGGGCGCCTGGCCGATGTGCTCGAGGAGATGCCCGAGACCGAGCAGGTGGGCATCCTGACCCGGCTCGGCGACGCCCGGGCCGCCGAGGTGCTCGACCACATGCAGCCGGATGACGCGGCCGACCTGATCGCCCAGCTGCCGTCCGAGCGCGGCGAGCAGCTGCTCGACCTGATGGAGCCGGAGGAGGCCGACGATGTGCGCTTCCTGCTCACCTACGCCCCGGACACCGCCGGCGGGCTGATGACGACCGAACCGATCATCGTATCGGCCGACGCCACCGTGGCCGAGGGGCTCGCGCTCATCCGCCGCCACGATCTGGCCCCCGCCCTCGGCGCGGCGATCTGCGTCACCCTCCCGCCGTACGAGCCGCCGACCGGCCGCTTCCTCGGCATGGTGCACTTCCAGCGGATGCTGCGCTACCCGCCGCACGAGCGGCTCGGCACGCTGCTCGACCTCGGTCTCGAGCCCGTCACCGCCGAGACCTCGGCGGCCGAGGTGTCGCGCATCCTCGCCAGCTACGACCTCGTGTCGGTGCCCGTCGTCGACGAGAACCACCGCCTCGTCGGAGTGGTCACGATCGACGACGTGCTCGACTACCTCCTTCCGGACGACTGGCGCAGCCACGACGGCACGGAGGAAGCGCGCCGCCGCGCCGCGGTCCGCAGCGAACTGAGGACCGGAAGCATCCCCCTGCCCGGCGGGAAGGAGACCGGCCATGGCCAGGGCTAACCGTTCCGACCAGCGCCTCGACGCGCCCAAGGGCCTGCGCTCCCGGAAGCTCGGCGGCTTCGGTCTCGGCCGGGGCAGCGACCGCTTCGGCCGGTTCACCGAGGCGATCGCCCGCGGAATGGGAACCCCCTGGTTCCTCCTCGGGCTGACCCTGTTCGTTGCCGCCTGGGTCAGCTGGAATACCCTGTCGCCGGCCCCGCTGCGCTTCGACTCCATCGAGCTGGGCTTCATCGCCCTCACCCTGGTGCTCTCCCTGCAGGCGTCCTACGCGGCGCCCCTGATCCTCCTGGCGCAGAACCGGCAGGACGACCGTGACCGGGTGCAGATCGAACAGGACCGGCAGCGCGCCGAACGCAACCTCGCCGACACCGAGTACCTGGCGCGGGAGGTCGTTGCCCTGCGGCTGGCGATGAAGGACCTCACGTCCAAGGACTTCCTCCGGGCGGAACTGCGTTCCGTTCTCGAGAACCTCGAACAGCGCGACGAACAGGCACGGCGGGCCCGGCGCAGCGAAGCGGCCGACCGGGACCGCGAGGAGCGTCCCCGGGGTGAGTAGCGACGCGGTCTACGCGGCTCTCGCCCGGGTGATCGACCCCGAGATCCGCAAGCCGATCACCGAGCTGGACATGGTCGAGCGCGTGAGCGTCGCCGACGACGGACAGGTGACCGTCGGGATCCGGCTGACAATCGCCGGATGCCCCGCCGCGCAGAAGATCGAACGCGATGTGCTCCAGGCCGCGGAATCCGTGGCCGGCGCAGGCCGGGCCTCGGTCGAGGTCGGCGTCATGACCCGGGAGCAGCGCCAGGCCCTGACCGAGAAGCTGCGCGGCGGCAAGGCGGCGCGCGTCACCCAGTTCGGGCCGGAGTCGCTGACCCGCGTGTACGCGATCACCAGCGGGAAGGGCGGCGTCGGCAAGTCCACCATCACCGCCAACCTGGCCGTCGCGCTGGCCGCCCTCGGGCTGCGGGTCGGCATCGTCGACGCGGACGTGCACGGTTTCTCCATCCCCGGCCTGCTCGGGCTCGTCGCCGAGCCGGCCGGCGGATCCGGGACCGGCACCGCCGTCAAACCGACCCAGGTCGGGGACATGATCCTGCCGCCGATCGCCTACGACGTGAAGGTCATCTCGATCGCGATGTTCGTCGAGGACGCGTCGGTCGCCGTGGCCTGGCGCGGACCGATGCTGCACCGCACGATCCAGCAGTTCCTCACCGACGTCTACTTCGGCGACCTGGACATCCTGCTGCTCGACCTGCCGCCCGGAACCGGCGACGTGGCGATCACCGTGGGCCAGCTGCTCCCGCACGCGGAGGTCATCGTCGTCACCACCCCGCAGCCGGCGGCCGCAGAGGTCGCCGAGCGCAGCGGCGTCGTCGCCCGCCAGACCGGCCAGAGCGTCTACGGCGTGATCGAGAACATGTCCGGGCTGCCGCAGCCCGACGGCACCGTGCTCGAACTCTTCGGCTCCGGCGGCGGCGCCGAGGTCGCCAGTCGCCTCTCCGCGCACCAGGAAACGCCCGTGCCCCTGCTCGCCCAGGTGCCGCTCAGCGTGCCGCTGCGCTCCGGCGGCGACCGGGGCGTTCCGGTCGTGCTCGGCGACCCCGCCGACCCGGCGGCGCTCGCCATCCGGGCCGTCGCCGAGCGGCTCGCCACGCGGGGCCGGGGGCTCGCCGGCCGCAGCCTGGGCATCTCCCCGAGGTAGG
>NZ_SOEZ01000021.1 GCF_004402215.1 Cryobacterium tagatosivorans
CGGCCGGCCACGCCGCCCAACGCCGCTGAGCCGCCCGCGGCGGCATCCGCGGCTTCGGCACCTGCATCCGCGCAGCCGGCCGCGCAGCCCGCGCGCTCGTCCGCGCCGGCTTCGAAGGCCGCGCCGGCGCAGTCAGCGTCCTCGGCTGAGGCGCCTCAGGCTCAGTCCCCCGCGACGCAGGCGCCCCAGGCTCAGGCCCCGGCAGCGCAGGCCGCGGCAGCGTCGACCCCGGCGGTCGGCTCCCCGGCCGGCGCCACCGGCTGGACGACGGTCGCCATCCCCGGGTCCGCCCCCGCGGTCGAGTCCGCGCCTGCACGGGAGTCAGCCCCCGCACGGGAGTCCGCGCCCGACCCGGAGCCCCCGTTCGACGAGGAGCCGCCGCCGTTCGACGACGCCCCGCCGGAAGACCCGATGTACGACGACCGCGGTGCCTCATCGGCCGCGCCGGCCGCGTCCGCCCAGGTTTCGTCCGGAGCGGCACCCGCCGGCTCGGCAACCCCGCCGACAGCAGCAGCCTCCGCAGCCCCCGTAGCCTCCGCCGCCAAGCGCCCCGCGAAGGCATCCGCCCCCGCCTTCTCCGAGAAGCAGCGCTACGGCGAATCGGTCGTCCGCGAGATCCTCGGCGCCACTTTCCTCGAGGAACAGGCGCACGAGCCGGCCGTCCGACCGAGAAACGACTAAGCCGTGTACGAAGGAATCGTCCAGGAACTCATCGACGAGCTCAACCGCCTACCCGGAATCGGGCCGAAGTCCGCGCAGCGCATCGCCTTCCACATCCTGCAGACGCAGAACTTCGATGTGAGCCGGCTCGCGCACGTGCTGCTCGAGGTGCGCGAGAAGGTGCGCTTCTGCGACATCTGCGGCAACGTGTCCGAGCAGCAGACCTGCATGATCTGCCGTGACCCGCGCCGCAACCCCGCGATCATCTGCGTGGTGGAAGAGGCCAAGGACGTCGTCGCGATCGAGCGCACCCGCGAATTCAAGGGGCTCTACCACGTGCTCGGCGGCGCGATCAGCCCGATCGACGGCATCGGCCCCGACGACCTGCGCATCCGCCAGCTGATGCAGCGCCTCGCCGACAACACCGTGCAGGAAGTCATCATCGCCACCGACCCGAACCTCGAGGGCGAGGCCACGGCGACCTACCTGTCGCGCCTGCTCACGACCCTCGAGATCCGCGTCACCCGCCTCGCCTCAGGACTGCCGGTCGGCGGGGACCTCGAATACGCCGACGAGGTCACCCTCGGCCGAGCGTTCGAGGGCCGTCGCGTCGTCACCAGCTGACGGCCGAGCCGGCCACGAGCCGGCCGCCCGAACCCAGCCCGCCCGCGTCACCAGAACGTCACATGGCGGCCTGAGAATACAAGTGCATTTATGATGGATGTTTGGGCTCAGCGCCCGCGAACCCAACCTCAGGAGTGCTACGTGAGCTTGATCGTGCAGAAGTTCGGCGGATCATCCGTCGCCGACGCCGAAAGCATCAAGCGCGTGGCCAAGCGCATCGTCGACACCCGCAAGGCGGGCAACGATGTCGTCGTGGTCGTCTCGGCCATGGGCGATTCGACCGACGAGCTGCTCGACCTGGCCCACCAGGTCGCGCCGATCCCCGCGCCCCGCGAACTCGACATGCTGCTCACCGCCGGCGAACGCATCTCGATGGCGCTGCTCGCGATGGCCATCAAGAGCATGGGCTACGACGCGCTCTCCTTCACCGGCAGCCAGGCCGGCATGATCACGGATGCCCGCCACGGCTCGGCACGGATCGTCGACGTGACTCCCGGGCGCATCCGCGACGCCCTCGACGGAGGCGCCGTCGCCATCGTCGCCGGCTTCCAGGGCTTCAACCGCGACACCATGGACATCACCACCCTCGGCCGGGGCGGCTCCGACACCACCGCCGTCGCCCTCGCGGCGGCCCTCGACGCCGACATCTGCGAGATCTACACCGACGTCGACGGGGTCTTCACCGCCGATCCCCGCGTCGTGCCCCAGGCCCGCAAACTCGACCGGATCTCGAGCGAGGAAATGCTCGAACTCGCCGCCGGCGGGGCCAAGGTGCTCTACATACGAGCCGTGGAATATGCCCGTCGTCACGGTGTGACCCTGCACGTCCGGTCGTCCTTCAACAACAACCAGGGCACGATCGTCTACAACAGCGAGTTCGTGGATCCGAATGGAGAGACAGTGGAAGAGCCGATCATCGCCGGGATTGCCGCCGACCTGAGCGAAGCCAAGATCACGGTCGTCGGCGTGCCCGACGTGCCCGGCAAGGCGGCCCAGATCTTCAAGATCGTCGCCAGCGCCAACGCCAACGTGGACATGATCGTGCAGAACGTCTCCGGCGTGGCCACCGGCGTCACCGACATCTCGTTCACCCTGCCGAAGTCGGAGGGCCAGCAGACGCTGACCGCGTTGACCAACGAGCAGGAGAACGTCGGCTTCGCCAACCTGCAGTACGACGACCAGATTGGCAAGCTCACGCTCGTCGGCGGCGGCATGCGCACCAACACCGGGGTCTCGGCGAAGCTGTTCGAGGCGCTCTTCCTGGCCGGCATCAACATCGAGATGATCTCCACCAGCGAGATCCGCATCTCCGTCGTCACCCGGGCCGACACCATCCAGCAGGCCCTGCGGGTCGTGCACACCGCCTTCGGCCTCGACGCCGAAAACGAAGCCGTCGTCCACGGCGGCACCGGCCGCTAGCCCCGCAAACCAGGCCGCCGCCACCGCAGCACGTTAGGAAGACACAGTGACCAGTACCGCAGGAATCCAGATCGGCGTCGTCGGGGCAACCGGCCAGGTGGGCGCCGTCGTGCGCCGGCTGCTCGAGGAGCGCGACTTCCCGGTCGCCGGCATCCGGTTCTTCGCCTCGTCCCGGTCCGCCGGCACGACCCTGCCCTGGCGCGGCGAGGACATCGTCGTGGAGGATGCCGCAACGGCCGATCCGACCGGCCTGGACGTTGCTATCTTCTCGGCCGGCGCCACGCTGTCGAAGTCGCAGGCGCCGCGGTTCGCCGCGGCCGGCGTGACCGTGATCGACAACTCCTCCGGCTGGCGGATGGACCCCGACGTCCCGCTCGTCGTCAGCGAGGTCAACCCCGGCGCGATCAAGCAGGCCGTCAAGGGCATCATCGCCAACCCGAACTGCACCACGATGGCGGCCATGCCCGTACTCAAGGTGCTGCACGACGAGGCCGGCCTCGAACGACTCATCGTCAGCACGTACCAGGCCGTGTCGGGCAGCGGCCTCGCCGGCGCCAGCGAGCTCGCGACCCAGGTGCGGGTCGCGTCCCAGGACGGCAACCTGCTGCAGCTCGTGCACGATGGCTCCGCCGTGAACATCCCGGCCCCGGCCATCTACGCGCGGCCGATCGCCTTCGATGTCATCCCGCTCGCCGGGTCCATCGTCGACGACGGCTCGTTCGAGACCGACGAGGAGAAGAAGCTCCGCAACGAGAGCCGCAAGATCCTCGAGCTGCCCGACCTCCTCGTCTCCGGCACCTGCGTGCGGGTGCCCGTCTTCACCGGCCACTCGCTCTCGATCAACGCCGAGTTCGGCAAGCCGCTGAGCGTCGAGCGCGCCCGAGAACTGCTCGCGACCGCTCCCGGCGTCGAACTGACCGACATCCCGACCCCCCTCGAGGCGGCCGGCAAGGATGCCAGCTTCGTCGGCCGGATCCGCCAGGACCCCGGCGTGCCGAACGGGCGCGGCCTCGCCCTGTTCATCAGCAACGACAACCTGCGCAAGGGAGCCGCGCTGAACGCCGTGCAGATTGCGGAGCTCGTCGCCGCCGACCTCCTCGCCGCGGCCCCCGCGGCCTCCTAGCCTCACAACTCCAGCCACCCGCACGCTCCGGACGCGCTCCGTATGCGCGCCCGCGCACCCCGCACGAGTTCAGGTTGAGTTGCGGAGAAAGTACCCTCAATCGCCAAATGAAGGTACTTTCTCCGCAGTTCAGCCAGGGCACGCCAGGGCAAGCCAGGGCAGAACGTAGAGTCCACCCGCGGCCCGCTTTTGTCTCGCGGTCGCCGCGTGACATAGGGTGGCCGACGGCGCCCGGACCCCCAATCGGGTCACGCGGCGCCGATCCACGCGAACACTGGAGTTTCACCATGGCCTCTGCCCCGACGACCGAAACCGACGCCAGGCAGGCGGATCCGGGCGGCAACCAGCTGGCCAAGAGCCTCAAGCCGCGCCACCTCTCGATGATCGCCATCGCCGGCGTGATCGGCGCCGGCCTGTTCATCGGCTCCGGTGCCGCGATCCGCGAGGCGGGCCCCGGCATCCTGCTGGCCTACGCGGCCGCCGGCTTCATCGTGATCCTCGTCATGCGCATGCTCGGCGAGATGGCGGCCGCCAACCCGGCCACCGGATCGTTCTCCACCTACGCCGACCGGGCCCTCGGCCGCTGGGCCGGGTTCAGCATCGGCTGGCTGTACGCCTGGTTCTGGATCATCGTGCTCGGCATCGAGGCCACCGCCGGCGCCGCAATCGTGCACCGCTGGATCCCCGGCGTCGACCAGTGGGTCTGGGCGCTCGTGCTCATGGTGCTGCTCACCCTCACCAACGTCGTCTCGGTGAAGTCGTTCGGCGAGTTCGAGTTCTGGTTCGCGTCGATCAAGGTCGCCGCCATCATCGTCTTCCTCCTGCTGGGCGTCGCGGCGATCCTCGGCTTCATGCCCGGGGTGGACGCGCCCGGCCTCAGCAACCTCACCGGCCACGGCGGATTCTTCCCCAACGGCAGCGGCGCCGTCCTCGGTGGCGTGCTCGTCGTCGTCTTCTCCTTCTTCGGCGCCGAAATCGCCACGATCGCCGCCGGCGAATCGGCGCACCCGGTCGACGCCGTCAAGAAGGCCGTGCGCTCCACCGTGTGGCGCATCCTGATCTTCTACATCGGCTCGATCGCCATCGTCGTGACCCTGCTGCCCTGGGACAGCGCGTCCGTGGCCAAGAGCCCCTACGTGGCCGTGATCGAACTCTTCGGCATCCCGGGCGCCGGCACGATCATGGACGTCATCGTGCTGACCAGTGTTCTGTCCTGCCTGAACTCCGGCCTCTACACCGCCAGCCGGATGCTGTTCACCCTCTCCGCCCGCGGGGACGCACCCAGGGGCTGGTCGAAGATCTCCAGGCGAGGCGTGCCGCGGAGCGCCGTGCTCGCCTCGACCATCGTCGGCTTCGTCACCGTCGGGCTCAACTACATCGCCCCCGACACGGTCTTCCTCTTCCTCGTCAACACCTCCGGCGCGATCGCGCTCTTCGTCTGGCTCGTCATCGCGACGTCGCAGCTCGTGCTCCGCCGCCGGATGGACAAGGCCGAGGTGGAGAAGCTCTCCCTCCGGATGTGGGCGTTCCCGTACCTCACCTGGTTCGCGATTGCCAGCATCGTCGCGCTGCTGGTCGGCATGATGGTGCTCGAGAAGACCCGCGAGTCGCTCCTGCTCTCGCTGCTCCTCGCGGTCGTGGTCGTGGGCTTCGGCGTCTGGCGCTATCGCCGCGGCAACGCGGCCAACGCGCTGCGCACCGAACTCACCCTGGCCGAGGAACCCCACCCCATCCACACCGCGTAACCTCCCGCGAAAACGCACTTGTGCTCGTTATGAACCCGTCATAACGAGCACGAGTGCGTTTTCGCGAGGGGGTGGGGAGCCACGGCGGATGGCAAGATGGTCGCATGACTGTCGATTCCACCACCGCGCCCGCGTTCAAGATCGCCGACCTCACCCTGGCCGAGGCGGGCCGCCACCAGCTGCGCCTCGCCGAGAACGAGATGCCCGGCCTGATGGCCCTGCGCGCCGAATTCGGCGACACGAAGCCGCTGGCCGGCGCCCGCATCGCCGGATCGCTGCACATGACCGTGCAGACCGCCGTGCTGATCGAAACCCTCGTGGCGCTCGGCGCCCAGGTGCGCTGGGCGAGCTGCAATATCTTCTCCACCCAGGATGACGCGGCCGCCGCGATCGCCGTCGGCCCCACCGGCACCCCGGATGCCCCGGCCGGCGTCCCCGTCTTCGCCTGGAAGGGCGAGACCCTCGACGACTACTGGTGGTGCACCGACCGGATCTTCGACTGGACCGCGGAAGCCGCGGCGGCGGGGGAGACCTGGACCGGCCCGAACATGATCCTCGACGACGGCGGGGACGCCACGATGCTCGTGCACAAGGGCCGCGAGTTCGAACTGGCCGGCGCGGTGCCGGCGCCGTCCGATTCCGACAGCCACGAGTACAAGGTCGTGCTCGAGACGCTCCGACGGTCGCTCGCCGAGTCGCCGGATCGCTGGACCGGGATCGCCGCGGAAATCGCCGGCGTCACGGAGGAAACCACGACCGGCGTCCACCGGCTGTACGAGCTGGCGGCCGCCTCGCAGCTGCTCTTCCCCGCGATCAACGTCAACGACTCGGTCACCAAGTCGAAGTTCGACAACAAGTACGGCATCCGCCACTCCCTGCCGGACGGCCTCAACCGGGCCACCGATGTGCTGATCGGCGGCAAGGTCGTCTTCGTCGCCGGCTACGGGGATGTCGGCAAGGGGGCCGCCGAGGCCCTCCGCGGGCAGGGCGCCCGGGTGATCGTCAGCGAGATCGACCCGATCAACGCCCTGCAAGCGGCCATGGACGGCTTCCAGGTCGCCCGGATCGAATCCGTCGCCCCGCAGGTCGACATCTTCGTCAGCGGCACCGGCAACTTCAACGTCATCACCACCGAGCACATGCTCCGGATGAAGCACCTCGCGATCATCGCCAACGTCGGCCACTTCGACAACGAGATTGACATGGCGTCGCTCGAGACGCTCGCCGGCGCCGTGCGGGTCGAGATCAAGCCGCAGGTACACGAGTGGCGCCTGCCCAGCGGACGCAGTGTGCTCGTGCTCTCCGAGGGGCGCCTGATGAACCTGGGCAACGCCACGGGACACCCGTCGTTCGTGATGAGCAACTCGTTCACCAACCAGGTGCTCGCGCAGATCGAGCTCTACTGCTACCCGGAGAAGTACCCGGTCGGCGTGTACGTGCTGCCCAAGCACCTCGACGAGAAGGTCGCCCGGCTGCACCTCGATGCGCTCGGCGTCGAACTCACCCTGCTCACCCCCGAACAGTCCGCCTACATCGGCGTGCCCATCGAGGGCCCGTACAAGGTCGACCACTACCGCTACTAAACGGCGGGAAAGCGCGCCGGCAGATAGCCGCGGAAGGGCGAGACACGCCCGAAACGACGGTGCTTTTGACGGCTGCCCCGGACCGCCGTAATGTATCTATACGTACCCCAAAGGTGCGGAAAGCCGCAGCGCTTCCCGGCCTCAAGTGGGACCAGATCTCAGTCACTACAGCACACAAATTCCTCTTGTAGGAACGTGTTTGGAAGCCTAAGATTATTTCGGCTCACCAGGCCGATCCATCAGGTTCGAGTCACGATTCTGGCGTGTGTTTTCACCGCTGGGAACGCGAAATGCTCGATTTGACAGGGTCTAAACGGTGAGCTAAGTTAGACAGGTTGCCCCAGAACGAAAGTCGCAGTGCTGATCAAACAGCGCGGCCTGAACCTGGGTGCGTCCGATCCTTGAGAACTCAACAGCGTGCACAATGTCAAATGCCAAAAACCTCGGTCGTAGGGCTCCTTTCTAGGGGGTACCGCGGAAGAGATTCCTTTGGAAAACATTTAAACAACAAAGCAAGTCAGTAATGATTTGTTCTGTCAGTTTCAAACTTGCAGATTGTTCGCCCATTCNCCGGTCACTTCGGTGGCTTGGCAATCAAACATTTACGGAGAGTTTGATCCTGGCTCAGGACGAACGCTGGCGGCGTGCTTAACACATGCAAGTCGAACGGTGAAGAGAAGCTTGCTTCTTGGATCAGTGGCGAACGGGTGAGTAACACGTGAGCAATCTGCCCTTGACTCTGGGATAAGCGTTGGAAACGACGTCTAATACCGGATACGACCCTCGGAGGCATCTCCTGGGGGTGGAAAGAATTTTGGTCAAGGATGAGCTCGCGGCCTATCAGCTAGTTGGTGAGGTAATGGCTCACCAAGGCGACGACGGGTAGCCGGCCTGAGAGGGTGACCGGCCACACTGGGACTGAGACACGGCCCAGACTCCTACGGGAGGCAGCAGTGGGGAATATTGCACAATGGGCGAAAGCCTGATGCAGCAACGCCGCGTGAGGGACGAAGGCCTTCGGGTTGTAAACCTCTTTTAGTAGGGAAGAAGCGAAAGTGACGGTACCTGCAGAAAAAGCACCGGCTAACTACGTGCCAGCAGCCGCGGTAATACGTAGGGTGCAAGCGTTGTCCGGAATTATTGGGCGTAAAGAGCTCGTAGGCGGTTTGTCGCGTCTGCTGTGAAAACCCGAGGCTCAACCTCGGGCCTGCAGTGGGTACGGGCAGACTAGAGTGCGGTAGGGGAGATTGGAATTCCTGGTGTAGCGGTGGAATGCGCAGATATCAGGAGGAACACCAATGGCGAAGGCAGATCTCTGGGCCGTAACTGACGCTGAGGAGCGAAAGCATGGGGAGCGAACAGGATTAGATACCCTGGTAGTCCATGCCGTAAACGTTGGGAACTAGATGTGGGGACCATTCCACGGTCTCCGTGTCGCAGCTAACGCATTAAGTTCCCCGCCTGGGGAGTACGGCCGCAAGGCTAAAACTCAAAGGAATTGACGGGGGCCCGCACAAGCGGCGGAGCATGCGGATTAATTCGATGCAACGCGAAGAACCTTACCAAGGCTTGACATATAGAGGAAACGGCTGGAAACAGTCGCCCCGCAAGGTCTCTATACAGGTGGTGCATGGTTGTCGTCAGCTCGTGTCGTGAGATGTTGGGTTAAGTCCCGCAACGAGCGCAACCCTCGTCCTATGTTGCCAGCACGTAATGGTGGGAACTCATGGGATACTGCCGGGGTCAACTCGGAGGAAGGTGGGGATGACGTCAAATCATCATGCCCCTTATGTCTTGGGCTTCACGCATGCTACAATGGCCGGTACAAAGGGCTGCAATACCGTAAGGTGGAGCGAATCCCAAAAAGCCGGTCTCAGTTCGGATTGAGGTCTGCAACTCGACCTCATGAAGTCGGAGTCGCTAGTAATCGCAGATCAGCAACGCTGCGGTGAATACGTTCCCGGGCCTTGTACACACCGCCCGTCAAGTCATGAAAGTCGGTAACACCCGAAGCCAGTGGCCTAACCGCAAGGAAGGAGCTGTCGAAGGTGGGATCGGTGATTAGGACTAAGTCGTAACAAGGTAGCCGTACCGGAAGGTGCGGCTGGATCACCTCCTTTCTAAGGAGCACAGCACCTCTCCCCGGTATACAGGGAGATCACAGGTGCCAAGCCATTTCGGAAACACACGTTTTCCGGTGGCGCTCATGGGTGGAACATTGACATTGATGCAGAACCAAACGGTTCGATCTCAGTACTCTGCAGCGTTGTTTACAACGCTCAGATGGAACGGGTTGGTCCTGGCGGGTTTGCATGCGCACGCTGTTGGGTCCTGAGGGACCGGAACAAGCCGGCTAAGCCGGCCTGAACCTTTCCTTCTGGACCTTTTCTTGTTCCCATCATTCGGGGATGAGCGAGGGTACCGCCCGTACTTTGAGAACTACACAGTGGACGCGAGCATCTTAAATTTGACTGCCTTCGGGCAGCAAATTACAAAGACCAACGCAGATATCGCCTCTTCGGGGGTGTGATGCGTTGATCATTGGTCAATTTCGGTCGCGAATTTATTCGCGACACTTAATCGATTCAAACTCATGTGATTTCAAATTTCTAAGAGCAAACGGTGAATGCCTTGGCATGTAGAGCCGAAGAAGGACGTAGTAATCTGCGATAAGCCTCGGGGAGTTGATAAACGAACTTTGATCCGAGGATTTCCGAATGGGGAAACCCCGCCAGGCCCGCAAGGTGACCTGGTGACTCCCGCCTGAATATATAGGGCGGGTAGAGGGAACGTGGGGAAGTGAAACATCTCAGTACCCACAGGAAGAGAAAACAATAGTGATTCCGTTAGTAGTGGCGAGCGAAACCGGATGAGGCTAAACCGATCATGTGTGATAGCCGGCAGGCGTTGCATGGTCGGGGTTGCGGGACTTTTCTGCTGCTTCTGCCGAACAGTGAGGGTTAGAACGTTGTATAGACGAACAGGATTGAAAGCCTGGTCATAGAGGGTGCGAACCCCGTAGTCGAAATGCAGCAATCGCCCGAAGAGTATCCCAAGTAGCACGGGGCCCGAGAAATCCCGTGTGAATCCGTCAGGACCACCTGATAAGCCTAAATACTCCTACATGACCGATAGTGAACAAGTACCGTGAGGGAAAGGTGAAAAGTACCCCGGGAGGGGAGTGAAATAGTACCTGAAACCGTTTGCTTACAAACCGTTGGAGCCAGCATGTTCTGGTGACAGCGTGCCTTTTGAAGAATGAGCCTGCGAGTTAGTGATATGTGGCGAGCTTAACCCGAGAGGGGAATGCGTAGCGAAAGCGAGTCTGAATAGGGCGATTCAGTCGCATGTCCTAGACCCGAAGCGAAGTGATCTATCCATGGCCAGGTTGAAGCGACGGTAAGACGTCGTGGAGGACCGAACCCACTTCAGTTGAAAATGGAGGGGATGAGCTGTGGATAGGGGTGAAAGGCCAATCAAACTTCGTGATAGCTGGTTCTCTCCGAAATGCATTTAGGTGCAGCGTTGCGTGTTTCTTGCCGGAGGTAGAGCTACTGGATGGCCGATGGGGCCCAAAAGCTTACTGACGTCAGCCAAACTCCGAATGCCGGTAAGTGAGAGCGCAGCAGTGAGACGGTGGGGGATAAGCTTCATCGTCGAGAGGGAAACAACCCAGACCACCAACTAAGGTCCCAAAGCGCGTGCTAAGTGGGAAAGGATGTGGAGTTGCACAGACAACCAGGAGGTTGGCTTAGAAGCAGCCACCCTTGAAAGAGTGCGTAATAGCTCACTGGTCAAGTGATTCCGCGCCGACAATGTAACGGGGCTCAAGCACGCCACCGAAGTTGTGGCATTAATATTTTTGGTAAGCCGCCACCTTGTGTGGTTGGTTCAGCCGTGTTGATGGGTAGGAGAGCGTCGTGTGGCCAGCGAAGCGGCGGTGTAAACCAGCCGTGGAGGCTACACGAGTGAGAATGCAGGCATGAGTAGCGAAAGACGGGTGAGAAACCCGTCCTCCGAAAGATCAAGGTTTCCAGGGCCAGGCTAATCCGCCCTGGGTAAGTCGGGACCTAAGGCGAGGCCGACAGGCGTAGTCGATGGACAACGGGTTTATATTCCCGTACTGATGAAGAACCGTCCAAGCTAATCCAGTAATGCTAAGTGTCTGAATCCCACTGACCAACGCCTTCGGGCTGCGGGGGTGGGCCTAGCGCACGACCCTATGCTGGTGCGGTTAGCGTATTAACAGGTGTGACGCAGGAAGGTAGCTGAGCCGGGCGATGGTTGTCCCGGTCTAAGGATGTAGGGCGAACGATAGGCAAATCCGTCGTTCACGATGCCTGAGACCCGATGGGTAGCCCGTAAGGGCGAAATCAGTGATCCTATGCTGCCAAGAAAAGCATCGACGCGAGGTTCAAGTCACCCGTACCCCAAACCGACTCAGGTGATCAGGTAGAGAATACTAAGGAGATCGAGAGAATCGTGGTTAAGGAACTCGGCAAAATGCCCCCGTAACTTCGGGAGAAGGGGGGCCTGAGGCGTGAAGGGATTTACTCCTGGAGCGTTCGAAGGCCGCAGAGACCAGTGGGAAGCGACTGTTTACTAAAAACACAGGTCCGTGCCAAGTCGCAAGACGATGTATACGGACTGACGCCTGCCCGGTGCTGGAAGGTTAAGAGGAAGGGTTAGCGCAAGCGAAGCTCAGAATTTAAGCCCCAGTAAACGGCGGTGGTAACTATAACCATCCTAAGGTAGCGAAATTCCTTGTCGGGTAAGTTCCGACCTGCACGAATGGCGTAACGACTTCCCAGCTGTCTCAACCGCGAACTCGGCGAAATTGCATTACGAGTAAAGATGCTCGTTACGCGCAGCAGGACGGAAAGACCCCGTGACCTTTACTACAGCTTGGTATTGGTGTTCGGTGTGGCTTGTGTAGGATAGGTGGGAGACTGTGAAGCTTGGACGCTAGTTCAGGTGGAGTCAACGTTGAAATACCACTCTGGTCATATTGGATATCTAACTTCGAACCGTAATCCGGTTCAGGGACAGTGCCTGGTGGGTAGTTTAACTGGGGCGGTTGCCTCCTAAAAAGTAACGGAGGCGCCCAAAGGTTCCCTCAACCTGGTTGGCAATCAGGTGTCGAGTGTAAGTGCACAAGGGAGCTTGACTGTGAGACTGACAAGTCGAGCAGGGACGAAAGTCGGGACTAGTGATCCGGCAGTGGCTTGTGGAAGCGCTGTCGCTCAACGGATAAAAGGTACCTCGGGGATAACAGGCTGATCTTGCCCAAGAGTCCATATCGACGGCATGGTTTGGCACCTCGATGTCGGCTCGTCGCATCCTGGGGCTGGAGTAGGTCCCAAGGGTTGGGCTGTTCGCCCATTAAAGCGGTACGCGAGCTGGGTTTAGAACGTCGTGAGACAGTTCGGTCCCTATCCGCTGCGCGCGCAGGAAATTTGAGAAGATCTATCCCTAGTACGAGAGGACCGGGATGGACGAACCTCTGGTGTGTCAGTTGTTCCGCCAGGAGCACCGCTGATTAGCTACGTTCGGAACGGATAACCGCTGAAAGCATCTAAGCGGGAAGCCGGCTTCGAGATGAGATTTCCATCCCTTCGGGGGAGAGGCTCGCAGCTAGACTACTGCGTTGATAGGCCGGATGTGGAAGAGAGGACTAAAGACTCTTGAAGCTGACCGGTACTAATAAGCCGATAATTTGATAACACTCAGTTTGAATAAGCTGCTATGCGTCCACTATGTGGTTCTCGATGTACGGTCGAGAACAACGCCCCACGTGTCTTATAGACACCGGGCTCTATAACTAAAAATATAGGTTCGAAACATCGAAAAGTGTTTCGGCGGCTATAGCAAGAGGGAAACGCCCGGTCTCATTCCGAACCCGGAAGCTAAGACTCTTTGCGCCGATGGTACTGCAGGGGGGACCCTGTGGGAGAGTAGGACACCGCCGGACTTAACTTAGAAA
>NZ_SOEZ01000061.1 GCF_004402215.1 Cryobacterium tagatosivorans
TCGCCACCCGCTACGACAAACTTGCCCTGACCTACCGCGGAGGAGTCGTCCTCCGCGCCATCACCATCTGGTTACACGAATTAGGAGACACGCCCTAGACAGGAAGCCGAACAAAGGGGTACCCGTGGGTCGACTCACGCTCGGAATCATGTCGCGCTCGCGCAAGCCGGATGAACGCCGGTTGCCGATTCATCCGCTGCATTTCGACCGGATCGATCCGGAGGTGCGCGAGCGGATCTTCCTCGAAAGCGGGTACGGTGAAGACTTCGGAATCTCCGATGACCAGCTCGCGCCGCTGGTCGCCGGCCTGCGCTCGCGGGACGAACTCATCGCCGAATGCGATGTCATCCTGCTCGCCAAGCCGTTGCTTGCCGACGTCGAGCAGCTGCGCGAGGGACAGACCCTGTGGGGCTGGCCGCACTGCGTGCAGGATGCCGCGCTCACCCAGCTGGCCATCGACAAGCGGCTGACCCTGATCGCCTTCGAGGCGATGAACCATTGGACGGCCTCCGGCGAGTTCAACTTGCACGTGCTGCACAAGAACAACGAGCTCGCCGGCTACTGCTCGGTGCTGCACTCGCTGCAGCTGATCGGCTCGACGGGCGACTACGGCCGGAAGTTGCGGGCCGCCGTGATCGGCTTCGGGGCGACCGCGCGGGGCGCGGTGACCGCGCTCAACGCCCATGGGATCTATGACGTGAGCATCCTCACGAACCGGGAGATCTCGGCCGTCAGTTCCCCGATCCACTCCGCGAATATCGTCCAGCTCGACCAGGGCGAAGACGGACCGGGGCACTTCGCCCTCGTCGACGAGGCCCGCGTGCCGGTGCCGGAGTTCCTCGCGGGGCACGACATCATCGTCAACTGCGTGCTCCAGGACACGAATGCGCCGCTCACCTTCCTCTCGGACGCGGACCTGCCGAGGCTCGCGCCCGGGACGCTGGTCGTCGACGTCTCCTGCGACGAGGGCATGGGTTTCAGCTGGGCCAGGCCGACGTCGTTCCGGGAGCCCACGTTCACGGTCGGCCACCACGTCACGTACTACGCCGTCGACCACAGCCCGTCCTACCTCTGGAACTCGGCGACCTGGGAGATCAGCGAGGCCCTGCTGCCCTACCTCGAGGACGTGCTCTCCGGCGAGGACGCCTGGGAGGCCAACGAGACACTCCGGCGCGCGATCGAGATCCGCGACGGCGTCATCCAGAATCCCAACATCCTCGCCTTCCAGGGGCGCCCCGCGGAGTACCCGCACGCGCGCGGGGAGTAGTCACCTCGCACCTGTCCTCCACCGATGGGCGGATGCCGGCGGTCGCACCGATGTCCGAAACCCGCGAGCCCGGTTCTGCCCGGCCGAATAAAGTAGAGCCATGACCAGCACAGCAACGTCTTTGATCCGGGTTCAGAGCCCCCTGGGCCGCCTGGAACTCACCGGCGACGGCGAGCAGATCCTGTCGTTGTCGATTGAACGCGGCGGGCATCTGCCGCTCGAGGGGGCACCCGAGGTGCACTCCCCCGTGCTCGACGAGGCCGCGCGGCAGCTCGGCGAATACTTCGCCGGGACGCGCACCGCCTTCGACCTGCCCGTGCGCCTCAGCGGGGGCACGGCATTCCAGCAGGCCGTCTGGAACCGGCTCGCCGGGATCGTCTTCGGCGAGTATCTCTCCTACGGCGAACTCGGCCAAGAAATCGGCCGGCCGGGCTCCGGCCGCGCGATCGGCGGGGCCGTCGGCGCGAACCCGGTTCCGATCATCATCGCCTGCCACCGGGTGCTCGCGTCCAACGGCCGCATCACCGGGTACAGCGGCGGCAACGGCATCCCGACCAAGGTCTGGCTGCTCGACCACGAGGGAATCGGGCACGCGGCGTGAGCGAACTGCCCGAGCGGGCATCCGTCATCGCCGGGCCGGACGGCCTCACCCGCTGCGCCTGGGTCGGCGTCGATGCCGAATACCAGCGCTACCACGACGAGGAATGGGGCCGCCCCCTGCTCGGCGACCAGCGCCTGTTCGAGAAGCTCTGCCTCGAGGGGTTCCAGGCCGGTCTGTCCTGGATCACGATCCTGCGCCGCCGCCCCGCGTTCCGGGCCGCCTTCCACGATTTCGACATTGACCGGGTCGCCGCGATGGACGAGGCGGACGTTGAGCGCCTCGTCGCCGACGCCGGCATCATCCGCCACCGCGGCAAGATCCTGGCGGCCATCGGCAACGCCCGCGTCACGCGGGACCTGGGCGAGAGCCTCACCGACCTGATCTGGAGCTTCGCGCCGCCGCCCCGGCCGGAGCGCCTGGGTTCGTTGCAGGACATCCCGGCGATCACGTCCGAGTCGACCGCGCTGAGCGCCGAGCTGCGCCGCCGCGGCTACCGCTTCGTCGGGCCGACGACGATGTACGCCCTCATGCAGTCGGCCGGCCTAGTCGACGACCACGTCGAACTCTGCCACCGCAGTACCCGCGAAACCGCAGTTGTGCGCGTTATTCGTCCCGTTTAGGGCGCACAACTGCGGTTTCGCGGGGAGGAAGCGCCGGTCAGACGACGAGTTCGAGCTCGCCGGGGGCTCCGCGGTGCAGCCGGAAGCCGGCCGTGGGCGCCCAGTCGAGCAGTTCCTCGGCGGAGGCGAAGACCCGCCCGTGCTCCAGGATCGCGCGGGTGAACTCACCCTTCGACTTCTTGTTGAAGTGGTTGAGCGCCCGCTTCTGTCCGCCCGGGGCCTCGGTCACGACCCGGAGGAACAGCGACTCCGACCCGGCCGGGGCCGCGCCGAGTGCCACGTAGGCCTCCGACCTCAGGTCGAGCACGAGCCCCTCTGCGACGGCGAGGGCCTGGCTGACCGCGCCGCCCCAGTGCTTCTTCAACGGATGCCCCGGCAACCGGGAATCGTGCGAGAACCGGTACGCCGGCACCAGGTCGAGGGCGCCGACCGGCCCGAACAGCGCCGAGTGCACGACCACGTGCCGGCCGGCGAAGTCCCGCGCGGCGGCGGACAGGGTCGGCGCATCCAGTGCGTCGTAGAGCACGCCGGTGTAGCGGTCCAGCGCGGCCATCGTCGGCGAGGTGGTCAGGGCGCGATTGCGCTGCACCTCGGCGGCCTGCGTGCGGCCGAGCTTGAGGGCGGCCATCATGGCCTCGGGATCCCGAGCCAGGGCGCGCAGCTCACGCACGAGTACCCGCCGCTGAGCATTCAGCGACGGGTACCCGAGTGACTTACTGTCGAACGATCCGCCTTCGCCACCGTCACGCTTGGTTTCCGACGGCGGAAGGAGAATCAGCACGATCGACTAAACGAGCCCTGCCTGGCGGGCAACGATCGTGATGGTGTCGTTCTCGACGGAGAGGAAGCCGTCGGCTGCCTCCGCGACGATCTTCGATCCGTCGGCCAGCGTCATGCGAACCTCGCCACTGGCGAGGATCGCGAGCATCGGCTCGTGGCCGGCGAGAATACCGATCTCGCCTTCCACGGTGCGAGCAACGACCATGGTCGCCTCGCCGGACCAGACCTGCTGGTCCGCCGAGACAACGCTGACGTTGAGCGGCGCCGAAGCCATGCTTAGCCGTTCTCCTTCTGGATCTGAGCCCACTTCTCTTCGACGTCGTTGATGCCACCGACGTTGAAGAAGGCCTGCTCGGCCACGTGGTCGAACTCTCCGTTGGAGATCGCGGTGAACGCCTCGATGGTGTCCTTCAGCGGAACCGTGGAACCCTCGACACCGGTGAACTTCTTCGCCATGTAGGTGTTCTGGGACAGGAACTGCTGGATGCGACGGGCACGCGAAACGGTGACCTTGTCCTCTTCGGAGAGCTCGTCAACACCGAGGATCGCGATGATCTCCTGGAGTTCCTTGTTCTTCTGGAGGATCGCCTTGACGCGAACGGCCGTGTTGTAGTGATCGGCGCCCAGGTAGCGGGGGTCGAGGATGCGGCTGGTCGAGGTGAGCGGGTCGACGGCGGGGTACAGGCCCTTGGATGCGATCTCACGCGACAGCTCGGTCGTCGCGTCTAGGTGCGCGAACGTCGTTGCCGGCGCGGGGTCGGTGTAGTCGTCGGCGGGAACGTAGATCGCCTGCAGCGAGGTGATCGAGTGTCCACGCGTCGAGGTGATGCGCTCCTGGAGGATGCCCATCTCGTCGGCGAGGTTCGGCTGGTAACCCACGGCGGAAGGCATGCGGCCCAGCAGGGTCGACACCTCGGAACCGGCCTGGGTGAAGCGGAAGATGTTGTCGATGAAGAGCAGGACGTCCTGCTTCTCCACGTCGCGGAAGTACTCGGCCATGGTCAGGGCGGAGAGCGCGACGCGCAGACGCGTTCCCGGCGGCTCGTCCATCTGGCCGAACACGAGGGCGGTCTTGTCGAAGACGCCCGCCTCTTCCATCTCCGCGATCAGGTCGTTGCCCTCACGGGTGCGCTCGCCGACACCGGCGAACACGGACACTCCACCGTGGTCCTGCGCGACGCGCTGGATCATTTCCTGGATCAGGACGGTCTTGCCGACACCGGCGCCACCGAACAGGCCGATCTTTCCGCCGAGAACGTACGGCGTGAGAAGGTCGATGACCTTGATGCCGGTCTCGAACAGCTGGGTCTTGGACTCCAGCTGGTCGAACGCCGGGGGCTTGCGGTGGATGGGCCAGCGCTCGGTGATCTCAAGCTTCTCGCCGGGGACGCCGTTGAGCACCTCGCCGATGACGTTGAACACCTTGCCCTTGGTGATGTTGCCGACCGGGACCGTGATGGGTCCGCCGGTGTCGCGCACTTCCTGGCCGCGGACGAGTCCGTCGGTCGGCTTCAGCGCGATGGCGCGAACGAGGTCGTCGCCGAGGTGCAGGGCGACCTCGAGCGTGATCTCGGTCGACTCTTCGCCGATCGTGATCGTGGTCTTCAGCGCGTTGTAGATGCCCGGGATCGAATCATGCGGGAACTCGATGTCGACGACGGGGCCAGTGACGCGCGCGATGCGGCCCACAGCGCCTGCTGTGTCCTCCGCGCGAACTGGCGCGCTCATGGTGTCAGTCATAGCTCTCTCTTCTCTGGTTACTTCTTGGCGGATGAGAGCGCATCGGCTCCACCCACGATCTCGGAAATCTGCTGGGTGATCTCGGACTGGCGGGCGTTGTTCGACAACCGCGTGTAGTCCGTGATCAGCTTGTCGGCGTTGTCGCTGGCCGACTTCATCGCCTTCTGGCGGCTGGCGTGCTCTGAGGCGGCCGACTGCAACATGGCGTTGAAGAGACGGCTCTCGATGTATACCGGCAGCAGCCCGTCGAGCACGGTTTCAACATCCGGCTCGAATTCGTACAGCGGCAGCACGGTGTGCTCGCCCGGCTCTTCCATGCCCTCGACGACCTCGAGGGGAAGCAGTCGCACGACCTCTGGAACCTGGGTCACCATGCTCACGAAGCGGTTGTAGACGATGTGGATCTCGTCGACGCCGCCGTCTTCCGAGTCCCGCAGGAAGGATTCGAGGAGCGCGTCGCCGATGTCCCTGGCCGTCTCGAAGAGGGGCTGGTCGGTCCCGCCGGTCCAGATCCGTTCGGATGCGCGGCGGCGGAAGCCGAAGTAGGCGACCGCCTTGCGTCCGACGAGGAAGTAGACGACATCCTTGCCCTGGCTGCGCAGCAGTTCGCTGAGCTCCTCAGCCTCGCGAAGCACCTGGGAGCTGAACGCCCCGGCGAGTCCGCGGTCCGACGCGAAGATGAGCACGGCAGCGCGATCGATCCTGGCCGGCTCGGTCGTGAGCACGTGCTCAACGTTCGAGTATGTGGCCACGGCCGATACGGCGCGCGTGATCGCCTTCGAATACGGGGTGGACGCAGCGACCCTCGCCTGCGCCTTCTGGATGCGCGAGGCGGAGATCAGCTCCATGGCCCGAGTGATCTTCTTGGTCGTCTGGGCAGATTTGATCTTCTGCCGGTAAACCCGAAGTTGCGCTCCCATGTGTCTCCTGTGGTTGCTAGATGTTTAGTACGAAGAAATCGGTGATCGAGCCGGTCGCGATTAGCGCCTGCGCTTCACGATCTTTTCCTGGTTGACGTCTTCTTCGGCGATGGCTTCGAACTGTTCCTTGCCCACCGAGGCGAGCGGCTTGCCCTCGCCCGTCTGGAATTCGAGCTTGAACTTGTCGATCTCGCTGGTCAGCGCGGCGACGGTGTCATCGGAGAGGACGTTCGTCTCGCGCAGGGTCGACAACACCGTGGTGTTGCGGGCCAGGAAGTCGAGCAGCTCGCGCTCAAAACGCAGCACGTCCTCGACCGGGACCTCGTCGAGCTTGCCGTTGATGCCGGCCCAGATCGAGACGACCTGGTCTTCGACCGGGTAGGGCGAGTACTGCGGCTGGCGCAGCAGTTCGGTGAGGCGGGCGCCACGAGCGAGCTGGCGACGGCTGGCCGCATCCAGGTCGGACGCGAACATCGCGAAGGCTTCGAGCGAGCGGTACTGCGCCAGCTCGAGCTTCAGCGTTCCGGAGACCTTCTTGATCGACTTCACCTGCGCGTCGCCACCGACACGGGACACCGAGATGCCCACGTCGACTGCGGGGCGCTGGTTGGCGTTGAAGAGGTCGGACTGCAGGAAGATCTGGCCGTCGGTGATCGAGATCACGTTGGTCGGGATGTAGGCCGCGACGTCGTTCGCCTTGGTCTCGATGATCGGAAGACCGGTCATCGAACCGGCACCGAGCTCGTCGGAGAGCTTGGCGCAACGCTCGAGCAGACGGGAGTGCAGGTAGAACACGTCACCCGGGTAGGCTTCGCGTCCCGGCGGGCGACGCAGCAGCAGCGACACGGCGCGGTACGCCTCGGCCTGCTTAGAGAGGTCGTCGAAGACGATGAGGACGTGCTTGCCGGCGTACATCCAGTGCTGGCCGATGGCCGAGCCGGTGTACGGGGCGAGGTACTTGAAGCCGGCCGGGTCGGACGCGGGGGCGGCGACGATGGTGGTGTACTCCATCGCTCCGGCGTCTTCCAGGGCACCCTTCACCGAAGCGATGGTGGAGCCCTTCTGGCCGATGGCGACGTAGATGCAGCGAACCTGCTTGTTCGTGTCGCCGGACTCCCAGTTGGCCTTCTGGTTGATGATCGTGTCGATCGCGATGGCCGTCTTGCCGGTCTGGCGGTCACCGATGATCAGCTGGCGCTGGCCGCGACCGATCGGGATCATGGCGTCGATGGCCTTGATGCCGGTCTGCATCGGCTCGTGCACGGACTTGCGCGCCATGACGCCGGGCGCCTGCAGCTCGAGGGCGCGGCGGCCTTCGGTCGCAATGGCACCGAGGCCGTCGATGGGAGCGCCGAGGGGGTCGACGACGCGGCCGAGGTAGCCGTCGCCGACGGGAACGGAGAGAACCTCGCCGGTGCGGTGCACCTCCATGCCCTCAACGATGCCGCCGAACTCACCGAGCACGACGACGCCGATCTCATCTTCGTCGAGGTTCTGGGCCAGGCCCAGGGTGCCGTCGGCGAACTTGATGAGCTCGTTGGCCATCACGCCGGGCAGGCCCGAAACGTGGGCAATTCCGTCGCCGGCGGTGGTGACGTAACCGACCTCGGTCGTTGCGGTCTTGTTCGGCTCGTAGGACTTGACGAAGTCCTGGAGAGCGTCGCGGATCTCATCCGGGCTGATCGTTAGTTCTGCCATCATCTTCCCTTTTCTGTACGGGGTGTACAGGTCTTGTCAGTTTCGAGGCGTTGCCGCACCGAAGTGTCTATGTTCTGGCTGACCGTGGGTCAGCCAGCAAGCTGGAGTCTCAGGTCCTTGAGCCTCGTGGCGATGCTGCCGTCGATCACGTCATCGCCGATCTGAACGCGGACACCGCCGACGAGGCCGGGGTCGACGATCTGGTTGATCGTGAGTTCGCGGCCGTAACGCGCCGCAAGGCTCTGGTTCAAGCGTTCGAGCTGAGCCGGAGCGAGCTCGGCGGCCGAGGTGACCGTCGCGATCGTGGTTCCGGACTGGTCGGCGACCACGGATGCCGCGTGGCGCAGCAACTGGCCGATCCGCCGGCCGCGAGGCTGGCGCACCAGATGGCGAACGATCGC
The DNA here is from genome assembly GCF_004402215.1 of Cryobacterium tagatosivorans. Taxonomy (GTDB): domain Bacteria; phylum Actinomycetota; class Actinomycetes; order Actinomycetales; family Microbacteriaceae; genus Cryobacterium; species Cryobacterium tagatosivorans. Next base: position 8,028 of record NZ_SOEZ01000061.1, read on the forward strand.
GAGCGTCTGGGCCGAAACCTTGCCGGCCAGCAGCGCGTCGACCAGGTCGAGCTTGGCGTCGGCACGGCCGAGCTTGCTCGTGAGGGCAAGTTCGAGTCCGGCGTCGGAGGAGACTGCGGCGGCGAACGCGAACAACTCTGACTCGATCGACACGTTCCGCGGCGCGGAAGCGGCGGCTGCCCGCAGCCCCAGCTCCTCGATGCCGGCCAGCAGGTCGCCCTGGCTGGACCAGCGCACCGACGCTGCCTTCTTCAGCAGCACCAGGGCGCTCGGCGTGAGGGCGGACGAGAACACTCGCTCGACGAGAGCGAGGCGGGCCTTCTCGTCCGAGGACGAATCGGCCAGCGCGGAACGCAGCTGGGACGACTCGCCGACGACCCGACCGGCCGTGAACAGGCTTTCGCCCGTCGCCAGATCGACCGAGCTGCCGAGGGCAGCCAGTGCGTCCCTCGACGAGGCCAAAGCTTCTCTGGTGGCGCTTCCCATTACTTAGCTGCTTTCTCCGAGGCCTCAAGGTCGGCCAGGAAACGGTCGACGATGGCGGCGGCCTTCGCGTCGTCGGTCAGGCTCTCGCCGATGACGCCGGAAGCGAGGTCGATGGCCAGGGATCCCACCTCGGAGCGGAGCGACACGACTGCTGCCTGGCGCTCTGCTTCGATCTGGGTCTTGGCAGAGGCCGCGATACGTGCCGCCTCGGCCGATGCCTGATCCTTGTGCTCGGCGACGATCCGCTGGCCGTCTGCACGGGCCTGGTCGCGGATCTGACCGGCCTCGGCGCGCGCGCCGACCAGCTGTGCCGTGTACTGCTCGAGAGCAGCCTCGGCCTTGCGCTGGGCGTCGTCGGCCTTGGCGATGTTGCCTTCAATGGCCTCGGCGCGGTCGTCAAGGAGCTTCTGCATCCTCGGAAGCACGAGCTTCCAGAAGAAGAACAAGATCACCACGAACACGACCGTGGACCAGATGATGTCGTAGATCTCCGGGATGAGCGGATTCTTCTGCTCAGCCTCCGCGGCAGCTGCAATCACTGCGTGAAACATCATGCCTCCTAACTAGGTGTAAAGAGGACTAGACGAAGATGAAGCCGACGGCGATACCGATGAAGGCGAGCGCCTCGGTGAAGGCGATACCGATGTACATCAGGACCTGGAGACGGCCGGCCAGTTCGGGCTGACGTGCGACACCCTCGATGGTCTTGCCGACGACGATGCCGACGCCGATGGCCGGGCCGATGGCTGCGAGGCCGTAACCGACGGTCGCGATGTTGCCCGAGATTGCAGCGAGAACGGTTGTTGCGTCCACGTGTGTTTCCTTCCGTAAGGCGAATAAGGCAGGTGCCGAATTCGTGTTTAGTGTTCCTCAGCCAGCGCGAGCTGGATGTAGACAGTGGTGAGCAGTGCGAAAACGTAGGCCTGCAGAACAGCTACGAGGAGCTCGAACAGCGTGAACGCGAACCCGAAGGCCAGCGTGCCGACACCGAACGCCTTGAAGCCGCCATCAGCGGTGAAGAAGAAGAACTGCGTGGCCGCGAAGAACAGCACCAGGAGCAGGTGGCCGACGACCATGTTCATCAGCAGTCGGAGCGTCAGCGTGATCGGTCGGATCACGAAGGTCGAGATGAACTCGATCGGCGTCACGATGATGTACAGCGCCGGCGGAACACCGGGCGGGAAGAGTGAGTTGCGGAAGAACTTGCCCGCGTTCTTCTTGACGCCGGCGTAGATGAACGCGCCGTAGGCAACGAGGCCCAGGACCAGCGGAGTGCCGATCACGGCCGTGCCCGCAATGTTCAGGAAGGGGATGACACCGGTGAAGTTCATGAACAGGACCATGAAGAAGATGGTCGTGATCAGGGGCAGGAAACGCTGCCCGTCCTTCTTGCCGAGCAGATCCTCGGCGATGTTGACGCGGACGAGGTCCAGGCCCATCTCGACGACGCTCTGGAGGCGGTTGGGAACAACCTTCATGCGGCGGGTGCCGACCCAGAACACGAGCATCAGCACGGCGACCGCGAGGAAGCGGATCAGAATGACCCGGTTTATCTCAAACGGGGTGTCCGCGAAGAAGATGGCATCCGGGAAGAATTCGTTGATGGACGGACCGTGAAAAGTACCGTCGTCGGTGGCAGACGGGACCAGCAGGTTTACAGCGGTTTCTAGCAGCGCTTTCTCCTGTTTCGGGGCGGTGAGCTCGGCTCGCGCGACGACGGATAAGTGACAGATTTACGACGCCGTAAGAGCAGCAGCAAACCGGGGTGGGATCGCCTAACTGTAGCAAGAAACGGGCGTGTAACCCAATCGAGAGGCGCGTCCTGACGCGGTTCAACCGTCGCTGGGTGCCTTCGGCAGGGTCACATCGCTCGCGTACGGCATCCGGCTCTTCATCACGACGACCACGTCGACCACCAGCGAGCCGACCACGCCGGCGATGATGCTGAGCAACAAGACGACGGGCTGGATCCACGGCTGGCCGCGCAGAAGGAACATCAGGGCCAGGAAGACCACGAATTTCAGGAGCCAGCCGCCCATCACGATTCCGAAGAACGCGCCGATGGCCGCCTCCGTGCCGGCGAAGCGGTTGGCGAGCAGGATGCTGCCGGCCGTGATCCCCATGAACACCACGGCCATGAGCGTGCCGACCAGGGCACTGACCACCCCGGAGACGCCCGCGACGAGTCCGCCGACAATGGCCCCGACCACCATGATGCCCAGCGCCAGGAAGGCCCCGTAGACCAGGATCCTGCGCAGGACCGGCACGGAGGTCGGCTGGTTGGGTTGGGGTGTCGTGCTGGTCATACGGTCTCCTCGGCTTTCTCGGACGCCTCGTCGAGAGGGTCGAGCAGGGCGGTTGTATCGCGGTCGCCGGGGTCGCTGGGAGCGAGCTGGCTGGCGGCCTCGACGGCCTTGCGCCGGCTGAGCGGCGCGAGCGTGACAATGGTGCAGGCAAGCAGCGTGATCACCAGGAACATCGTGGCATACCAGCTGGGCAGCCCGAAGTAGACCGGCAACACGAAGTACAGCAGGCAGCCCACGGACGCCGCCGCGGTCCAGCCGTAGAAGATGAGCACGGCGTGCAGGTGCGAGTGCCCCATGTCGAGGAGCCGGTGGTGCAGGTGCTTCCGGTCGGCGCTGAACGGCGACTTGCCGGCGCGCACGCGGCGGAACACCGCCAGCCCGAAGTCCAGCAGCGGGATGATCAGGATCGCGACGGGCAGGATGATCGGGATGAACGCCGGGAACAGCTGCGAGTTGTTGACCGCGGTCGGGTCGATCTGGCCGGTGATGGCGATCGCCGAGGTGGCCATCAGCAGGCCGACGAGCAGGGCGCCGGCGTCCCCCATGAACAGCTTGGCCGGGTGCCAGTTGAGCGGCAGGAAGCCCACGCAGGCCCCGACGAGGACGGCGGCGATCAGCGAGGCGAGGTTGAAGTAGTTGGTGGGCGAGGTGTCCCGGACGAGCAGGTAGCTGTAGAGGAAGAACACGCCGTTGGCGATCAGGGCGACGCCGGCGACGAGTCCGTCGAGCCCGTCGATGAAGTTGATCATGTTCATCACGATCACGATGGCCAAGACGGTGATCACGATCGACATCCACCCCGAGCCGACGGTCAGGCCGCCGATCGGGAGCGAGTAGATCTGCACACCCTGCCAGGCGACGAGTCCGGCGGCGATGAACTGCCCGGCGAGCTTGGTCATCCAGTCGAGGTCCCAGATGTCGTCGGCGACACCGAGCAGCACGATCAGCAGCGCGGCGCCGAGGATGGCCAGGATCTTGTTCGGTTCGGCGAAGATCAGCCGGAGGGGCGCGAATTGGGACGCGATCAGGTAGGAGACGCCGAAGGCGACGAGGATGCCGAAGAACATCGCGATCCCGCCGAGCCGCGGGGTGGGGGTGACGTGCACGTCCCGAGACCGGATCTTCGGGTACAGGCGGTAGCGGTGGCTCAGCTTGAAGACGACGATCGACAGCCCGAAGGTGACGGCCGCGGAGACCAGGGCGAGCAGCAGGAACAGGGTCATGGGTCAGCCCGCGGAGGTGGTCTCGTCCGCCGGAGCGGACGCGTCGGGACGGGCCGCGTCGGGCACGGCGGGTTGGGGCTCGGCAGCGTCTGCGTCGGCAGCTTCTACGGCGGCAACGTCTGCGTCGGCAGCTTCTACGGCGGCCGGCGGTGCCGCGGGGGCCAGGACGTCGCCGATGACAGCCTCGATGGCCTCCCGCGAGATGACGCCGTTGCGCACGATGGTCAGCCTGCCGCCGTTGCTCTCGAAGGCCGTGGCATCCACGATCGTCGACGACGTGTCGCCGGCGCGGTCGCCGATGGGCTCGTAGGCCTGGCCGGCCACTCCCCCGTCGAGGTAGACGGACACGCTGTTGCCGAGCATCTCCTCGGCACCCTGGGCGTCGATGGCCGCCGGCAGCCCGCTGCGGTTTGCCGACGACACCGCGAGCGGCCCGGTCTCGGAGAGCAGCTCGAGCGCGATCTTGTCCTGCGGCATGCGCAGGGCGACGGTTCCCCGGGTGTCGCCGAGGTCCCAGACCAGCGACGGCTGGGCGTTGAGCACCACGGTCAGTCCGCCCGGCCAGAACGCGGCGACGAGGTCGCGCACTGGCTGCGGAACCTCCTGCGCGAGCGCATCGAGCGTCGGGATGCCGGGGATGAGCACGGGCGGCGGCGACTGGCGGCCGCGACCCTTGGCATCCAGCAGCCGCTGCACGGCCTCGGGGTTGAAGGCGTCCGCGGCGATGCCGTAGACGGTGTCGGTGGGGATGACAACGAGCGCGCCGCGGCCGATGGCCGAACGTGCGAGTCTCATGCCGGTCAGGAGTTCCGTGTCGACCGAGCAGTCATAGATGCGTGTCATATGGGCTCGATTCTAGGCGACCCACCTCCGCGAAACTGCAGTTGTGCGCGTCATTCGGGCCGAATAAGGCGCACAACTGCGGTTTCGCGGGAGTGGAGGCGGGGGAAGGGAAGGGAGGGGACGGGGAAGGGACTGTGCCTAGGGTCGGAGCGCGGTGGTCGCCCGGTCGCGGGTCGTGTAGTCGCGGTGGGTGGCGGGGGCGCGCCAGCCGTCCTGCGCCAGGAGCGCGCGGATCTCCGCGCCCTGCAGCTCGCCGTGCTCGATCACGAGCACCCCGCCGGGGCGCAGCAGGCGCAGCGCGGTCCTGGAGACGTGCCGCACGACATCCAGCCCGTCCGCACCGCCGTAGAGGGCGTGGGCCGGGTCGAACAAACGCACCTCCGGGTCGCGCGGGATGGCGTCGGCCGGGATGTAGGGCGGGTTGGAGATGACCACGGCCACGGTACCGTCCAGCTCGGTCAGCGCGTCGGCCAGGTCGCCGAACACGAGCGTGGCGTTCGGTGCGTCAACCTGCTCGAAGTTGCGGGTGGTCCAGGGGAAGGCCTCCGGCGAGTTCTCCACCGCCCAGATCACCGCGTTGGGCACCTCGACCGCCAGGGCCAGGGCGATCGCGCCGCTTCCCGTTCCGAGGTCCACGCCGATCGGGGCGGGGTCGGGCAGCGAACGGAGGGCGTCGATGGCGAACTGGGCGACCTGTTCGGTCTCCGGCCTCGGCACGAACACGCCGGGGCCGACCAGGAGTTCGAGGGAGCGGAAGGGCGCCCGACCGGTGATGTGCTGGAGCGGCTCGCGCAGGGCCCGGCGCCGGAGCAGCTCCAGGATCGCGGCGGCATCCGTGGAAGTAAGAGGTGTGCCCATGATCACCGCGGCCTGCACCTGGCCGCGGCTCAGGCCGAGCACATGGCCGGTCAGGAGGTCGGCGTCCACCTCGGCGTCGGCGATCCCGGCTCGGGAGAGAACGCCGATCGCGTGGCCGCGCATGGCGTCGACGGTCGTGGGAAGCGGGGAATGCTCTGGTGTCACAGTCACCCCGCCAGTGTCACACACGGGAATGCACAGCATTCACGGGTGCAATGAGCCCTAGGCTGAACGAGATTGTTGATCCCGAGCGAAAGGTGCCCCCGTGGCGGCGAAAATCTACTCAGACATCACCGGAGCCGTCGGCGGCACTCCGCTCGTGCGGCTGAATCGGATCACGGATGGCGCGGCCGCCACTGTTCTGGCGAAACTCGAGTTCTACAACCCCTCCGGCAGCGTGAAGGACCGCATCGGCATCGCCATCGTCGACGCCGCGGAGGCGTCCGGTGAACTGGCTCCCGGCGGCACCATCGTGGAGAGCACCAGCGGCAACACGGGCATCGCCCTGGCCATGGTCGGCGCGGCCCGCGGCTACCGGGTCATCCTCGCGATGCCGGAGTCGGCGAGCAAAGAACGCCGCGTGCTTCTCCGTGCCTACGGCGCCGAGGTCGTGCTGACCCCGGGCCCCGAGGGCATGCGCGGCGCGGTCGAGAAGGCGAAGGAAATCGTCGCGAGCACCCCCGGCGCGATCATGGCCCGCCAGTTCGACAACCCCGCCAACCCCGCCATCCACAAGGCCACGACCGGCGTCGAAATCTGGGACGACACCGACGGGGCCGTCGACATCCTCGTGGCCGGTATCGGCACCGGCGGCACCATCACCGGCACCGGCCAGCTGCTCAAGGAGCGGAAGCCCGAAGTCGTCGTCGTCGGCGTCGAGCCGCTCGACTCCCCCATCCTCACCGGCGGCACCCCCGGCCCGCACAAGATCCAGGGCATCGGCGCCAACTTCGTCCCGGCCGTGCTCGACCGCACGGTCTACGACTCGGTCACCGATGTGACCCTGGCCGATTCCCTCGCGACCGCGCGCCGGCTGGCGACGGATGAGGGCATCCTGGCCGGCATCTCCGGCGGGGCGGCCGTCTGGGCCGCGCTGGAGCAGGCGAAGCTGCCCGAGAACGCCGGCAAGACCATCGTCGTCATCGTGCCCGGCTTCGGGGAGCGCTACATCTCCACGGTGCTCTACGAGGACCTGCTGGACTAGCGAATGGGAGTCTTCTCGCGCATCCGGGAGGATGTCGCCAACGCACGCGTCCATGACCCGGCCGCACGCAGCAACAGCGAGGTGTTCCTCGCCTACAGCGGGCTGCACGCGGTCTGGTCGTACCGCATCGCGCATCGTTGGTGGGTCGGCGGCCTGCGGCTGCCCGCCCGGATGCTCTCCCAGTTCGCGAGGTTCCTGACCGGCATCGAGATCCACCCCGGCGCCACGATTGGACGCCGGCTGTTCATCGACCACGGTATGGGCGTCGTGATCGGCGAGACGGCCGAGCTCGGCGACGACGTGATGCTGTACCACGGGGTCACCCTCGGCGGTAAGAGCCGTCACGGCGTGCAGCGCGGTGCCAAGCGGCATCCGACCCTCGGAGACGGCGTGACGGTCGGCGCGGGCGCGAAGATCCTCGGCCCGGTGACGATCGGCGCCTGGAGCACGATCGGCGCCAACGCCGTCGTCACGAAGGACGCACCCGCGAAGTCCCTGCTCCTCGGCATCCCGGCGACGGTGCGACCGGTCTCCGTCGACACCATCGAGGCCGCCCGGGGACTGCACTACTCCGAAGACTGACCGTCCGGCAGGGCTGGGCGGAGGAGGACAATAGAAGGATGTCCCGCCCAGCGCCGTCGCCCGCTCCACTGTCCCTGCCGGTCCTCGACCTGTCCCGCCTGGATGCGGGCGAGGCGGAGGCCGCAGCCTTCCGGGCCGAGTTGCGGGAGGCGACCCACGAGTACGGTTTCTTCTACCTGACCGGCCACGGTGTCCCTGCCGACCTCGTCGACCGTGTCATGGGCACGGCCCGCGCGTTCTTCGACCTGCCCGAGGCCGACAAGATGGCGATCGAGAACCTGCAGAGCCCGCATTTCCGCGGGTACACGCGCGTCGGTGGCGAGCTGACCCTGGGCGCCGTCGACTGGCGCGAACAGATCGACATCGGTCCGGAACGTCCCGCGGTCCCACGCACGCCGGATACCCCCGACTACCTGCGCCTCGAGGGGCCGAACCTGTGGCCCTCTGCCCTCCCCGAACTCCGCGAGGTCATCGGCCAGTGGCACGACGAGCTCAGCGCGGTCGCGCTTCGCCTGATGCGGGCCTGGGCGCTGTCGCTCGGCGCCGACGAGCACGTCTTCGACGAGGCCTTCGCCCGCGAGCCGTTCACCCTGATCAAGATCGTGCGCTACCCAGGCAAGTCGGACCCCACCCCGAGGCAGGGCGTCGGCGCGCACAAGGATTCCGGCGTGCTGACGCTGCTCTTCGTCGAACCCGGCAAGGGCGGCCTGCAGGTGGAAAAGGACGGCGCGTGGATCGACGCACCGCCGCTGGACGGCGCGTTCGTCGTCAACATCGGCGAGCTGCTCGAGGTGGCCACCGACGGCTACCTCAAGGCCACCGTGCACCGCGTGATCTCGCCGCTCCTCGGCGACGACCGCATCTCAATCCCGTTCTTCTTCGGCCCCGCGCTCGACGCGACGATCCCGCTGCTGACGTTGCCGGAGTCGCTGGAGGCGCCCGGGATCACCCTCGACCCCGCGAATCCGATCTTCACGACCTACGGCGAGAACGCCCTGAAGAGCCGGCTCCGCGCGCATCCGGATGTCGCCGCCATCCACTACCCCGACCTCACCCGCTAAAAACCCCCGCGAAACCGCAGTTGTGCGCGTTATGCGTCCCGCATATCGCGCACAACTGCGGTTTCGCGGGGGTGGGAGTGCGGGTTAGTCGTGGTCGCCGATCTCGGCGAGGCGGGTCGCCTCGTCGGCGGTGATGCACGACTCGATGACGGCATCCAGGGCGCCGTTCATCACGGTGTCCAGGTTGTACGCCTTGTAGCCGGTGCGGTGGTCGGCGATGCGGTTCTCCGGGAAGTTGTACGTCCGGATGCGCTCCGACCGGTCCATCGTGCGGATCTGGCCCTTGCGGACCAGCGATGCCGCGGCGTCGATCTCCTCCTGCTGCCGGGCAAGCACGCGGGCGCGCAGCACTCGCATGCCGGCTTCCTTGTTCTGCAGCTGGCTCTTCTCGTTCTGCATGGCCACGACGATGCCGGTGGGCAAGTGGGTGATCCGCACGGCGGAGTCGGTCGTGTTGACCGACTGGCCGCCGGGCCCGCTCGATCGGTAGACGTCGATCTTGAGGTCGTTCGGGTGGATCTCGACTTCCTCGGGCTCATCAACCTCGGGGAAGACGAGCACGCCGGCCGCCGAGGTGTGGATGCGTCCCTGCGACTCGGTCGCCGGCACGCGCTGCACGCGATGCACGCCGCCCTCGTACTTCAGGTGCGCCCAGACGCCCTCTGCAGGGTCGCTGGAATTGCCCTTGATCGCGAGCTGGATGTCCTTGATGCCGCCCAGGTCGCTCGTGGTCTGCTCGATGATCTCGGTTTTCCACCGCTTGGACTCCGCATAGTGCAGGTACATGCGCAGGAGGTCGGCGGCGAACAGCGCCGATTCGGCGCCGCCCTCCCCCATCTTGATCTCCATGATCACGTCGCGTGCGTCCAGCGGGTCCCGCGGGATCAGCAGGCGCCGCAGCTTCTCGGCTGCGGCCTCCTGCGCCTCAACGAGGTCGGGGATCTCCTCGGCGAAAGACTCGTCTTCGTCCGCGAGTTCGCGGGCGGCATCGAGGTTCTCGCCGATCTCTTTCCACTCGTACCAGGCCGCGATGATGCGGCTCAGCTCGGCATACCGACGGTTGACCTTCTTCGAGCGGGCCGGATTCGCGTGCAATTCCGGATCCGCCAACTGGGCCTGCAGCTCGTCGTGCTCAGCCAGCAGGGTCAGGACAGATTCGAACATCAGTGGTCCTTGTCTGACCCGTTCGGGGTCGGCATCGACTTCTGGACCTGCATCAGGAACTCAACGTTGGAGGAGGTCTCCTTGAGACGGCCGAGGATGACCTCGAGCGCCTGCTGCTGCTCGAGCCCGGCGAGGGCGCGGCGCAGCTTCCAGGTGATCTTGACCTCGTCGGCGCTCATCAGCATCTCCTCGCGGCGGGTGCCGGATGCGTTCACATCGACCGCGGGGAAGATGCGCTTGTCGGCCAGCTGGCGGGACAGGCGAAGCTCCATGTTGCCGGTGCCCTTGAACTCCTCGAAGATGACGTCGTCCATCTTGGAGCCGGTCTCCACCAGCGCCGAGGCGAGGATGGTGAGCGAGCCACCGTTCTCGATGTTGCGAGCGGCACCGAAGAAACGCTTCGGCGGGTAGAGCGCGGATGCGTCGACTCCACCGGAGAGGATACGACCCGAGGCCGGGGCCGTCAGGTTGTAGGCACGTCCCAGGCGGGTGATCGAGTCGAGGAGCACGACCACGTCGTGGCCCAGCTCGACGAGGCGCTTGGCGCGCTCGATGGCGAGCTCGGCGACGGTCGTGTGGTCCTCGGCGGGACGGTCGAAGGTCGAGGCGATGACCTCACCCTTGACCGTGCGCTGCATGTCGGTGACCTCTTCCGGACGCTCGTCGACCAGGACGACCATGAGGTGGACCTCGGGGTTGTTCGTGGCGATGGCGTTGGCGATCTGCTGCAGGACGATGGTCTTGCCGGCCTTGGGCGGCGAGACGATCAGGCCGCGCTGGCCCTTGCCGATCGGGGCGACGAGGTCGATGATGCGCTGCGTCAGCTTGCCGGGCTCGGTCTCGAGGCGCAGGCGCTCCTGCGGGTAGAGAGGAGTGAGCTTCTGGAACTCGACGCGGGTGGCGGCCTCTTCAACGGTGAGCCCGTTGATCGAGTCGACCTTGACGATCGCGTTGTACTTCTGGCGACCGCTCTGGTCGCCCTCGTGCGGCTGACGGATCGAGCCGACGACGGCGTCACCCTTGCGCAGGTTGTACTTCTTGACCTGGCCGAGGGAAACGTACACGTCGCTGGCACCCGGCAGGTAGCCGGAGGTGCGCACGAAGGCGTAGTTGTCGAGGACGTCGAGGATGCCGGCGACCGGGATCAACACGTCGTCATCGCTGAGCTCGGGCTCGAAGTCGTCTCCCGTGCTCGGGCCGCGACGCTTGCGGTCACGGAAACGGTTGCGGTTGCCGCGGCCGCCGAGGTCCTCGTCGGGACCATTGCGGTCCTGGCCCTGACGGTCCTGGCCCTGCTGACGGTCCTGCTGACGGTCCTGCGTCTGCTGGCGGTCCTGGCCCTGCTGGCGGTCCTGGCCCTGCTGGCGGTCCTGACCCTGACGGTCCTGGCCCTGCTGGCGGTCCTGGCGGGTGGTTGCCTGGCGCTGGTTCTGCTGGCGCCCACCGTCTTCGGTGCGCTCGGCCGTCTGGCTGCGGTCGCCGCCGCGGCTGCGGTTGCGGCTGCGGCCCTGGCGGGGCTGCTCGCCCTGCTCGGACTCGTCGGTCGATTCGGCCTGCTCGGCCTGCTCGGCGCGGTCGGTCGGCTCGGTCGGCTCAGCGGGCTGGGCCTCCTGCTCTTCCATGTTCCGGGCGTCGATGCTCTCGCGGGCATCGATGCTGTTGCGCGCGCCGCCGCGGCCGCGGCGCGCGTTCCGGCCGGAGCCGGCGGCCGCCTCGGGAGCGACCTCGGTCGCTGCCTCGGTTGCTGCCTCGGCTGCGGGAGCCTCGGTGGGCGCTGCCTCTGCGGCCGCGGACTCCAGGGTGGCGGCGTCGGCGGCGGCTGCCTTGACGGTGGCCGAGCTCGCGCGCTTGCGGGCCTGGCGAACCGGCTTCTCCGCGGCGACCGGCGACTGCGCGGCATCGGTGTCGGTCGAGCCGGCGTAGGTCGCCGGTGCGGCGGTCTTGCGGGAGTTGGCGGCGGGCGCCTCGGGGAGAATGATGCCGAAGTCGAGGACACCGTCAGCGCTGACGTGTGCGCCGGCCGGCGCGGCGGTCGCGGTGGTAACGCGACGTGAGGCTCGCTTGCGCGGCGCCTCAACGACGGTCGGCTCCTCAACGACGGTCTGGGCGACAGCCTGGGCAACGGCCTCGGCGACGTCCGCGTCGACGGCGTCGGGGAGGCTCACCGGAGCGGTCGAGCCGGCGTTCCTGGACTGGATCTCGGAAATCGCTTCCACGAGCTCTCCTTTACGAAGTTTGGAGGCACCCTGGAGGCCGAGCTCGCCGGCAAGAGCCTGCAGTTCGGCGACGCGGAGGGTGTTGAGGTGGGCAGAGCCCGCACCAGAGGTGCGAAGGTTGACATCGGTCACGAAGGGGGTTCCTTTCGCCTGGCGCTCGATGAGCTTGACCAGGAGACATGTTGCAGCGACTGACGCGCTGCGGGTGAACCAATCCGAAGATGGAAAGGATTGGTGTAAACCACACAGCCACGCACGGAAGACGCGATAGCAGTGAGTTACAGGGAATACACCGGAGAACAGATCCGCACGTTACGCGGTTTCTATCGGGTGCACGTCGACTCTAACACTCCAGCCTGTCAGTCCGACGCATCCGCGCCCGACACGCGGCCCCCAATCCGAGTGGGGGCCGCGCCCGACAGCGAACCCAACTGTTGCCCATGCGGACGACTGTTCCCGGTGCGCCGGCAACAATTGTCCGCATGGGCAACAGTTGCCCTACGCGTCGGTGCGGGTGACCGTGGCGCCCTGGGAGTCCACGGCCAGCATGAGCGCCTGCCACGGGGTCTCCGAACGCGCGGCGACGAGGTCCGCGGCGACGAGACGCTGGCCCGGATCGCTGGCAAGCACGAGCACGGATGGCCCGGCGCCGGAGACGACCGCTGCGAAGCCCTGGTCGCGCAGCAGCGTGATCAGCCGATCGGTCTCGGGCATGGCTGCGGCCCGGTAGCGCTGGTGGAGCTTGTCCTCCGTGCCCGCGAGGAGCAGTTCCGGGCTCTGGATCAGCGCGGCGATGAGCAGCGCCGACCGGGACACGTTGAAGACGGCATCCTCGTGGGGCACCGACTCGGGCTGGAGGCTGCGGGCGAGCGCGGTGGACATCGCGTGCTCCGGCACGAAGACCAGGGGCTTCACGCCGCGATGCACGATGAGTTTCTTGTGCCGCGGGCCCTCCGGCGTCATCCAGGCAATCGTGAGGCCGCCGAACAGGGCAGGGGCCACGTTGTCCGGATGCCCCTCCATTTCGGTCGCCAGCGACAGGAGCGCCTCGGCGTCGATGTCGACGATTCCCTCGAGCAGCCCCTTCGCGGCGACGATTCCGGACACGATGGCGGCGCCGGACGATCCGAGGCCGCGCCCGTGCGGGATCGCGTTCTGGGCGACCAGCTTGAGGCCGGGCAGGTCCTGGCCGTACGCGGCGAAGGTGTGCGCGATGGCCCGGACGACGAGGTTGGTCTCGTCGGTCGGCACCTCTCCCTCACCCACGCCGTGCACCTCGACGAGCACACCCGGAGTGTCCACGACGGTGACGTCGAGGTGGTCGTAGAGAGCCAGGGCCAGGCCCAGGGTGTCGAAACCCGGGCCCAGGTTGGCGGTGGTCGCCGGCACCTGCACGGTGACCGAACGGCCCGACAGAACCGGCCGGCCGGCCAGGGCGCTTGTCACGGTCATGCCTTGACCAGGCCCAGCACGGAAGCGATCTCGGCGGTGTCGACCGGCACGATCGTCGGCTTCACGTCCGACCCGTCCGCGGTGCGCAGCGCCCACTGGGGGTCCTTCAGGCCGTGCCCGGTGACCGTGAGCACGACGGTCGAGCCGGCGGGGATGTGCCCCGACTCGGCCCGTTCGAGCAGACCGGCGACGCTGATCGCGGAGGCCGGCTCGACGAAAATGCCAACCTCGGCCGAGAGGATGCGCTGGGCCTCGAGGATCTTCTCATCGGTGATGGCGCCGAAGTAGCCGTTGCTCTCCTCGCGGGCGTTGATCGCGAGCTCCCACGAGGCCGGGTTGCCGATGCGGATGGCGCTGGCGATGGTCTCGGGGTGGTCGACGCGGTGGCCCAGCACGAGCGGGGCGCTGCCGGCGGCCTGGAAGCCGAACATCCGCGGCAGCTTCGTCGTCACGCCGCGCACGAGCTCTTCGCTGTAGCCGCGGTAGTAGGCGGTGTAGTTGCCGGCGTTGCCGACCGGGACGATGTGGAAGTCGGGGGCGTCGCCGAGCACCTCGACGACCTCGAATGCGGCGGTCTTCTGGCCCTCGATGCGGTCGGGGTTGACCGAGTTCACCAGGTGCACCGGGTAGTTGGTGGCGAGCTCACGGGCGATGTCGAGGCAGTCGTCGAAGTTGCCCTGCACCTGGAGCAGCTGGGCGTTGTGGGCGATCGCCTGGCTGAGCTTGCCCATGGCGATCTTGCCCTCGGGCACGAGGACGACCGCGGTCAGCCCGGCGTGGGTCGCGTAGGCGGCGGCCGAGGCCGAGGTGTTGCCGGTCGAGGCGCAGATGACGGCCTTGGCGCCGGCTTCGACGGCCTTCGAGATGGCCATGGTCATTCCGCGGTCCTTGAACGACCCGGTCGGGTTCATGCCCTCGTACTTGACCCAGACCTTCGCGCCCGTGCGGGCGGAGAGCGCCGCGGCCGGGATGAGCGGGGTGCCGCCTTCGCCGAGGCTGACGATCGGCGTGGCATCCGTGATGTTCAGGCGGTCCGCGTACTCGTGCAGCACGCCGCGCCACTGCCTGGACACGGGCCGGCGGGACTTGTCTTCGCTGGACATCAGACTCCTTCAACTCTCAAAACGGATGCGACCTGGGTGACAACGGGGTTGGCCGCCAGGTCCTTGACGGTCGCGGCGAGCGCGGCCTCGGTGGCCTCGTGGGTTCCAATCACAAGGGTAGCCGTGGACGAAACGGGCGCATGGCTGGCGGTTCCCGCCTGCGCGGGGGTCATCGACTGCTCCACGAGCGCGAGCGAGACGTGGTGGTCGGCGAAGACGCTCGCGATGGTGGCGAGCACGCCGGGCTCGTCGGCGACCTCGAGGGTGACCGCGTAGCGGGTGGTCACGCTGCCGATGTCGAAGACGGGCAGGTCGGCGTGGCTGGACGCGGCGAACCCGGGCCCGCCGGCAACGTGGCGCCGGGCGAGCGACACGAGGTCGCCGAGCACGGCGGATGCCGTCTCCACTCCCCCGGCGCCGGCGCCGTAGAACATCAGGCTGCCGGCCGCTTCGGCCTCGACGAAGACGGCATTGTTGGCGCCGTGCACGGCCGCCAGCGGGTGGCTGCGGGGCACCATGGCCGGGTAGACCCGGGCCGAGACTCCCGCGCGACCCGCTTCGTCGTCCAGGCGCTCGCAGATCGCGAGGAGCTTGACGACGTAGCCGGCCTTGCGGGCCGATTCGATCTGCTCCGGTGTCACGGAGGTGATGCCTTCGCGGTACACGGATTCGAGGGGAACGGTGGTGTGGAAGGCGAGGCTGGCGAGAATCGCGGCCTTCTGGGCGGCGTCGTAACCGCCGATGTCGGCGGTCGGGTCGGCCTCGGCGTAACCGAGCTCGGTGGCCACGGCCAGCGCCTCCTCGAGGGTGTCGCCGGCGACGTCCATCCGGTCGAGGATGAAGTTCGTGGTGCCGTTGACGATGCCGAGGATGCGGTTGACCTGGTCGCCGGCCAGGCTGTCGCGCAGCGGGCGCACGATCGGGATCGCGCCGGCGACGGCGGCTTCGTAGTTGAGCTGGGCGCCGACGTGGTCGGCCGCCTCGAACAGCTCCGGACCGTGGGCGGCGAGCAGCGCCTTGTTGGCGGTGACGACATCCGCGCCCGAGTTGATGGCCATCAGGATGTAGCTGCGGGCGGGCTCCAGGCCGCCGATGAGCTCGATCACCACGTCCGCGCCGAGGATGAGGGCTTCGGCATCCGTCGTGAACAGCTCCTGCGGCAGGTCGACCGTGCGCTCGGCGTTGACGTCGCGCACCAGGATTCCGACGAGTTCGAGCCCGGCGCCCACCCGGTTGGCGAGCTCCTCCTTTTGCTCGAGCAGCAGTCGCGCCACCTGGGCGCCGACGGAGCCGCCGCCGAGCAGGGCAACGCGCAGGTTGCGGTATTCGATCATCGGAGAATGTCCTTTTGTTCGGTTGTCGAGCCTGTCGAGACCCCGTCGGCGGTCGAGCCTGTCGAGACCCCGTCGGCGGTCGAGCCTGTCGAGACCCCGGTGTCGCGCGCCAGCAGGTCCGCGATGCTCTCGCCGCGCACGAGCACGCGCGCCGCGCCATCCCGCACCGCGACCACGGGAGCCCGGCCCTGGAAGTTGTAGTTGTTCGACAGCGACCAGCAGTAGGCACCGGTCGCCGGCACCGCGAGAAGGTCGCCCGGTGCCACATCGGCGGGGAGGTAGTCGGCGTCCACGACGATGTCGCCGCTTTCGCAGTGCTTGCCGGCGACGCGCACGAGCACCGGAGCCGCGCGGGAGACGCGATCGGCGATTCGCACCGAGTAGTCGGCTCCGTAGAGCGCCGGGCGGGCGTTGTCACTCATCCCGCCGTCGACGCTCACGTACAGCCGGGTTGCCCCGCCGACGTCGACCGGCTTGATCGTGCCGACCTCGTACAGGGTCACCCCGGCCGGCCCGATGATGGCTCGCCCTGGTTCGAAGGCGATCGCAGGAACCGGGATGCCGCGGCGCCGGCACTCGGCGGACACGATGTCGGCCAGCCCCGCCGCGAGTTCGCGGATCGGGGTGGGCGTGTCGGCGGACGTGTAGGCGATGCCGAACCCGCCGCCCAGGTTGAGTTCGGGGACGGGGCCGTCGGAGAGGAGGCCGGCATGCACGGCGAGGAGCCGGGCCGCCGACTCGGCGAACCCGTCCACGCCGAAGATCTGCGAGCCGATGTGGCAGTGCAGCCCGAGGAAGCGCAGGCTCTCCTCGGCGCGGATGGCGGCGACCAGGCGAGGTGCGTCCTCCAGCACGACACCGAACTTCTGGTCCTCGTGCGCGGTTGCCAGAAACTCGTGGGTGTGGGCGTGCACCCCGCTGTTCACGCGCAGGCGCACGGCCTGGACCCTGCCGTGGCGCGCGGCGGCGGCGGCGACACGGTCGATTTCGATCGGGCTGTCGATGATGATCGTGCCCACGCCCACCCGGGTGGCCTCGTCGATTTCGGCGAGTGACTTGTTGTTGCCGTGGAAGCCGAGCCGGGCCGGGTCGACGCCGGCGGCCAGGGCCACGGCGAGCTCGCCGCCGGTGCAGATGTCGATGTTGAGGCCCTCGGCCACCATCCAGCGGGCGACCTCGGTCGAGAGGAAGGCCTTGCCGGCGTAGTACACCCGCGCCGAGGTGCCGATGCGCGCGAACTCGGCCTCGAAGGCCGTGCGGAGCTCGGCCGCGCGGCCGCGGGCATCCGTTTCGTCGATGACGTAGAGCGGGGTGCCGAACTCGGCCGCGAGCGCGGAAGCGGTCACACCACCGATCACCAGCTCGCCGTCGGCGTTGCGCGTCGTCGTCGACGGCCAGAGTCCCTCGCCGAGCGCGTTGGCGTCGCCGGGCAGGCTGAGCCAGTCGGGGGCGAGCGGATTGGTGGCCACGAGTGAAAACCTCATTGCAAGTCGAGTGTGTGTGTGTCTCACTCGGCGGCGAGCGAACCCGGATTGGTCCCTGGAGCCAGGGAGGAGAAGTCGCCGTCAACGTTGGGGGCGAGTACCGCAGATTCTAGCGAACGCGTGGTGTGCGTGCCGAATCAGCCGGCCGAGCAGGAGCCCAGGGTGGTGAGCGACTGCCGGGTGAGCATCAGCGTGCTCGACTCCAGCTTAATGCGTGCGCGCTCGGGTGTTACGTTCACCCCGGTGAGCTCGACGCCCTGCGGCAGGAACTCGGCCACGCAGATGGCGAGGGGCTTCTGGCCGAGGATGAGCGGGAGGGCGCTGGTCAGGTCGACGGAGCCGGCACCGGTTGTGAGTTCGGCGTCGGTCGGCGTGAACAGCAGGCTGTCCGCTGAGGTGCTCGGGGTCGCCGTGGCCCGGTAACCGAGCTCGAGTCCGAAGATCGCGAACGTGCCCGAGTAGCTCACCTCGCCTCCCCCCAGGGCGAGCTCGGCGTCGCCGGTGTTTCCGCCGGACGCGAGGAGGGCATTGAGCGCCTCCTCCCCGAAGTCGATGCTGCCCGTGACCGCGCCGACAGGCGTGGACTCGTAGTCCACGGGCACAACCTCGGCCACGATGTGCACGGCCGCCGAAACGCCGTCGACGGCGAACCGCGGGGCATCCAGGACAACCCGGTCGAAGCTCCCGGCGAGGTACTGGGCGATCACCGAGGCGCCGCCAATCGACACGTCGATGTCTCCGCTGGCTCCCTCGGGCAGGTTGGCCGCGATCTCGGTCGAGACGCGCTCCTCGGCGTAGGCGCGCACTCGCGCGTCGACGATGACGAAGGCGGCGACCAGCCCGAGCAGCACGACGGCCGTAATGACGAGCTCGCCGATGCCCCGGCGTTTGCCCGCCATCGCTACATCCGCTCCGGCGCCGAAACCCCGAGGAGGCCGAGGCCGTTGCGGATGACCTGGCCGGTGGCATCGTTGAGCCACAGCCGGGTGCGGTGCAGGTCGGTCACGGGCTCGTCGCCGAGCGGGATGACGCGGCAGTTGTCGTACCAGCGGTGGTAGTAGCCGGCGAGCTCTTCGATGTAGCGGGCGATGCGGTGCGGCTCGCGCAGCTCCGCGGCCAGCGCGACGATGCGGGGGTACTCCTGCAGCACTCCGAGCAGCGCCGACTCCGAGTCGTGGGTGAGCAGTTCCGGCGCGAACGCCGTGCGCTCCACCCCGGAGGTCGCCGCGTTCCGGGCGACCGAGCGGGTGCGGGCGTGGGCGTACTGAACGTAGAAGACCGGGTTGTCGTTGGTGCGCTTGCCCCATTGGTCGAGGTCGATGTCGACCTGCGAGTCGCTGCTGGAGCGCACGAGCGCGTACCGTCCGGCATCCACCCCGACGGCGTCGACGAGGTCGTCGAGGGTCACGATGGTTCCGGCGCGCTTGCTCATCCGCACCGGCTCGCCCTCGCGGACGAGGTTGACCATCTGCCCGATCAGGATCTCGTGGTGCTGCCCCGGGATGTCGCCGAACGCCTCGGTCATCGCCATCAGCCGGCCGACATAGCCGTGGTGGTCGGCGCCGAGCATGACCAGGTTCTGGTCGAAGCCGCGCTCGCGCTTGTCGAGGTAGTAGCCGAGGTCGCCGGAGATGTACGCCGGTTCGCCGCTGGAACGGATGATGACGCGGTCGCGGTCGTCGCCGAACGTGGTGGTGCGCAGCCAGATGGCGCCCTCGGACTCGAAGATGTGGCCCTGCTCGCGCAGGCGTTCGATCGCGCGCTCGACCGCACCGGACTCGTGCAGGGAGTCCTCGTGGAAGAACACGTCGAAGTCGACGCCGAAGCTGTGCAGCTTCTCCTTGATCTCGGTGAACATGAGGTCGACGCCGATCGAGCGGAAGACCTCCTGCTGCTGGTCGCGGGGCAGCGCGGCGAGGTCGCCCTCGTAGAGTTCGACGACCTTGCCGGCGATGTCGGAGATGTACGCGCCGCCGTAGCCGTCCTCCGGCGTGGGCTCCCCCAGGTAGCTGGCGAGCACGCTGCGGGCGAACCGGTCGATCTGTGAGCCGTGGTCGTTGAAGTAGTACTCGCGCGTGACATCCGCGCCCTCGGCCTTGAGCACCCGGGCGAGGCTGTCGCCGACGGCGGCCCAGCGGACACCGCCCATGTGAATGGGCCCGGTGGGGTTGGCCGAGACGAACTCGAGGTTGATCTTGATGCCCGCGTAGGCCGATCCCGTGCCGTAGCTTTCGCCGGCATCGACGATCGCCTTGGCGAGCGCGCCCGCGGCTGCCGCTTCGAGGCGGATGTTGATGAAGCCGGGGCCGGCGACCTCGACGGACGCCACGCCGGGGACCTGTTCGAGCCCGGCGGCGAGCTCGCCGGCGATCTCGCGCGGGTTGGAGCCGAGCGCCTTGGCGATCTTCATCGAGATGCTCGACGCCCAGTCTCCGTGGTCGCGGTTCCTGGGCCGTTCGAGGACGACGTCGGCGACGCTCAGTTCGATCTCGGGGCCGGCGCTGCCGGCCGCGCGTCGACGCTCGATCAAGCGGATGACGAGGTCGAACAGGGATTGAGAAAGCTCAGCAGGGGTCACGGCGATCCATCCTACCGGCCACCATCCCTGTTGGTAGGGTCAGCCCGTGACCCTCTCGCCTCTGCCTGCATCCATCCGCGCCCGCCGTGTTCGCTCCGGCTCCGCCCTGGCCACCGGGGCGCTCGCCCTGATCGTTCTCGCCGGCTGCGCACCGGGCGCCGCCCCCACGCCGAGCGCGTCGTCCACAGCCGCGCCGACCACAACGCCGGCCGCCAGCGCCGAGCCGACGCCCACCGCCACGGAAGACCCGGCCACCGCGGTCACGCTCGGTTGCGACGAGGTCCTCACCCCCGATGACGTCTACGCCTTCAACCCGAACTTCGGAGCGGCCCCGGGCTACAAGCCGGCGGGCGGCAGCGCCGCCGCGGTCGCGGTCTCCTACCAGGGAGTCGCCTGCAGCTGGCTCAACCAGACCAGCGGCGACGTGATCGAGATCTCGGTCGCCCAGCCGAGCGCATCCGTGCTGACCGACCTGAAGAATCAGGCCGTGTCGGCGAGCACCCCCGTGCCGACGTACGGCACCGGCGTCGACGTCGAGGGGTACTTCACCGCATCCGGCGGAAAGGGCGAAGCCCAGGTCTTCACCGGCAAGTATTGGGTCGTCGCCAGCTCGGTCGAGTTCGGAGAGCCCGGCGACGCCGAGCCGCTGATCGCCGCCGCGGTCTCCCACCTGCCCTAGGCTCCCGGCGCCTGCGGTGCGGTGGAGCGGCCCTCAGATGCTGGTAACGTAGTAGCGAACCTGGCCCCCATAGCTCAGGGGATAGAGCACTGCCCTCCGGAGGCAGGGGCGGCAGTTCGAATCTGCCTGGGGGCACCAGGTGTCACGTGACACGCTACTTCGGACTTTCGCCACGCTTCTCGGACAAACGATGTTTTGCGGGCGTTTGTCGTCGTTCTAAGCCATCGGGCTCTCGTGGCAGCGAGACAGTGCGGTTAGTGCGCTCGAGTCCCGCGTGCCGAATTCACGGGCGTTACACGCTGCCAACTCCGTTGTACGTTCGAGTCCGCCGCTCTGTGCATCGCAGCTGAACTCGACCGGGCAGCTGCGGTTCAGTCGCCGTCGAGAAAGTAATCTTCTCCAGGCTCCCTGTTGTCGGGCTCGTTTCGCATCGTCACAATTCGGCCCAGCTCTTCGGCGATGCGGGCCACTGCCGTCGTGTCAATCACGTCAGTTCGCACCTCTGTGAAGTACATCTCTCCTGCCTCGACTTCCGATCGGCGCACCGTAAACGGTGCGTCGCCAACGTCGATCGATAGGGAAAAGGAACTGACGATTCCAACGATCACGGTCGGCTGGCCTGCGTGGAGTGGCCACCCAGATTCGGCATCGCGAAAGTAAAGCTCGCCAAACGACTTGACGAGGTCAAGACCGGTAACCGGCGTGTCACCCTCCGTTAGATGGCGGGGCGCCGTCCAATTCGCGAACGGTTGGGAAGTGTTCAGGTGCGAGACGACCAGACTGCTATCTCCGAGGTCACACACCAGCACAGGCCCTGCATCAATCTCGAAGTACGTTCCTCGTTCTCTTCGTTTCTCCGCGGCACGTTCTGCAGCGGCCAGGTCAGTAAACAGGGGTTCTGTTGAGAAGTACTGGTTGATCGTTGTGCTGTGCCAGGCATTTCGCCTACGCGTAAGCATGTAGCCGACAGATCGTCCCGCAGAGAGAACTGGGCATCCGAGCAAGTGGTCATCCCGGTGAAGCGACACAGGCGCTATCAGCATTGGAACGTGCCGCAGTCAGAACGATGAAGTGGCCACCGGCGAGAACCGATCATGAGTGCGCCCGCTACAGGCAATGACGACGAGAATGCGCTCGTGGCCTCCGCTGTCCAATGTTTCATCTCGCTGTTTCGCAACCTACGACGCGGCCGCGGTTGCAGTGACTCGGTGAAGTGCATCGACAAGCTGTGTGACCTGAGCGTCTGTAAACAGCTCATCGGGACCCTTTGGTGCAAAATCGGTGAAGGGCGCCTCGTAAAGCAGTCGAGTTGGGACGGCACCGCGCTGGGTGAGCTGCTCGATGATTAGGTTCACGAAGGCGAGCTGGTTGCCCGTGAGGGTCGTGTCCCCCACGAAGGCGCCCAGCGCTTCGACCTCGGCCGCGCGTTCCATCCCCGCGACCGAACGAATCAGCAGACCAAGTCCCTGGGCCTCCGCAGCACCTGCCGCGATCTCGGCGGCAGTGAACCCGCCGGTTTCGGTGAGAATACGTTCAAGCTCTGCAAGGTCGAGTGCGGTGAGCTGGCGGCCAGTCCGCAGCTTGTGCAGAACGACTTGGTCTTCGTGTTCACGCAGGAATGCGAACAGCTTCTCTCTAAACCGTTCCCGATCCAGACCTGGAGTGACGATACGAGGTTCGAGTGCCTCAAACTCTCCGAGGGTGTCTTCGAAATCTGTGTAGACGATGGCCTGCTTTGACTTGTCGACCAGACGCACGAGCCCGCGAAGCCGGAGACGCATTAGCTCGAGCAGGTTGAGTGTGATGCCGTCCCACCATACGTCGCTCGCGACGGCATCGATGAGTTCGAGATTCTGCATCACGACCGGGATATTGCGTTGGTCTCCCAGCGCACTTGCGATCTCCTGAATGCGCTTCCGGGCAGCAGCAAACGCCGCGAGGTTCGCCGGGTCGCTGTCGACGACCCCCAACTGCGCACGCAACGCGAGGAGGTCAAATCGTTTCGCCTCTTCGTCGGTGTCGTTGGCGTGGACTGCCGAGGGGAGGTCGGACAGGTGATCGGCCGCGTCGTCCAGATCTGTCGGCGACGGATTCAGCCAAGTCGCGGGTTCCGCGAATCGCTCGACTTCGCGCAGGTGCCTGCGCACGAGGAAGTTTTTTCGGTTCATGCCTGCAACGATGTCGTGGAGCCCGGCCGCGAGCGATTCACGCAAAGCGACCTCGGTCGTATCCGGCGTACCAGCATTGTCGATGGCGGCGAGCCGCTTGACGCGAGCCTTGAACAGACGCTGCCTCAGGGGTGCTGTGGCGGGCGTCGGGGCAGCGCCCTCAAGGGCGGGTTCACCGTGCTGGAGCTGCCGACGCGCGAGGACGCGGTCGAGTGGGCGAGGAAGATCGCGGTGGCCTGCCGTTGCTCGCATGAACTCTGCGAGTTCATGTACGACCCGGAGAGTCAGGGAAGAAGGACCGAGATGGTTGAAGAATCATCCCGGTCCTTCCCGGAAGTGGCCGTTCGTGCCCGACGCAAACCCAGTGAACTGACGCTTCGAACAACACAGTGAGCGCCGTGTTCGCTGTCCGGGGCGTTTAGCACAGATGACTTGGGCCGTCGGATCGGCGACTTACTCCCCAAACGCCACGTTGCCGCGGCAGGCGTCGCCCGGGCTGGGCACAACATCCTTGAAGCCGTGGCTGACCCACCGTCCGTAACTCTGTACGTGCCCGTCCGTGACGAAGTCATCGTTGAACTCGGGCGGCTGGTTCTCCTGAGCGTCGGGGAGGTCCTGACCCGAATAGGCGCAAATCGAGCTCGCCTTCTCTGCGCCGGGGACCGGGCTACCGTTGCCACTGGTCTCGCCAGCCTGAGCCGCAGTGGCGCCAGCGAAAACGAGTCCGAGTGCGACGACGCACCCTATTGTCATACGTTTCATGAGTCTTCCCTTCAATAAGAGACGGCCCGCCTGGCGTCGGGTGAGCCAGCGTCCCGCCCCGCCTTCCCCCACATTCGGGAAAAGTACTCCTCGGGGACTGCCGGGACAAGGGACGAAGGGAAAAGCAGAGAGATTCCGGCTGGCTCCAGCAGTAATTTCGGTGTCGGGCGTGACACATTCGCCTCGAGCTACGTCCTATTAATGGATACGCCGGACCGCCGTGGTGGAGGCGCCACGAAACAAAGGTTCACTATGGACGCCGTCACCTTGGCCGGGCGCTCTCCGGAGGTCTCCGAAGCCGGCGCACCGCGCCTCCGCGGACGCTACCGATTGCAGGAAATGATCGGTCGAGGCGGCGCGGGGTCTGTCTACCGCGCCCGGGACGAAACACTGGGGCGCGACGTCGCGGTGAAGGTCTTCGAGGCGTCCGCGACAAACGAGAAGGAGATACGTCGCCAAGAAGACGAGGTGAACCTCCTGGCGAGCCTGAGCCACCACAGCCTCGTTACCCTGCTGGATGCGGGCGTCGACCGCACGGATGCGGCCCGGCCGCGGGTCTACTTCGTCATGGAGCTCGTCACGGGCGACGATCTCAAGGTCCAGCTCGAGGGGGGCTCCCTCACCGCTCGCCAGATAGCGCACATCGGCTTCGACCTGGCCGAAGGCCTGCAATACATTCACCATCGGGGTGTTGTGCATCGAGACGTCAAGCCGGCCAACATCATGCTTGTCGACTACGGCCAGGGCGGCGCACGGTACCGCGCGAAACTGACCGATTTTGGCATTGCCCTGGTCGGCGCCATCGAGCGCCGCGACACGGACACCGTGACGACGGGCACGGCCGCCTACCTGAGCCCCGAACAGGCGCGGGGACAGATGCTGGGGTCGCCCAGCGACATCTACTCGCTGGGGCTCGTTCTCCTCGAGTGCTTCACCCGCACCGTCGCGTTTCCCGGCGACCCGATCCCGTCGGCACTGGCCCGGCTCCGCAGCGATCCGCCCATTCCGCCTGGCATCGCCTCGGAATGGAGGGCGCTGCTGGCGGCCATGACTGCTCGCAATCCGGAGGACCGTCCCTCCATCCACGATCTGGTCGTGGCGCTTCGCCAGCTGGTTGCTGCCGAGACCGGTCGGCACAGGGATGTGGTTGCCTCTCCCGAGCCGTCGACCGAGGCGGCCCGCATGCTCGCGGTCGAGCGCTATCGGCTGCCGGAGGCGCCGGCCGACGGTGCTTTCGACCGCGTCACGGCGATCGCCGCCCGCGTGTTCTCCGTTCCGGTCGCGCTCGTCACGATCGTCGATCACGATCGGATCTGGTTCACGTCGCACCACGGTCTCGAGATCGACCACATTGACAGGCACCCCGGGCTCTGCGCCTCGGCAATCCTGGATGACGTGCCCTGGGTCGTCGAGGATGCCCGGTTCGACCCCCGGACACTGGCCAACCCCCTCGTCGCCGAGGATTTCGGCCTGCAGTTCTACGCCGGGGTGCCCTTGCGCACGCGGGACGGACACAACCTCGGCACGCTCTGCGTGCTCGACTTCGAACCGCGTATGGCGACGGAACAGGAACTCGCCACCCTCGGCGACCTCGCCGCGATTGTCATGAGCGAAATGGAACTGCGCCTCGAGAGCCGGCGGTCCGTGGCGGCGCTGACGAAGACGAACCACCCGGGAACTTCCGGTTCGTGACCGACGAGTGATGGGCAGGTCGGTAGGCTCCATCGAACAGGGGGCATCAAGTGAGAGCGAAATACGACATAGGCATGCTGCTGAGAAGAACCACGAGCGTGTTGCGTTCGATGGGTCAGGTTTTCCTCACGGTGGTCCTTGTTTTGGCTGACGTGGTGGGGTCGGGACCCGTTGGCGGGGCATCGTCGTCCGCGTTTCCGCCCGTGGTGTTGCCGGGACGTGAGACCAAGCCCTATGAGAGTCCGCTTGGCGGAGCGAAGGAGGACAGATGACCAGCCCTGAACTTCGTGGATGGCCCGCGAGCGACCGCAGATTCAGCCGCTCGGAAGTGTCGGCGGTCGTGGGAAGCGGTGACGCGGTGTGGGAGCGCGTCACCAGGGATGTGCTCCGCTGGCGGGTGAAGACGGAGAGCGGGTTTGCCGTGGACTCAACCCGTCCGGTGTCGCGAGGCGACCGCGTGGTCGTCACGGCACGACTCTTCAACGTGACCGTGCTCGAGCCGGTGGAGGTCGTGTCCGTCGTTGAGGAGTCAGACCGGGTCGGGTTCGCGTACCGCACCCTGCCAGGGCACCCTGTCAGCGGCGAGGAGGCGTTTATCGTGCACCGTCACGGCCACGAGGTACGTCTCACAGTGCGCTCGCTCACCCGGGCGGCACCACAGCAGCCTTGGCGAGCCCTCTACCCACTGCTTCGGATCGCGCAGCGAATCGCGCGCGGGCGCTACCTTCGCTCGCTCAGCTGATCTGAGGGCGCGATCCGGGAGATCGCGCACCCGAGTTGCCCTCGCCACCTCGCTCCCGTCAGACTGGAGGTACCGGATCGCAACTGAGTCTTCCGCCTGCGGCTGAGGAGCTCACCATGACTGAACCGAACGATGCACGCGTCGGCCTCTATATCGACTTCGACAACATCGTCATCTCGCGCTATCAGCAGCTGCACGGGCGCAATGCCTTCCAGCGCGACGGCATCCGCGATTTCGACAAGTCGAGCCGGGATGCCGACCCCGAGATCGCCGCGAAGCTCGCCGCCGCGACGGTCGACTTCAACGCCATCATCGACTTTGCCGCATCATTCGGCACCCTGGTTGTCAACCGCGCGTACGCCGACTGGTCAGTGCCCGTCAACGCGAGTTACCAGCGGCAGCTCATGTCTCGAGCGGTGGACCTGACCCAGCTGTTCACCACGACCACCAGGGGGACCAAGAACGGGGCCGACATCCGCCTGGCCGTCGACGTGGTCGAAGACCTCTTCCAACTGCCCGATCTGACCCACGTGATCATCATCGCCGGCGACTCCGATTACATCGCCCTCGCCCAGAAGTCGAAGCGGCTGGGTCGCTACGTCGTCGGCATCGGCGTCGCGGGCTCGACGAGCACCTCGCTTGCGGCCGCGTGCGACGAGTTCGAGGACTACGATTCGCTGCCCGGAATCGACAAGTCCACCGCTACCGCCGCTGCCGCCGGCGCGGAGAGGCCCAAGGCGAGCAAGAAGGCCGCGGAACCTGCCGACGCGGCACCCGACACGGCACCCGACACGGCCCCCGAGGCCCGCAAGCTCACGACGATTCCCATGTTCTCGCACACCGAGGACACGCAGTCCGACGAGCCAGAGGCCGACGACAACATCGACCCGCAGACACTGGGCACGGAACTCCTCGTGCGCGCGCTGCAGATCGGTCACGCCAAGGGCGACGCCGACGAGTGGCTCAACACGGGCACGATCAAGAACCAGATGCGCCGAATGGACCCCTCCTTCAACGAGAAGCCGCTCGGCTTCCGTTCCTTCACCGATTTTCTGTCCTCGCGCGGCGACCTGGTCGAGCTGGACGAGGACGGCCCGCAGCGGCTCATCCGGCTGCGCCCCACGGCAGACAGCCGACGCTAGGCCACGGGCCACCGGTCGGCTTGGCCAGGTCGGTATTCACCGTTTGACCTCAGGTCCCCGGCCTCGACGAGGCCCCGCGAGGGCGCTCGCTGGCGGAGGTCGTGACCGATGCACCGGCCAATCGCGAGCGGAGGGTGCGGCGTGCCCGGGAGTACCGAGCGCGGGCGGCCTCCGCTCGAATGCCGAGCACGGTGGCTGCCTGGGTGATGGTCAGTCCCTCCAGACAACGAGACAGACCAGCTCCTGATCGCGCAAGGAGAGCGTGGCGAGCGCGGTGATCGCGTCGTCGTCCGTGGACTCGGGGGCGATCGGCCGGTGCTGGAGTTCCTCGCGGAGCCGGGTTGCGAGCGAGAGTTGACGCACGCGTCCTCGCCGGTGGGCGGCAAGGACAAGGTGAGCGATCCCATAGCTCCACGCGCGTCGCTCGCCGTGTTCGCTGGGGAGACGGTCGCGTCGTCGCCAAAGAACCAGGAGGGTCTCGGAGAGGCAGTCGGCAGCGTCCTCGCTGGGGATCACGCGGCGTGCGAAGTATCCGAGCAGCTCGTGGGCGATCGAACGGATGAAAGCCTCAGTGTCGTCGGCATCGGCGTGCGAAGGAACCGGCGCAGCTGTCTCCGTGGTCGCAGGAATCATCGCTTCCCTCCCCCCAGGCGCTCTCCACAGGATTGCATATCGAATGCCTGATGGACGGTCTTGACGTCACCGTCGTGCGCGGCGGCAGCGAAGCTCAGGAGAGCGTCGGTGACGCCCCCGCCGTCGTGGGCGACCATCGAAGGGAAGTTGCCGGTGTCGCCAAGCCAGGTGGCTGCGCGATCCTCGCGTGCTGCGTCGGAAGCCAGGTGGGCGGTGAGCCAATCACCGGTCCAGGCACAGATCGCAAAGTTCTCGTAGGTCTGAGTCATCAGACCCTCCTGGGCGAGGCCCTCTCCACCTGCGTCCAGATCGAGCTTCGCGAAGATGCGGGAGACATCCGCGATCGCGGCCTCCCGGGGAACTCCCTTCGGCAGAGTCAGGTAGTCAGGGTATGCCTCGATGACGATCTGGGGGGCGTCTGGGGCGCCGAGGTCGATCCACTCGGTGTCGTCTACCTCGGTACTCGTCGAGGGGTCGCCGAACTCGCCGGTGCGGGCGAGCCAGGAGGTGAAGGCGGCCGCTGGGACAGCGACGCCCACGCCGGCGAGCGCGATGAGACTGCCCACCAGAACTCGGTGTGCGCGAGAGAATGCACGAAACCGCCCCCGCCGCCGCGGGTTTCGCTCCATAGCCGAGCGCACCTGCGGATCCTCAAACAGAAGGGCCAGGGCCACGGTCTCGTCGTGCACCCCGTCGGGGAGCCGCAGCTGTCCCAGCGCGCGGATCCGCGCTTCCGCATTGTCTGTCGAATCGTCCATACCTCTTCATGTCGCGCGTGGTACGAAACGTGACAGATCTCATGCAACCCAGCGGCGAATGCGGCGGCGGATCGGCACACCGGCGCGGTACGGTCCATCTTCATTGCGCGAGAGTAGAGTCCGCCCCATGCGCACACCGTGGTCACGACTGCTAATTCTTGGATCGGCCGTGGCTCTGGTGTCGGCGGTCAGCGCGTGTG
The DNA here is from genome assembly GCF_004402215.1 of Cryobacterium tagatosivorans. Taxonomy (GTDB): domain Bacteria; phylum Actinomycetota; class Actinomycetes; order Actinomycetales; family Microbacteriaceae; genus Cryobacterium; species Cryobacterium tagatosivorans. Next base: position 36,698 of record NZ_SOEZ01000061.1, read on the forward strand.
CGTCCTCCCCTCTCCGACTCGTCACGTCTGATTCATCGACGCTGAGCGGCATGGAAGCGCTGCTCCGGGGCACATTGGCAGTCGACGGAGACGGCTGCGTGCGGGCGGAGACGGCCGGAGGGCCGGTGAGTCTGGTCTGGCCCAAGGGGTACACCGCCAGAGGCGATTCAACGTCCTTCGAAGTGCTTGACGCCGGCAAGAACGTCGTGGCGCGTTCGGGGGCACCCCTTGCCATGGGCGGCGGCGGTATTGACTCCTTCAACGACACGTGGACCGAACGCGACTGCGCCAAGGGCAAACTCTGGATGGTCGGAACCCTCGGAACAGACTGACAGCCGAGGAATCCATCATCTGAGGAAACGCCCTCGGGTCAGGAGTGCCTTCCTTCCCTGATGGTGGATTGGGTGAGTGCGACGCGAAGCTGCTCGGTCGTGGGAAGTCCGGCGAGACCCTGGTCGGTGTAGACCCGGCAGGCCAGATCCGTCGTGCGGTCCCCGCCGGGGAACGCATCGATCCCGTTGACCAGGATGGTTGGCGAGCCGGCGAAGGGAACCCGCGCAGCGTCCTCCGGAGATGACAGAAGCCGGTATTCGACGGTGGAGTCGAGCGCGCCGACTGCCGCGAGTGCGATGCGCGCGCGTCGGCTGGCCTCTTCCCAGTTCGCGCATTCGCCGATGCGGAGTATTTCAATCTTCATCGAGGGATTCGAGCGGGCGCGCTGGTCGTTGCTCACCTCCACCTCGCTGGGGCAGCCGAACGGCTCCCGGGTCCACGCATCAAAGGATTGGCCTCTCGTACGGTCAGCATGCATAAGCGAAATGTGACTTCAGCCATAAACCTAAGCGCCGGAAGGCCCCGCGCTCTGCGATCTGGGACGCACAAGACCCAATTCGACGGCCGAGGGTCTGTGGATTTTCTTCTCTGGCGGAGAAGAATCGCAAAAGTTCTGCCCCGATTCCCGGAGAAGACCCGTACTTCTTGCCGCAGTCTTCATTTAGCGGCCGATACCGGGCCGCCGATTCAGCCGTCCCGGCACAGCACAACTCCCACGTCGAAGGAAAACAAATGACCATCTATCAGGACGATACCGAGGCCATCGAAGCTCTGAAGCATGCGTTCGGAAGCAGCTGGGACGCGATCGACCCGGAGTCGGTCGCCCGTATGCGCGCACAGAACCGCTTCAAGACTGGCCTGGAGATCGCCCAGTACACCGCCGACATCATGCGCAAGGACATGGCGGAGTACGACGCCGATTCCTCCGTCTACACCCAGTCGCTGGGCGTCTGGCACGGCTTCATCGGCCAGCAGAAGATGATCTCAATCAAGAAGCACCTGAAGACGACGAACAAGCGCTACCTCTACCTGTCCGGCTGGATGGTCGCCGCGCTGCGGAGCGAGTTCGGTCCGCTCCCCGACCAGTCCATGCATGAGAAGACGGCCGTCCCCGCGCTGGTCGAGGAGCTCTACACCTTCCTCCGCCAGGCCGACGCCCGCGAGCTGGACCTGCTCTTCACCGCCCTGGATGATGCCCGCGCCGCCGGCAACGACGCCAGGGCCGCGGCGATCCAGGACCAGATCGACAACTACGAGACCCACGTCGTGCCGATCATCGCCGACATCGACGCCGGTTTCGGCAACCCCGAGGCGACCTACCTCCTTGCCAAGAAGATGATCGAGGCCGGTGCCTGCGCCATCCAGATCGAGAACCAGGTCTCGGACGAGAAGCAGTGCGGCCACCAGGACGGCAAGGTCACCGTTCCCCACGAGGACTTCATCGCAAAGATCAACGCCGTGCGTTACGCGTTCCTCGAGCTCGGCATCGACAACGGCATCATCGTCTCCCGCACCGACTCGCTCGGTGCCGGCCTCACGCAGAAGCTCGCCGTGACCTACCAGCCCGGAGACCTGGGCGACCAGTACAACTCCTTCCTCGACGTCGACGAGATCACCGAGGCAGAGCTCGGCAACGGGGATGTCGTGATCAAGCGCGATGGCAAGCTCCTGCGCCCGAAGCGCCTGGCCAGCAACCTGTTCCAGTTCCGTCAGGGAACCGGCGAGGCCCGCTGCGTGCTCGACAGCATCACCTCGCTGCAGAACGGCGCGGACCTGCTCTGGATCGAGACCGAGAAGCCGCACGTCGCCCAGATCGCCGGAATGATGAACGAGGTGCGCAAGGTCATCCCGAACGCCAAGCTTGTCTACAACAACAGCCCGTCGTTCAACTGGACGCTCAACTTCCGCCAGCAGGCCTATGACAACCTGCTCGCAGAGGGCAAGGACGTATCGGCCTACGACCGCGCCAAGCTCATGAGCGTCGTCTACGACGAGACCGAGCTCGCCCAGATTGCCGACGAGAGCATCCGCACGTTCCAGCGCGACGGCTCTGCCGAGGCCGGAATCTTCCACCACCTCATCACCCTGCCGACGTACCACACGGCCGCGCTCTCCACCGACGACCTGGCCAAGGGGTACTTCGCAGACCAGGGCATGCTCGCCTACGTGAAGGGCGTGCAGCGTCGCGAGATCCGCGAGGGAATCGCCACGGTCAAGCACCAGAACATGTCCGGATCCGACATCGGTGACAACCACAAGGAGTACTTTGCCGGCGAGGCCGCGCTGAAGGCGGGTGGCAAGAACAACACGATGAACCAGTTCGAGGAGCCGGTTTTGACAAGCCACTAACACGACAGGCCCGTCGACGCACAACGAGGAAGCCCCAGTCAGCTGACTGGGGCTTCCTCGTTGTGCGGGCATCTGTGCCGGAGCCGGCATCGCCGTGCTAACGGCGCCCAGTACACGTTCGGCAGCTGGCGTGCGGCTTTCGGACTATCAGTTCCCGTAGTGGTAGCGGCACCCCGCGATGCGGACTTCGTCGCCTTCAACCTTGTAGATGAGACGGTGCTCCTCGGTGATGCGCCGCGACCAGTAACCCTGGAAGCCATGTTTCAAGGGCTCGGGCTTTCCGATGCCCTCGTTTCCGTTTCTTGCGACATCACGGAGGAGAGCGTTGATACGTTTGAGGATCTTGCGGTCTTGGGACTGCCACCATTCGTAGTCCTCCCAAGCAGCCTCATCCCAGACGAATTTCACTCGGTCAGGTCGTTCACGGTGCCACGTCCGGACTCTAGCCGTTCGATCGATCCGAGGAGTCGTCGCGCATTGGCCGGATTCCTCAGCAGGTAGGCCGTCTCCTTGAGCGACTCGTACTCATCGAGAGAGACGATCACAACCGGCTCATGCCCGGCGCGGGTGATGACGACTTCCTCACGATCATCGACCACCCGGGACAGCGTCTCGGCGTAGCGCGCTCGTGATTCCGAATACGTCATGGTTCTCATTAGAGGCCTCCTTGTACGTAATAGTGTACGTCACGGCATGCGGCCCGGTGGCGGGTCGGATGTCAATTCACCGCACGTTTAACGAGCGCGGCGATCTTTGCCTCGTCGGCCGCGGTGAACTCGGTCAGGGCAAAGGCCGTCGGCCAGAGGGCACCCTCGTCGAGGTTGGCCTCGTCGCTGAAGCCGAGCGTCGCGTACCTCGTCTTGAATTTCTGCGCGCCCTGGAAGAAGCAGACCACCTTGCCGTCCCTGGCGTACGCAGGCATCCCGTACCAGAGCCTGGGCGCGAGTTGCGGGGCGCTCGCGGCGATCACGGCGTGGAGGCGCTCGGCCAGGACGCGGTCCGAATCCGGCATCCCCGCAATCGCCGCGAGCACGGCGGTTTCATCCTCCGCCTTCTTGTTCGCGTCTTGGCCGCGCCGCTTCTCCGCTCTCAGCTCGGCAGCGCGCTCCTTGATGGCAGCCCGTTCCTCCTCCGAGAACCCCTCTGACGGTTGGCCCTTCGCCGTCGTCGTCCTGGCGGATTCCTGCTTCTTCATAGCTGGTCGCTCCTCATCTCGTCGCGCCCAGCCGGGAGCAACGTTGTCGGCATGCCGAAAGATTAGGCCCAGCACGGCCCTGCCGTAGCGGTAGATCTCGAACTCGCTGGGAATTGTGACAACTCGACGGTAACGAGCGTATTTTGGCCGTTAGATCGTGCCGTGATCGGAGCGGTATGCGGAAAGGATCGGTGCCACGCGTGACAACACTCACTGGCATCCTGCTGACACTCGCGATCATCATGCTTGCGGGTGTCCTCACGTTGGCCGTCATCGCTCGGGCACTGTACAAACGCATTCGCCGCAGTCGCGCTCTGACCGGCACAGTGCTGCGCACTCGCACCCGCTTGAGTTGGGGTCCGCAGCACGAGGTCCTGAAACTCCGGTTGAGGCTGCAGGAAACCCTCGACAGCGGGCAGGCTGCCGTCGACCTGGCAGTGCTCGGCGCCGGCCCCCGTGGTGAACTTCCGCGACTCTTCCGTCGCATCCAGAGCGAGGGTGTCACGCTGGACTCCCAGTTGCGGCTGATGGCGAGCGAGAGTGATTCCCTTGTACTCGCCGAGGGGCTACCTGTGGCCCGGCCGCGTCGACCAGGTGGCCGGGTTGGTGCGCCGACTGCGCTCAGCGGTCGCTGCCGGCCTCGGGGACCTCACCGACGACACGCTTAAGACGCTGCGCTCTGAGGTCGACCGCGAGGTCTCCGCCCTGAATGCCGGAGTCCAGGAGCTGCGGGTGCTCAACGGACACGACGGAATGCCCGATTCGCGTCGACAGCTATCGATGGATGGCCTCTTGAGGGGGAACGAATCATGAGCGTCACTTCACGGCTGCGAGTCATCTTCCGCAGCAAGACCTCCCGCGCCCTCGACCGGTTGGAAGACCCCGGTGAAGCGCTGGACGACAGCTACGAGCAGCAGGTGAAGATGCTCCAGCAGGTTCGCCAGGGGTTGGCCGAGGTCGCGACGGCGAAGAAACGGATCGAACTGCAGGGGCAGGAAATGGGTGCCCGCTACCAGCGGCTGGCCGACCAGGCCCAGGAGGCGCTCAACCAGGGCCGGGAGGACCTCGCCCGGACCGCCCTGGAGCGCCGCGCCCTCCTCGAGGGCCAGGTCGCAGCGCTCCGCGACCAGCACATCGCCTTGCAGCAGCAGCAGGCGCAGCTGCAAGACAATGAGCGGCGTCTGGCCGAACGGGTCGCCGCATTCCGCACCGAAAAGGAGACGATGAAGGCCACCTATGCCGCCTCCGAAGCGCAGGTCAGGGCAAACGAGGCCGCGGCGGGCATCGGCGCCCAAGTGAGCGACGTCGGCGCCAACCTCGACCGGGCCAGAAACCGGGTCGCCCAGATGCAGGCCCGCGCGGCCGCCACCGACAAGCTGCTCGCCAGCGGCGCGCTCAACGATCTCACCGCCCCACCCGACGCCGACCTCGAACGGCAATTGTCGGCGGGTGCAATGAAAGCGGACGTCGAACGTCAACTTCAGGCCATGAAGAACGGCGGCGCTTCGGACAGGGGCCGCGGCACCACTACTCCGGGTGCCGGAACAGACGCGTGGCTGAGCATCGGACAACACCCGAACGCGCCCTGAGCGAACCGGGCCCCCGCGGCGGCGTTCGCCGCGCTCGACCGGCCGATGTGGGAGGATGCGGCCGTGACCGATCACCCTGAACGCCGGATGCTCCTCGACACGGCCGCACTGTACTTCCGCGCGTTCTACGCGGTGCCCGACTCCATGCGCGCGCCGAACGGGATGCCCGTGAACGCCGTACGCGGGCTGCTCGACATCGTCGCTCGGCTCGCCTCCGAGTTCCAGCCGAGCGAAATCGTGGCCTGCTGGGACGACGCCTGGCGACCGCAGTGGCGCGTGGATCTGATCCCCACCTACAAGACCCACCGGGTGGCCGCGGCGCAACCGGCCGATGCGGACCCTCCGCTCGAGGAGGTTCCGGACCTGCTCACACCGCAGGTCGCGGTCATCCGCGAGGTTCTCGGCGCGCTCGGCGTGCCGGTCGTCGGCGCCCCGGATCACGAGGCAGACGATGTCATCGGCACGCTGGCATCGCATTCTCCGATCCCCGTGGATGTCGTCACCGGTGACCGTGACCTATTCCAGCTGGTCGACGACTCTCGCGAGGTGCGGGTGATCTACACCGGTCGCGGCATGGCACGGCTCGAGATTCTGACGGATGCCGCGCTCGAGGCCAAGTACGGGGTCACTCCGGCGCAGTACGCGGACTTTGCGGCGCTGCGCGGAGACGCATCGGATGGACTGCCCGGGGTGCCCGGCGTGGGAGAGAAAACGGCAGTCAGGCTGCTGTCGGCCTACGGAAACCTCGACGGGATCATCGCCGCAGCGGCCGCCCCGGCATCCGGGATGGCAGCGCCCGTGCGCGCCCGGATCCTCGCCGCCGCCGACTACCTGACGGTCGCCCCGGCGGTGGTCAAGGTCGTGCGCGACCTCGACCTGCCGGCGTTCGACGCCCGTATCCGGGTCAGCACTCGCGAACAGGCAGCCGAACTGGATCGACTCGGCGCCCACTGGGGGCTCGGGGCATCGATGACGCGCGCCCGAGACGCCCTGGGCGCATTGAGTTCTTAGGGCGTGACGACCACCTTGCCGAGCGCGCGCCCCTCACCGACGCGGGCGAGCGCCAGCGGCACGTCGTCGAGCGGGAAGGTGCGGTCGATGTGGGTGCGAAGATCGCCGGCGACGCAGCGCTCGGCGACGGGCTCGAAGTGAGCCGGGCCCTGCCTCACCATGAGGACCCCGAGTCGGCGCCCGGTGAGGAGGCCCAGCGTGGCCCCGATCGTCGCCACCCGCAGCAGCGTTCGCACGGTTCCGCCGACGCAGAGGTAGCGGCCGCCGGGAGCCAGCGCCCGCCGGTAGGCGAAGACGGATCGGTGCGCGACGAGATCGAGCACGAGGTCGAACGGTTCGAGCCGGGTGAAGTCCGCGCTGCGATAGTCGACCACTGCGTCGGCCCCGAGTTCTCTCATGAAATCCTGCTTGCCCGCGTTGTCGACGCCGGTCACGTGCGCCCCGGCGAGCTTGGCGAGCTGGATCGCGAGCGAGCCCGACCCGCCGCCCGCCCCGTTGATCAGCACGCGCTGCCCGCGGCGAACGCCGGCGGTTCCCTGAAGCGCGATCGAGCCCGCCTGGGGCAGTGTCGAGGCCTCGGCGAACGTCAACTCCCCCGGCTTATGTGCGAGCGCCGCCTCGGGCGCCACCGCGTAGTCGGCGAAGCCGCCCATGAGACCCAGATTGTCGCCGTACACCTCATCACCCAGGCGGAACCGGGTGACGCCGGAGCCCACAGACGCGACGCGGCCGGCGATGTCGGATCCGAGCACCCGGCGCGCCGGGGCGCGCAGTCCCCCGATCCGCGCGTACATCGGAGATCCCCGCAGGCATTCCCAGTCCGAGAGATTGACGGATGTCGCGGCGACCTCGACGAGCACCTGGTTCGCGCCGGGCGACGGCGTCGGAACCTCCTCGACCCGCAGCCGGTCGGGCGTGCCATACCGGTCGTAGACGACGGCCCTCATGCTGACCGTCCGGAAAGCGCGCGGTGCGGGGAACTGAACATGTGAGTGAGTGTACGGGAGCACAAACCCGATGAGCGTACGCTGGGCGCATGACGGATGCCGCGCTGATCGGCCCGGTGGACGCCCCCGACCTGCACGTGATGAGCTACAACATCCGCCGGCGTTTCCCCCACCTCCGGCCGGGAAGCCCGGATCGCTGGGCCACCCGCAAGCGACTCGTTCGACGCATCCTCGCGGCCGAGCAGCCGACGCTGCTGGGCGTGCAGGAGGCGTTGGCCGACCAGGCCGAGTTCGTTGCGGACGCCCTCGGACCGCACTACCGGTGGGTCGGCCACGGCCGCAAAGCCTCCGGGCAGGACGAACGATGCGCGGTCTTCTACGACTCGCGGCGGCTGGAGCTGACCGCTTGGCGGCAACACGCCCTGTCCACGACGCCGGAGCAGCCCGGGTCCAGATCGTGGGGAAACCTGACGCCGCGGGTGGTCGTGTCAGCCGACTTCACGGACACCGCGACCGGAGCACGGCTGCTCGCCTTCAACACCCACTTGGATCACCTCTCGTGGCGTTCGAGGCTCGAATCGGCGACGTTCATCCTGGGTCTCGTGCGGGCCGCTCGCGCGGCGGAGCCGGACGCCGCGATCGTCGTGACCGGCGACTTCAACGCGAACGTGGACTCGGCCGTCTACCGCCGGCTCACGGCAGACGGGGCGCTCCGGGACGCCTGGGAGGTGGCGGCCGAGCGCCTCACGCCGCAATGGGGCACCTATTCGAACTACCGGCGCCGGCGCGCGGGCGCCAAACGCATCGACCTCATCCTGGTGGGGCACGGAGTCACCGTGGCGAGCGCGGGGATCAACGCCGTCCGGTTCGACAGCAGTGCGGCATCCGATCACGAACCGGTTCAGGCGGTGCTGCACTCCGGCGACCGGTCGCCTGGGGCATCGGACCCGTCTAGTGTGATGCCATGACCGGGTCATTCCTGCGGGCGCCTTCGGGAGCCGCCGAGACGGCCGCCGACGCGCTCCGGGTGCTGGCCCTCATCTGCATCGTGGTCGCGGGCGTCGGCTGGGGCCCGATCGAGGGGGTGAGCCTCGCGTTCGTGGCCGGCGGGATGCTCCTCCCCCGCCCGCTGGGCGTCCGGCCGAGCGTCGACATCGCGTTCGGCATCGTGCTGCTCGTCGCCGTCTGGAGCAGCGTGCTGCACATCTACATCTCGACGCGCTGGTGGGATCTCCCGATGCACTTCCTCACCAACGGACTCTGCGCCGCGCTGTGCTACATCGGGCTGGTGCGGCTCGGGATCGTGGCCGACGCCGCGACGCTCCCGCGGCCGATGGTGTCGGCCGTCGTGATGACCGCCGCCCTGGGGCTCTCACTCGGCGTGCTCTGGGAAGTCTTCGAGTGGTTCGGGCATACCTTCATCGACGGGAAGATTTTCGTCGGGTACGTCGATTCGATCGGGGACCTGGCCTGGGGCGCTGCCGGCGCCGTGGTCGCGGGCTTCAGCATGCCGTTCCTGATGGGCCGCGCTTCCGCTGCGGCCCCCCTGCGCGCCCCTGCCCTCGACTGAGCCGGGCAGCCGCCCTCCAACGTCCGTAGCCAGCGCAAAGAGGAAGGCCTACTATGTGCGCACAACCCCACTCCGGGGACCAGCTCCGGGAGCTCCTCTCATCCGGTCGGGCACAGTTCGATGCCTGCGTCCCGGACATCACAGGACAGGAAGAACATGACGAAGTATCTGTTCGAAGCGAACTACGTCGGCGAGGGCATCAAGGGCCTCATGCGTGAGGGCGGCACGAAGCGCCGGGACGCGCTCGTCGAGGCCGTCAAGTCCGTAGGAGGCTCACTCGAGAGTTTCTACTACGCCTTCGGGGAGACCGACGTCCTGGGGATCATCGAGGTCCCGGAACCGGCCGCCGCCGCCGCCCTGTCGCTTCTGATCAATTCGACGGGCAGCGTGCAAGTGCGCCTCAAGCCGCTGATGACACCGGAGGATCTCGACGACGCGGCCAGGAAGACGCCGTCGTACCGGGCCCCCGGGAAATAGTAGCCAGGGCGCAACTCACCCGGCAGCCAGACTGTCGTTCTGCGGATCACCAAGTAGCGCGGACCGCTTCGAGGGATTGACGGGTCGACAAGGCAGCGCGCCCGGCATGTGCCACAATCACTCCGACGGCGCTCCCGCGCGCCGAGAAGCGAGGAAAGCAGATGGCCGAAGTGCTGTTGTTCCATCACGCGCACGGACTGACGTCCGGTGTCCTTGACTTCGCCGAGAACCTCAGGCTCGCCGGTCACACCGTGCATACCCCCGATCTCTACGACGGGCAGGTCTTCGACGACCTGGACGACGGTGTGGCCTACGCCCAGCGAGTGGGATTCAGCACCATCATCGAGCGTGGACGGGCGGCCGGCGACGGACTGCCCCGCGAGCTCGTCTACGCCGGGTTCTCCGTCGGGGTGTTGCCGGCACAGATGCTGGCCCAGACCCGGCCCGGGGCGAAGGGCGCGCTCCTGTTCCATTCGTGCGTCCCGACATCCGAGTTCGGCGGCGCGTGGCCCGAGGGAGTGCCCGTCCAGATCCACGGCATGGATGCGGACGCGTACTTCGTCGATGAGGGCGACATCGACGCGGCCCGCGCACTCGTCGAGACGACGCCGGATACCGGGCTGTTCCTCTACCCCGGCGGTGAGCACCTGTTCGCCGACAACAGCCTGCCTGCCTACGACGGGCCTGCGGCCACCCTCCTCACCGAGCGGGTGCTGCGCTTCCTCGGGGACGTCAGCCAGGAACCGTCGACGGCCTAGCCCGGAGTGTTCCCAGGCGCCATCGTGGCCATTCCGGGACGAACGGGCACGAACTGGATGTTCTTCGAGGGGTGCACGGTCTTCGCGGGGAGCCGCGAGAACCCTTTCGCGTCGAGGTGATTCGTCGCTCGGTACACCATCACGGCCTCGTCATAGATGTCGTTCAGGCGCCGGCCGGAGAACGTCTCCACGGACCCGTCCGTGAAGGTGATCGAAATGAGCGAACCGGCCGGGAAGTGCCGGTTCATCCGGATGAAGCCGTCGGCGTCCTGGGTGAGATTGATCATGTGGTTCCTCTTTCGTGAACGTCAAGTCTCCCGCATCTCGGCGCCGAGCGATGTGCGTCTAGGCCGTCTGCGTCAGCGCGTCGCCATCGAGCCGGAACGTGCTCCACCCGTCGAGCGGCACGGCGCCGAGCGACTTGTAGAAGCCGATCGCCGGGTCGTTCCAGTCCAGGACAGCCCACTCGAGGCGGGCATAGCCGCGCTCGACGCAGATCGCCGCGAGCCGCGTCAGCAATGCCTTCCCGTATCCGCTGCCGCGGAAGGCGGGGCGCACGTAGAGGTCCTCGAGGTGGATGCCGTGCACGCCCTCCCAGGTCGAGAAGGTGAGGTACCACAGGGCCACCCCGGCGAGCGTGCCCTCCTCCGGGCCGTCCACGACCAGCGCAAAGACGGCGGGGCTCTCGCCGAACAGGGCCGATCGCAACCCGTCCTCGGTGGCTACGACCGCATCGGGCTCCTTTTCGTAGACGGCGAGCTCCACGATGAGGCGGAGGATCTCGCGGAGATCGGACGGTTCGGCGGCGCGCAGGAGGCTCATCCAGTCAGCGTACTTTCTCGCAAGCCCTCCCCCGGCCCAGGTCTCAGCGCAGGTTGAAGTACTCGCGGTGCACGTTCGCCGCCCGGGCCCCGGCCCGCACCAGTCCCCTCTGGAACGCGCTCACCATCGCTTCGGGTCCGCAGATGAACGCCGACAGCTCACGGGGCGAGCAGCCGGCCGTGGTGAGAACGTCCTCGACGGTCAGCCGAGGCTCGGTGCTGGTGTCGATCAGGTGCAGATGGATGGCGTCGTGCCGCGCCGAGAGCGCACGAATCTCATCGCCGTAGGGAGCGGGGCCGCGGGAGCTGAAGTAGAGGTCCACCCGCGCGGGCAAGGTCTCGGAGGTCGCGTCCCGCAGCCAGCTGAGGATCGGCGCCACACCGATGCCGCCGGCGATCCAGGCCTGGTGGTCGGTGCCCCGACGGTAGTCGAAGTGTCCGTGCGGGCTGTTGATCACGGCCGGCATGCCCGGTTCGACCAGGTCGGCGATGTTGGAGGTGAAGTCGCCCAGGGCCCCGACGGCGACGCGCACGTTGGCATCCGCCGGCGCACTGGCGATGCTGAACGGATGCCGGTGCCACCCGTCCTTCGCCTCAAGATAGAGGATGGCGAACTGCCCCGCCCGGTACTCGAAGCGCCGTCCCAGCGGCTTCAGCGAGATCTCGACCAGGTTCGCGCCGATCGGCTGCACGGAGTCGACCTGGTAGTCGTAGGTGCGGGCGAAGCGGCGGGCGAGCAACTCCCGGTAGACGTAAAAGGCCAGGCCCGTGCCGCCGATGACGAGGTAGGTCCACCTCAGCACCGCCGAGTCGAACATGCTCGCGTCCAGCAGCCCGTGCACGAACCCGGCGGCCACGAACACGCCCGTGAAGCGATGGAAGAAGCGCCAGACGGCGTAGCTGCGGAAGGGGACACCGGCCAGGCGCACCACTCGTGAACCGGTGACCCTCGGGACGAGTCCCCGGAAGCGTTGCGGAACGAAGGACAGCCAGCGCGGCGCGATCGCCCAGACGGTGAGCGCCAACAGGCCGAACAGTCCGATCTGGCCGAGCGTCGGGCCGACCGTGGTTTCCCGGACGTCGCCGGTCACCAGGGCGTGCACGGAGATCGCCAGCATGCCCGCGATATTGACCCGGCGGTGCCACAGCGCGGCATGGTCGACCCCGTTGAACCACCGTTCCACCCAGCGCAGCGTGCTGATCAGCACCAGGCCGATGGAGAGCAGGAGCACCCCCTCGGCGCCGAGCCACTCCCCGACGAGCTGCTCGAAACCCTCACCGGATGGCCGCGCCACGACCCACAAGACGGCCAGGGCGCTCACGAGCGCGGCGATGGTGAGCGGGCCGATCAGCTTGGCGTCGAGGCGGGACCCGCGATAGTGCGGCCGGTGCGGCGCAGGCTCGGTACTCAGTGCCACGAAGTCCTCCATGTTGAAGTCCTCCATGTTCTTGAGCGGCTGCGTGGAGGCAATGTGCTCGGCAGGGTTGCTGGACGTGCTGTCGGCATACGATACCGCGGCCGGAGGCGGGCTCGCCGGATGCCGTGGAACGGCCGCCGAAGACAAGCGCGCGTGAATAGCAGTAATGGATGCCCAAAGCCGATCTGTGTCGGTTCCCACAACATATTCGTCGGGAACCACAAAAGCGGGTAGACAGCCCTGTCCACGCGCCAAGCTCAGCCCCAGACCGTCGGCGATTCCGGCCCGGCGGGTTCCATCGATAACTGGAGTGACGAAAATGAAGAGAACCACATTCAGGTCCCGTGCCTTTGCAGTATTGGCGGTCGGCGCTTTGCTCGTCACGGGCGGGCTTGCGACGGCCGGCGGGGCCAGTGCGGCCCCCGCGGCGGGATCGTCGGACGTCGACCGCTGGGTCGTTCCGCAGACCCAGCAGAGCGGCGACTACTGGACCGCGGCGCGCATGAAAGCCGCGAAGCCGGGCGACACCCTCGTCGCCGACAACGTCGCATCCGCCTCAGCGACGAACTCGGCCCCGGTTGCCGTCGGACCCACGAAGTCGGTCGAAAAGCAGTCACCCACGCTCAAGGCCAGGCCCGTCCCGGCGCTGGCACCCGTCAGCCACATCGGCAAGGTGTTCTTCACCCTCGGCGGCGCCAACTACGTCTGCTCCGGAAACGCGATTTCCTCGGCCAATAAGAACACGGTCGTCACGGCCGGACACTGCGTCAATGAGGGACCGGGCGCCTTCGCATCACGCTTCACCTTCGTTCCCGCCTACAACAATGGAGCAGCACCGTACGGCCAGTGGGACGCGACGGAGCTCTACGCTCCCAGCCAGTGGGCATCCGGCGGTGACATCAACTACGACACCGGTTTCGCAATCGTCGCTTCACCCACCGGCACGAGCCTGAGCGACACGGTCGGCGCATCCGGTGTGTCGTTCAACAACAGCCGCGGCCTCACCTACTCGGCGTACGGCTACCCGGCGGCAGCGCCGTTCAACGGAGCGACCCTGCAGTCCTGCTACGGGGCCGCCTCCGACGACCCCTACGGCCAGACGCAGTCGCAGGGCATTCCCTGCAACATGACCGGCGGATCGTCCGGCGGTCCGTGGTTCATCGGCAGCGGAACCGCCGGCTACCAGAACTCGGTCAACAGTTTCGGCTACAGCGGCGTCAAGAACACGATGTTCGGGCCGTACTGGGGATCCGTCATCCAGAGTGCCTATGTCGCCGCGGCGGCCTGAGCCGGATCGGGAACACTCCCCCGACACCCCAGGAGTGGCCCATGAACACGTGACGCCCGACCCGGCGGACTCCGCCGAATGGGACGAGGAACGGATGCGCGGGGCCAGGCCCCGCGAGATCGTGCTCAACCCGGATGGCACGCGTCACGTAGACGACCAGGCGGACGAAACGGATCCGCCGGAGGGAGAACCGGAGGAAGAGTAGATCAACGCTGTGACGGGACCGTCGGATAGCTGGCTATCCGACGGTCCCGTTGTTTCCGGCCGGAGCCGGCCTGAGCATCCGTTTCCGGCCAGGTCGATATGCCTACTTGGATTTCTTGGTGACCGTGACCGAAATCGAGATGGGGCCGATCCCGATAGTCACCGTCACCGTGCGGGTCCTGGCGGCCTGAGCCCGAGCGGCGGCTGCGGTCTGCTGCACCGGCGCCGGCTGGGCGGTGTCGGACACCTTTCCGGTCTCCGGTCCGTCAACGGTGGCCAGGGTGACCCGGGTGTCGACCCCGGCCTCGGCGAAGATCTCCTCCACCGCAGTGCTACTGCCGCTGTGCACAGCGTCGATGAGCCGCTGGGTCAGAGCGTCACCCCTGGACAGCGCGTCGGCCGCCCGGGCGACCTGCATGGCATATTTCTGGATGCCCGCGACCTCGTTCATGGTGTCGTGCGCGGTGCTGTTCTCGTAGTCGTTACTCATGGTTGCCTCCTCGACCTGGCTCCGCTGCGCGGTCTGCGCGGCGCGAACGCGGACATGCTACCCGGATGGATGGAGGCGGGCTATGGGCCGGCTACTTCGCGGAGCGCGAGCTGAGGTCGAGGTTGGCACCGGGGATGTCCGCGGCGGTGAGGTGCCAGACGTACTCGTTCTTCAGCTTGGCGCCGTCGCCGGCGAACGGCCCGCTGCGCCAGGGGTAGAACGCGATCGTCGGCAGGGTGGCATCGGCCGAGGTGAGGATGGCGTTGTTGAAGTCCCCGTTGATGCGTCGCAGCGCGGCCACGACGGAGGCCCGCCACGCGGCCAGGTCGTGCCCGCTCCCGTCGCCGGCCCCCTCGGTGAGCTGCAGCGCGATGTGCAGTTGCTTGTCGCCCAGCTCATCTTCGAAGCTGACCAGCCGGTGGTTGGCCACGGCCCTGAGCAGCACCGGATCGGTGTAGATCACGTCGCGCAGGGCATCCGGAGCGACGACCGCCCCGTTGTAGTCGACCGACATGTCGCTGCGGCCGTAGTGGAAGAGAAGCGGCAGGTCGAGGAACTGGAGCCGGTTCAGCCGGCCCAGCCCGTGCTCTTCCAGGATCGGGCGCAGGTCGCGCAGGCGCATCACGTGGCCCCGGTCGTGGATGTTGTAACGCAACCGCGGGTTGATGTTCTGTTTGCGCACGATGGAGACGATGAGCTCGCCTCCCTCGTTCGTCTCGATCAGGTAGTCGTAGGGGTTGAACTGGAACACCATCGGCAGCACGCCGTACTCGCCCTGCTTCGTGATGCGCTTGGCGAGCTTCGGGCTCTGCGCGATCGCCCGGCGAAGTTCGACCGTGTAGTCGGTCTCGATCGCCACGTTGATTTCCAGGTCGGACGCGCCATAGGAGCCGAACGCGCTGTGCGCGTAGCGCAGGATGTGGCTGCGCATGTTCTCGCTGATGCCCTCCCCGCCGAAGGCTGCGACGATGTCGTACTTCTCCCAGTCGAGCCGTTTGTCCATCTCCGGCAGGCGCGCGTAGCTGGCCGCGAGGCCACCCTTGGTCGAGAGCTTTCCCGACACTCCGCGTTGTGCGAGGAACTCCCGGTAGGCGGGGACCTTCCTGGCCGCCATCTCGAACGTGCGCCAGGCGCGCCAGCGGCCGAGGGTCCAGCGCAGCGGCTCGATCCCAGGGCCGAGCAGCAGGCTGTGCGTCGTGATGCCGCGGGTGAGTAGCCTGACGACGCCGTCCTGGAGCCAGACAAACAGGAAAATGAACGGTTTCATCAGGCGTCCTCCGTGGCGGGCAGCAGCATCCGGGCCGCGGGGCGGCGGTGGGCGAGCGGCGGGGTCTTGCTGTGGCCGAAACGAAACAGCATCCAGGCCATGTCGCCGTCGCCCTCGGTGATGCCCAGGGCGCGCACGAACAGGTCGTGCGAGCCCGGGTTCGTGATGACGGTGCCGAACGGATGCAGGTACACGCCCGCCCGGGTGAAGTGCAGCCAGAGCCGGAGGAAGGTGCGCCCCGCCTCGATGTAGTCGGCCGGGGCGGCGAACGGGCCCTCCAGCCACCCGAGCTGGCGCACCCCGCGCATGGTGCGCAGGTAGACCCCGCGGATGGCCGGGCCGACGATCGGCAGCTGCCACAGGCCGCGGTGCTTCATGGCGAAGCGCAGGATGCCGCCCGGCATCAGCATGGTTTCGGCGCTGAGGCCGTCCTGCCGCTCGGCCGCCTCGGACTTCGAGAAGCGCAGCCAGTGCATGATCTCCCCGTACACGGCGTCGTTCTGCAGGTCGTCGAACAGCGTCTCCTGGTTGATCCGCACGAGATCCTGCACGATCCGGGCGTCGCTCGTGGTGCGGAACCGGAACCCGGCCGACGCCGCGATGCGGGCCGCCTCCTCGACCGTCGATGGGTCGACGAGGGTGTTGTCGTAGGGGCGGCGCGAGGTACGCCGGGCGAGGAAGTCGGCGTGGCCGGCGCGAGCCTCGGCATCCTGGTGCTGGGACTCCAGCGTCACCGTGCCAAGGACGTGCAGGCGCTCGGCCGCGTCGAAGTCGAGGTCGGAATGGTCGAGCGCCTCGATCGTGCGAAAGCCGTGGCCGGCGGCTACCACGGCCAGCGCGTGCAGGAAGACCCCGGCGCAGACGTGCCCGAACGGGATGCCGAAGGACTCGGCCGGCAGCCCCAGGTCCAGGTCGTAGTAGACCTCGGCCGTGGTGTCGTTCAGCGCACGGAGCTTGATCGGCTGCGAGTTGTGCGGGGACGGGTACAGCCGCACATCCTCGATGATGCCCGGCCAGACATCCCCCATGCTGGTCGTCATGCCCTCACCCTAGCGGCGGCCGGGCCCGCGGTGGGCGGCAGTTCGGCCCGCATCAGGGGGTGGGCAGGGAGACCGTGGCGAGCACGGTTCGCCCGCTCGGCCCCGTGCGGGGCGCCATGTCGACGAGGGCGACCTGCGAGAGGGAGAGCACGTCCCCCTCGCCCGCGCGGGCATTCCGCTTGACCGTGACGTGGGCCCGGAAGTCGGGGCCGGTGAAGGCCGGCTCGTCCGGGGCCGCGGCGAACGGCCGAACGGCATCGACCAGGATGCGGTGCAGGCGCGCCAGGGTGCCATCGTCCACGACGAGGGTCACCGGGACATCCTTGCGTCGCCCGAACAACTCCTCCGGGCCCGCCACCGCGGTGAGGGCAGCCTGGCCGGATACCGCCGCCGCGATGGCCGCTGCGATGTCGGCGGGCGCGGCATCCGTGAGGAAGGGGGCCAGCACGGTGATGTGCAGCGGCCAGTCCGCCACCGCGAAGTTGTCCCCGGCCTGGAGTGGGTGCAATGGGAGGACGACGACGAGGCGGGACATGCGCCGATTCTAGGGCGCGGCGACTGCACGCCGGGTGGCTGCCCAGTGCCTGCCCGGTGCCTCCGCAGCCGATTGTCAACGGGACTTTGTAGACTCAGGGCTGGGGAACCGTAGGGTGGAACCATGGGAACCACCCCTTGAGAGGACAGTAGTGAGCCTGATCCGGCTGCAAGACGTCAGTGTTCGTTTCGAAACCGCGCAGGTCCTGCGAGAGGCGTTCTTCCGCCTCGAACCAGGCGACAGGGTGGGCCTGATCGGGAAGAACGGATCGGGGAAGACCTCGATCCTCAAGCTGATCCTCGGCCAGGTGACCCCGGATACCGGCACCGTCACCCTGGAGCCGGGCGTCAAGGTCGGCTACTTCTCGCAGTTCTCCGAGCTGGACGGCCAGGCGACCATCAGCGAGGTCCTCGACGACCTGTTCGTGGAGATCAAGGCCGTCGAAGCCGAATTGGCGTCGATTGACGCCGCCATCGCGGAGACCCCCTCTGACGCGGAACTCGACCGGCTCATCCACCGCCAGGCGGAGCTGTTCGAGCAGATGGACCGGCTCGACGGCTGGGACTACAAGCGACGGATCGACACCGCGCTGACCACGCTCGGGTTCAACGAAGCCCACCGCGTCTGCCCTATCGATGAGCTCTCCGGCGGCTGGCGCAACCGCGCGGCACTGGCGAAGATCCTGCTCGAGGGCCCGGACGTGCTGCTGCTGGACGAGCCCACCAACTACCTGGATGTGGCCGGAGTCGAATGGCTCGAGGCCTGGTTCCGGGATTTCCGCGGCGCGGCGATCATCGTCTCTCACGACCGGCGGTTCCTGGACGCCGTCGTCAGCCGGATCATCGAGGTCGAGAACTTCCACCTGCACGAGTACCCCGGCAACTTCGGCGAATACGTTGTGCAGAAGCAGTTCCGGCTCAAGACCCTCGAGCAGCAATTCGTGCACGAGTCGGAGCTGCTGGCGTTCGAGGCGGAGGGGATCTCCGACCGCCGCGAGGCCGCGAAGGCGGCCAGCAAGAACCTCGGCAGCCAGCTCGCGAAGATCAAGAAGGCCCGCGCCCCCGGCCCGTCGACCAGATCATCACCGAGATCTACGGCCGGCTGCACGTCAAGGATTCCCTGTGCCGGGTCGAAGGCCTCAGCAAGGCCTACGGCGACAAGGAGCTGTTCACCGACCTGACCTTCGAGATCCGGCGCGGCAACCGGATTGTCGTGCTCGGCTCCAACGGCAGCGGCAAGACCACCCTGCTCCGGGTCCTGACCGGGGAGGAGCCGGCCGACTTCGGCGAGGTCGCCTGGGCGCATGGGACGGTCGTGGTCTCCTACAACCAGGTGCTCGCGGAGCTCGACGACGACGACACGGTCAGCCACGCGGTCAACGCGATGCCGGGCAGCCTGGCCTTCACCGCGACCCGCAAGTCGGTCAACCGGTTCCTCGCGATGTTCCAGTTCTCCGAGGCCGACCTCAAGCAGAAGATCGGGAACCTGTCCGGCGGGCAGCGCGCGCGCGTGGCGATGGCGCAGTGCCTGCTGTCCGGCGCCTCGGTTCTGCTGCTGGACGAGCCGACCAACCACCTGGACATGTCCAGCACGCAGGTGATGGAGCGGGCGCTGCTGCACTTCCCCGGGGCCGTCGTGGTCGTCAGCCACGACCGGTTCTTCACCGACAAGATCGCCAACCGACGCCTCGTGTTCGGCACCGATGCCGAGAAGCCGGGCGAGGTGGACGTGCGCGCGGCCTAGGAGCCGCTCTCAAAGACCAGCCGGGGTAACGAATTCGAACGCAACTGCGGCCCATTCGGACAACTGTTGCCCGCGTGCCGGCCACTATTGTCCGAATGGGAAACACTTGATCCGAGCAGGAGGCTGGATCGGAGCGTGGCCGGCCTATTTGCGGGAGAGAGCCGCCTGCACGACGTCGGGGTGGTCATCGGGCAGGGCATGACGCTGACCGGCCTGCAGGAGCTGAACGTTCTTCGCCTCCCAGTCACGCAGGGCCTGGCGCACCGGCTCGACGGCCTGCCACTCGGCACAACGGGCCAGCGAGGTGCCGCAGACACAGGTGAGCGGGTCGCGCTCGCCTTCCCGGTGCAGGCGGTCCACCCGCCAGATCGCGGCCATCAACCGGTCGTTGCGACGCTGCTCCAGCGCGGCTCGCTTGTCCGCGCGCTTCACGACCTCGTTCTCCAGCAGGCTTCGCACCGGCCCCGTCGAAACCCGGTCAAACTCGCCGGCGACCACGTTCGTGAGCTCGTCGACCCGGGCAGTGAGCGCGGCGAGCGCCGCGTCCCGCTCGGCGAGGGTCGCGGTCAGTTTTTCCACGGCGCGTCGGTTCGACTCGCGTTCGTCGACGAGGGTCTCGACCCACATCCTGAGGTGGTCCTTGTCGCGCTTTTCCGCCCGGTCGGCCCCGAGGTGCCGCACGCAGAACGAGCAGACGACCTGATCCGTGGCCGAGGTGAACTTGAACGGCTGCAGCGCCTGGCAGCACCAGCACTGCGTGAGCAGGTCGACGTGAAGGGGATTGTCGTGGGTCAAGGGGCATCCCTTCCTGGCGTCGGCGCTGAAACCGAGCCTAGTGTTCGGGTCGGGCGAGCAGGTAACGCACGTGCGGCCGGAGCGGTGAGCCGACGGCGATCCTCGGATGCTCGAACTCGTCGGACAGGGTCATGCCGAGTCGCACCATGACTGCCCGGGACGGCGCGTTCAGCACCGCGGTGATCGAGTTCACCTCGGCCTGCCGCAGCTCGTCGACGGCGAAGGCCAGCGCCGCCTTCGCTGCTTCCGTGGCATAGCCCTGCCCCCAGGCTTCGCGGGCGAGGCGCCAGCCCACCTCGATGCCGCCGGCGCCGGGGACGCCGCCCGGCATCGGCGCCAGGCCGGTGAAGCCGAGGAAGGCGCCCGAGCCGCGGTGCTCGAGAGCCCAGAGGCCATAGCCGCGGATGTCGAACGAGGCATCCGCTCGGGCGGCGAGCGCGTCGCTGTCGGCGCGGGAGAGAGAAGCGACGGGAAGTACCGCGTCACCTCGGGGTCGACGCCCATCACCGCGAACGGGGCCCGGTCCGCGCCCTGCCAGCGCCGGAGCAGCAGACGATCGGTGCGAACCTCATGGGACATCACTCCAGCCTACGACCCGGACCTGGCCCGCCGACTTTGCCGGTTCCGGTCGAGTTTGCCCGGCACACCCTGCAGGCTCGACCGCCACCGTCCAGGTCGGCGCGCGAGCGGTTACGCGGCGGCGAGTTCGCCGGCGAAGCGGACGGAGGCGAGCTGGCCGCCGAGCACAGCGAGGAGCACGCCGAGCTGGTCCGCGGGAGCGTCGGGGGCCTCCGGATGCCACTGCACCCCGGTGATCGGCTGAGTTACGTGTTCGAGGGCCTCGACGAGACCGTCCGGGGCGAGCGCGGCGGCCACGAGTCCGTCGCCGAGCCGGCCGACGCTCTGGTGGTGCGCGCTCTGCACCGAGATCTCGGCCCGGCCGAAGCTCTCGGCCAAACCGCTGCCGGCGAGCAGCGTGACGCCGTGAGCGGTGAGGATCCGGTCGATGGGGACACCGTCGGTGCGGTGGATGCCGTCGTCTTCGATGTGCTGCACGATCGATCCGCCGAGGGCGACGTTGATGATCTGCAGGCCCCGGCAGATGCCGAGCAGCGGGGTGCCCTGGGCAACGGCACGCTGCACGAGCGCGATCTGGCCGGCGTCAGCGACCTCGTAGTGGCGGGTTTCACCCTCGTAGCCGGTGGCCCCGCCGTAGAACCGGGGGGCGATGTCCTCGCCGCCGACGATCACGATGGCGTCGGCATCGATGGTGGCCGCGAGCAGCTCCGGCACCGAGACATCCGCCGCAGCGGTGCGCGTGACCTGCCAGCCGCCCTGCTCACCCTCGCCGGTCACGCGGGAGATCAGCGTCTGGACCTTGGCGTGGTACTCGCGCTGGTCCGGCCGGGATCCGGTCACCTCGACGACGGCCAGTCGGGGCAGGTCGGCCTGTGTGTTCATGCTCGCCTCGCTCCCGGTCATCCGTCGTTGTTACCAGTGTGGAGAAGACCGGCGGATGCCGCGAGTGCACCCGTAACAGGCCGCAACAGTTCCGGCCGGCCGGGCGCAGGGCATCGCCAGGGACGCCGGCCAGGGCGCTGGCCAGGGGCGTCGGCCAGGGCGTCGGCCCGTCAGCGGCCCTGCACGACGCAGAACTCGTTGCCGGCGGGATCCTGCAGCACGCTCCACCGGGTGTTCCACTGGTCGTGGTCGTCGACCAGGGTCGCGCCGAGGCCGACCAGCCGGAGGACCTCCGCCTCCCGATCGTCGGCGACGAAGTCGACGTGCATGCGGTTCTTGGCGACCTTCTTCTCCGGCACCTGGAAGAACAGCCAGCCCTGCTCCCCCGGCCCGCCCTCGGGGACGAACGCGGACGCGGCATCCGCCCCCTCGTGCACCGGACGCCCGAGGACCTCGGACCAGAACACGGCGAGGCGGCCGGCATCAGCGCAGTCGACAACGATGTGGTGGAGCGCAAGAGTCATGCAACGGATGCTACCGGCGCCGGTTCGCGCCGCGTCCCTAGACTCACCCGCGGCGCCGGCATATGGTGGGCGAGGAACGGCGCGGAGGTGGGCACATGCGGGCAGGGTGGACGATCGCGTCCGGACTGCTCCTGTCTGCGCTCGCGCTCTCGGCCCCCGGTGTCGCGCATGGTGTCGCGCACGTCGAAGACCCGGTCATCTTCGGCGCCAGCCACATCGTCGACCGGGTCGATGCTCTCGGCGATCGCGAAGCCGACGTGCAGGCGGCGCTGGACCGGCTCAACGAGGACACCCAGACGGACCTGTTCGTCGTCTACGTGGCGAGCTTCACGGGTGCGGCCGATCGCGAGGCCTGGGCCGATGAAACCGCGGTCAAGAACGGTCTCGGCACCAATGACGCCCTCCTCGCCGTGGCCACGTCCGACCGTCAGTACCAGTTGTCGGTCGCGGCCGGCTTCCCGCTCACGGACGCGGAGTTGACCGAAATCCAAACCGTGGCCATCGAACCGGCCCTGCGCGAAAACGACTGGGCCGGCGCCGCCATCGGGGCCGCCGAGGGCCTCAGCGCAAGCATCACCGGCGCCCCCGTGCCGGCCCCCGTCGTCACCCCGGGCGAGGCGAACCCGGGCGGCGGAGGGTTCACCGGCATCTGGATCGTGCTCGTCATCCTGGTCGTGCTCGCCGCCGTCGTGCTCGTGCTCGTGCTCGCCCGCCGGCGCCGCGCCGTGCCCGCAGGCCGGGCAGCCCCGGGTGCCCCGCGGGCCGTGACGACCGCGCAACTCAAGCAGCGGGCCTCGAGCGAGCTGGTGCAAACGGACGACGCGATCAGGACGAGCGAGCAGGAACTCGGATTCGCCATCGCCCAGTACGGCGCCGAGGCGACCGGTGCGTTCCAGGCAGCGCTCGCCAGCGCCAAGGCGCAGCTGAGCCAGGCCTTCACCCTGCAGCAGCGACTCGACGACGCCGAACCCGACAGCGAGGAAGCGCGGCGGGCCTGGTATGGCGAGATCATCGCCCTGTGCGACAAGGCCAACGCGGCTCTCGACGACCAGGCCGCCGACTTCGACGAGCTGCGAAAGCTGGAGGAGCGGGCGCCGGATGCCGCGGCATCCGCCGGCAGGCAAATCGCCGGCGCCGACGCCCGGATCGACCAGGCCGAGGCATCCCTCGCCGCCCTGCGCGAGCGATACACCGACGACGCGATCGCGACCGTGGCCGACAACCCGCGCCAGGCGGACGAGCGGGTCACGTTCGCCACCAACGCGCTCACCGAAGCGAACGCCCGGCTGGCCGCCGGCGAGCCGAGCGCCGCCGCGGTCGGGATCCGGGCTGCCGAGGAGTCGGTCGACCAGGCCGTCCTGCTGCTCGATGCGGTCGACCGGCTCGGCGCCGACCTGGCGTCCGCGGCGCAGAGCGTGAACGGGGTGCTCCGGGAGCTCGACACCGACATCGTCCAGGCCCGCGCACTGCCGGCCGGGACCGGGGCTGCGGCCGACCTGCCCGGGGTCATTGCGAGCACGGAGCAGACGGTGGCCGAGGTGAAGGGGCACCTGGCCGCGGGGAAGATCAACCCGATCGAGCTGGTTCAACGCCTGGAAACGGCCAACGAGCGGATGGACGCCGTACTGGCGGGCGTGCGCGACGCCCAGGCGCAGGCACAACGCGCCGAGGCCGCGCTCAGCCAGACCCTGTTGGCCGCGCGCAGCCAGGTTTCCGCCGCGGAGGACTTCATCACCGCCCGCCGCGGCGCCGTCGGAGCGGAGGCCCGCACCCGGCTCGCCGAGGCCGGGCGCCTCCTGGTGCACGCGGAATCGTCCCGGGCGGCGGACCCGGCCGGGTCGCTCGCCGCGGCCCAGCGCGCCAACGCCCTCGCCGCGGAGGCCATCTCGATGGCCAGGAACGACGTCGAGGGCTTCTCGGGCACCGGCGGCATGGGCGACATGTTCGGCGGCGGGCGAAGCGCCCGCGGCGGCGGCGGGCGAAGCGCCCGCGGCGGCGGCGACGGCAGCCTCGGAGCCGTGCTCGGCGGCATCCTGATCGGCTCGATCCTGAGCGGCGGCAGGGGCGGCGGGGGCGGCTTCGGCCGCTTCGGTGGCGGCGGCTTCGGCGGTGGCGGCGGCCGGCGCGGCGGTGGCGGCGGCTTCGGCATCCCGGGAGGTTTCGGCGGCAGCGGAACCCGCTCGAGACGCGGCGGCGGCGGTAGGTTCTAGCACCGACACTGGTTTTTGGCCCATAATCGCACCATTCCCCGAAAGGACATCGACATGACGAAACAGTCCATCTTTGGACGCATCGCCCAGCTGGCGAAGGCGAACATCAACGCACTTCTCGACTCCGCGGAAGACCCGCAGCTGATGCTGGACCAGATGGTGCGCGACTACACCAACAGCATCGCCGACGCCGAGAGCGCCATCGCGGAGACGATCGGCAACCTGCGCCTGCTCGAAGACGACCACCGCGAGGATGTCGCCGCCGCCGGAGAGTGGGGCCGCAAGGCCCTCGCCGCCAGCCGCAAGGCGGACGAGCTGCGCGCGGCCGGCCAGGCGGCCGATGCCGACCGGTTCGACAACCTCGCCAAGGTCGCGCTCGGCCGGCAGCTGCAGTCGGAGAAGGAAGCGAAGACTGCCGAGCCGCAGATCGCGTCGCAGTCCCAGGTCGTCGACCAGCTCAAGTCCGGCCTCAACGCGATGAAGGAGAAGCTGGGCCAGCTCTCCTCCAAGCGTGACGAACTGATCGCCCGGTCGAAGACCGCCCAGGCGCAGACGCAGGTCATGGATGCCATCAAGAGCATCGACATCATGGACCCGACCAGCGAGGTCAGCCGCTTCGAAGACAAGATCCGCCGGGAAGAGGCGCGTGTGCGCGGCGCCGGAGAATTGGCCGCGTCGAGCCTCGACGCCCAATTCGAGAGCCTGGAGGATCTCGGTGAACTGACCGAGGTCGATGCCCGGCTCGCCGAGCTCAAGGCCGGGCGCCCCACCTCGATCGAGCAGTAGCCCGCGAAACCGCAGTTGTGCGCGCTAAAACTCCGTTTTGGCGCGCACAACTGCGGTTTCGCGTTGAGGGGGTGAGGTGCCGAGGGGCATACTGAGGGCATGTCTCCCACCTTCGTTGTCGTGCCCCAGTGGCAGGGTTCCATCTCTTCGCGCGCGATGCGCCTGGCCGACGGGGCGGACGCCATCCGAGGCGACCTGCCCGAGTCGGCGACGCGGACGGTGGACGTGCCCGTCGAGGCCGGAGACGCCCAGGACACGGGCATCCACCGATTCTCGACGCTCCTGATGGTGCGCGAACGGATGGATCTCACCCTCCGTTCCGTCTCCGACTGGGCACTCACGGTCGGAGGCGACTGCGGGGTGTCCCTCGCCGCCGTGGCGCATGCCGCCCGGCAGCACCCGAATGACCTCGCAATCGTCTGGCTCGACGCGCACGCGGCCCTGCACACGCCGGAAACGTCGCCGTCGGGCGCGTTCAACGGCATGGTGCTGCGGGCGATCGCCGGTGAGGGAACCGACGGGCTGGCCCTGTCCGGGGACAGCCGCGTCCCGCTGGAGCGGGTGGTCATTGCCGGCGCCCGGGACATCGACCAGGCGGAGGCGGACCTCATTGCCGAACGCGGGATCGTCACGCTTCCGGTGGAGGACCTCGGCTCCCCCGACGCGCTGGTCGCTGCCGTGCGCGCGACGGGTGCCGGCCACGTTTACCTGCACATCGACCTCGACGTGCTCGACCCGTCCGGGTTCGCCGGGCTCAACGACCTCTACCCGTTCGGGCTGGGCGTGGAGACCCTGACCGGGCTGATCACCGCGCTCCGCGCCGACTTCGGCCTCGCCGGGGTGACCATCGCGGGCTTCGCGCCGGCCTCGCCGGAGGACGCCACCGACGACCTGCCGAGCATCCTGCGCATCATCGGCGCCCTCACCCGCTGAGCCGAGCCGAGCCGTAGCATGGGGACCGGCGCGTCGGCGCCGAGGGGACAGAGGAGGCTTCCGTGAGCGACCAGCAATCCGTGGCAGAGCAGCCGAGGATTATCACCGAGCGGCGCGGGCACGTGTTCCTGATCGGTTTCAACCGGCCGGAGAAGCGCAACGCCGCCGACTTCGCGCTGCTGCAGCAGCTCGCCCTCGCCTACGGGGAGCTCGAGCGCGACCCGGAGCTGCGGGTCGGCCTCGTGCACGCGGTCGGCGAACACTTCACGGCGGGGCTCGACCTCGCCGACGTCGGGCCACGGCTGGGCCCTGACGGCATCGACATCGTCCCGGAGGGCGGCATCAACCCGTGGCAGGTGGACGGCCGGTCGCTGTCCAAGCCCGTCGTGATGGCCGTGCAGGGCACCTGCCTCACCCTCGGCATCGAACTGATGCTGGCGAGCGACATCACGGTCGCCGCCGAATCGACGAGGTTCGGCCAGATCGAGGTGGCGCGGGGCATCCTGCCCTTCGGCGGAGCGACCATCCGGTTCCCGCGGGCTGCCGGCTGGGCCAACGCGATGCGCTGGATCCTCACCGGCGACATGTTCGACGCGGCGGAAGCCCACCGGATCGGCATCGTGCAGGAGGTCGTGCCGGACGGCACGCAGTTCGACCGCGCCCTCGAACTCGCCGAGCGCATCGCCGCCCAGGCCCCGCTGGCGGTGCAGGCGACGCTCGCGAACGCGCGCACGGCCGTGCGCGACGGGGATGCCGCGGCCGAGGCTGAGCTCCAGCCGGCGCTGGCGCGCCTGGCCGCGACCGAGGACGCCCGCATCGGCATCGCCGCGTTCCTCAGCCGCACGCCCGCCGAGTTCATCGGCCGTTGATCCGGGAGACTCCATGACCACAGACACCTACGACCTGATCGTGATCGGCGGCGGGGTCGCCGCCGAGAACGTCGCCGACCGGGCCGCCGGCGCCGGCCTCTCCACGGTCCTGATCGAGAGCGAACTCGTCGGCGGGGAGTGCTCGTACTGGGCCTGCATGCCGTCCAAGGCCCTCATCCGCAGCGGCACGGCGCTCAGCGCCGCCCGGCGCGTCGGCGGGGCCGCCGAGGCCGTGACCGGAGCCCCGGATGCCCGCGCGGCGCTTCGGCGCCGGGACGCGATCGTGCACGACTGGTCCGACGACTCGCAGGTGAAGTGGCTGGAGAGCACGGGCATCCGTCTCGTGCGCGGACACGGTCGCCTGTCCGGGGTGCGCGAGGTCACCGTCACCGCCGACGACGGCACGACGAGGGTGCTCACCGCCCGGCACGCCGTGGCCGTGGGCACCGGATCTGCCGCCCTGCTGCCGGACATCCCCGGCCTGGCCGACGTCTCCCCGTGGACGAGCCGTGAAGCCACCTCCGCGCGTCAGATCCCGGAGAGCCTGGCGATCCTCGGCGGCGGTGTCGTCGCCGTGGAGATGGCGACGGCCTATGCCGCGCTCGGGGCCGCGGTGACGGTCATCGCCCGGAGCACGCTCCTGCGCGGGCAGGAGCCGTTCGCCGGCGAGCTGGTGACCGCGGCCCTGCGCGCCACCGGCGTGACCGTGCTCCTGGGGGCCACGGCCGCCGGCGCCGAGCGCACGGCCTCTGGCGCTGTCGAGCTGACGCTGGACGGAGGCGGGACGGTCACGGCGGCCGAGATCCTCGTCGCCACCGGGCGCGTTCCGCGAACGACGGATCTGGGACTGGACGCGGTCGGCCTGACGCCCGGGGACTGGCTCGCCGTGGACGACACCATGCTCGTGCAGGGCGGCTCCCCCGCGCTGGCCGGCCGGTGGCTGTACGCGACGGGCGATGTCAACCACCGCGCCCTGCTCACCCACCAGGGGAAGTACCAGGCGCGGGCGGCCGGCGACGTCATCGCCGCGCGGGCCGCCGGTGAGCCCGTCGACGACGCGCCGTGGGGTGCCCACGTCGCGACGGCGGACCACGCCGCGGTTCCGCAGGTCACCTTCACCGACCCGGAGGTCGCATCCGTCGGGCTGACCCGGGCGGCCGCGGAGGCGGCGGGCCATCGCATCCGGGTGCTCGACTACGACCTCAGCTGGCTGGGCGGGGCCACCGTGCTCGCCGACGGCTACACCGGTCGCGCACGGGCGATCGTCGACCTCGACCGGGAGGTTCTGCTCGGCGTCACGTTCGTCGGGCAGGACGTGGCCGAGCTGCTGCACGCGGCCACGATCGCCGTCGTCGGCGAGGTCCCGATCAACCGCCTGTGGCACGCGGTGCCGAGTTACCCGACCCTGAGCGAGGTGTGGCTTCGCCTGCTCGAAGAGTACGGCCGGCCCGGCCGAGCCGAGCCGGGCGACGACCTACGCTAGAGGGATGCGTCGCATCCTGTTCGATTCCCCGATCAGTCGGGCCGGCTACCTCTACGCGACCTGCGTCGGGGCCGTCTGGGGCTCCATCTGGAGCACCGGCCGGGTGGAGCGGCGAAACGGGCTCATCGTCTTCCGCGGGATGCCCGCCTGGACGTTCGGGCGCGGCGGATCCTGCGTCGGCGGCTGCTACCTCACCAACCGAAACGTCTCCGCCGCTGTGCTCGAGCACGAAGCCGTGCACAAGCGGCAGTGGCAGCGCTACGGCATGGTTTTCCCGCTTCTCTACCTGGTGGCCGGGCGCAACCCGCTGCGGAACAGGTTCGAGATCGAGGCCGGGCTGCAGAAGGGCGGATATGTCAGATAGTCAAAACAAGGGGCGCACAATGACCGTACGAACGATCATCATCACCGGCGCGAGCGACGGAATCGGAGCGGCCGCGGCCAGGAAGCTGAGCCGGGACGGCGACCAGGTCGTCCTCGTGGGCCGGTCGGCCGAGAAGACGTCGGCGATCGCCGCCGAGCTCGGCGCAGACTCCTTCGTCGCCGACTTCGCCGACCTGGCCCAGGTGCGCGGCCTCGCCACGGACCTGCTGGAGCGCTACCCGCGGATCGACGTCCTCGCCAACAACGCGGGCGGGATCATGGGCGCCAGGGAGACCACTGTGGACGGGCACGAGAAGACCTTCCAGGTCAACCACCTCGCCCCCTTCCTGCTGACGACGCTGCTGATCGAACGGCTCGCGGACAGCACGGTCAGCGTGATCAACACATCCAGCGCGGCCAACAGCCTCTTCGGCCGGATCGACCTGGACGACCTCGACGCCGAGCGGAAGTACTCCGCGAACAAGGCGTACGGCGACGCCAAGCTGGCCAACATCCTGTTCACCCAGGAGCTCCACCGCCGCTACAACGACGAGGGCATCTCCACGGCCGCCTTCCACCCCGGCGTCGTCGCGACGAGCTTCTCGGCCACCTCGACGAGCCCCATGCGGTTCATCTACCAGAGTGCGCTCAAGCGCTTCCTGCTGACCCCGGAGCAGGGCGCCGACACCCTGGTCTGGCTGGCGACGGCGACGCCGGGAAGCGACTGGCGATCGGGCGCGTACTACGAGAAGCGAAAGATCGCCGGCGCCAACACGCAGGCCTACGACCCCGAGCTCGCGGCCGGCCTCTGGGAGCGAAGCGCCGCGATGGTCGCCGCGCCCGTGTCCACCGAGGCCGTGCCCGCCGAGGCGCCCGCCCCATAACCGCAAAACCCCTCGCCGAACCGTGAGTTCGGCACCTTCACCGGGCCCGGGAAGGTGCCAAACTCACAGTTCGGCGGATGGGGATGGGGTGGTGTGAGGTGGGGTTAGACGAGGAGGTCGGCCTCGGCCCAGGCGGCGAGGTTCGCGCGGAGGGATGCTCCGAGCGTCGCGTCGACGGCGGTCCAGTAGGCGATCGCCCGCTCGGTCACCTCGGGGCGCTCCACTCCGCTGACGGCCCCGGTGATGGTGTCGAGGAAGCGAGCCTTGGCCGCGTCGTCGTAGACCTCGCGGTAGAGCGTTCCGGCCTGGCCGAAGTCGCTGTCCTCGGAGTGCAGGGTCGCCGCGGCACGAAGAAGGGCGCCGTCGGACTCCCAGCTGCCCTCGCCGGCCGCCGCGGCATCCGCCACCGGACCGCCGAGGGAGTTCGGCGCGTAGACCGGGGCATCCGCCGGCTTGAACCCGTGGCGGGACGCGCCGTCCTGCGAGTAGTTGTGCACGGGCGCCTTCGGCGCGTTCACCGGGATCTCGTTATAGTTCGCGCCGACGCGGTATCGCTGCGCGTCGGGGTAGGAGAACACGCGAGCCATGAGCATCTTGTCCGGGCTGATGTCGATGCCGGGAACCGTGTTCGCCGGCGAGAACGCCGCCTGCTCGATCTCGGCGAAGAAGTTCTCCGGGTTGCGGTTGAGGGTGTGCGTGCCGACCTTGATCAGCGGGTAGTCGGCGTGCGGCCAGACCTTGGTCAGGTCGAACGGGTTGAAGCGGTAGGTCTTCGCGTCCTCGTACGGCATGACCTGCACCGAGACGTCCCACGACGGGAAGTTGCCGGCCTTGATGGCCTCGTAGAGGTCGCGGCGGTAGTAGTCGGCGTCCGCGCCGGCGATGAGCTCGGCCTCCGAGCCCTCCATCTCGACGTTGCCCTGGTTGGACGTGAAGTGGTACTTCACCCAGAAGCGCTCGCCGGCGGCGTTGATCCACTGGTACGTGTGCGAGCCGAAGCCGGGCATCTCGCGCCAGGAGCGCGGCAGGCCGCGGTCGCCCATCAGGTAGGTCACCTGGTGCGCGGACTCCGGGGAGAGGGTCCAGAAGTCCCACTGCATGGTCGCGTCGCGCAGGCCCGAGCCCGGCAGGCGCTTCTGCGAGTGGATGAAGTCGGGGAACTTGATGCCGTCGCGGATGAAGAACACCGGGGTGTTGTTGCCTACGATGTCGTAGTTGCCCTCGGAGGTGTAGAACTTCACCGAGAAGCCGCGCACGTCGCGCCAGGTGTCGGGGCTGCCCTGCTCGCCGGCGACGCTGGAGAAGCGCTGCAGCGTGTCGGTCGTGGCGCCCGGCTGGAAGACCGCGGCGCGGGTGTACTGGGAGACGTCATTGGTGACCACGAACTGGCCGTGTGCTCCGCCGCCCTTGGCGTGCACGATGCGCTCCGGGATGCGCTCCCGGTTGAACTGGGCCAGCTTCTCGACCAGGTAGCGGTCGTGCAGTGCGGTGGCACCGTCGGCGCCGACGGTGAGCGAGTGCGCGTCGCTGGCGACGGGGGTTCCCGTCTGGGTGGTGGTGGGTTCGATAGGCATGGTGCTCCTTGCTGTTCGGTTCGTCACTGCTGTTCGATTGGGCTGGGTCGACGTGCGAAATCAGGGGGTTGCTGGTGCGGCTCGGCAGGACGGGCAGAGCCCCCAGAAGGTGACCTCGGCCGCGGCCACGGCGAAACCGCGCGCGTCGGAGGGGGTCAGGCAGGGCGCCTCCCCCACCACACAATCCACGTCGTGCACGGCGCCGCAGCCGGTGCAGACGAGGTGGTGGTGGTTGTCGCCGACGCGTCGTTCGAACAGCGCGGCGGAGCCGGCCGGTTCGATCCGCCGGACGAGTCCGGCGGACGTGAACGCGGTCAGCACGCCGTAGACGGCCTGCAGCGAGGTTCCGGGCAGGCCGGCGCGGACGGCGGCGAACACCCGCTCCGCGGTGGCGTGCGGCGAGTCGTCGAGGGCCTGCAGCACGGCCAGGCGCTGGGCCGTGACCTTGAGCCCGGCCGAGCGGATGCCGACGGCGAGCGTGTCCGTCGCCGTCGCATCCGTGGAAGTCATTGCCCCACCGTACCAGTTGTCTTGATCAGTTCAAGATACCCGCGCGCCTGTCGCGGGAGGGTCTCGGATTGAGCTGCGGAGAAAGTACCTTCAATTGCCGAACGAAGGTACTTTCTCCGCAAGTCAGCCCGCGGGTCAGCCCAGGGCTCAGCCCAGGGCTCAGCCGATGATCGCCCGGGTCGCCACATAGGCGGCGACGAGGAGCACCAGCACGGCGAAGCCGCGCTTGAGCACGACGTCGGAGAGGCCGCGAGCGAGGCGCCCGGCGACGAAGGATGCGGCCATGGCCGCGGCAGCGAAGACGCCCACGACCGCCCAGTCCAGCTGCACCGCGCCGACGTGGGCCAGGAAGCCGGCGGCGGAGTTAATGACGATGATGACCAGAGAGGTGCCGACGGTGAGCGCCATCGGCAGGCCGAGCACCAGGGTGAGGGCCGGCACGATCAGGAAGCCGCCGCCGACGCCGAGCAGCCCGGTGAGGAAGCCCACGACCGCGCCCGTGGCCAGGGCCCGAGGCAGGCAGTGGCGCCAGTCGGTCCCGCCGCCGGGCAGGGCGCAGGGGCCGCCGACCGATTTCGTCGGGAAGAACATCCGCACGCCGGCGACGACCATGATCACCGCGAACACCCCGAGCAGCACGCGCGGTTCGATCCTGGCGCTGACCAGCGACCCCAGGAAGGCGGTGGCGATGCCCGGGGCGCCGATGACAGCCGCGAGACGCCAGTTCACGCCACCTCGAAGCCGCGGGAGCACCGCGACCGCCGACGCGGCCCCGACGACGACCAGCGACGTCGGAATGGCCTCGGGCAGGGGCATACCCACCCCGTAGACGAGGGCGGGGACCGCGAGGATGGATCCCCCCGCGCCGGTCAGGCCGAGCAAACCCCCCACCAGGAGCCCGAGGACCAGCGCCGGGATGATCACGAGGGGACGGGGAGCGTGCCGGCAGGCCCCTGGGTGCTGGATGTCGTCACGATGATGCTCCGTTTCGCGGTCGTCGCGGTCACTGCGCCGGCTGGGGCGCCGCCGTGGGCAGGCCGGCGGCCTCCCACTCGAGCATGCCACCTGACATCGTGTAGGCGGTGAAACCCGCGCTGGCGAGCTGCTCGGCGGCGGCGGCACTGCGCCGGCCACTGCGGCAGACCGCGATGACGGGCCGGGACTTGTCGAGCCGGTCGGCGCCGGCGCCAACGCCCGCGAGGGGGACGTGCCGGGCGCCCACAATCATGCCGGCGGCGACTTCCTCTGCCTCGCGCACGTCCACGATCTGGGCCTCGTGCAGCCGGGCGAAAACCTGTTGCGGTGTGAGTTCGTTCATTCCACAAGAATATACCCCCAGGGGTATTTGAATCAACCCCGCGTTCGGTGCGCGAAATACCCTCAGGGGTATAACCTAGGGACATGTCAGCCAACGCCCCCGGGGGAATCAGATTGGGCCTGGGGCAGAACATCGCCCAGTTCACCCTCCTCGTCGCCATCAACGCCCTCGTCGGCGGCACCCTCGGCCAGGAACGCACTGTGCTCCCCCTGCTCGCGGACCAGGTCTTCCACCTCGACCTGTACACGAGCGCGCTGACCTACATCGTGGCCTTCGGTCTGGCCAAGGCCGCGACCAACTATTTCGCGGGCACCCTCTCCGACCGGTACGGCCGGAAACCGGTCCTCGTGGCCGGCTGGCTGATCGCCGTGCCCGTTCCGTTGATGCTGATTTTCGGCCCGTCCTGGGGATGGATCGTGGCCGCCAACGTGATCCTCGGGATCAGCCAGGGGCTGACCTGGTCGACCACCGTGATGATGAAAATGGACCTCGTCGGCCCGAACCGGCGCGGCCTGGCCATGGGCTTCAACGAGGCGGCCGGCTACCTGGGCGTGGCCGGCACGGCCCTTGCCACCGGATACATCGCCGCCGAGTACGGGCTGCGGCCCGGCCCCTTCCTGCTCGGCGCCGCTTTCATCGCCCTCGGCCTCGGGCTGTCGGTCTTGTTCGTGCGGGAAACGCACGGCCACGCGAAGGTCGAGGCGCGGAGCCACGTTTCCGTGCACGCGCACGCCGGCTCCGACCTGACCAGCCGGCAGGTGTTCACCCTCACCAGCTTCCGGGACAGGTCACTGTCATCGGTGAGCCAGGCCGGGATGGTCAACAATCTCAATGACGGCCTGGCCTGGGGCCTGTTCCCCCTCCTGTTCGCCGCCGCCGGGCTCAGCATCGAGAGCATCGGCATCCTGGCCGCCGTCTATCCGGCGGTCTGGGGAGCCGGCCAGCTGATCACGGGCGGCCTCTCCGACCGGATCGGCCGCAAACGGCTGATCGTCGGCGGGATGATCGTGCAGGCGGTCGCCCTGGGCCTGGTCGCCGCCGGGTCGAGCTTCGGGATCTGGCTCGTCGCCGCGGTGTTGCTCGGCGCCGGAACCGCCATGGTCTACCCGACACTGCTGGCCGCGATCGGCGACGTCGCCCACCCCGCATGGCGGGCCCGATCGGTGGGCATCTACCGCCTGTGGCGGGACGGCGGATTCGCGGTGGGCGCGGTGCTCTCGGGCCTGCTGGCCGACGCCTTCGGCATTCCGGCGGCCGTGGCCGTCGTCGCCGCCCTGACCGCGGCATCCGGACTCGTCGTGGCCGTGCGCATGCGCGGAGACGACCACACCCCCCGTACGCGGACGGCCGCGGCAGGCTGAGCCGACGTCAGACTCCGGGCGGCAGCCGGTCCTGCCAGCGCAGCCGGCGTTCCAGCTGGGCGCCGATGCTGAGCAGGGTGGCTTCGCCGCCCGGGCGTCCGATCAGCTGCACCCCCATCGGCAGGCCGGCTGAGGTCTGCAGCACCGGCAGGACGATGGCCGGGAGCCCCGCCACGTTGACCATCGAGGTGAACGGCGTGTACTGCACCTGCTGGGCGAAGTTGCGCTCCCCGTCGGCCCCGTCGTACCAGCCGACCGGGCGGGGCGTCAGCGCGAGGGCCGGGGTGAGCACGGCGCCGAAGCGCGACAACTGCGCGATGAACGAGCGTTCGAAGGCGTTCAGCGCGGCGAGCGCCTCGGCGAGGTCGCGCGCGGTGAGTTCGCGGCCTCGCCGGAGCAACCAGCGGGTGAGCGGTTCGAGCCGGTCCTCCTGCTCCGCTCCGTCCGCCGGGATCGTGGCCGCCCCGGTCTGCCAGATCGTGCGGAAGGCCGGCGCGTAGCCGGCGTCGGGCCTGAGCGCCGTCTCCTCGAGGCCGTGGCCGAGCGCGGACAGCTCGGACGTAGCCAGGGCCAGCGCGGCCAGCGCCTCGGGGGCCAGGCGGATCTCGTAGTCGCCGTCCCAGGCCGACGTGGTCATGACGCCGAGCTGGAACCGCCCCTCGCCGCGCACGGCGGCCGCGAGCAGGGGGCCATCCTCGGCGGGGGCGCGGAGCGCGAAGTGGTGCTCCGGGCGGCTGCCGCTCGGGGTGACCATCGCGTCGAGGAGCAGTGCGGCATCCGCCACCGTGCGCGCGAGCGGCCCGGCCACGGCGAGCCCGCCCAGCGAATCGATCCCGGATGACGCGGGCACCCGCCCGCGGGACGGCTTGAGTCCGACGAGCCCGCAGGCCGCAGCGGGAATACGAATGGATCCGCCGCCGTCGGAGCCCGGCGCGAACGGCAGCATCCGCGCCGCGACGGCCACGGCGGCCCCGCCGCTGGACCCGCCGGCGCCGAGCGCGGGGTTCCACGGGTTGCGCGCCGGTGCCCCGGCCAGGCTCTCCGTGTAGGACGGGAGGCCGAACTCCGGGGTGTTCGTCTTGCCCAGGCTCACCCCGCCGGCCGCGTCGAGCGCCTGCACGAGGTCGTCGGAGTCCTCCGGGACGAAGTCGGCCATCAGGCGCGACCCGAACCGGGCGGGCACGCCGGCTCGCCGCTGCAGGTCCTTGTCCCCGAACGGCAGCCCCCAGAGCGGCGCGGTCCGCGGCACGTGCGCCTCGACGTGGCGCGCCCGCTCGAGGGCGGCATCCGCGGTCACCGTGACGAACGCCCCCAGTGACGGGTTGAGCTCCTCGATTCGCGCCAGGTAGTGCAGGGCGAGTTCGGTGGGGCGGAGGTCACCGCGCTGGAGCGCCTGCCACTGTTCGAGGGCGGTCAGCTCGTGCGGTTGGGACATGGTTCGAGCCTAGTCAGGCGGTGCCACGTCACGCCTCGTCGTCGACCTCCGCCTGGATCGCGGTCAGGAGCCGCCCGAACGCGGCGGGCGCGGCCTCGAGCACCGGCCGGGCGGCCCAGCGCGCTGCCCAGCGGGCGAACCGCGCACTGTTGATGACCTCGTACTGCACGAGGGCGCCGGACTCCTCCGGCAGAACCCGGTACTCGCCGCGGTACCACCAGTCGCCCTCGACCACGACGAGACGCCGCTCTGGGTCGGCCCGGACGTGGCCGGCGGCCTCGTCGCCGGCGGCCAGCGAGCCCGCGAGCCGGGCGAAGGCAGCGTCGGGGTCGGCCTCGAGGTGACCGGCGAAGGAGCGCAGCACCGTGTGCCGGGCGGGAGCGTCGAGTGGGACATCGGTCATGCTTCGACCTTACGCGGGGCTCGCCCAGCCGGGCCGAGCGGGGCTAGCCTCAGTGCATGGCACGCTCACACTTCAACCCCATGGGAACCACCGCCCTCATCACCGGAGCCTCGAGCGGGCTCGGCGTCGGCTTCGCGCACCGGCTCGCCGAGCGCGGCGCAGACCTCGTGCTCGTCGCCCGGCGCCAGGACCGGCTCGAAGGCCTGGCCGTCGAACTGGCCGAGAAGTACGGCACGGCCTCGACCGTGATCCCGCTGGACCTGACCGGGCCGAATGCCGTGGCCGAGCTGATCACCGACCTGCGCACCCGCAATATCACCGTCGGCACGCTCGTCAACAACGCCGGTTTCGGCACGTTCGGGCCCTTCGCCGACTCCGACGCAGCACGGCAGCGGGAGCAGGTTGCACTGAACGTCCAGGTGCTTACCGAGCTGACCCAGGCGTTCCTCCCCGACCTGCTCCGCACCGCCGGCGCGCATCCGCACGGCGCCGCGCTGGTCAACCTCGCCAGCACGGCGGCGTTCCAGCCCGTTCCCCGGATGGCGGTCTACGGCGCGACGAAGGCGTACGTGCTCAGTTTCACGGAGGCGCTCTGGTACGAGACGCACGCCTCCGGCCTCAAGGTGACCGCGCTCTGCCCCGGCCCGGCCGTCACGGAGTTCTCCCGGGTCGCCGGCATCGCGGCCAGGCGCCGCGCGCAGAGCGTCGACCGGGTGATGGACACCGTGTTCGCCGACCTCGACCGGGGCACTCCCCCGCCGCACCGGGTCAGCGGTGCGGGGAATGCCGCCCTGGCCTGGCTCTCGAGAGTCGCGCCGCGCCGCACCGTGGTGAAGGCGACCGGGCGACTCACCGCACGGCGCCGCACCGCCCAGTGAAGCGGGCTGCCCGCTCGGGGAGGCTCGCTACTTCAGGCTCTTCTGCATGAGAACGGTGCCGAGCCAGCGCTCGAATTTGAACCCGACCTTGCCCATCCGGCCGATTTCCTCGAAGCCGAAGTCGTGGTGCAGCTTGATCGACGCGTCGGCGCCCTGGTCCGCGATGACGGCGATGATCTCCTTGAGACCGGCCTCCTTCGACCGCGTGATCAGCTCGGCGAGCAGCACCCTGCCCAGGCCCTTGCCGGTGGATGCCGCGCCCAGGTAGATCGAGTTCTCCACGGTGAACCGGTAGGCCTTCTTCTGCTTCCACGGGCTGACGAGCGCATAGCCGAGGATCTGCCCGGCCGGGGATTCGGCCACGATGAACGGCATGCCCAGCCGGTCCAGGTAGGCGAACTTGTCCCGCCACTCGGCCAGGGTCATCGCGTCCTCGTCGAAGGTGACGGTGCTGTTGGCCACGTAGTAGTTGTAGATCTCCCGGATGTACGGGAGGTCGGCGGCCTTCACCTCGCGCAGCGAGTACTCGAACGGCGCCTCGGGCGGCGGCACCGCGCGGAGGTGCATCGGCAGCCGTCGTCTCGGCTGGTATTCCTCTTCAAGCACCGGTGACTCCCCTCGTTACTTCGACTTCCAGATTACCCGAGCGACCAGTCGACGGGCGCGGCTCCCTGGGCCGCCAGGAGCTCGTTTGCCCGGCTGAACGGGCGGGAGCCGAAGAATCCCCGCCGCGCCGACAGCGGGCTCGGGTGGGCAGACTCGATCACGGGCGTGTCGGCCAGCAGGGGCCGGAGGCTCGCGGCCTCTTTCCCCCAGAGAATCGCCACCAGCGGTCGGCGGCGGGCGACGAGGGCGCGGATGGCGTGCTCGGTCACGGCCTCCCAGCCGCGCCGCCGGTGCGACCCGGCGACCCCCTCCCGCACGGTGAGCACCCGGTTCAGCAGCATGACGCCGCGCTCCGCCCAGGGGGTGAGGTCGCCGCTGGCCGGCGAGGTGACCCCGAGGTCGTCGTGGAGCTCGCGGTAGATGTTCTGCAGGCTCCGCGGCAGTGGGCGCACGTGCGGGTCGACGGCGAAGGAGAGCCCGATCGGGAATCCGGGGGTCTGGTACGGGTCCTGGCCGACGATGAGCACCCGCACGTCGTCGAAGGGGTAGCCGAAGGCCCGGTAGACCCTGTCTTCGGCCGGAAGCCAGGGCCGCCCGGCCGCCGTTTCGGCCCGGAGGAACTCGCCCATCGCGGCGATCTCGGCCGAGACCGGCGCGAGCGCCTCGGCCCAGCCGGGATCGATCCGCCCGGCGACGGCGAGGTCCTCGGGGGTCGTCGGCATGCGGGCCTAGGCGCCGAAGGTGCTGACGAGCACGCCGTCGGGCGCCTGGCTGACCCGCCAGACGCTGCCGGCGCCGACCACGCCGAGCGCGCCTTCACCGACGACGAGGGCGGTGTTCTCGTCGATGGCGAGGCCGCCGTCGACCAGCCCGGCCTCGACCGCGGCGATCAGCCGGGAGAGGGTGCCCCACTGCGCGGCGTGCACCTCGACCGTGACATCCAGCAGGCCGATGCCGTTTTCGACCGTGACCTCGTCGAGGTCCTCCGCCCCCTCCTGCGAGGCGACCTCGACGCCGCCGATCCGCCAGCCGCCGATCAGGGCGCGCTCGGCGGCGATCATCGCGCCGGCCGAGAAGCCGAGGTAGGGGATGCCGGCCGACACCTGGCGGCGGATCTCCCCGGCAATCGGCGCGACCGCGGCGAGGTAGGCGGGGGTGAGCCCGCCGCCGATGACGATGCCGTCGACGTCCCCGACCGCGGTCAGGGCCGCCACGCCGTCCAGCTCGAGCGTGCTGAGCACCGCTTCGACCGGTCCGGCGGCGGCCAGCGCGGCCGTGAGGTTCGCGGCGTGCTCGTCGCCGTCGCCGGCCCGCACGGAGATGATCGCGATGCGCGGCTCGACCCGCCCGGCGGCGGCGGCTCGTGCCGTCGCCTCGCCGACGAACGGTCCGTAGACCGCCGGATAGTGTTCGGAGGCCCAGCCGCCGCCGACCAGGTGCACGCTCATGCGTTCACCGCGGTGCCACGGATGCTGCCGGTCGTCTGTCGTTCTGCGTCAAGGGCCATTGGTCAATGGTATGCCGCCCGGCCGGGCCCGGTGGCGTTCAGCCGATGTGGCGTTCCGCCACGCCGTCGTAGACGGACAGCGGGCGGATCAGCGCGTTCGCGCCGGCCTGCTCGATGATGTGCGATGTCCAGCCGACCACCCTGGCAGCGACGAACAACGGGGTGAAGGTGAGGGTGTCGAACCCCATCAGGTGATAGGCCGGCCCGGACGGGTAGTCGAGGTTGGGCAGGATCTGCTTCTGTTCGGTCATGGCCGTTTCGAGCGCCGCGTACAGGTCGAGCAGGTCGGGCCGGTCGTAGTGTTCGACCAGGGTCAGCAGCGCCGCGTGCATCGTGGGCACCCGGGAGTCGCCCTTCTTGTAGACCCGGTGCCCGAAGCCCATGATCTTGCGCTTCTCCACGAGGGCGCGGCCCAGCCAGGCGACGGCGCGGTCGCCGGCGCCCTCGCCCGCGCCGATCTCGTCGAAGGTGTGCATGACGGCCTCGTTCGCGCCGCCGTGCAGGGCGCCCTTGAGCGCGCCGATCGCGCCGGTCACCGCGGAGTGCAGGTCGGACAGGGTGGAGGTGATGACCCGGGCGGTGAACGTCGACGCGTTGAAGGAGTGCTCCGCGTAGAGGATCATCGACACGTCGAACGCATCGACGACGGCCAGCTCCGGCACCTCGCCGAAGGTCATGTGCAGGAAGTTAGCCGAGTAGCCGAGGTCGTCCCTGGCCTCGACGAAGTCGAGTCCGTGACGACGGCGCTGGTCATAGGCGATGATCGCCGGCAGCTGGGCGAACAACCGGATCGACTTCGCCAGGTTCGCCTCCGGCGACGCGTCGGCCGCCTCGGGTTCGCGAGCGCCGATCACGCTGACCGCGGTGCGCAGCACATCCATCGGATGCGCCGTCATCGGCAGCTCGTCGACGACCCGGCGCACGACGGGGTCGAGCCGACGCAGCGACCGCTCCAGCTGCTCGAACTCGGCCAGCTGCTCCTCGCCCG
This sequence comes from Cryobacterium tagatosivorans, assembly GCF_004402215.1. GTDB lineage: Bacteria > Actinomycetota > Actinomycetes > Actinomycetales > Microbacteriaceae > Cryobacterium > Cryobacterium tagatosivorans. The sequence goes on from NZ_SOEZ01000061.1 coordinate 76,621, forward strand.
GAAGCTCGCCGTGCCAGAGCAAGTAGGCGACCTCCTCGAAGCTGCAGAGGGCGGCCAGCTCCTGCACCGGGTATCCCCGGTACAGCAGGGAGTTCGTCTCCGCGTTCACCTTCGAAATCGCGGTGAAGTCGACCGGCACACCGGCCAGCCCCTTGAAGACCTGCACGTCGTTCGTGCTCATAGTGTTCCCTTCTCGTTCACGCTGAAGTTGAAAATGCCCGAGTCGAAGTGGTTGTGCGACTCGTAGTCGAGAAGCTCGTACAGTTCCGAGCGGTGCTGCATCTGCGGCAGGAGGGAGGTCAGCGACCCCTCCGCCTGAAGGGTGGCGAGTCCCCTATCGGCGGCGCCCATCGCCAGGCGCAGCAGCGACACCGGGAAGATCACCATATTGACGCCGATGCCCGCGAGCTGGTCCACCGTGAACAGTTCGCTCTTGCCGAACTCGGTCATGTTGGCCAGGATCGGCACGTCGACGGCCGCGCGGATCGCCTCGAACTCGGCCAGGGTGGCCATCGCCTCTGGAAAGATGGCGTCGGCGCCGGCGTCGACGAGTTTCTTCGCCCGGTCGACCGCCGCGTCCAGCCCGCCGTCACCCGGCACCGTGGCCCGGATGTCGGTGCGCGCCATGACGAGGAAGTTCGGGTCCCGGCGGGCGTCGACCGCCGCGCGGATGCGCTTGAGCGCGGTGGCCTCGTCGACGACCTGCTTGCCGTCGAGGTGGCCGCAGCGCTTGGGGTTGACCTGGTCCTCGATGTGCATGCCGGCCAGGCCGGCGTCCTCGAGGGTCTGGATCGTGCGCGCCACGTTCATCGGCTCGCCGAAGCCGGTGTCGGCGTCGACGATCGCGGGCAGGTCGCTCATCCGGGCGATCTGCTGGGCGCGGCCGGCGACCTCGGTGAGCGTGGTCAGGCCGATGTCGGGCAGGCCCAGGTCGGCCGAGAGCACCGCGCCGGAAATGTAGACGCCTTCGAAGCCCCTGGCCTGGATGAGTTTGGCCGAGAGCGGGTTGAACGCGCCGGGGAAACGCTGGATCGTGCCGCTGGACAGCATCGCCCGCAGGTTCGCGCGCTTGTCGGCCGCGGTGGTTGTGGAGTACAGCATCAGAAGATTCCTACCGGGGTGGGGAACGCCGCCAGGAGACCGGGGCGGGCCGTGATGGTCAGGTTGCCGAGTTCGTCGGAGGCGAGGTCGGGCAGCCGCTGCGCGAGGCGCAGGAACCGGTCGATCTCGGCGGGCTCGAGAACGTCGGCGGCGAGGGTGCGGAACTTGTTCACGTACTCGTCGCGGCCGAACGGACGGGCGCCCAGCGGATGCGCGTCGGCGACGGCGATCTCGTCGGTGACGGTGCTTCCGTCGGTGCGGGTGATGACCACCCGGCCGCCGAAGGCCTTCTCCGCCACGTCGAGCGAGTGGTACCGGCGGGTCCACTCGGGGTCTTCGACCGTGCTGACACGGTGCCAGAGGGCGACCGTGTCCACGCGGCCGGCGCGTTCCGGCGAGTAGGAGTCGACGTGGTGCCAGCTGCCGTCCTGCAGGGCGACGGTGAAGATGTACGGGATCGAGTGGTCGAGCGTCTCCCGGCTGGCCGTCGGGTCGTACTTCTGCGGGTCGTTCGCGCCGGAGCCGATCACGAAGTGGGTGTGGTGGCTGGTGTGGATGACCACCGACGCGACATTGGCCGGATCAGCCAGCTCCGGATGTTCCCGGTTGAGCTTCCGCGCGAGGTCGATCCAGGCCTGCGCCTGGTACTCGGCCGAGTGCTCCTTCGTGTAGCTGTCGAGGATGGCGCGCTTGGCCTCGCCGCGGTCGGGCAGCGGAACCTGGTAGCCGGCGGTCGGCCCGTCGAGCAGCCAGGCGATCACGCCGTCCTCGCCCTCGTAGATCGGGGTGGGGCTGGTCTCGCCGCGCATGGCGCGGTCGACGGCCTCGACCGCCAGCTTGCCGGCGAGCGCCGGGGCGTGCGCCTTCCAGCTGGAGATCTCGCCCTTCCGCGACTGGCGGGTGGCGGTGGTCGTGTGCAGCGCCTGGCCGACGGCTTGGAAGATCGTCTCGGCATCGAGGCCGAGGAGCGAACCGATGCCGGCGGCCGCGGACGGGCCGAGGTGGGCGACATGGTCGATCTTGTGCTCGTGCAGGCTGATCGCCTTGACCAGGTCGATCTGGATCTCGTAGCCCGTGGCGATCCCGCGGACGAGGTCGAGTCCGCTCAGCCNGAGCCCCCGCAACGTGGCAAGGTGCTGGGCCACGGCGGTGATCGGCGGGATGTTGTCGCCCGGGTGCGAGTACTCGGCCGCGAGGAAGGTGTCGTGGTAGTCGAGCTCGCGCACGGCCACGCCGTTGGCCCAGGCCGCCCACTCCGGGGACACCCGCCGGCCGCTGGCCGGGCCGAAGACCGTCGCACCCTCGCCGCCGACCGACCGCGGGTGGGACAGGGCCTGCCCGCGGGCCGACACGACCGGGCGACGGGTGAGCGAGGCCGCGGCGACGGCCGCGTTGTCGATCACCCGGTTGATCACCATCTCGGTGACCTCCGGGGTCACGGCCACCGGGTCGGCTGCGACCTCGGCGATCTTCCAGGCCAGCTGGCCCGCCCTGGCGAGATTCTCGTCGCTGCGGTGTACTCGTACGTTGTGGAGCTGCACGATGAATCCTTTCGGTCAGTCGGCCCGGTTGGCCGCATCCTCATCAATCGCCGCGAGGACGCTGGTGAGGCTTTGGTGGAGGTGGACATGGGTCGCGTGGGCGGCCAGGTTGGCGTCGCCGGCGATGATCGCGTCGATGATCAGGAGGTGTTCGGTCGCGGCCGCCCGCAGGCGAGTCTGGTTGCCCCTGGCCAGCCTGCGGATGCGGGACAGGTGGGTGCGTACGGCATCGAGGGCGCCGACCAGGTACGGGTTGGCCCCGGCCGTGTCGATGGCCAGTTCGAGTTCGTCGATCAGGTCGTAGTAGCGGTGGATGCCGTCCTCGCCCTGGCGGAGCAGTTCGGGAGCCGACACGAACTGTTCGCGGAGCGCCAGGAAGACGGCCGGGTCGCGTCGCTGGGCCGCGAGCCGGGCGGCCTGTTCTTCGAGCGCCTGGCGCAGTTCGTACAGCTCGCGGATCCGCTCAACCGAAATCTCGGTGACCACAAACCCCCGGCCGCTGCGCCCGGCCACGAGGCCGTCCGAAATGAGCCGGGCGATGGCTGCCCGGAGCGGCGTGCGGGAGACGCCGATGCGCGCGGCCTGCTCGACCTCGAGCAGCCCGGTGCCGGACGGGAGCTCCCCGTCGAGGATCTCGACGCGTAGCTGCCGGTAGGCGCGTTCGCTGGCGCTGACCGGCTCGCTCGCGGCGACAGGCCGGACTCCGGAATCGGTTTGTGTATACACAACGGTCATACTATGCGCTTTTGGGGTCAGTTGTGCAATACTTCGAGCATCCTTTGTATACAGAGGGCTCAATGGAGAGGTTCAACATGACGGGCGAACCACACGCCGGCTACCGCGAGACCTGGGCGCGGAGCATCGAATCGCGGGGCGACTTCTGGCTCGGTGCCGCGCGCGGGATCGACTGGGACATTCCGCCGAGCGTCGCCCTGGACGAGCGCCTCCCCGGCGCATCACGCTGGTTTCCGGACGGGGAACTGAACACGAGCTACAACGCCCTCGACCGGCACGTGCTCGCCGGCCGCGGCGACCAGGCCGCCCTGATCTACGACTCCGCGATGACCGGGACGAAGCTGTCGCTCAGCTACAGCGAGCTGCTCGACCGCGTTGCCCGGTTCGCCGGGGTGCTGCGCGCCAACGGTGTGGACAAGGGCGATCGTGTGATCATCTACCTCCCGATGATCCCCGAGGCCATCGTCGCCATGCTGGCCTGCGCCCGCATCGGCGCCATCCACTCCGTCGTGTTCGGCGGCTTCGCCGCCAGCGAGCTCGCCGTGCGGATCGACGACGCCCGGCCCGGCGTCATCGTCACCGCTTCCGGCGGCCTCGAACCCGGTCGCGCGGTCGAGTACCTCCCGCTCGTCCAGCGCGCCCTGAAGCTCAGCGCCGGCTCGGTGAAGACCGTCATCGTGCAGGGCCGTGACGCGGTTCCCGGCAGCGCAGCGGACTACGCCGACGAGGTCCAGGCCACCTGGCTGGACTGGGCCGACGAGGAGGCGACGGCCACCCCGGCCGGGCCCGTCAGCCTGCGCTCCGGCGACCCGCTGTACATCCTCTACACCTCGGGCACCACCGGCAGCCCCAAGGGGATCGTGCGCGACAACGGCGGTCACGCGGTCGCCCTGGCCTGGTCGATGCGCAACATCTACGCCGTCGGTCCCGGCGACGTGTACTGGGCGGCCTCCGACGTTGGCTGGGTCGTCGGCCACTCCTACATCGTGTACGCCCCGCTCCTGGTCGGCGCCACCACGGTGATCTACGAGGGCAAGCCGATCGGTACACCGGATGCCGGGGCCTTCTGGCGCGTCGTCGAGGACTATAAGGTCAAGGTGCTGTTCACCGCGCCGACCGCGATCCGCGCCATCCGGCGGGTCGATCCCGGCCTGCGCGAACTGGCCAAACACGACGTGTCCAGCCTCGACAGCCTGTTCCTGGCCGGCGAGCGCCTCGACCCGGAGACCTTCCACTGGGCCAACGACGGCCTGCACTGCCCCGTCGTCGACCACTGGTGGCAGACCGAGACGGGCTGGGCGATCTGCGCGAACCCACGCGGCATCGAACCGCTCCCAACCAAGCCGGGGTCGGCCACCGTTCCCGTGCCCGGTTTCGACATCGAGATCCTCGACTCGAAGGGCAGGCCGGTCAAGCGGGGCAAGGAGGGCAACATCGCGATTCGCCTCCCCCTGCCTCCGGGCACCCTGATGGGCGTCTGGGGCAGCGAGGACCGGTACACGAGCGCGTACCTGACGGCCTTCCCCGGCTACTACGCCACCGGGGACTCCGGCCACTTCGACGAGGACGGCTACCTGTACGTGATGGGCCGCACCGACGACGTGATAAACGTCGCCGGCCACCGGCTGTCGACCGGCTCCCTCGAGGAGGTGCTCACCCTGCATCCGGCGGTCGCCGAGTGCGCCGTGCTCGGCGTCCACGACGCGCTCAAGGGGCAGCGGGCGGCGGGCTTCGTCACGCTCAAGGCCGGCGAGCAGATCGACCACGACACCCTGGCCGCCGAACTCATCGCGCTGGTCAGGGAGCATGTCGGCCCGGTCGCGGCCTTCCGCGACGTGACCATCCTGGAACGGCTGCCGAAGACCCGGTCGGGCAAGATCCTGCGCAAGACGATCCGGCAGATCGTGGACGGCGAGCCGTACACCGTGCCGCCGACCATCGAGGATCCGACCGTGCTCGACGACCTCCAACGCGCCGTGCACGGCGCCGGCGAAAGCAGCTAGCGGGTCAGTCCCGGGTGCGTTGAGGTGTGCCGGCCAGCTGCCGACGGCGGCGCCGCATCGTTCCGCGCGGACGGGTGCCCAGCGTTCGCCGAACTGTGAGTTTGGGCCCTTCGCCGCCAAGCGAAGGTGCCAAACTCACAGTTCGGCGAGGGATGTCGACGTGCTCGATCATGGGCAACTCAGACCCCCTTCGAAGCCAACCAGTCGATGCCAGCCGGTTCGATGCCAGCCGATTCGATGCCAGCCGGGCGCTCGATACCGGAAGGATCGAGGGTGTGGGTCCGAAAACCGGATGCAAGGCCACAATTCACCCAGGTTTTCCGGTTTTCGCGAATCCGAAACCCCAAGGCGGCCGGGTTCAGGGTTCAGACCTTGCCGAATTAGGAGACACGCCCTAGTCCCGCATCCGCAGTTCGCCCCGCGCGATCCTCGTCGGCGCCGCCTGGGCGACCGGCTTGATCGTGATCAGGTCGAGGTTGACGTGTGCGGGGCGCTCGACGCTCGAGACGATCGTCTCGGCGATGTCCTCCGCGGTGAGCGGGTTCGGAATGTTCTCGTACGCCGCCGCCGCCTTGTCCGCGTCGCCGCCGAAGCGCACCAGGCCGAACTCGGCGGTCTTGACCATGCCGGGGGCGATCTCGATCACCCGGATGGGTTCGCCGTTCAGTTCGAGGCGGAGAACCTCGGTCAGGGCGTGCGCTGCGGACTTCGCCGCGTTGTAGCCCCCGCCGCCGAGGTAGTTGACGTGGCCGGCGATCGACGTGATCGTCACGATGTCGGCCGAGCCCCCGCCCGAGGAGATCCCGGCGCGCAGGAGGGGAAGCAGGGCGCTGATCACCCGCTTGACGGCGAGCACGTTGATCTCGAACATCCAGGCCCAGTCTTCGACCTTCGAGTTCTCGACCGTGTCCAGGCCCATGGCCCCGCCGGCGTTGTTGACCAGGGCATGCACCGGGCCGCTCGCGGCCAGGTAGTCGCGCAGCGCGTCAACGTCGGCCTGCCGGGTGAGGTCGGCCGTGAAGACCTGGGCGCCGGTCTCCTCGGCGAGCGCCGCGAGACGGTCCGCCCGGCGCGCGACCCCGACGACGTCCCAGCCGCGCAGCCGGAACAGCCGCACGCTGGCGGCCCCGATTCCCGAACTCGCGCCGGTTACGACCACTCTTCGTGTACCCATTCCTCCATTCTGCAGGGAGAATGGGGCTAATGAGCACCACAGGCGCGGCCACGACGACAGCCCAGAAGCGGCGAGTCCCGATCTGGGACAACGCACGCTGGATCGCGATCACCCTCATGGTGATGGGCCATGCGATCCTCAAGCTCATTGCCGAGTCGGATGTCGCCTACGAGGTGTACCTGTTCATCTACGCGTTCCATGTGCCCTTGTTCGTGGCCGTCAGTGGGTATTTCGCCAAGTCGGGGCCGCCGGGGACCCGCCAGCTGCACCGGCTGCTCACCGACATCGTCTTCCCCTACCTGATCTTCGAAACGATCTGGACGATCGTGCACTGGCTGGTCGGCGGGAACTTCTGGCTCGACTACGCGAGCGCCTCCTGGACGCTGTGGTTCCTGATCGCGCTCGCGATCTGGCGGATCACGCTGCCCTACCTCGTGCTGCTGCGCTACCCGCTGACGATCAGCATCATCCTCTCGATCGGGGCGGGCTACGTCGACTCGCTCGACTCGACCTTCGCGCTCACCCGCACCCTGGGCCTGCTGCCCTTCTTCGTCTTCGGCTGGCATCTCCGGCAGTGGCAGCTCACCAGCCGCTGGCTGGCCCTCGGCCCGGGTGCCGTCTGGCGCTGGCGCGCTGGCGCGATCGCCCTGTTCACGGCCCTGGCGGTCGTGATCATGCTGAACATCGACAGGCTGCGCGAGTTGAAGGTTCGCCGCTTCCTGCTCTACGACGAGTCCTACGGGGCGTTCGGCTACGACCAGCCCTGGGCCGGCGGCATCCGTCTCGGCTTCATGCTGCTGGCCTTCGGCCTCATTGTGGCGTTCCTGCTGCTCGTGCCCCGGCGCCGCACCTGGTTCACCCGGCTGGGCGCGGCGACCATGTACATCTACCTCCTGCACAGTTTCGTGCTCTATCCGCTCCGCGAGACGGGCGTGCTCGCCGGCCCGCAGCCGGCCTGGGTGCTCCCGGCGATGATGCTGCTCAGCGTGGGGATCTCGGTGGTGCTGTCGCTGGGCATTGTGCGGCGCCTGTTCCGGCCCCTCGTCGAGCCGCGTGCGCGCTGGCTGTTCCGCCAGGAGCCTGCCACCCTCACCGGCACGATCGTGCTTCCGCCCCGCGAACAGCGCTGAGGGAAAAGGGCCGGTCCAGGGCCGATATGACGCAGTGTTTCGGGGTCCGTTGCCGGTGCGCACGAGCGTGCCTAGGCTCGCCTCAGAGCGATGGACGGTCCACGCTCGCCCGGGACCCAAGGGAGACCACCTCATGAGCGACAACACTGCAGACTGGAAGTTCGAAACCAAGCAGGTTCACTCCGGCGCCCGGCCGGACCCGGTCACCAACGCGCGCGCCACGCCGATCTACCAGACCACCTCGTACGTGTTCAACTCCGCGCAGCACGCGCAGAACCTGTTCGCGCTGGCCGAGTTCGGCAACATCTACACGCGCATCCAGAACCCCACCCAGGCGGTCGTCGAGGAGCGCGTCGCGGCGCTCGAGGGTGGCACGGCGGCGCTGCTGCTGGCGTCCGGCCAGTCGGCGACCACGTTCGCCGTGCTCAATATCGCCCAGGCCGGCGACCACATCGTGTCGTCGAGCTCGATCTACGGCGGCACCTACAACCTGTTCAAGTACACCCTCGCCAAGCTCGGCATCGAGACGACGTTCGTCGAGAACCAGGACGACGCCGACGAGTGGCGCCGCGCGGTTCGCCCCAACACCAAGCTGTTCTTCGCGGAGACCATCGGCAACCCGAAGATCAACGTGCTCGACATTTCCCTGGTGGCGGATGTCGCCCACGAGTCGGGCGTCCCGCTGATCGTCGACAACACGATCGCCACCCCCTACCTGATCCGTCCGTTCGAGCACGGGGCGGACATCATCGTCCACTCCGCCACGAAGTTCCTCGGCGGGCACGGCGCCGTCATCGGCGGCATCGTCGTCGACGGCGGGAAGTTCGCCTGGTCTAAGAACGTCGAGAAGTTCCCCGGCCTCACCGAACCCGACCCGTCCTACCACGGCGCCAGCTACACGGCCGCCGTCGGCGACGGCATCGCGTACATCATCAAGGCGCGGGTGCAGCTGCTGCGCGACCTGGGCGCCGCGATCGCGCCGGCCAGCGCCTGGCAGCTCATCCAGGGCATCGAGACGCTCAGCCTCCGCGTCGAGCGTCACACGCAGAACGCCCAGGAGATCGCGGAGTGGCTCGAAAACCACGCCGACATCGCCTCGGTGAACTACGCGGGCCTGCCGTCGAGCCCCTGGTACGCCGCCGCCAACAAGTACGCCCCGCAGGGCGTCGGAGCGGTGCTGTCGTTCGAGCTCAAGGGCGGGGTCGATGCCGGCCGCGCGCTGGTCGACAACCTCGAGCTGTTCAGCCACCTGGCGAACATCGGCGACGTGCGGTCGCTGGTCATCCACCCGGCGTCGACGACGCACGCGCAGCTCACCCCCGAGCAGCAACTCACCGCCGGCGTCACCCCGGGGCTGGTGCGCCTGTCGGTCGGAATCGAGAACATCGCCGACCTGAAGGCCGACCTCGAGGTCGGCTTCGCAGCCGCTCGTGCGGTCGTGGCCGCCTCCCGCGCCAACGCCTAGCACTACCCCCGGCCGTAGCGCTTACGGCTGTACGAATTCGACGGAGATTCCGCCCCTCACCGGGCGTTGCGGGCCGATTCAGGCCCCGCAGCGAAGGAATCTCCGTCGAATTCGTTGTGGCGGCGTCACAAAGGGGCGGGGCGTCCCTGCACGCGGCAGAATGAGGGCATATGGAATGGCAATCCGCGGCTGACACGGTCCCGTCGAGCTTCATCACCGAGGCTCAGGCGCGCTCGCTGCTCGGCAAGCCTCCGGCGACGGGCGCCTGGCGGGACGGCGACCCCGTCGGCCACCGGAAGTTCCTCGACGTCGGGCCGCTGCACCTCGAGGGCGGGGGCAGCCTCGGCGCCGTGCGGATCGCCTACGAAACCTGGGGAACGCGCTCGCCCACCGGCGACAACGCGGTGCTCGTGCTGCACGCCCTGACCGGCGACAGCCACGTGGTCGGGGCATCCGGACCGGGGCACCAGACCGCCGGCTGGTGGGGCGGGATCGTCGGCCCTGGCCTGGCCATCGACACCGACCGGTGGTTCGTCGTCGCACCGAACATGCTCGGCGGCTGCCAGGGCAGCACCGGCCCGTCCTCCGTCGCGCCAGACGCGTCGGAATGGGGCACCCGCTTCCCCTACCTGACAATCCGGGACCAGGTCGCCGCGCAGGTCGCCTTCGCCGACCGGCTCGGGATCGACCGCTGGGCGGCCGTCGTGGGCGGCTCGATGGGCGGCATGCACGCTCTCGAGTGGGCCGTGGAGAAGCCGGCCCGGGTCGAACGCCTTGCCATCCTGGCCGCGCCCCCGGTGTCGACCGCCGACCAGATCGCGCACAACTCGGTGCAGATCGAGGCCATTCGCACCGACCCCCTGTTCCGCTCCGGCGAGTACTACGACGCCGAGGACGGTGACGGTCCGACCAGGGGCCTCGCCCTGGCCCGGCGGATGGCGCTGCTCAACTACCGCAGCCCACACGAGCTCAATCTGCGCTTCGAGCGCGGCTGGCAGAGCGAAATCAGCCCGCTCGGCTCCGGCGGCCGCTTCGCGGTGGAGTCCTACCTCGACTTCCACGGCAACAAGTTCACCCGCCGTTTCGACGCGAACAGCTACATCGTCCTCGCCCTGGCGATGAACTCGCACGACGTCGGCCGGGGGCGCGGCGGAGTGCCGTCGGCGCTCGCCCGGGTCACCGCGAAGACCCTCATCCTCGGGATCGACAGCGACCGGCTCTTCCCGGTCGACGGCCAGCGGACCATCGCGGCTCACCTGCCCCACAACATCGACGGCCGCGACCCCGTGGTGCTCGAGTCACCGTACGGGCATGACGGGTTCCTGATCGAACACGAGGCGGTCGGCGCGCAGCTGGCCCGGCTCCTGCACTGACACGGCCCGTCGGCCGGGCTTGACAGCCGCCGGTTTCGAGAGAAATCTGAATGCACCGGGGGGCTCTGCGCCATCCGAGAGGACATCTGCCATGAAACCAGGATCCGTGGTCATGCTCGTGATCGGCACGCTCCTCGCGCTGCTCGGGCTGGGGGTGGTCAGCGGCGGGGCCGCCGTGGCCTGGGCCAATTCCCAGCAACAGGACGGCCGTTTCCTGGAGACCCCCGCCCGCACCTTCTCGGTCGACACCTATGCCCTGACCTCGCCTCGCTCCGACGCCGGCCTGGGCGTGTCCACCGGGCTCCCCTTCGATGTCGGCACGATCAGCCTGCGGGCCACGTCCCTCGGCGGCGACGGAGAGATCTTCGTCGGGGTCGCGCCCCAGGCCGAGGTCGACCGGTACCTGGCCGATGTCAACCACACGGTGCTGAGGAACGTGACCTTTGCCCCGTTCCGGGCCGAGTACGACGACCTGGCCGGCTCCAGCGAGCCGGAGCCGCCGGGCGACCAGACCTGGTGGACGGAATCCGTCTCCGGCTCGGGCGAGCAGCAACTCACCTGGGACATCCAGTCCGGCGGCTGGGCCATCGTGGTGATGAATGCCGACGCGAGCCCCGGCGTGGACGTCTCCCTGCAGGCGGGGGCGCGATCCGACCTGCTCACGCCCGTGGCCGTCGGGCTGCTGGTCGGCGGCGGCCTCCTCCTGCTCATCGGCATCCTGCTCGTCGTGGCCGCCGCCATCGGCCTCGGGCGGGCGGCGACCCCGACGGGCCCCGGCCAGGGGCCCGGCCAGGGGCCCGGCCAGGGCCCCGGAG
>NZ_SOEZ01000068.1 GCF_004402215.1 Cryobacterium tagatosivorans
TGATCTCGTGAAGCGGAAGTTCACCGCGACACGCCCGAACCAGCTGTGGCTGACCGACATCACCGAACACCGAACCGATGAGGGCAAGCTCTACCTCTGAGCGATCAAGGACGTCTACTCGAACAAGATCGTCGGCTACTCGATCGATTCGCGGATGAAGGCGTCCCTGGCCGTCGCCGCGGCCCGGAACGCGATCGGCCAGCGCACCATCGACGGCACGATCCTGCATTCCGACCGCGGGTCCCAATTTCGCTCCAACGCCTTCCTGCGGGTGCTGAAGAACAACGGCATCACCGGGTCGATGGGGCGCGTGGGCGCTTGCGGCGACAACGCCGCGATGGAGTCGTTCTTCGCGCTCCTGCAGAAGAACGTCCTCGACCGGCAGCGCTGGGCNTGCGCCTCGCGATCGTTGTCTGGATCGAGCGGACCTACCACCGGAAGCGCCGGCAACGCCGCCTTGGCAAGCTCACCCCGATCGAGTTTGAGACAATACACATGGCCCTCACGGCCGCCTGAAACCACTAACCCCTTGAGTCAACTGAACTCGGGGCAGTCCCCGTGTGCCTCAGTGGTCCGTTGCGGGCCTCGAAAAAGCTCAGTACGGCTTCCTCCGGAGCGAGCCGGGCCCTCGCCCGTAACCCCGGCGGAGCTGAGCACCTGTACATTTGACCGATCAGAATGTACATTAGAAGCATGTCAACCGTTACCGTCACCGCCGCCCGGAGCATCCTCCCGGAGCTGATCGAACGCGCCCGCGAGGAAGCTATCTTCCTCGAGCGACGCGGGACGGTGGAAGCTGTAGTCGTCAGCCCGGCCCAATACGAGCGCATGATGGATGCGCTGGAAGACGCTGCGGATGTAGCTGCGTTCGACGTGGCCATGGCTGAAGAGGGCGAGAACATTCCCTGGGCGCAGGTCAAAGCCGATCTCGGCTGGAACTGAGTGGGCAAGTACCGAATCGAGGTTCGGCCAGCCGCGCTCAAGGCTTTGCGCAGCATCCACCCGACGGATCAGGCTCGCATCCACGGCGCGATCGCCCTCCTCGGCGAGGATCCTCGCCCGCCTGGCGCAAAAGCCCTTCAAGGCCGCCCCGGCCTCCGGGTTCGTGTCGGCAACTATCGCATCATCTACACCGTCGACGAGGGCGTGCTCCTGGTTGTAGTCGTAACGCTCGGCCATCGCAGCGACGTCTACGAGGTGTAGCCGGCGGGTCTGGACCGCCGGTCACAGAGCTGCTGCGCAACCGAACCCACTTGTCACAAGCCTTTCAGCGGTTGTACCCTTGTGACATGTTGAGTGTGAAAGAGTATGCCGCCCGCCAGGGCATCTCGGTGGCGCGCGTGCACCAGCTGATCCGCGAGGGCAAGGTCGATGCCCAGAAGATCGGCTCGAGTTGGGTCATCGACGAGTCAGAGCTCCGCCGGGAGCCCCCGCTCTCCCGCCCGCTGAGCCCAGCCAACGCATGGTCGTTCGTCTACCTGCTGTCGGGCGTCGAACCCGAGAACATGGAGGCGAAAGCTCGTTGGCTCCTATACCGCAAGCGCGCTGACCTGGCAGAGAGCAACGCACCGGCCCCGCTCCTTGCCAGCTGGCTCCGGAAGCGGGCCCCGGTCCTTGCGTTGCATGCCAACGCTGCTGATCTAGCTGATCTCCGCAACGATGAACGTGTCCTCCTCTCCGGCATCAGTGATGACCGTGCTGGTCTCAGCAGCGAGCATGAGGTCGAAGGCTATGTCGACCCCGAGCTCTCCAAACAGCTGATCCGCGAGTACCTGTTGGTGGAGGCGAAGAACGCGAATGTGTGGCTTCATCTAGCTCGCGTCCAAGCTGACGCCGACGGGCGAGCGCCACTGGGTCTGGTCCTCGCTGACCTCGCTGACCGTGCTGGGCCACGCGAAAGCCAGCGGGTCAAAGAGCTGCTGAGCAACCGATGACCGTCATCGAAATGCCGGTACTCGGTAACAAGTCTTCGCTGGCCTGGCACGCCCTCTTCGACCTGGCCGAGAAGGTGCCGAACCACTGGTGCCTGGTCGGCGGCCAGATGGTGCACCTCTGGTGCATTGAACGCGGCACCACACCGAACCGGCCGACCGACGACGCGGACGCCGTCTTGGATGTGCGCGCGCAGCCCACCATCCTCCATCAGGTTACCAAGGCCCTCGTTGACATCGGCTTCGAGTCCGCCGGCGAAAGCCCCGAAGGCCATCAGCATCGGTGGGTGCGCGGTGACGCCACCATCGACGTCTTCATCCCCGAACACGTCGGTGAGAGGGCAGCAGCCCGGCGCGGCGTCACCGGCGGCACCACCCTGGAAGCCCGAGGATCCAATCAAGCACTCGACCGGTCTGAGCGAGTCACCGTCCTTCATGACGGGCGTCAGGCGCAGATCTGGCGGCCGAACCTGCTCGGAGCGCTCGTCCTCAAAGCTGCCGCGTACACCGTCCCGCTTGACCAGGGCGTCAAACGGCACCTCATAGACTTCGCTGTGCTCACCACCCTCATCGCCCGTGGCGACCTGCTGGCGGCGCAGATAACCAAGCGGGACCGCGAGCGGCTCAAGAACGCAGTCGGGGCCATCCGCATGGACGGGACCATCATCCCTGCCATCGACGGGTCCGACCTCGGAATCGAACGGCTGCTCGTCGCGCTGAGCGCGTAGCAAGGCGGCCGGTGGCCGGCCGGGCCGGCCACGCGGCGTGGCCGGGCGACTCGAAGAGGTCTCCTACCCCTTTTTCTGCGCAGCCTCATCTCACTTCAAGGGGGTGGTTTTTACCCCCGATAATCGCACTTATCCCTACTATGGGTGGTCAGGCCCATTTTCCGGGTTTGGGTTCGAAACCGGGGAAAGTGAGGCTCTGGAGGCACCAGGTGACGCTGACTCAGCGGCATCCCCGGCACAGACAACGTTGGAGCCCCGCGTGCACGGTGCGGCGTGAAGATTGGTCTGACGCCGGACGCGATGTTGTTGAGCTGCGCGATATGGTCGAGTCATGGGCGAGTTCGACCAAGCCAGGCTTCGAGTTGAACGCGCGCGTCAGCATGGCCGAGGTCTGGAGCGCGTATCTAGCGCCACACCCATTCGACTTCTCACTCGTTCGCGAAACCCCCACCCGTTACGTCATGCGCATTTCGCAAACGAAGCCTATGCCTCCCGAATTATCAGTGATCTTCGGCGAATGGCTGTTCAACATGCGCAGCGCCCTTGACTACACCATCTGGGCGACGGCTGTTCACACATCTGGACAGATGCCGCCACCAGGCGAGGGCGGACTTCAGTATCCGATTTACGACGAAGAGGCGTCATGGGGCAGGAATGAATGGCGCCTGAATCCGTTGGGTAAGCATCATCGGGAAATGCTACACATGATGCAGCCTTTCAAGTCCGACTTGGATGCCAATTACCTCGGTTGGATCAATCGATTGGCTCGAATAGACAGGCATCGACGCTTGACGATTTGGACCGCCCGGTTGGGAGAGATTAATCCGATCGTCAGAGTCCCAAGTGGGAGTATGCCTCATCTTGAATGGGGCCAAAAAGTATTCGACGCCGGGATATGCGACATGGCGCGCATGACTTTCCGCTCCGTGTCCGATGCTGACGAGGTCGAGTTCAACCCCCGATGTGCCATTGATCCAGAGATCGCCGAGTGGTCCGAATCCAGCTTTTGGGGCCGCATTCGATTCTCCGAGCGGCTGAACTTGATGCAGGTTTTCGTTAGCGCCGAAATTGACCTGTATGAATACGATTGCACGGGGGAGGCGCCTAGTACTACAGTCGCGTTTATTTTATTGTCTTCGGCGTGTTTCGGACGATTTCTGGCGTTCCCGTGTTGATCCTTGCGGGTGGGCGATGATGTTTGTGTGGCAGAGGTACAGGAGTGGGCTGACGGGTTGGAGGAGATCCGTGAGCTGATCGGGCCGCGTTTTGCCCGGTCAGAGCCGTGGGAGAACGCGGTGGACTATCTGCGCGGGCTTCTCTCGGGCCAGGAACGGAAGAATTCCTGGACGCTCTCTGAGCAGGCCGGTCAGGCTGTTCCGGACCGGATGCAGCGTCTTTTGTCGACGACCGACTGGGATCCTGACGCGGTGCGCGATGATCTGCGGTCTTACGTCGTCAAGCACCTCGGCGCGGCCGAGGGTGTGTTGATCGTGGACGAGACCGGGTTCTTGAAGAAAGGAAAGCGTTCCGCCGGGGTCGCCAGGCAGTACTCCGGGACTGCCGGACGGATCGAGAATTCCCAGATCGGCGTGTTCCTGACCTACTCGAGCCCAGCGGGGCGGACGTTCCTGGATCGAGAGCTTTACCTGCCCAAGGCTTGGACCGATGACCGGGAACGTTGCGATGCTGCCGGGATCCCCGCCGATCGTGAGTTCAAGACGAAACCAGAGCTGGCCGTGGACATGCTTGCCGGGGCGCTGGACGCGGGCGTGCCGGCCCGGTGGGTGACTGGCGACGCGGTCTACGGGCAGTACTACAAACTCCGCAAAGCACTCGAGGATCGGGGTGTGTTCTACGTCCTCGCGGTGCCGATGAATCAGCGTGTCATCGCCAAGAGAACGGGGCGTGTGCCGGGCGGCGAATGGCGGGCCGACGAACTGATCGCCTCGCTGCCCGCGACCGCGTGGCGGACTCGCTCCGCCGGTAACGGCTCGAAAGGTGATCGCCGCTACGGTTGCCCTGGCCGACCTCGCCCGGGCCGCCGGAGCCCGCTGGGCCATCGAGGAGAGCTTCCAGGCCAGCAAAGGCCAAACCGGCCTGGATCATTACCAGGTGCGTCAATACACAGGCTGGTATCGGCACATCACCCTCTCGATGCTCGCGCACGCGTTCCTGACCGTCACCCGGTCAAAAAAGGGGGCCAACATCCAGACGACAGCGACCTCATCACCCTGAGCCTGCCCGAAATCAGGCACCTCCTCGTCTGCCTGGTCTTCACCCAGCCAGCGAACCCCGAACGCGTCCTGAGCCGCTCACGCTGGCGACGCCGACATCAACAAACCGCGAAACGACATCATTATCGAACCCGCGGACACACCCCATAAACACGACTGTAGTACTAGGCCAGATCGACATGCGGAGGCACCGCAACGATCAGGCCCGCGCCCACGAGGCCTACTGGGAATAACACCGGAGCGGCCCGGGCACTCCGCCCGGGCCGCCGCTACCACCTCGTCAGAACCGCGCTACCAACTACGTGGACTGGCGCTACCATCAAGCGCTACTCGCCATGTAGAGTTCAACAGGCACCACGCAGTCGCTCCAGTCCTGCGCCGGAAGGCCGTAGGGGGAGTTATTGACCGGGAGTAACCCGATGACGGGTAGGGCAGTAGCCGACGACCGGGGCGCGGTGCTCGTCGTCGATGACGACGAGATGATCGTGGGCCTGGTCGCGCAAGGGCTCCTCGCAGCCGGCTACCGCGTCACGACGGCCTCCAGCGGCGCCGAGGCGCTGGAGAGACTGGCCGAGGCGGTCCCGGACGTCGTCGTCTCCGACGTCAACATGCCGGACATGGACGGCTTCACCCTCGTGCAGCGACTGCGCGAGGACTCCCGGCTGCGTTCCCTGCCCCTGTTGTTCCTCACCAGCCGCGCGGAGGCCGCGGACGTGGTGTCCGGCATGCGTCTCGGCGCGGACGACTACATCACCAAGCCCTTCGACCTGCCGGTCCTGGTCGCTCGCGTGGACGCCAAGCGGCTACGGCCGCCGTTGCCTGCTGACCGACTGCAGACTGACCGCCGCACGGGGCTGGCCTCGTCCGCGACGTTCATGGACGAGCTCGACCGGGAGCGCGAGCGGGCGCTGCGCAGTGGCCGCTCGGGGCACTTGGCACTGCTCGGGCTGAACGAGTCCGGGAGCATCCGTGCGCGCTTCGGGGAGCGCGGGGTCGACGAGGTGTTGCGGCAGGTCGCCGATGTGCTCGGCGCCGTGGTCACGCCGCTGGAGACGGCCGGCCGTACCCCCGATGGCGGCTTCGGGCTGCTGCTGCCGGAGACGTCGTCGGACGACGTGCGCGACCTGCTGCAGGGACTCTCCGAACGCCTCGCCGGCCGCCGCCTGGACGTCGAGGGCTCTAAGGTCAGCGTTACCCCGCTCGTCGGATACGTCCCGCTCGACGCCGTCCAGTCGGCCAAGCAGGCGGTCGAGCAGGCCGGCGCGGCGCTCGAGCACGCGCAGATGCACCTCGATCTGCGGCCGATCGCGTACCGTCCCGAGATGCTCGCCGAGGCTGCGGCACCGCGCCAGCCTCGGCCGCTTCTCGAGCGGCTGCGCACGCCGTTCCAGGTCGCGCTGACGTTCGTCATAGGCATTGTGCTGCCGTACTTCGTCTACCTGTTGGCTGACCGCGCGGGTTTCGACATCACACCGTTCGCCTACCTCGTCGTCGTCTTCTCGCTGCTGGTGACAGGGATCGCGATCTGGGTCGAAGGACTGCTCGCCCTGAACCCGGCGCAGCCGCCTCCCGCACCAGAGGAGCAGGACGGCGGTCCGGCGTACCCGCCTGCGAGTGCCGTCATCGCGGCGTACCTGCCGAATGAGGCCGCCACCGTCCTGGAGACCGTCGAGGCCTTCCTGAGGGTGAACTACCCCGGCGACCTGCAGGTCGTGCTTGCCTACAACTCGCCCGTCCCGCTCCCGGTAGAGCGCGTCCTCGGCGAGCTCGCGCAGCGCGAGACGCGCTTCACTCTGCTCAAGGTGGAGGGGAGCACGTCCAAGGCGCAGAACGTCAACGCCGCCCTACAGATCGTCACTGGTGAGTTCACTGGTGTCTTCGATGCCGACCACCTGCCCGCGGCAGACAGCTTCGTGCGCGCCTACCGCTGGATGGCCGATGGGTACGACGTCGTGCAGGGCCACCCGGTGGTACGAAACGGCGACGTCTCCTGGGTGGCGCGCACCGTAGCGGTCGAGTTCGAGATGATCTACGCAGTCAGCCACCCCGGCCGGGCGAAGCTGCACCAGTTCGGCATCTTCGGCGGGTCAAACGGCTACTGGCGCACGCAGCTGCTGCGCGAGACGCGCTTCCGCGGCTCGATGCTCACCGAGGACATCGACTCTGCCCTGCGGGTCGTCGAAGCCGGCTACCGGATCGGCTCCGACCCGTACCTCATCAGCCGCGAGTTGGCGCCGACGACGCTGCAGGCACTGTGGAACCAGCGGATGCGCTGGGCGCAAGGGTGGTTCCAGGTGTCCCTGGGCCACCTCTTCGGGGCGCTGCGCAACCCCGGGCTCACGCCCAGACAGCGGTTCGGCTTCTTCTTCCTGCTGGGCTGGCGCGAGGTCTACCCCTGGCTGAGCGTCCAAATGTTCCCGCTCATCGCCTTCTACGCCCATCGCGCCGGCGGGCCGCAGCACCTCGACTGGTTCGTCCCGGTGTTCGTCCTCACGACCATCTTCACGCTCAGCGTCGGGCCGTGGCAGACGTTGTTCGCGTATCGCCAGGCCGATCCGGAGATCCGCTCCCGCACGGCGTGGTTCTGGCTGTACCTTGTGGTTGCCTCGGTCTTCTACACCGAGTACAAGAACGTCATCGCACGCGTCGCGCAGGTGAAGCAAGCCATGCGCGAGAAGGCCTGGAAGGTGACGCCCCGGGCCGCCGGGACAGGGGGGGCGCCGGAGGGCGGACTCACCGCGCAGGCTGTCGGTCCAGCGGCCAACGACCCCGAGCACCCGGCGGACGAGCCGCTGGTCCCGCCGCCGCTGCCCCACCACACGACTTCCCCAAGCCGTACGTCGTGACCACCTCACGCGAGCACACCCGCGTCAAGGCGCTGCGGGCGCTAGGGCTGCTCGACCAGCCGGGCCAGGAGCGCTTCCGCCGGATCGTGGATCGTGCGAAGCATCTGCTGGACGTGCCGGTGGTCTACATCAATCTCGTCGACGAGACGCGGCTGTGGGTCGTGGCCTGCACCGGACAGACCGACCCCGCGCTGGATCACGACGCGTCGTTCTGCCACTTCGTCGTCGTCGACGACGCCCCGGTGCTCGTCGGCGACGCATCCACGGACCCGCGATTCTGTGACAATCCGCTCGTCGTCGGCCCTCCCCGCCTGCGCGCCTACGCCGGCTACCCGCTGCGCTGGGACGGGCAGGCTGTGGGAACGCTATGCGCCTTCGACGTCGTGCCGCGCACGTGGAGCCGCGCGGACCTGGAAGTCCTGGCCGACATGTCCGCCTGGGCCGAGCTCGAGCTCGGCGCCGAGGAGGTGCAGCGCCGGCTGGCTGCCGCTGAGCTGGCACAGCGGCTCACAGACTCCGTACTGCGTTCGGCGGGCGACGGGATCTGCGCGACGGACGGGGAGGGCCGGCTGGCGCTCGTCAACCCCGCGGCGTGCGACCTGCTCGCGGCACCGGCCGAAAAACTGCTTGGCCAGCCGCTGCACGAGTTGCTGCACCCCCAGGACAGCTCGTGCTACGACGACGACTGTGCGCTCGGCGCGGCGCTGCGCGACGAGCAGGTGCTCGTCGGCGTGGACGACGCCTTCCGTCGGCAGGACGGTGAGGTCTTCCTGGTGCAGCTTTCGTTTGCGCCGTTGCGGCAGGACGACCGGACAGCCGGCGCAGTGCTGGTCTTCCAAGACGTCAGCCAGCGGCGGGAGGTGGAGCGGCTCAAGGACGAGTTCGTCTCGGTGGTGAGCCATGAGCTGCGCACCCCGCTGACCTCGATGCGCGGCTCGCTCGGCCTCCTCGCTGCCGGGGTCGTCGCCGAACTGCCGCCCGAGGCGCAGTCGCTTGTCGACATCGCCCTCACCAACACCGACAGGCTCAGTCGGCTCGTGGCCGACATCCTCGATCTCGAGCGCCTGTCCGCGGGGCACATGCACGTCGTGCGCCGTCCTCACCGGCTGAGCGACCTGGTCGCGCTGGCGCTCGCAGCCGTAGAAGGGATGGCCGCTCAGGCCGGCGTCCGACTGGAGCAGGAGACCTCCGACGACATCTGCTGGGGCGATGCCGACCGACTCGCCCAGGTGCTCGTCAACCTCCTGGGCAACGCCGTCCGCTTCAGCCACTCCGGCAGCGCGGTCCGCGTCACCGCCCGGATGCGAGAGGGTGAGATCCGCTTCGAGGTGTGCGACAAGGGCCGTGGCATCCCGCCCGACCGGGTCGAGCAGATCTTCGAGCGCTTCGCGCAGGTCGACGTGAGCGACGCCCGCGAGAAGCAGGGCAGCGGCCTCGGGCTCGCCATCTGCCAAAGCATCGTGCATGCGCACGGCGGCCGCATCGACGTCGACAGCATCCTCGGGCAGGGCTCCACGTTCACGGTCGTGCTGCCGCAGCGCAGGCCGCGGAACGGGCCGTGGCCCGGCCCCCTCCGGCGCAAGGAGGAGACGTGACGCGCTGCGTGCTTGTCGTCGACGACGAGCCGGACATCCGCGCAGTCGCCCGACTCAGCCTTGAGCGAGTCGGTGGCCTGCGGGTGATCGAGGCGTCCTCCGGTATGGAGGCGCTGGATATAGTTGCCGCCTCCCAGCCGGACGCCGTCCTTCTCGACGTGATGATGCCCCGCGTCGACGGCCCGACAACGTATGCGCTGCTGCAGGCCGACCCGCGCACCCGCGACATCCCGGTACTCCTGCTCACGGCCCGGGCCGATGCCACCGAGCGAGAGCGGTGGCTGGCCGAGGGCGTGCGTGGCGTGCTGGCGAAGCCCTTCGACCCGATGGAGCTGCCGCGTCTGGTGTCCGAGTCGCTGGGATGGGGACCGTGACCGACGCGGTCGACGGTTTCCTCGCCGAGATGTGGGAGCGGTACGGGTACCTCGCCGACCAGCGCGTCGCGGCACTCGAGCGGTACGTCGAAGCCGGAGGTGGAGACCGCTCGGGCGATGTGCTGGCCGACGAGGCCGAGTCCGCCGCCCACAAGCTCGTCGGCGCGTTGGGCAGCTACCGCCGGCCCGGATCGGAGCAGGCCGCGGTTGTCGAGCGGCTGGTGCAGTCGCGCGCTCCGCTCGACGAGGTGGCTGCGGCCGTGCGCGAGCTACGCCGGCTCGTCGGCTGAGGCCCAGCGTCGGCGCAGCCTCAACGGCGGCTCCTGAGCTGGTTCATGACCCCAATGCCAGGGCCCACGGCGTCGGCCAGCCATTCCCAAACGCCACTCCCCCGAGACTCCGGAACTTCGGCGAATTGTAGCCAACCTACGTCCGTGGACGTCCCGCTGACGAACCGTTGCTTAGGTGCTGGCGATCACAGCGCTTCGGTGAATCGGGCGAGCAGCCGGATGAGGTTGATGTAGTCGTCAGGCGGGAGAGCATTCTGAACTTGCCGCCGGACTCGATCGACGACGGGCGTGAGGTCCGTCTGCGTCTGCGCATCGTCAGAAGTTAGCCGCAGGAGCCCGTCCTCTTCATGAACCCAACCGTGCCGTTCAAGTTCTGCCACGACGCCGTGGATCGTGTCGGGTGAGTCGAAGGACTTGAGCACGGTTTCCAGGTCCGTCAGACTGGTGTTGTACGTCTCCCGGGGTGACGAGGTAGGCGTCTTCCCCGGTGACGATGGGTTTTAGCGCGACTGGATTTGGTGTCCAGTGGTCGGCGGCGTCAGGCTGACGATGCCCGGATAGACGAATGGCCCGGCGTGCAATCTTTGAGGATCACGCCGGGCCGTTCTAACGCGTAAAGGCGCGCTGATGCTCACGGTAAGTCATGATCCTGTTTCTGTCGAGTTGGACCTGCTGGTCGGGCGTATGACCTGCCCAGGTTGCGGGGGCCGGTTACGGCCGTGGGGGTGGGCTCGAGCGCGTTTTATTCGTGAGGGCCTCGGCCCGGATTGGGCGGGCCGGCGGCTCCGGACGCGGCGATCACGGTGCGTGGCGTGCCGAAGCACGCACGTGCTGCTGGAGGTGCGGTTGGCCGTCCGTCGGGCCGACACCGCCGAGGTGATCGCCGCGGCGATCGAGGCGAAGACCGCGCTGCGGTGGGGTCACCGGAGGATCGCGGTGGGGCCGCCCGCTCTCGACGGTGCGCGGCTGGCTGCGCGCGTTCGGCGCCTCAGCCTTTCAGATCAGTGGCCGGTTCACGGGTTTGTTGGTGCGGGATGCTCCCGACGCCGTGGTGCTCTGGCCGACACCGGCCGGCACCGTCACGGGTGAGGCGTTGTCGGCGTTGTCGGCGTTGATGGCGTATGCCGACGGTCTGGCCCGCCGGTTCACGGCGACCGTCACGGTGACGTGGGTGCAGGCCGGCATCGCCACGACGAATGGTCGGCTTTTCTGCCGGAGCTGGTGGGCCGCGGGTTCCAACACGAACCGGCCCTTACGCCCGAACCTCTCGGCCGGGAAGGGTGGCAGGAGCGCCTGCCACACCCCTGTGATCGGCGTGTTCACTGTTTGAGAGGACACCACCATGCCCGCAACCCCACCCGCACTCCCATCGGCATCGCCACGGGCATCACCGGCGGCGGCCGCCCAGTCGTTGCTCGTGCCGCCGGCCGGATCGCCGTCTGATTCGGCGGTGCGGCGGGACCGGACGGAGAAGATCGCGCTGTTTCGCTACCAACTCATCCGCGAAGCCGCCGACGACACCGTGACGACGCGTCAGCGCGGCCCGATGGTGAGAGCCCTCGCGGTGATGGTGCATCCGGGGCCGTTCGGTGGCACGGTGACGGTCTCCAAAGACACCATCGACCGGTGTGATGGCGCTCACTGAAATTCCCCAGTTCTGCCTTGGGTTCTAGCGATCGTCGCAACACTCACCATCCTGAGAGTTGCGACACCCATGCTCGAGACCCCGAAAACACCATCACCGCTCAGGATCTATCGCGAAGCCGAGAAGATCGAATTCCTTGAAGCATTCGAGCGACTTGGCAAGGTCAGCCTCGCCGCCCGCGAGGTCGGGCTTCATCCCGCCAGTTGCTACAGATGGCTGGTCGATGCCGGCATCGATGCCAAGAAACACAGCCGGGCCCGACGCGCGGAGTACTTTCGGCTCCGAGAGGCCGGCATCGCCCGCGTCGATGCCGCCCGACAGACCGGGCTGAACATTCGCACCGCGATCGACTGGGACCAGCGAATCGAACACGCCAGCAATCGCCGCGTCTACCCCGACGGTCGCGTCATCGACTACAACAAGGAAGTGCCTGTTCTCAGCGAAGCCCGTCAACGCCTGCTGCTTCCCCTCGTGGAAAGACAGCTGGATCCGCGGTACCTGTCGCTGGTCGACCGGGAGAAGATCCGCGACCTCTCCGCCACGGGCGCATCAATCCGTTCCATCGCCCGGACCCTGCTTCGGGCGCCGTCGACGATCAGCCGGGAGTTGCGCCGCAACCAGACCGACGCCGGCTCCTACGAGCCCTATGCGGCCCACCGCACTGCCGCGGAGCGCCGACCCCGCCCCAAGGACATCAAGCTGGTCAAGGGTTCACGATTGCGCGAATACGTGCAGAAGAAAGCTGCAGATCCGTTGGTCTCCCGAGCAAATCTGCCACGCTTTGATCAAGGAATATCCCGATGATCAGGAGATGCGAGTGTCACCCGAGACGATCTACCAGGCCCTTTACCTGCAATCACGCGGCGGGCTGAAGAAAGAGGTCCAGGCCGCGCTGCGCACCGGGCGCACTCGCCGGAAAGCGCAGAGCACCGGACAAGCCCGGCGCAGCAGATTCGCCGATCCGATGATCATGATCGCCGACCGCCCGCCTGAGATCGAAGACCGTGCCCTGCCCGGCCATTGGCAAGGAGACCTCATCACGGGGATGCTGAACCAGTCCGCGATCGGCACCCTAGTCGAGCGCACCACCCGGTATGTGATGCTCGTACACCTGCCCGAAAGCCACACCGCCGAAGCCGTCCGCGACGGCCTCGTGGCCGCCATCGGCACCCTTCCGGAACACCTCCGCGGGTCGCTGACCTGGGACCAGGGGTCCGAGATGGCGACCCACAAGTCATTCACCACGGCCACGGACATGCCCGTGTATTTCTGTGACCCGGCGAGCCCCTGGCAGCGCGGATCCAACGAGAACACCAACGGATTGCTGCGGCAGTACTTCCAGCTTGTTGAATAGGGGTAGGAATCGTGGGTCTGCAGCCCATTGTTCTCAGATCGTGGCAGGCCTCGCTCGAGTACTTCCT
>NZ_SOEZ01000038.1 GCF_004402215.1 Cryobacterium tagatosivorans
TGATCTCGTGAAGCGGAAGTTCACCGCGACACGCCCGAACCAGCTGTGGCTGACCGACATCACCGAACACCGAACCGATGAGGGCAAGCTCTACCTCTGCGCGATCAAGGACGTCTACTCGAACAAGATCGTCGGCTACTCGATCGATTCGCGGATGAAGGCGTCCCTGGCCGTCGCCGCGGCCCGGAACGCGATCGGCCAGCGCACCATCAACGGCACGATCCTGCATTCCGACCGCGGGTCCCAATTTCGCTCCAACGCCTTCCTGCGGGTGCTGAAGAACAACGGCATCACCGGGTCGATGGGGCGCGTGGGCGCTTGCGGCGACAACGCCGCGATGGAGTCGTTCTTCGCGCTCCTGCAGAAGAACGTCCTCGACCGGCAGCGCTGGGCGACGAGGGAGGAGCGGCGCCTCGCGATCGTGGTCTGGATCGAGCGGACCTACCACCGGAAGCGCCGGCAACGCCGCCTTGGCAAGCTCACCCCGATCGAGTTTGAGACAATACACATGGCCCTCACGGCCGCCTGAAACCACTAACCACTTGAGTCAACTGAACTCGGGGCAGTCCCTCGATCCACCGGTCGGCTATGGGGTCGTGTCTGATTTCGGGTTGAATCAGTCGGGTGCGCTCGGGCGGGATGCCTCGATGACCGGCCAGACGTAGGCGCGCGAGTTGCTCGGACCAGCCGCGCGCGAGTACGGTGACCACTCCGGGGCTCCCGGTGCAAAGTATTTTTCGCGCCATCCGCTGACCTGGACATTTAGCGCAACGCTTAGCCAGCTGAAGAACAGGGCACCCCTTGACCATCTGACCAGCTGCCTCGGCGCGATAGCGCACAAGCGGGAACACGCACCCCGGAAGACCATGACCACAGAACTATTCGCCACCCTCCCCGACGGGCGCCGGCTCGCCTACTTCGATCTAGGAGACCCGGACGGCCACCCGGTCATCCACTCGCACGGCGCGCCAAACGGCAAGCTGGAGACAGCATTCTTCGACCTGGATGGCGCAGCGAAACGTAGCGGCATCCGCCTGGTCGCCGTCGACAGGCCGGGAGTGGGCGGTTCCGACCCGGCACCGGGTCGCACCCTGCTCGGCTGGGCGGACGATGTCGCCGGCCTCGCGGATGCTCTCGGCCTCGACCGTTTCGCCGTGTTCGGCTACTCCATCGGTGGCGCCTCTGCCCTCGCCTGCCTGCATCGTCTGCCCGACCGGCTCACTGCTGTGACCATCGTGTCAGGCGTGGGACCGGCAGACGTGGCGGGAATCGCGGTCCGCCGATCGAAGGATGTCGCCCGTGTCATGCATTTCGCGCGCAACTGGCCTCGGATCACGAGTCTCGTGCTTGCCTTCATGAAGTTCGGCACCAAAACGCCCGAGAAAATGATCGCGGCATCGGCTAAGGGCATGCCGGCCCCGGACCGCGCCATCGCGGATCGACCGGAAAGTGCCGCCCCCTTCGCAGCGTTCATAGCGGATGCCCTCCGCAACGGTACCGACGGAGTACGCGATGACCTGCGCCTGGCTGCGTCACCGTGGGGTTTCACCCCGGTCGAAAGCAAAGTGCCGGTTTCCATTTGGCACGGCACCGCAGACACCAACGTTCCGGTCGCCGCCGCACAGTGGCTATCCGGTCTCCTGCCCAGTGCGACCGTGACGCTCGTACCCGAAGGCGGCCACATCTCCGTACTCGATGAGCGCGCCGAGGAAGTCCTGCTGCAACTCACCGAGATGCAGGCGTCCGCCGGCTGAATTCGCAGGGAGGCGCCGAGGTCGGACCGTCCTGCCCGATCATCCGTGGATCAGCCATGAAGTTCCGTTGGCGGCTCGTACTGGGCGTCGCCTCCCATTCGAACTGAACGCGGGGTTGAAGGTTACCGCGCTGGCCGCCGTAAGGCTCGGGAACCGTCAGCCGCTCGTCAGCCAGCTGGGCGAGCCCCGGTTGATCCGGGAGTTCGGGGCAACCCTGATCAGCACTGCTGAGCATGCCGCAGAACTCACCGGCGGGTAGACCCGGGTGCCGGTCGGCCGCCCGGCCGGGCGGTGAGGGACCAGGCGCCCCTCACACTCCCCCGCCCGCCCGGCTGCGCCGGAAAAGTGCCCCTGGCGGAGCTGTTTCTTGTCCGTTTTTTCCTTTCGGCAGCCGATCGTAGTTCGCTCCCGGCCCTGCGTGTCTGGTTTCCCGGACGCGGTCGCTGCGCTCCCTTGTTTCGCCAGGGAGACCAGGCACTTCGGTCCAAAATCTGTCCGGGTTTATGTGGTGGTGGCGATTTCGTGCCTGTCGGAGTCAAAGTCAAAGTCGGGGTCAAAGTCGGTGACGGCGCCGGTTTCGTAGAAGGCGAATGGTTCGGGTGGGGTGAGGGTTTGGGTGCGGGCACGGAGGTAGGCGAGCGCCGCGGCGGTGTCTGCTATTTCCCCGGGTGATTCCTCGGGGATGCTGATGAGTTCACTCTGGGGGCCAACGACGAGTTTTACGGTCATTGGTTTCCCTGTGCTGTTCACCGCGGGGAGTTCGAGTGTTTCCGTGGTTTGGCTGATTCCGAGTGCGATGACCAGCGGTAGGAGTGCATCTGCGACGGCGGCTGTGGTCAGGAATGACGCTCCGCTGTATGAAATTCTTCTCATCGCTTTCGTCTCGGGCGTGCATGTGGAAGTCCCTTGCGGTGAGCACACGTGGGATACCTCCAATTGCATTTCGATGCCTGGCGTTGGGGTGGATTCACGGGCGCGGTGCCTGGCGATCGTGGGCATTGCCGCGTCGGAGACTGAGTTGATGTCCGCGGTGTTTGTCACTGTGCAACCACGTCTGGTCCCACGGGCTGTCGCGGGGTATTGCGGGTGCGCGCGAAGACCGAACCCGAATCGGCCCCCGCCCGCACTTCAGCGTCAGGTCGACATCAGTGGTCGCCGTGACTGCTCGCTGATTCGTTGTCGATTTATGGTTGCCCGGCGACGAATCAGTGTCGTGGCGGTGTCGGTGTCGGTGAGGGCGCGTGAATGTTCAGCGCTTCCGCTTGGCCAATAATTCAGGCCTACCGGTCCGGTGCGAAGGTCAGACTCGAGGAATGGAAAGCTCATTTGGTGCCGGTCCTTTTTCATTCGGTGGGACGGCTAACCCGAAGGTCCCGTGCTTTTGCGACCCCGCCTCTCCACGGGTGTGCCTTTGCGACTGGCCTATGGAACCGCCTCGCCTTTATATGACCACCTGCGCTGAACATAGCACCGGGGTGAATGGTTTGTGCCGACGATTGTGGGAACCGTACCCCCAAAGAGAGGGTCGCCGGTGCGTCAGCTGTGGGACGGCACCCGGCAGATTTGTGGCACCGCCGTGCGATTATCGGCCGGCATTCACGGTCCGCCGGTGATTGCCAGTCCGACGCGGACATCCTCCTCCTGAACTCAGGAGAAAAATGAAATCCGCCAGGAACGAATTGAGGTTGCGCTGATGCCTTCCCAGTGAGCCTGTTGAGGAGCACACTTCTCTCATTGACCCGGGCCGACACCGTATGGGGCGGGCAGAAGAGACCAAACCCGAAATGGTCCCCGGTGCAATTTGGGTCAGGGTGACACCCGAATGTCCCCTGACCCACTCCTCAGAACACGACGTCGAAACCCTGCCAACAAGTCGGCATTGTGACGGACGCGAAGACATCGCCGTCTACGTCACTCAAGATGCCGAGGCGGAAGAGGCCCTGCCTGGTCGCCGGCATCGTGTCGCGGTAATGAGCCCAGCTCGCCCCTGTGCATTCGTCTCGGGCAACACAGGCCGACGCTAGATCATCGAAGTCGGTGGTCGTGAGGTCGTCCAGGGGCCGCCCCGAGCCGATCAGAAGCCGAAGGACGATTTGGGACGCCATCGCTGAGGTGACTCGCTCGCTGCATCCCTGACCGCGGGCTGCGGTCGTGAATGCGACCACGTCATTCTCCAGCGGGGTGCCGCCGATCTCCCGCCAGACGCTGCTGAACTTGCGGCCGAGGAGGTAGTCATAGCCGGGTTGCAAGGGCCGGGTCAGCATCAGGAATGTTAGGAACGGCCGTAATGACTGGCTCGCTGAAAGCCGAACCTCCAAGGGTCAAACCGCTTGTACTCAGATTGTGGGCCCGGAGTCAGGCCCGTCGCTGTCGGGTCCACGCATGAGGCCGGTTCGCCACCGGGGGTGCCAGCGGACTGCAGTGGACGGGTTGCCGGAACTCCCGACTGACTGCGAGACAATGTCGCGGGCATGTGCTTCCTCGATGTTGGGCTGTGGCAAGTCTCGTAGACACTTCTTTGGTCAGAGACCCCTACGCTGCCCCCGACCGCCGCTGGGCGCCCCCAGCCACTCCGGGATCTCCTCCGGCGCAAGCGGCCGGGACCACAGGAACCCTTGGGCCAGACGGGATCCGATCCGGCGCAGCTCCCGCAGCTGCTCCGCGGACTCCACCCCCTCCGCGATGACGTCAAGGTCCAGCGCTCTGGCGAGACTGACGATCGCATCGACGATCGACGAAGCGTGCGGGTCGTCCCCGCCCAAACCCTTGACGAAGGACTGGTCGATCTTGATCGTCTGCACCGGCAGACGGCTCAGGTAGCTGAGCGCGGCATACCCGGTGCCGAAATCGTCAATGGACAGCCGCACCCCGAGTGAGCGCAGCCCGTGCAGGGTTCCCATCGCCGCCTCAACATCGTTCATCACCATGGTTTCCGTAATTTCGAGGTGCAGTGCCATCGGGTCCAATCCGGTCTGCGTGAGGGCGTCCTCGACAACCCCGAGGAAGTCTGGATCCTGCAATTGCAGGGTCGACAGGTTCACGGAAATCGACAGGTCTTCAGCCCCGGGGGCCTCCGTGCGCCATTTCTGTGCTTGTGCGAGAGACTGCCGCAGCACCCACTCGCCGATCGGAATGATCATGCCGGTTTCCTCCGCGACCGGGATGAACTCAATCGGCAAGATCAACCCGCGCTGCGGGTGCACCCACCGCACCAGCGCCTCGAAGCCAACGACATCCTCGGTCGACACCTCGACGATGGGCTGGTAGTAAACGCGCAACTCGTCCTTGTCCAGGGCGCGCGCTAGTTGGGAATCGAGGTCGAGCCGACTCGACGCTTTGCGGTGCATCTCCTCGCTGAACACCATTGCTTGCGCGCGACCGTTATCCTTCGCCTGGTACATCGCGGTATCCGAATTGCGGAGCACGGTCACCGCTTCTTCGTCCCCGTTGGCGAGCACAATGCCCACGCTGACGGTGACGAACACCTCCCGGCCCTCCAACACGAACGGTTCCTTACCCGAGGCCGCGATTCGCGTGACCAGCCGTTCGGTGTTCTCCCGTGTCATGTTCTCGCAGACAATGACGAACTCGTCGCCGCCGAACCGGGCTACCGTGTCGGTGGGCCGCACCATGGACTGCAGCCGCCTGGCCATCTGCACGAGCAGCTGGTCGCCGGCCGTATGCCCCAGGCCGTCGTTGACGATCTTAAACTGGTCGGCATCGAGGAGGAGCACGCTGACCTGACCGCCGGATTCTCTTGCGTCGGCGAGGGAACGGTCGAGACTCTCGGTTAGCAGCAGCCGGTTGGCTAGGCCGGTCAGCGGATCGTGGAAGGCCTGGTATTCGAGCATCTCCTCGGCCTGCTTACGGGAGGTGGTGTCCTGCAACTGCACGAACGTATATGCCGGTTCCCCGTCTCTCCCTGGCACGAGCGAAACGGTCTCCTGCACCCACACCACGTCGCCGTCCGGCCGCAGATACCGCCGTTCTTTGTGGACGGACTCGGTCTCGCCGGATCGCAGGCGAGCGGATCGCCCGGACCGGTCCCCGGTGTCCTCCGGGTGGAGGAAATCCTGGGTCCGCTTACCCAGAACCTCATCCTCCCTGCGCCCGAGGATCTCACACACGGCCGGGTTGACCCGCTGGAACCGCCCGTCAAGATCGGCCATGCCCATGCCGATCGGCGAACGATCGAAACCAAGGTGGAAATTAGTCTCGGCCTCCCGGCGCTTCGCGACCGCCAGATACAGATCCGTCACGTCCATGGTCGTGCCAAGGATCCGGGCGGGCGATCCATCCTCGGCGTATTCAAAGCTCAAGATTGACCGCACCCAGCGCATCTGGCCGGACGGGAGCACAATGCGGTAGCCAAAGTCCAACGCAGGTCCGCCGGAGTCAAGCTTCCGCCACACCCCTTCAACCCGGTCTCGATCATCGGGATGCACAGCAGCGAGCATCAGTTCCCGCGACGCCGGCTGTGTTTCGTCGACCCCGAGAATCCGCCAGTACTCAGCGGACCACGACTGTTCACCGGTGGCCATGTCGATCGCGAAGCTGCCGACATGCGCCGTCTGCTGTGCTGCGGCCAAACCAAACCGGTCGGCCTCCTCTGCCGTGTAACCGAACATGGAGCCGGCCGCCGCCTTCCACGTCGTAATCGCACCGTCGACGGCATATCGGAAGATGGCGTCGCTCGACGACTCGACCAAAGTCGACAGCATCCGCATGTCCGCTTCGGTGCGTTTGCGATCGGTAATATCACGGATGGCGCTTGAGAAGAGCATTCCCTGGTCGGTCTTGAGCGGGCTGAGCGAGATCTCGACCGGGAACTCCGACCCGTCCCGGTGCCGGGCGAGAAATTCGAGATTCGAGCCCATGTCCCGCACGTGCGGGGCGTCGGCGTAGCGCGTGAGATGCCCGGCATGCTGGGCACGGAACCGTTCCGGTAAGAGCATCTCAATGCGCTGACCAAGCATCTCCGCACGGGAATGACCGAAGAGCCGCTCCGCCTGCGCGTTGACCAATACGATCTCGCGGTCGGTGTTCACGATGACCATGGCATCCGGCGCCGCTTCGAGGAGCCCGCGGAATTGGTTGATGGACTGCACACGCGCACCCAGCGCCTCGATCACGTCTGGATGCGTGCCATCGGCTACCACGAAGTCTCCCACGGGGGCACGCTATAGCGGTGCCCGCTCGCCTCAGCATACTGTGACCCTGCAGGCGTGTGCAATCGTGGCCTCACCCAACCCTGACACGTAGGGACGCGATCATGGACCGGATCATCCACAACACGATCTGGGTCGAGACCGGCAACTACAACATGCGCGAGCACACAGCACTCGCCACCGCCTAGCCACCGTGACGGAGGGCGTCAGCGGCACCATGCCACCCGACCACTGGCGCTCTCTCGCACGAACCCCGGCGCTGAACCGCACGAACAGGCGGCGCTCAAGGCTTCAAATACTCACTGCGATTATCGGGGGTAAGAAACCACCCCCTTGAACCGAGATGAGGCTGAGCAGAAAAAGGGGCTGGGGACCTTCGAGTCGGGCTGTCCACGCGGCCTGGCCGGCCCGGCCGGCCCGGCCACCTGGCCAGCATGACCAGCTGGGGCACTCAGGCCGGACAGCCCTCTTCCGGCCGACCATCCGGCCACCGGCCACCGGCCGCCTTCTACGCGCCTAGCGCGACGAGCAGCCGTTCGATTCCGAGGTCGGACCCGTCGATGGCAGGGATGATGGTCCCGTCCATGCGGATGGCCCCGATCGCGTTCTTGAGCCGCTCGCGGTCCCGCTTGGTTATCTGCGCCGCCAGCAGGTCGCCACGGGCGATGAGGGTGGTGAGCACAGCGAAGTCTATGAGGTGCCGTTTGACGCCCTGGTCAAGCGGGACGGTGAACGCGGCAGCTTTGAGGACGAGCGCTCCGAGCAGGTTCGGCCGCCAGATCTGCGCCTGGCGCCCTTCGTGGCTGACGGTGACTATCTCAGCCCGGTCGATTGCTTGATTGGATCCTCGGGCTTCCAGGGCGGTGCCGCCGGTGACGCCGCGCCGGGCTGCCGCCCTCTCACCGACGTGTTCGGGGATGAGGAGGTCGATGGTGGCATCACCGCGGGTCCACCGGTGCTGATGACCTTCGGGGCTTTCGCCGGCGGACTCGAAGCCGATGTCAACGAGGGCCTTGGTGACCTGATGGAGGATGGTGGGCTGCGCGCGCACATCCAAGACGGCGTCCGCGTCGTCGGTCGGCCGGTTCGGCGTGATACCCCGTTCAATGCACCAGAGGTGCACCATCTGGCCGCCGACCAGGCACCAGTTGTTCGGCACCTTCTCGGCCAGGTCGAAGAGGGCGTGCCAGGCCAGCGAAGACCTCTGACCGAGCACCGGCATTTCGATGACGGTCATCGGTTGCTCAGCAGCTCTTTGACCCGCTTGCTTTCGCGTGGACCGGCGTGGTCGGCGAGGTCAGCGAGGACCAGTCCGAGCGGCGCTCGCCCGTCGGCGTCCGCTTGGACGCGAGCAAGATGGAGCCAGACATTCGGCATCTTCGCCTCGACCAACAAGTACTCGCTTATCAACCCATCGGCGAACTCGGGCGCGACATAGCCTTCAACCTCATGCTCGCTGCTGAGGCCCGCGCGGTCGTCACTGATCCCGGAGAGGACAATGCGCTTGTCGCTGCGGAGGTCCGCTAGATCACCAGCGTTCGCGTGCAGGGCACGGACCGGTGCGCGATTCCGGAGCCAGCTGGCAAGGAGGGGCGCCGGCGCGGCGTTTTCGAGCAGGGCAGCGCACTTGCGGTCCAGAAGCCAGCGGGCCTTCGCCTCCATGTTCTCTGGTTCGATGCCGGACAGCAGAGCGATGAACGACCATGAGTTGGCTGGGCTCAGCGGGCGGGAGAGCGGAGGCTGCCGGCGGAGTTCTGACTCGTCGATCCCCCAGCTCGAGCCGATCTTCTCGGCATCGACCTTGCCCTCGCGGATCAGCTGGTGCACGCGCGCGACGGAGATGTCCTGGCGGGCGGCATACTCTTTCACACTCAACATGTCACAAGGGTATAACCGCTGAAAGGCTTGTGACAAGTATCAGAAAGAATGGGCAAGGTGACGGCTCATCGGAGAATGAACGCGTTCGTGCGGATCATCACAGAGGCCAGCGAGCTGCCACGGAGCACCTTCGCCGTCTATCCAGACTCTTCGAGAGCCTCATCCAGCTCACGAGGCTTGTCGAATTCCTCTGCGGTTGGACCGCACGTCACCACGCAAAGCCGTGCTGCCACCAGACACTCTCGCCTTCCGGTGACCGCGAGCGACCGCAACCCCGTCACGGGCGCGAACCAGGTGGCGCAGACCATCTTCGGCAGCACTGCGTAGACGAGCCCATCAGCAGGGCCCAGCCTGGAACGGGTGACCGGGCTGGCCGATCGCGGTCCGTCCATCAGGGTGTACCCCATCGAGCAGGTCGAAAACCCTGAGAACTGCGTCCAACAGGGTGGGTGTCCGATATGGTTGGACAGAAGCGACGGGGGATCCAAATCATGACTGGACACAAAGGGCAGGTGGTCGGGTACGTGCGCGTCAGCGCCGCCGACCAGAACGAAGCGCGGCAGGTCGAAGCACTCGGCACATTGGACAAGATATTCTCCGAGAAGGTTTCGGGCAAGAACGCCCACGACCGAGTGCAGCTCCAGGAAATGCTCGCGTACGTGCGCGATGGCGACAAGGTACGGGTGAAGTCACCGGACCGCCTGGCCCGTTCGACGACAGACCTTCTCGCGCTCGTCGAACAGCTCAAGGGTAAGGGCGTCGCTCTGGAGTTCGTTGACAACCCCGCCTTGAATTCGGACACCCCTCAAGGGGAATTCATGCTCACGGTTCTCGCCGCCATCGCTCAGTTGGAGCGCAAGACCATCCGCGAGCGGCAGGCAGAAGGCATTGCCATCGCCAAGCGGGACGGAAAGTACGAGAAGGCTCCGAAGCTCGCACTGGAGCAGATCGCAGAAGCCCGCGAGCGAGTCGACGCTGGTGTGCCGAAAGCGTTGGTGGCCCGAGACCTCGGGGTGTCACGACAGACGCTCTACGCCGCGCTGAACAGTTCCGGGAAGTACGCTGCGTTGGCGGGAATCTAGAGCAGTGTTGCCTCCCACGGACTAGGGCGAGCACCTCTGCCGGAGTGTGGCGGCAGCTGCCGGCCGGAGACGTTCCTGGCCGCCGTCCGTTGGCGCGGGCGAGCCCCGAGCGCGGCCTCTTGCACTTTCCGCGCTTGCACACAACTCATCCGCACCGAGGTCGACACTCGTTGTCGTCCCGTGCGGGGAAACCCTCAGCGGGACATCGGATTTGTCCGCAAAGCGGATTCCCTACCGGACTGCTTGATCTTTGATAGCCAGGCGAATCACGCGGGTTGTCGTATACCTGGGCTTGAGTTCCACTCGTGCGACGGTGGTGGGGCGGAGACGCTGCGACTTATCGCGCTTGATGCGGGACTACAAGTGGAAGGCGGGATCGCCGAGAGCCATAGGATGAGCGTAGTAATCCACATCTCTACTCTGGGGGAATCACAGCATGAACCGTCGCATCGTTGCTCTGACCATCGCTGTCGTCGCAGTACTGGGGCTCACCGCTTGCTCGGGAGGGTCGGACGACGCCCCGTCCAGCGAACCGGCTGCCACGTCGGCTCCTGCCGAAGACACGAGCACCGAGCAGACGGTCGCCGAAGCCTGCGTGAGCATGGCTGGACCGTTGCAGGAAGCGGCTACCACGATCTCCGAGGTCGCCAATGCTGCCTCCGACCCGCAGTCTGCCGTTGACGCCTGGACCGCCAACGTCGATGCATTCCGCACCGTCTCGGAGTCCGTGACCACCCCGGAGGTCAAGGCGGCCGCGACCGCGGTGTACGAAGACACCGCCGCCGTGCGTGACGCGATCGCGAAGATTTACGTCGATGGGGACACGGGCGCGGTGACCGAACTCACCACCGCGACCAGTGACATGCAGACCTCGTACATGGCGCTGAACACGCTCTGCGCGGGCTGATCCAACGAGAGGTCTTGTAGTCCTCTCTTCGGCCGGCGCACCGCTCAACCACTCGACGGATCAGAGGCTCTTCCCACGAGGAGACGACCCTGGTCGGCCTATCGGCAGTCGATACGCCGCCCGGTGGTTCAGACGATGACGCCCAGCCGCCAGGCGCCCGTATGTCGAACCCTCTGCGGGACCGCGCTGAAAGCGCCGGCCTCGAGGACCGGGATGCCCGGCGCACCAATCGTTCAATCGCCGGGTTTCCCTTTCACCGGCGTCGCGACCTGCTTTGCATCTGCGCCGCGCCTGCTAGTGAGCTCATACGTCGTTCCGTCGCAACCGTCGCCGAGCCACATGCCAAAGGCCACCTGCCCATTGACATCAATCGGGTCGACGAGAACCGTGGGTAGCTGACCGTATCGATTCGGTTCAAGGATCACCGCCGATATCGGTTCCAACGAATCCACACCGTAAAGAGTGACGGTCATCGTGCTTTTGGCTCTGAGAAGAGTGCCGGTCCAAACTCCATCGCTGTCGGTGATCGAACTTGGTGCGCGTCGTTTTCGGCTCGGTAACCGCGTGAATGCTGCCAGGACCCATCCGGGAAGTGCGCGTGGTCCCGGCTCAGGCCGAGCACATGACTCGACAAAGGGGAAGTTCATCTGGCATTGGTCCTATTCGTTCGGCGGGCCGGCTGACCCGAGGGTCCCGTGCCTTTGCGACGCCGCCTTACGACGGGTGTGCCTTTCGCGATCGACGTGAGTACCGCCACGCCAGCGGCCTGCGACCGCCTGGGGTGAACGTAACAGCCCGATCTTCGTTGTGGAGAGCCCCAGAACGGGGTCTCCGCAGGACGTGACCCGAGTGGAGTAAGCGAATCCCTTCCGGTCGCGGGCTTCGGGGCGTAGAGTCCCGGAATGGACGACCTCGAGCCCCTCTATCCACCGAACTGCCTAAACTGTTCGACCAGATGCGAAACGTCAGGGACAACTGCTCACCCCTACTGGGTGTGTCCGGGTTGCCACACGGCGGTGCTGTCCAGATTCTAGACAGATGCGGCGGTCGCGGACTTACAGTTACGTTCCTACGCAAGCACGTCGCTTTTGCGCTCGAGATACACACTGAAGGAGAAGGATAAAGGTGAGCTTCCACCCCCGATGTCAGGGAACGGGATGCGAAGGTGGCATGCGCGTGCTCGACCCCTCAACGCTGACCCTCTTGGACGAGGAAATCTGGTTCCAATGTGAGCAATGCGGAACCCACACGCATTCGGCGAACCTGGATGTCGACGACAACAACCGTTGGAGCCATCGTGTGGTGTGCTTCGTGAGTTCTTCAGTCGCTACTCACTGACCATCCCACTGGCTCTGTGCAGCTTCCGGATTCGTTGGGTCTCGCTGACATCGGAGTCGTTTTTCTGAGCTAGAGAACGGTGGGCTGTACCTCAGCCCAAGCTCGGAGCGTCGGCGGGGCGCCGGCGCTCGGCCCATAGAAGCCAGCCAGGTAGTCATGCATGATGCGTCGGCTCTCAGCGATGAACCGCGGGTCGCCCTGCGGGTTGGACTGGAACGCGCGCGACAGAAGCGCGTCGGCTATCTCGACGGTGATCTCCAGTCGAAAGATCAGGTCCGGACCTGCCGGCAGTCCGAATTCGTCGACGAGCACGTTGGCGAGCTGGCGGGCGAAGAAGCCAGCGACGTCGTCGGTCGCGCTGATGGGTGCTCGGTCGCGGTCGGCGAAGTGCAGGATGCGGAAGCCCGGCTCGAAGCGGTAGAGGCCGACGAACGCGGTGACCGCGCAATCGACGGCATCCCACCAGGTCTTCGGTTGCCTGGCGCCTAGTTCCTCGGCGACGCGCTGTCTGCAGCGCAGCACGGCGCGTTCGCGTAGGGCGTGCAGTACGGCCACCCGATCAGGGTAGTACCGATAAACGGTGCCGATCGATGCGCCGGCACGCTCGGCGACCATCGCCGTCGTGATGCGGTCGAAGCCCACCTCGTCGACGACGGCTGCGGCGGCATCCAGCAGCGCAGAAAGACGTGCGGCACTGCGCTGCTGCATGGGCTCGGTGCGAATTTGCTGGCCCGGGGCCCCGGGCTCATGACCAAAGGCGCCATTTAGCGACACTTATCCTCCTTGACGATTCAGCACAACACTAGAGGAGTGACTCCTGGTGAACCGCGAGGCGAGGTTCAGTGCCGTCTCCCTCACAAGAATGTATCCATTGGCAATTCCTTGCATGCAATAATTCTGGGATGAGCGTGTACACGGATATTCGAGCCATGGTCCTTGCGGGCGACTTCGACGAGGACTCGAGGGTGAGCGAATCGTCGCTGGCGGCTCGCCTGTCTGTCAGTCGGACTCCTGTGCGGGAAGCGCTCCAGCGGCTGGATGCCGACGGACTTGTGCACTCACAAGGACGCGGCATTCGCGTGCGCGTCCATCGTGATGCCGAGCTTGCCGCAGTGTTCGAAGCGCGTGCCGCACTCGACGGGTACGCGGCAGCGACGATCGCAACCCGCAACGGTCTCGGTGAGATCGCGCCAGCTCGCATCGACGAACTCCTGACCCTTGCGGACACCGCGCATGGACAGACCATGACCGGAGACCTTACCCTGGCGACAGGTCAGAACCGGGCCTTTCATCAAGGAATTGCAGCTTTGGTGGGAAATCCCGTCATTGTGCAAACGCTTGACCGTTTTTGGGACCAGATCTTGGTCTCTACCCGTCGCGGCCTGGACGAACAGTCGCGGGCAGAGGCGGTCGATGCCGAGCACCGACGCGTCCTCGATGCCATCAGGCGTGGAGACTCAGCCGCCGCGTACGCAGCCGCCGCCGAGCACGCCATGACTACTCGCGACATCACGACGGAAGGGAACAAGAAATGAGCAAGCAGCACGCCTACGCCCTCGATCTTCACTGGACCGGCAATCGAGGTAACGGAACGACCTCGCCACGCGCCTACAGTCGCGACCACGACGTCAGCATCGACGGGGTGGGGACGATTCAGGGCTCATCGGACCCGTCTTTCCGGGGCGACCCGACTCGGTGGAACCCCGAACAACTATTGGTTGCATCCGTGGCTCAATGCCACATGCTCTGGTATCTGGGCCTCGCTGCGTCAGCTGGCGTCGTCGTGACAGCCTACGAAGACCACCCTTCGGGGACGATGAGTGAGGAGGCGGACGGCAGTGGTCAATTCACCGAGATCACCCTGCGCCCGCGAGTCACAATTAGCGGAGAAAGCCACACCACGATGGCGAGAACTATCCACGACCGTGTTGGCGATTTCTGCTTTATCGCGCGGTCGATCAACTTCCCTCTGCATCACGAGGTCGAGATCATCGTCATCTGACAGTTTTGAGAGTCCTGAGTCGCGACTCATTTCTTGAGCCCGTAAGGCGGACGCCCTGCGGACACTCCCCCGCGACGACTGGGTTGCGCGTCGCGCTTGGGCGGTTCGTGCCCGTATGACTCGCCCGTTGAGGATTCGCCCTCAGGTGCTTTCAACGCGACACCCGTTCAACGCTCCAGCTGTGATACCGCACTGTTTCGTCGTGGCTCCATTTGCGCACGATGGGTGCCGGGTCCGTGGGAGCGACACTTGTATGAGGGCTTCCAGTCGGCGGCGTTGGCGCCGGTGGCGTCGAATAGGCTCAGCAGCTCGTCAGTCGTATTGGGGACCACGTATCTACCGCACATGCAGTTGAAACTAGCTCTCCCCCGGCCTCGTCAGCATTGAAATCATCCTGTTCCCTTCTGAGCTCCATCGGGGAGAGGGTCGTCATGCGAGCCGAACGATGCGGCACCCCGGGCAGCACCAGTAGGGGCCTTCATCTGCGCCCTCGATCACCATGGGCACTAGGCACCGTTCGCAGTTCGGCACGCCCAGATCGTCGTCCATGACGGCCACACTACGCGCGCACCCGTGCCTGGCCTCGAGATCCGCCACCGGGACGCAACCCCCGCGACAGCGGATTCCACGCGGCACGTGACGAGGACCCTTTCGTATGCACGTATGCACGATCGGAGTCGCAACAATCGGCCGGCCGGCCCGTGCGCGTATCAGCCACGACCGAGGGACGGACGTGTTCAAGGCTGCGCCCGCCCGCCCAGCAGCGACGGGAATGCCGCAACGAGCTTGTCGCGCGAGGCAGCCGGGTTTTCGACGAACGGGTAGGGATCATATTGCGCCAGCCCAGCGTCCACATAGTCGTGCTGCGACAACCGCGCGATGGTCGCGTCCCAAGGGCCCTCCATGTGAACAACGTCCTCGTCGCCGACCCTCCGGAAGAGCGCAGCGACCCGCGCGAACGGGATCGAGTAGAGCCACTTGTGCCGATCACGTTCAGACACGACCCAGATCATCGCTGGCCCATGCTCCGATTGAGGATGGAACTCGAGCACGAAGGAGTGGATGAACAAGCTGACGAGCTCGCGAACGGTCAGCTGTGTCTGACGCTTCGAATCCATGTCGTAGTACTCCCAGTATGCCCACCGGTCATAGATCCCGGGAACACGACCTGTCAGAGGATGCATCCCGAACGACACCCGCTCGCGTGGCAGCAGCGACGACGTCTTCGCGGACTCGACCAGGCGCCGGATGGTGAACATGCCGACCATGAGGTCACGCTCGACGAGGAATCCCGTCCGTGCTGTCCATCGTTTCAGCTCAGCCCGTCGTTCCAGCGCGGTTGCCAACTTGAGGAGTTCTTCTCGCCACGGCACGGAATCTGCGATCACAGTCGAAGTCTCGCAGGCTAATCTCCGCCGCTACGGCTGCGGAGGCGCCCACGCTATCCCCGACGTGAGGTGAATTACTACCGCGCGAAATCGGTCCCTTCTGGGCGCGGTGTCGCGGCCGCGCCAGCGTCGAAGGCATCGACCCCCTTGCAGAATCGTCTACTTCCAGGACCACGGACACCAGGCGCCGTGGCTCACACGGTGACCGGTCAGTCGTTTTCGTCCACTGGCATCTTTCCGACCACCCGGCGCCACTCAGCGTCCCGCTGAGCTTGCTCAGCCGCCATGGTTGGAATCAATACCAAGGGAGTCTTCGCCGGAAACCGACCGAAGCGAGCACCCACCTTCACTTACCGCGCCGCTGCGCCCGAGCGGTTCGATGCACCCGACACGCACCGCGGCCGGTTTATCGGTATCGCGCTCTGCGCTCCCGCTCACGGTGCCGTTCGTACGCCGAAGCGGACAATTTCTCGTCGAGCCAACTCCACAGTTTCCCGAGGAAGAAGGCAGGGGCGCCGAGGAGGAGCGCCGCAACCAGGAACGACGCAGTTGGATCGCCGCTGGTGGCAACGGGCACAAGAATCAGACTCGCGCCCCACAGGTAGAGTCCGAAGATGCCATAGAACAACAGGTAGATCATGGATACGAGCGTATGACTACGCGCCGCTCGGTGGCTCGATCACCGGAGGCCCAGTTCGAGGGGCAGCGCCGCAGACATGCGGGCGCCGTCGCAATCGACGCGCCTCGTGGGTGCGACCGAGCCTCAGCTGCCCAGCTGGTAGCCGCTGCCGCGGCTACTTCCGGTTGAGCGGGGGCCGGTACGACAGTCCCAGTCCAGTTCCCGATTCCAGCTGTCAGCAAACCGCCCGACGACTCCTCGGACAAGAACAGTAACCAGCACTCAGCGGCACGCTTGGCGCTACGTGTTTCGAGTCGGATCCGCAGCGGAGGTCAGCTGCCGCACCCTGACGGGCTGCCGGTCGAGCCACGGCTCGGTGAATTCGGGGGCGAAGTCGCGGGCCTCGGGCTGGAAGCAGAGGTAGCGCAGGATCTGGTGGTATCTCGAAACCCCGATGCCGAAGGTGTCTCGGATCGCGTCGCGCTTCGATTCGCCGGCGCCGGGCGTCCACTTCATCTCGAACTCGAGAATCGCTCTGTGTCGTTCCGTGAACATGCACTCATGCTGGCATCGATGACTG
Source organism: Cryobacterium tagatosivorans (assembly GCF_004402215.1). Taxonomy (GTDB): domain Bacteria; phylum Actinomycetota; class Actinomycetes; order Actinomycetales; family Microbacteriaceae; genus Cryobacterium; species Cryobacterium tagatosivorans. The sequence goes on from NZ_SOEZ01000038.1 coordinate 16,717, forward strand.
GCATTGAGAATGCGTGTTGATATTGACTGGAAGTCGTCCAGTCAGACCGGCCGCGAGACGGAATGTCGAGAGCTTGCCGACTCGTAAGTCGTCGTTGAGGCAGTCCGTTCCTAGGGCTCGCCGGGATGACTCACGGCCAGGCGTCGACCGGCGCCTATTCGTAGATCTCGACCAGACTGGCGGACTTCAGCTCGATCTGTGCGACGCCTTCGTACAGTGTGATCTCACCCGTCGTGCACAAAGTCGTCCCGTGCGGGATGGGCTCCACGCCGCCGACGTCCCAGAGCACGATCTGGAATCGCCCGGTATCCGGGTAGTCGCGCCCGAGGTTCAGGAAGACATCGTCTTTCGAGTTGCCGCTGCCAGCAAGCGGTCCGCACACGCGCTGAGTCGTGCCGGCGTAGTTGACAGCCTCGTTCCACGCGATCCCGCCCCCGGGCTGGCTCTCCCCGACAGGGGCGTCGACCGGCGACCCGGCAGCGCCGCTCGAGCAGAGCCCGTCTTCGCTCAGAAGAACTATGGCCTCCCGTCCGATGTACTGCGTCAAGGAGTCGCAGGCATCCGGGCCGAACTGCTCCGCACTCCCCTTCGTCGACGCATAGTCAACGAAGACGTCGTATTCGGCCGAACACTTGCTACTGAGCCAGTCGATCTCTGAATTGATGGCCCCGGCAGTGTCACCGACCCTTTCTCGATCCACCACCTTCGCCAGCACATCGTCACAGGTGATCGACGGCTCGGACCGATTGGTGCTTCCTCCATAACTGCTACAGCTCGTGAGTAGCAGGACGGTCAACGGCGCCGCGATGAGGATCGGGGAAGCCACGTCTCGCATTCGCTTAGCGTGATCGAACGTTGTCATCGGGAATGCGCCTTACGTTCGGAGCGGTGGGGTTCTGGCCTTCCACGCCTTTCAAAGGGTCAGTAATGGCTCAGGTTAGCGACCAGGCAAGCCGCGCGGGCCCACAGGCTTCCCCCCAATTCAGGGATGACAGCGGACTGATTCGAATCCGGTCGACCTATCGCACCCGCCTCCAGGCAGGGAAGGCAAGCAACGATGCATGTGGCATCGTGAGGCCTGATGCCGCAAGGCGTTGCCCGTCCCGAGCGGATGAGTTGCAGCCAGCACCGCCGTCACCGAGGAGCTGCCGCCACCCGAGCTACGGGCTGCGCTCGTCGTGGCGGCCCGCAGGGCTGAGACGGTGACTGAGGCAGCCACCGGCACCCCGCAGCGCGCGGGTGAACGCCCTAGTCGTGCCGAACGGTGAGCGTCTCTGTCAGGAGCGGACCGAGCTCATCCCATATCGCGTCGGCCCTCTGCGGCTGATCACTGGCCTCGTAGAGGCCCGCGAGCTCTCGCAATGACTTCAGAAGTCGATCGCGAGCATCGGCCTTCTTCATCGTTACTCCACGCGCCAAATCGGCCTTGGTGATGTGCGCCTGTTTGCGGAGTGTCGGCAGGAGCGACCCAATCGGATGCAAATCCTTGCTGCCCGAGGCGATTTTGTGCCTTCCTTTCGGGAAAGCGTGAAACACTTCCCAATGGTCCACGCCTCGAAGGGCTGCAACGGCCCACGACTGGCATTCTCCTCTGGCTTGAAGCTGCATGGCGAGCTGGCACATAAGGGGGATGGCGCCTTCTGCTTCCGTCAACGGGAAGCTGGCATCACCCAAATTGCCAGCGATGGTCTCCGGCGTGTGGACGCTAACCCCGGTCCCGTCGTCGCCGAGCAACACGAGTCGAGCCTCGGGATGCTTCGTTTGCACGCGCGGAAGCATCTCGATGAGTTTCTCATCGCTGATGAAGGTGCTCTCCCTCTTCCACATTTCCTAGCTGACCTCGCGGCGGCGGGCATCTTTCGGCATGCGGTTCCCCTCGATCAAGCGGCGCCAACCGTTCAAGTCATTCGCACCGCGGCCAGCATCGCTCATCCTAACGTCAGCCGCCGTCCACACACCGGAAGCTACCCGCAACCAACGCGACAACGAACCCAGAACCTGAACCGAAAGACCCGTCACCTTCTGAGCAACATCGCTGAATGGGTCGTCAATCGAGGCGAACGATGCGGCACTCTGGGCAGCACCAGTAGGGGCCCTCATCGGCGCCCTCGATCACCATGGGCACCAGGCATCGTTCGCAGTTCGGCACACCCAGGTCGTCGTCCATGTCGGTCACCCTACGCGTGTACCAGTGCTTGGCCTCGAGATCCGCCAACAGGGCGCGGCACCCGGTGGCCGCCGCTTCCGCGCTCAGCGTGACGGGATTACAGTTTCGTCATTTTGTTTACGTATTTCGTTTACGTATTACGTCGATTGCGATACGATATTGCTATGAGCACCCCCGAAGTCACCGATGTGCGCACCTGTCGTTTCCCAGGCTGCGACGAGCCCGTTGAGGCCACGCCTGGCGTTGGGCGACCCCCCGCCTATTGCACCGACCCCGCTCACAACAAATCCGCCGCATGGCAGGCACGCCGCGCCGAGGCCGGCCAGCGCACAGTCGAGGACGAGAAGTTCCCCGTCGATGCCGCCCGTCAGCGCGCCAGCATGCTGAACGCACAAGTCGCTGGCATGGCCGAGCACTTTCAGCAGCAGTTCGCACTCCTCGTCGGGGAGCTGCACACGGTCGCGGATCCCGACGCGGCCGAAGCCCAGATCGAGGCAATGAAAGCTGACGCAGCCGAGCAGGTCGCGTCCGCAGCCGCCCGCGCCAACCGGGCCGAGACCGCCATGCGTGAGGCCGAAGCCGACCGCGCCGAGGCCGATGCGGCCGCTGAGGAATCCGCCGCCCTGGCCGTCGAACTCCGGACGGCCCTCCAAGCACTCCAGCAGCGGGCGGCCACCCTGGAGGAGGATCTGTTCACCGCGAGCGAGGACGCAGTGCGGGCCGCCACGGAGATTGCCACCCTCGCGGACCAGAAAGGCACTCTGAGCGCCGACAACACAGCCATCACAGCGCAGCTCCTTGAGGCCCGGGAGATGCTCACAGCGACCGCAGCCGCCAAAGATGAGGCTGTGGCGGCCGCGCGGGACGCTGCCGTACTGGCCAGCAGTGCCACGGCGCGCGCCGAGCACGCCGAGACGGAGACTGCGAGCACCCGCAATCAGCTGGACCAGGCCCGGACCGAGCGCGAGGCCGCGCGGGCGGAAGCGCTCGTGCTCACTGGGCGCCTGGAAATGGTCATCAGCGAGCGTGACAGTGCCGTGGCCCAGGTCGCGAGGGAACGTTCCTACGCCGAGCAGCGCGTCACCGACGTGCGCGCCGCCCACGAGCAGCAAGTCGCCCTGCTGCGCGCCGAATTGGAGCAGTCACACATGGGTGAACGCGAATAATGCACCAGCGCCGATGCACAGTTGCCACGCCCCATACGGGAGTAGACCGCCGCATCCCCCGCCGGCGCGAGATCAGCAGGACCACCAAGAACGGCCTCGACGCCGCTCGCAAGCGCGGCAGGGTCGACGGGCGCAGCCGAGTGACCGACGACGACAAGCGCGCGGTGATCCTCGCTCGGCGCGAGAAGGGCCAGTCGATCAGGGTCATCGCCCGGGTGCTCGATGTGTCGGTCGGCACAGTGCACACGGTGCTCACCGAAGAGGCTGCAACGACCGAGGCGGTCCAATCGTGATCGCGTACCCGACTGGAAACGAGCCCGACCTCTGGGATCCGAACCCCGGCCAGAGCGGCTACCGCTTCGCGCTGGGGAACGCGGCGCTTGCAACGTCCAAGAATCCACCGCTTATCGCGATCTGCATGAACCCTTCGCACGCCCGCGAGGACCAGTCCGACAAGACAATCAACAGGCTCATCCGGGCAAGCGAAGAGCGCGGCTATGCGGGATGGATCATGCTCAACCTCTACCCGGAGCGCTCCCCCAAGCCGAGCGCTCTCTCCGCGTTTGATCCAGCTCTTTCAACCGCGAATAAGTTCGCGATAACTCAAGTGCTCGCTCGGTTCAGGGCGACCGAGGTCCTCGGCGCGTGGGGCAACCTCACACATGCCACGCTTCGGCACGCGAAGCTCGACGTTCTCCCGCTTCTGGCCGGGCTCGGCGTGCGGGTGTTCACCTTCGACCCGCCCACGAAGGACGGCAACCCTCGGCATCCGAGCCCACAGGGCAGCTATCTCCCGATGCTCGGCCCGAAGGTATATCTGACATGAGGAGCGACCCAGGCTCGACGCTCGACAACGAGTGCTAATTGCTCGAATCGTCGGTAGCCGGCCAGGACCGACGCCAAGTGTGTCGCAGGGGAACCTCTTGCGGGCATCCCGGAGCCGCAGTGGCGATGTTCGGCACCCAGCCACCGGATCGTGGACCACGCGACCCAGTGGCCTGACGAGGCAATCAAACGATCGGACTGACAAGCACAATGAGCCGGATGTGCTGTTCGGATATTCTCCAATGCGCACCCGGCTCAATACCTCACTCTCTAATAGGAGCCTCGACCGGCGGCTCCAAGGGCAACGGGATAGGTTGAGAGAAAGTCCCGGCGCAATCGATGCGGCTGATGAGCGGCGGGTGGCCCATTACTTCTTGTCCTCTGGTGGGCAGTACATCTCGCCTGGACGCTCGCCAGGCACGCAGCCCGCAAGGTCGCTGGCTCCGTTCGGGGTTCCACCGGCAGGGGCCGCATCGACGACGGAAGTATGTACGCTCGACCAGCGCCACACGTCGCCTGCGGCAATGCTCGATTCCGGTATCGCGACCACGGCAACCTCACGTTCGCCGATCAGGCGTCCGGAAGTAGGGTCGATGATGATCTCTTGGCGGAGTCCATTTTCGCTTTCGACCCGTCCGATGGCGGTGCCTGTCTGGCCGTCGAGGGTGGCTTGATCATCGGTGATCGTCACGCCGGGAATCATCGCGGCGGCGCGGAGTAGAGCGGCGCGCAAGTCTGCGGGAGCCGTACCCTGTCGAAGGGTGTCGGCAATGAACACGAGTGCCTCGCCGTCTGGTGACGATCCGGCGCCGATGGTAGTGAGGTAGATGTGGTTCAAAAGCCGGTAAGGATCCCGGGGCATCGAGGCAAAGTCGCCCCACTGACTCTCTGCGGTGTTCCCATAGAAGGAGCCGAAGGGTGCCCGCAACAGCTCGGGGTCTCCGGCCTGCGCGCCGGACGGGTAGAAGCGCTCGACCATTGGCTCACCGCCTGGGGTGAGCACGTCGACGACGCTGATCGGCTCGCGGACCCAAACCCAGTCGTCAGATCGGTCCGCCGGCACATACAGCTCGCTCGACTCTTTGATCCGGAAGGCAATGACGGGACCGTTCTGCTCCTGCCCGTCGGTGACATGCACTGTCTGGCTCGAAACTCGAAGGTACTGCCCCGCGGCGAGCGGGGCGTCTTCGAAGGTCATTGCCGCGACGGCGGCGCGTTCGAGAACGGCAGCTGCGGCCGCGTCGGCACCGCCGCGCCAGCCACCGAACCCGAGCACGTTCGTGGCGACGAGGACCCCCACGATGGCGAACGCTCCGGCGGCACCGAGACCGGCGAGAGTGAAGCGACGACGGGCAGTGGTCACACGCTCCTTGGGTGCGACTGCGTTGATCTTGTTGAACAGTGCCGCCCGTCCACGGGTCACTGATTCGTCTGTTGGATTCCGGTCTTCACGCAGTCTCCGCAGCAACGTTATTTCGTCCATGCTCCACCTCCTGATCCGGGGTCGAGCCCCGGTGGCTAGCCGCGCGCAGCGTGCGCCGTGCGCGGTTCAGACGTGAGCGGACGGTTCCGACCGGGATCTGCAGCGCCTGGGCAACACCCTCGTAGTCCAAGTCAGCCCAGGCGTACAGAAGTAGGGCATCACGATCACGCGTCGGCATCTTTCGCAATGCGGCCGCGATCGCCTTCACTGCAAATTCCGCGTCGATTCGCGACCCGATGGCCTCAATAGCGTCATCAGGCACAGCCGCTGCGCCGTGGGCGACAAGACCCTTCCACGCCTTCGCCTCCACCCGGGAGTGCTTGCGCATTAACGTTGTCGCTATTCCGAACAGCCACGGCCGCGCGTCTCCAATAGTGATGTCGAATGACTCCCGCCGTTCGAAGGCCACAAGGAACGTTTCCGACATGATGTCGTCGGCATGGCCATTGCCCACACGACCGGCGGCATAGCGGAATACAGCCCGCGCATACCGGTCGTACAGCTCGGCGAACGCCGCGGGTGTTGCCCCGGACCTTCTGATGATGTCGCTATCTTCGCTCACAAAAGGTATTGCTCATTTCCCTAACATTGGTTCACGCTAATTGTGTCGGCTTCAGGGAGACCTGGCATGCACTGAGAACGAGCTACTCGTCCGAGCGACTTACGAACGTGCACGGACCGCCAGAGGAGCACTTTCCCGGCAGCATCAGCATGACGGCACGCCTGACCTCTTACACGTGAGGGTACCTCCTCGGTCCGCACCAGACCCCACGCGGCCCGCCCGCAAGGGGAACCCCTAGCGCGCGCGTCAGTGCCCGTGTCGACCCGCGGAATATCTGCTTGCCGGCTACGGGCAGTCCCTGTCGACCCTTGACGCCCGTGAAAGGATCTGGCGAGTCGCGAAATAGGATCTGCGTGAGGGCAACGCTTCGGCCCGGTGTGGACATGAGCTGGATGAGAGCAGTTTCACAGACATCGGAGGAACACATGACTCAAGACAAGGACCACCCGGCCGGGACAGACCGCGAATTGGGAGCGTTGCTAGCCCGGGGTGCTCGCCCAACGACCGAGGCGACAACAGAGGTCCGTGACCAGCTGGCGGAGATGGCTGCCGCGATCGTAAGCACGAACCAGGCCCGTTCTCGTCGGCGCGCGGGCCTGATTTCTGTGATCGTCGCCCCGATCTTGGTGCTGGGCGTGGCCGGCACGGCGTACGCGGTGACCAATATCGATTGGTCGCAGCTTTGGCACAACACGCCCGAATGGGCCGAGTGGGCGCAGGACCCGGACGCGACCGTCCATTACGCCTTGCCCGGCGGAGGCACGTGTGAGTTGCGTCTTGGCGAGGTTGTTTACAGCCCTGACCCGAATCGCCCTGCCGACGTCGCCGCCGATCCTAGGGCGGAGCAGGCGGCCCGAGACTTCTTGCGCACGGCGGACCTGCTGACGGTGGCGGATGTGGACGCCATGATCACCGCGATGCGCGATAAAGACGAGAACTGGGCTCAAGCAGACGACGGAACTGCAGTGCCATTCGGTTACGGCACGGACAACTACAACGCCGACGTCGAGTACAACATGGCCGTGAAGCAGGCCATCCAAGTCGCCGTGACTGACCACGTCGAGTCGATGGGTATCCCCTCGACGGGACTGGGTTTTCAAAGTCAAGAGCAGTGCACCGGGGCCGACCAGTGAGAGGTCGCGCGCGGGACGGTGACGAACAACGATTCCTCGACATCACCGGCGAAATTGGCCCCGAGCTGCTGCGGTACTTCCAACGGCGAATCGGCAGCGATGCCCCTGACCTGGTCGCGGAGGTGATGGTCACCGTCTGGCGCAAGCGTGCGCTACTCCCGTTAGAACACGAGCACGCCCGGATGTGGTGTTTCGGGATTGCCCGCAATCTGCTCCGAAATTACTCCCGAGGCGAGCAACGACGCAGCGAGCTCAGCAGAGCACTCCGAGCGACCGTCTCCGTGACAGATGTCGAGCTCGACAGCGAGGAGGCCGTCGCGATCCGGGACCTCATCTACCAACTGGGGCCGGACCTCGCAGAGGTCGTCACGCTCACCCATTGGGAGGGATTCAGCCTCGCCGAAATCGCACGATTGCAGGGGGTGCCCGCCGCGACTGTGCGGGGAAGATACCGTCGCGCGCGCCTAGCGCTGCTTGCCGCTTTGTCAACCGATGTAGCTCCGACTCTTCTCTAGGCATCGAACTCACATATGGGTCCGTGCAGACCGACGCGTCAGCTAGGAACGTCCAACGGGACAGCGCCCTCACGGGAGCCGTTTGGCGAGTCGACAGCAAAACAACAGTCCACAGAATAAATCCGTGGGAGCATGCGTGCATGTCTCCAGCTAGCGACGACACCGCCGCCTCGGCCGACGAGGCCGTCGTCGCTAACCCATGACCCTTTTCATTCTGCTTGCGCTCGTCTCCGCCGTCGTGACTTTTGGGCTCTCAATCGTTGTTCTCAAGCTGAGCCACCGCTATCGCCTGTATCCGAAGATCCGCTCACGGGACGTGCACAGCACCCCCACCCCGCGCCTCGGCGGAATCGCGATGTTCATCGGCATCCTCGTGGCCTTTGGCGTTGCCTACCTCGTCGCGTCGCAGTTCGCGCCGCTGCGGATCATCTTCGCTGAACCGGAGAGGATCCTCGCGATCCTGGGCGCCGCGCTGCTGATCGTGTTGCTCGGCGTGACGGACGACATCTGGGACCTTGACTGGATGACGAAACTCGCCGGCCAGTTCATCGCCGCTGGCCTCGTCGCCTGGCAGGGCGTGCAGATCTACTCGCTTCCGATCGGCGGCCTCATCATCTTCTCAGGGTGGATCTCGGTCGGGCTCACTGTAATCACCATCGTGATCGTCATGAACATGATCAACTTCATCGACGGCCTCGACGGCCTCGTCGCCGGCGTCGCCCTCATCGCAAATGGCGTGTTCTTCCTCTACAGCTACCTTCTGGTCCGGGACACCTCGCCCACCAACTACTTCAACCTCGCCTCGCTCATCGCGGCGATCCTCGTCGGAGCCTGCCTGGGCTTCCTGCCGCTCAACTGGCACCCCGCGAAACTATTCATGGGCGACGCCGGAGCGCTACTCGTCGGCCTGCTGATGGCGACATCTGCCATCGCCGTCACCGGTCAGATCGACCCGGCCGCCATCACGAACTCCACGCTGTTCCCCGCATTCATCCCGATCGTCCTGCCGGTCGCGATCCTGATCATTCCCCTGCTGGATTTCGGGCTGGCGGTGTTCCGCCGAGTGCGCGCCGGCAAGTCGCCGTTCAGTGCCGACCGGAAGCACCTGCACCACCGGCTCTTGGACATGGGGCACTCGCACCTGCACGCCGTGCTCATCTTCTACGGCTGGACCGCAGCAGCCTCCGTCGGGTGCCTGCTGTACTACGTGCTGCCCGTCTACTTCGGGCTGCCTACCTGGTACGCCACGGTCTTCCTGGTGGTCGCGCTGCTCGCCTGCACCATCGTCACCCTCGCCCCGCTCAGCCGGCGAAAGGCGGTCGAGGCAGCCAGCCAGCTCGCGCACGCCGAGCCGGGACGCCTCCAAGAATTCGCCCAACTCGACCCCCTCGATGCGGCCTCAGAAAATGCCGAGGGAACCGCATAACACTCACCAAGCCGACCTCGAACCCGCTGCGGACGACCATGAAGGGAACCCTCAGCGGCACGGTCCAGGTCGCCAGTCTGGTGGCTTCCATCTCCGGACCGAGAAGTCCTCTCACTCTGGCAGACCCGTTCATGGTGCGTGCGCCCAGGGCTGGTACTAGTGGACGTTAGGAAGCATCATTGTCGAATGGCAGACGATGATGACGTTGAGCTGGCGCCGATTGAGGCGCAGGGTTTCGCGTACTACAGGTCCTATGGGCCTCCGGTCCCGCTTCCCGATGACGTACTTCGCGCAGCCGCGGGTTCCGACGACGTCGCTGTCAGGTCGGAGCTTGGAGCTTACGCCTTCGTGTTGCCCACCGATGCGTTCCTGGCCCTGATCGATGACCCGGACAAGGGGGTGAGGGAGTCGACAATCATGCATTGGCCAGCGACAACGAGTCAGCTTGAACTCGCGTTGACGCTGCGGCCGGAGTTCGAAGGGCACGCCATCTTGCATGATCACGCACCGCTGAGGTTGATGGACCGTCGTCCAGTGGGTGTGACCGATGGCCGCCTCCGACAGCACTACCTTGATCAGCACGGCGCGAGTGAAGCCGAGCGCAGCAGGTTTTTCTCGTTGTGCAACGAGTGCCCACCTGATGAGCAGCTCACCGTGACCCTCGGAGATTTGTGGGAAATCGCCCACGCGGGGTGATCGGCCGGAGGTGGCCGTCGAGATCCACGCTCGCACGTCCGTAACACGCGTGCCAGAGGCCGAACCGTCAGAGGACGACGCTCGCAGTGATGAGCGCTGCGGTGACGCCCGCCACTACGACCAACAGGAGAACGGCGCGATTGATTCTCTTGCGGCTGACCGTTCCTTTCCGAAACGCTGATCGTGAAACTCTGTCCAACCCTGGAAGCAGAGCCTGAAAGGGTGGGTCCTGCGGTGCCGGGCGGACGGGCTCTTCGGTCGGACGGCCATCATTATCGATTTGCGCCATGGCCCGATCGTACCCACGGCGACCGCGTGCGGGCCGCTGGGGAGACCACTCATTGCCATTCCCGAGGATTGGCGCGACTTACTCACCGCCCAGGCTGCGATATTCGAGAGCATCGCGAATCACCCTTATAACGACGTATGAGCAATATTCCCGAGCGTGGTCCACCGCAAGGGACCCCTTCGCGTTCGAGCGCGGCCCGAAAGCCGGACGCTGAACGGACGCGCCGCTCGGGTAGGGAGCGGGATTCCTGTCCAGATCAGCTCTCACCGTCTTGGAAAGGCGGCGAGTTCCGTTCGCCAGGTCGCAGCGGCGGTGGCAGCATCTGCGAGAGTGATCTCCGCTTCGACCCAGAAGGCGTACTCCGCAATGTGATCGACATTCGGCCCACGTCGATCGGGAGGCAATGCCTCCGCTGAGAGATGAACTCGAATGACGGCTGTGTCATCGCCGTAGTTGTGGACGCTGAAGGCAAGGTTCGGCTCGGTGAAAGCAAGGGACGGGTCAATGTCACCGCTCTCGCCCACTTCGGTGGGCTCCTCAAGCCGAGCCGCAACCCGCTCAAGCCAATCGGCGATCTCAATCGCATCGTCGACGAGCAAGGAGGGGTCTCGGAAAGACCATTCCTCTTCTCCGGAGACAACCTCACCGGCAATGATGAGCCAGTTGTCCTCCCAATCATCGCCAACCACCGATTCGAACTCGTAGCCCGCCGGATGAAGAACGACCCGCGCTGGTCCCGAAAGGTCCTTGAGTTCCATGGCAAGATCATCCCATCGCGCTCGGTTTCCGTCCGTCGGATCCGCTCCTAATTCTCGCGTCTCGCCCAGCAAGCAGCACAGCGACCGAGTCAACGGGGTCCCAGTGCCATGACGAAGAAGCAGGATCAACGGTGATAGACGAAAATCACCTTGGAGCAAGGCTTGTCCACGCGGTAGGGGATGAGATCAAAGCGCGATATGGCGACCGCGTCGCGATCGACTACCCGACGGTGGATCAGCCGTTTTCCATGGTCACGTTCACGCCGCGCCGTGCGGGGGCTGTCTACGTGAGTCTGGACGGCCACGCCGACTGGAGTTTCCAAGTCGATGTCGACGAGGTATCCATGTTGGAAGACCAATTCTTCAACCCGCCCGAATCCGAGCACATCGCGCGAATCGTCTCCATCGTCGACGCATTCGCAAGGCACGGACTGGTGAAGGTTCGAAAGCATCGTTTCTGGGGCCCGTTCTCGCCGACCGCATACGACTCCAGGAATGATCTGCAAGACCTCTTGGCCAAGCCGTCGTCAAAGATTGTGAAGGAGTGGCTGCCTTGATAGTCGCCGCGACTCGGCACGCGGCTCGATCAGCGATCAACCGCTAACCGGTGGCGCTGGGACTTCTCAACGAAGGGTGACAGATGACACTGCCGTGCGCCTGTCCGTAAGCGGGACCACCCCTCACGCCCCCCTACTGGTCTCGCTCGCGAGCGAGGCGCATGTCTCGGCTTCGTACTCAGCCAGCTATTCGCTTGGCTACTTCGTAGCCGTCACGAGAGAAAATGGTCTGAAAGGGCACTCCTGGGTGCTTTTGTGCAGCGACCTCCCCGACTGAATGCCACTCTTTGGGCAGGCCTCCGGATTGCAAGTCGATCACAATGAATTCCGGGGTGGGGTTCTCATTGCCGATCCAGTAAACCGTTGCTCGATCAACGAGGTATCCCATCAAGCCGACGTCGGATTCCACCAGCGAGGACTCAGGGACAATCTTGACTGCAGCTCTGGCGGCCTCACTGCGCGGGCTTGATTCTCGATCCGGGCTGAAGAGGTTGGCGAGCGGAAGCTGGGGCCACAAGGCTATCGCGGCGATCATGACTGCTGCCGGCGCAATTCGTCCGTATGCCCGTACCCATCGAGCCTGGCTTCTCCGACAGCCCCCGATCGCATCCAGCGCGGCGCAGAACAGGATTGGCATGAGCACTGCGCTGTAATGCCAGGTATGGCCCCAGTATCCCGGATTATCGGACAGGAATCGCCACGCAAGCGTGGGCAGAAGCACCAGGGCCAGAGGCGACCGGAGGGCAACGGTGCCGGACGCCACGATAAGGAGAGCGAGTGTCAGGGCCTTCTCGGGTTGAAGGAAGGCGGCCAGAAACGCAAACAGGTCAATGCTCTCGGTGTAAGCCCAATGGCCATCTGGGTTGAGGGCGGGCAGGACGATCAGACTTGCGATACCGAACCATGCAATTCCCCAAGCCGCGAGCCAAATTCCTAAGGGCTTGCGGCTGCGGTAGGCAAGCACGATCCCGAGCGCGGCAACTGTGAAGCCCAAATCTTCCTTCACAAACACAAGAGGCATGGCCCACAGCATGCAGGCGATCCACCGCCGGCCCAGAAAGGCTGTCAGCGAGAATGCCAAAAGAGGCACCGCAAAGGCGATTTCGTGAAACTGAGCCTCGACTGCACCCTGCAAGCCCCAGCTAAATGCAAAGGCCAGTCCAAACAGCAGTGCCGCAGGCCGGCCAAGCATCCGACCTGCCGAGTAAGTGATGGCCGCAGTAGCCATTCCAAACAGCACATTTTGGACGACCAACAGGGTGAAGGCGCTTGGGAAAGCTGCATAGATAGGTCCCAGAACAACAAGCAGCGGATGAAAGTGATCCCCGAGAAGGTTGAAGTCGCCACCCTTGATAGTGACGATTGGTGCATGAAATGACGCGTACTGCTTCGCGAGTTGCGTGAAGATTCCCAAGTCCCACGATCGCACCTCATAGGCGTCCCACTGAAACCACGAAAACAGGGTGTAGACCGTGGCCGTGAACAGCCCGAGCAGTGCCGCTGGTCCGACACCTCGAGTCAGCGCCCGCGACCCTGCGAAGGCGCCCTCGATCTTTTCAACGCTCGAAGCGCCGACATCGGGCGGGACGAGTCCAGACGATTGGATCGCCATCGCGCCCCCGATTCGTGCATGGCCTCACGGTTGAACTCGAAAGATACCATCGCGACAGCACGTTCCGGTCAGGTTCGGCCCGCAAGCCGGACCTCAGCGGGCATCGCGCTCAGTCACTCTCGGGAGTGAATCACCTCGGCTCCGTTGTGCGTGGGAGAAGCGTCCTGGTCTTGCAAGTGCCGGCGGTTCAGATAGGACACCTGATGACCACCTTGCGCCATAGGGTTTCGGTATGGATGCCAAGGTGATCGTCCGCCCCGCGTCATCGAATGATGTCGAAGCGCTCGCGCAGTTGCATGTGTCGACCTGGCGGGAAACGTACTCGGAGCTCGTCCCCAAGAGTTTCTTTTCCGAGAAGGTCGTGGACCATCGTCGACGGATGTGGGCGGAGTGGATTCAAGACCGCGAATCGGATCGAGTGATTCGTGTGGCGGAGATCAACGGAACCGTCGAGGGGTTCGCCGCCGCAGGTGCAGCGATGTCTGATCCCGCGCCGCGTGCGCGAGAGCTGTACATGATCTACGTTGCGAAGTCCTGGCATGGTTCCGGCGCAGGACAGTCATTGCTCGATGCCGTGCTCGGCGAGCAATCGGCGTTCCTCTGGGTCGCCAAGCAGAATCCTCGCGCCCACGCGTTCTATACCCGCAACGGCTTCAAACCAGACGGCGGCGAGCAGGTTGATCCACGAGCGGAGAAGTTGGTTGAGGTCCGTCTGGTCCGGTAGAACGCAACACAGGAGTGTCGACCCCTAGCCATTCACGATGTCCTCACCCACCGCACCTGGTGAGGGCGAGACGATTTCACCGCTCAGGACACTACTGAATATGACCGCGAATACTGAACCAACGGATCTGCTGACGTCAATGCCGGCCCTAGCCGATGCCGTTGACTCCGTCGTCTCAGATCTCGCAAGTCTCACGGCAGCACAGGGCGGCGATCGCAAGGCCTTTGCCGCGCTGTACAACGCCCACGTTCGGGCGGTGTACTGGTTCGCGCTCAAAATGGTCGGATCGATCGCCGACGCCGAAGACCTCACCCAGGACACCTTCGTCATCGCCTGGAGCAAGCGACAAGAGATCAGACCGGTCGACCAATCCGTCCTGCCGTGGCTCCTCGTGACCGCACGCAACGTCGGCAACAATCGGCTCCGCAGCCGCGTGCGCGAAGATCGGCGCCGCGCCGACAACGATCACTCAGATTTCACTGACCCGCGAAACCGGTCGGTAGCCGACGAAGTCCAGGGCCGGCTGCTATTGGCGGCGATCGACCAAGCCGTCGGTCAGTTAACCGAGACCGACCAAACCCTCTACTTCCTCTGCATTGACGAAGGCCTGAGCTACGACCAGGCGGCACACGCGCTGGGCACGTCTCATGGCGCCGTTCGAAACAGGCTCGCTCGAGTCCGCATCACTCTCCGACGTAAACTCTCCGCACAGAAAGAAGCCCTGTCATGAACAGATCAATCGGTCCCTCCGATACTCAAATCGACCAGATGCGGGAAAACGTCTTCGCGAGAATAGGCGAGTCACTGCCGGCACTCGAGCACGCCGCCGGTCGCTCCCGACAGGTACTCGAGGGGCCAACGCCTATCGTGCTCGACCGCAGGCCAGAAGCAACGCCACATGCAGCGCAGAAGCGGCGCAACGGATCGTTCCTCACTCGCCGGCTCTCCGCCATCTCCCTTGCTGCGGCTGCGCTGGTCGCCATCCTCGTCATCGGAAATGCGTTCGGGTGGGGACCGAGCGGAGGCGCAACGGCCGAAGCCGCCAGCTTGCTGGAACAAGCAGCCGTTGCAACGATCCAAACCTCGGACCCCACGGTCGGACCTGACCAGTTTCTCCAGATCAGCACCCATGCCGTTTTCGCGACCTACGCGGTCGGGCCCAACGACGATCCAAAGAATCTAGCCAGCCGGTCCGTCTTCCTGACCCCCTCCACGAGCACTCTGTACATGCCGGCCGACAAGTCAGGCGAATGGGTATGGCAGCGCACAGCCCTGAAGCCCGATACCTTTTTCAGTGAAAAGGCCAAGGTCTATGCCCTCGACCAGTGGAAGCACCTCGGCCCCGACGAGCGCACGGGGACCTTCCGAGCCCCCGATGGCAATTTCGACGGTTCGCCCTGGTTAGGCGAGGACCTCGCGGCCATGCCATCCGACCCAGGTGCCCTCCTTTCCTACTTCTATGAGACGTCCAATGGCGGGTCAAACTCACCCGAAGAAAACGCAATGGTCCGGATTTCCGACGTTCTCCGATCCGGGCTGGCCCCGGCAGAACTGCGCGCAGCGCTCTACAGGGCGTTTGCGATGATTCCCGGAGTCACCGTCGTCGAACGCTCGGCGACGCTCAACGGCCAGGTTGGCGTGGCCATCGGCCGGCAGGACCCCACGCGTGACTTCAGACAAGACATCATCGTCGACCCGGCCACGGGACTCCTGATCGGTGAACGACAGGTCCAGGTCAAGGCCGACGCAAACGTGCCCGCGAACACTGTCATCGGTTGGACGTCGGTCACGACCACGGTCGTCGATTCCGCACCGTAACGCTGCCACACAGCGACCGGCGTGACGCCCAGGACAGACCTGCCCGGGCGTCACGCCGGTCAGCGGCCGTTCCTCTCCATGGTCAAGCTGCTGGATTGGCCGTCGCGCCGGGCCTAGTCTTTCGGAATGGCGACAACGTTGGGCAAAGCTGAGCCGATACTCGGTTGGGTGATCCTGATCCTGCTCCTGGTTGCGGTCAATTTCCTGCTCTTCGGCTATCGGGTGGGCGAATGCACGGACTACACCGTGGAGTCGGGTGCGGAGAGCACCTGCACCAGCGGCCCGCTCTTGGGTGTCCTCGGGACAGGGGCGTTCGGGATCCTGAGCCTGTTCGCCTTGGCCTACTTCGTGTATCGAATCGCGCGGCGCCGCGTTTCTCACTGATTCTCCTGGCCCATGGCGCGGTGGATCGCCAAGCTTGCGACGGGAACGAGAGCACCCGCAATGCGAACCCCGCGCGGTCAGACTTGCAGCCCAATCCGCTACCAGTTTGTCGAATTCCACACGGTGGCGCCTGGTCGAGCATTCACCTTTGCGTTCTCTGGAGGCGGGCCTTGGCGCGAGCGACGTATGGCGAGTCGTCCAGCAAGTGCAATTCCCGCCGCAACGATCACAAGACACGTGACCCCCAAGGTGTTCCACGCATCGGATCGGAACGCTCCGGCATAAGCGATGATCGCCCAAGGAACAAGAGCTCCGAGAACCAGCAGTGCCAGCTCCCGCTGTCTCGCGATTCCGAGAAAGATCGCGGCCATCAGCCCGACGAATATCATCAGCACCACGCCATAGCTCCAGGCCATGCCCGACCAAAAGTATCGGTCGTCGACGTAATGCGCTTCCGGCACCCCGTTCATTGCGTAGACGATGTAAGCCGCGGCAAGGGTCACAGCCGCAATTACGGCGATGCGACTAGGGCTCGCGGGGGTGCCAGCGAGCACGCAGAAGGCCAGCAGCAAGAAGAACCCGAGAGTGGTGGTGGCGGGGCCGGGCCAGGTGTCACCCTGCAAGTGATTAACCAGTCGCAGTGTCATCGGGACAATTGCCGCCGCGATCATCGTGTATTGCAGAGCACGATTCCACGCCAGTAAACCGAAAACGAGGCCGACTACCCAGATCCCGTAGAGGAGGACGCCGGGGTTCGCAAACGGTCCGAAGGTCGGGAACGCGTCAGCGATATCGATACTGAGGTCTGCCCACGGAGACCAGGTGTGAACGATGAGGAAGACCACGGCAAGAACCGCACCGCTCCCAAGCGCCACGGTGGAGATCCTGTCTCGTGCCCTCGCAGGGACGACGCGGCCGACTCTCGTGGCGATACCTGTCGCAACGAGATTGAGGAGCTCTGGGAGTCGCGTCGTTGTTCGGTCTTCTCCATCGGCCACGGCCAGGAGTGTTGAGATCACAACATCGCCTTGTTCCTCGCGCCACTTGCGAGGGTACCACCGCAACGCACGCCGGTAGCGCTGCTCCATCGCGTCGGTCATGCGTGCGCTCCGGCGACGAACCGGGGCGCCGGACGCATCCGCAGTCGGGCTCTCGCCTGCTGGGCGTTGCTTTCGAGACGGGCCGCCTCGTGAGCCAATTGCTCGGCGCCGGCGTCGGTCAGCTCGTAGTAACGGCGCAGTCGCCCATCGACGACCTCCTCGCCCGCTGATGCAACAAGTCCGTGGGATTGCAGCCGATCAAGTGCAGCGTACAAAGTTCCAACCTTCAGCTTCACCCGACCGTTGGACAGTTTGTCTGCTTCGCCAATGAGCGCGTAACCATGTTTCTTGCCATCCGCCAACGCGGTCAGAACCAGAAAGGTCGGTTCGCGCATATCCAGAGTTGTCATGGCTCGAAGATACTCAATCCATCGATATATAGCGGCTGAAAATCGGCGTGTCGCAAATCCACGCCCAGAAGCCCTGCGCCCGCGAGCCGAATGGTGTTCGGTCACGCACCCCAGCCGAGGACCGCGCCACCGAACCACATCACGCCAAACCATGTTGTGACGGCAACGACAGGCACTAGGAGCAGCAAATAGGATCTGCGCGTCATAAGAAGCACGCCGACAAGAGTGAGCGCCAGCCACCACACCAAGAACAACGCGACCGCGCCGATGGGTGCAACGAGACCGCTGACTAGGTAGAAGTACCCGACCACCAGCTGCGCGATCGCGGCGATCACGACCGCTGCAACGAACAACACGGAACGGCCGTCACGGACTGCGACCGGTGGACGGAATACCATTCTCTGAACCTAGCTCCGAAGGCGGGCGATTTCAACCGTTTCCCAACCCAGCGCCCGTATGCGGGACCTTCAGCGGACCATTCTGATTTCACGGACATTGCCGAAGTGCTCGTCAATCTTGTCGGTTCCGTCTGGCGAGAATCCATTGCGGGCATAAAACGCGTGTGCTCGAGGATTGTCGTCCAAGACCCAGAGCGACGCCCCTCGACCGCCAAGTGAGACATCGAGGAGTTCCTGGCCAAGCCCCGACCCGTGATGCGCGGCGAGCACGTAGATGCTGCCAAGCTCAACATCCCTAACCGGCGGATGTTCGCGAGGAGGACCCGTCGAGGCAAAACCTACGATCCGGCCTTCAAGCTCCGCTACCCACAACTCGCCGAAGTTCGCTGTCAGGAACCGGGTCCACATCTTGGCCCGCTCAGTGGCGGGAAAGCTCTCGATGACTCCTTCGGGAAATATGCCTGAGTAGGTTTGGACATGCGCCTCGTAGTGGACATGACCAATCTCGTCCACGTCCTCCAGTGAAGCTTTCCTCACAGCGCCAGCCATAGGGACAGACTAACCACCGACCAGTGTTGGAAATCTCCCGACGCGCGCGACAGACGCCGATCTACTGAGCTCCTCAGGGTGCCCGCACGCCGGACGTCTACTGCCGCAGATTCCGCCTGGACTTGACCAGCAGCACAACGCCGAGCGCAAGCCACCAAAGCATTCCCAGTGGGATCAGGGCCATGGAGCCAAGCCAGAGAAACGCGGGCAAGTCGATACTTGCTGCCGTCAGGAGTGGACCAGTGATGAGCATCACGAGCCGGAGGCCGGTGACGACTCCCAGGACGCATAACCAGATCGGCAGGGCGTGGGAGCGTGCCCCGGCGACACTGATACCCACGGCCCAGACACAGAGCGTAAGGAGGCTCGCTTGGGCGAAACCATGGGTTCCCAGCATCTGAAGGGTGAGGTAGGCGGACTCGCCCCATCCGCTGTTCATTCCGTCGATGTAGAGCAACGGCCCCAGCGACTCGCGCAAGACGCCGTGCATGAATAGAAATGCAGCCGACATGAGACCGAGCGCGCTCAGGCTTCGGCGAGTGATACTGCTAGTGCGTGGTGCAAGCGCATCTGAGACGGCGAAGCTCGCCACGACGAACGCGATCGCCATGATGAAAAGTACGACCCCGGCAAGTGGGTAAAACTGCGGATACTGGCGCAGATAATCGAGGCTCACTGCGGGGTTGTCGGTGTCGTCGAAGCCGAGAACCGGCGGCAGGAGCTCGAGCGTAAACCACGTGATGCCTCCGAGCCCGGCAATGACAACCGCCATTCCGCCTGCCCGCAACGCTGCCCGATTGGTGTTCGTAACCGCGGTCTTCGCCGGCGCGGAACCGCTGTTGCGTTCGCGGGTTGCACGCATGGTGCACTCCTCTTGGGTAGCCCCGCGCTGGCAGTTATGGCGAGCCGGCCACGGTTGAGCGATGCACGGAATGGTACCCGCAAGGGCGGCCGGGCGGAATGGATTCACCAGGTGCCTCACCGGCGCCGCCGCCACCGACGGCCCCACCTAGCGGGTCGCGGCTTCCTCGGTCGTTTTCCACTCCGCTCGTACGGCACGGATGGCGTCCTCCAGGGTCAGGCCGTTAAGCGAAGCGATGTAGGCGCGGGCCGCTTCGCGGGCCTGGGTAGGAAAAGCGTCGATCTGTTTGACTCTCGTGCCCGTTCGGTTCGATTCCAGCAGCCCGTCTGCCTCGAGTTCGGAGTAGGCCCGCGCGACGGTTCCCGCCGCAAGCCTCAGGTCGCCGGCGAGTTGGCGCACCGAGGGTAGCTTGTGTCCTGGCGCAAGATTGCCCACGCGGATTTCGTCGGCGAGCTGTCTGCGAATCTGCCCGAAAGGCGGGGTCGGGTCGGACTCGTCGATCGTGATCATGCCAGCACTTCGGCGACGGGAGCGATCTCGAATGGCTTGCGCGTAGCATCTCCGATCGCGCCTACGACGAAGGCGATGGCGGCAGCCACGAGCGCAACGCCCAACCACAGCGCGATGGTGCCGAGGGTCCCGATGGCTTGCATTGTTGCATCCGCCGGAATCGGGTTGCCGCGGCCGTCGACACTGGTGCCGCGGTTGATGGATTCCGCCGTGTTCCCGGCGAGAATACAGACTGACCCCGCTGTCACCAGCAGGGCGGATGTCGCGGTTTTCGTGACCACGCGGATTCCGAGGAGCCGCACGGTCGAATCGGCCTCGCGAAGTGACGCGTCCGTGGGACGAGGTGCTGAAGCGATGCGCTTGAGTGCAACGATGAGGACGCCAGCCAGAAGCACCATCCCGACGAGGAGGGGAATGCCGTAGACAAGGCCGGGGAATGTGCCACCTCCGCCACCCATTTTTGCGACGTCGGGTGAGTAGCTGAGCATGCGCCCATCCGGGTCGGCCACAGCCCCGAGCAGCACAATGAGAAATGCCAGGAGCGCCGCGGCAGCGACAGGCGCCACGAACACCGAGCGAGGGCCGAACGTGAGCGGGGTCCGCCGAGTCAGGTCCGCCGTTCTCGACGCCGATTCCTCCGGGAACGCCGGCAGGAAGGCGAAGAACGCGACTGCCGTGACGGCCGTCAGGATCGGAGTGAGCAGGAGCAGGTGAAGGGCGTCCAGGGGCTCCTGGCGTTCCGTCGTAATCGAGCCGATAAGGCCCGCGACGGTGAGCAACGTGGCGCAAGCCACGGTCGCTGCGATAGCGCCCACGTTACGCAGCCGCAGCCGACGGTTCGTAGCTTCCGCCGAAGCGGCGGCGGCTGAAGAGATATGGAGGGCCCGGAAAGGGCCGCGTCTGGCCACCGCCAGCGCGATCATGGCGACGACGACGACAAGCGGGAACAATAGAGCGAAGTGGAGCACGGCCGCAACCTTTCGTGTGTCAAGTACGTGACACAGACGTTAGCACGTGTATCGGCCTGTTGGTACAGGTGTTGTGCGAGAAGCATAGACAACGGTGCGGCGAAGCCCGTCCGGTTGCGGTGATCGGGAGCTCATGCTGAACGACTCTTCCTGAGGGACGACGACGCGTTTGCGGGACCTCTTACGGACACTCCCCCGCGGAGACTGGACTGCGCGGGCCGCGTGGGCAGGAGAGTCGCATTTGACCCGCCCGCACGAAAATCCCGCTCCCGTACGTCTTACGGGACGCCCGGTGAGACACTGGCTGTTTGTCCGAGGGCCCGCATTGGGAAGCGCAACGGAGCTTTGCCCGAAACGCAAACCTAGACCGGAGTTTAGAGCGGAGCTGAGTGGCATCCGAGAAAAAAGAAAGGCCCTGTGACCGATAGAGTTGCTGGCCAAAAAGGCCTTTATGTGTAGCGTGAGCGGGTATTTAACCCGCGACACCACGAGCATGCGGTTCCGAAGCGATCCCAATAGCGTGTCGGTCATGTTGCCCGCGAGCATCCGCACTCGCGTGGCAGGCTCGCATCCGTTCGCATGTCAGGAAAACGCACCACTCGCATCCTTCGGCGGACGGTCGAATAACCCGCAAGACCGAGTGCGCGCGCCTGAGACTGCCGTCAAACTCCGCATCTATCCCGCAAATTCAGTGGCAGCCAGTGAAAGCAATTAGCAGCGGAAAACGCCAGTGATCAGGGAAGATCGAAGATGCTGGCACTCCGCAGAAACCCCTGACAGAGCCGTACTCTTACTCGACGAACTGCACTCGGTATACCCATCCCTCATTACAACTGTGTCTCCGGAGACGGCCGGGAGGTGGTTCAGCGAACTCGTCTTCATCGACGCGTCGAGCTCCTCGCTCACCGCGCCGGTGTCGCCGACGGCGAGCCCGGGCAGCAGGTCGCCGCCGTCCCCGGGCAGCCGGGAGGCCGCGTCGGAAAATCCGCGCCGCAGTTCCCCGGCCCAGGCGAGCCACCACGACGGGCCCGTGCCGGCCTCCGGTGGGGAGCGTCCGAAGAAGAGGACCGCCGCGGCATCTCCCGGCCGTGCGACCTGGACCGTCCCGGTCAGCCGCACGGAGGAACCGATCTCCAGCGCGCGCGAAGCGGATGCCGCAGACTCGGCGAACACCACCACCGGCACGGAAACCCGCACGGTCCGGGCGCCCAGCCGCAGTTCGGTGAGGGTGCCGCGGAAGCGGATCCGGCTGGAGAGGCCGGTGAACCCGCGGAACGATTGCGTCTCGGCGGGCGTCGTGGTGATCGTGATGGTGCCGGTGACGACCGCGTGGCGTTCGGCGGCCGACCGTACCTCGCCCGGCAGCCGCGCGGACGCACCGGCGGCGATGACCGTGGCGACGAGCGCTGCCGCCGCGAGACTGACGCCCACTGTTCCCCACGGGGACCGCCGACGCGGGCGGTCCTGGGCTCGCCCCTGGGCCCGCGCCGGGGTCCGCGAACGCCACCACCCGGGCCGCGGCCGGCGATCGGCGAGGCCGATCCCGATGGCGGCCGCCGACCCCAGCCAGAGCAGGCCCGCCGCTGCGGCCACCTGCTCCGGCGCCGCGCAGAGCACCCCGGCAGAGAGCCAGCAGGCCGCGGCCGGGACGGCCAGGCGAAGATCGACCGTCACGGCGTGATCAGCTCCTTGAGGCCGTCGAAGGTCTTGTCGCCGATGCCGGTCACATTGCGGAGGTCTTCGATGGCGGCGAACGGGCCGTTGGCCTCCCGGTAATCGATGATCCGCTGCGCCATCAGCGGCCCGATCCGCGGGAGCGTGTCCAGTTCCGAGACGCTCGCGGAATTGAGGCTGACCTTCCCGCCCGGGGCGTGCGGTGCCCCCACCGCCCCGGTGCCGCCCGGCGGGGCGCCGGGCTGCGCCTCGCCGAGCTTCGGAATGTAGACCTGCTCGCCGTCGCCGACGAGCCGGGCCAGGTTGACGCCGGCCGGGTCGGCCGTGGCCAGGAGGCCGCCGGCGGCCGCGACCACGTCGATCACCCGTGCCCCGTCGTGCACCTCGAACAAGCCCGGCCGCCGCACCGCGCCGAGCACGTGAACGAACAGGATGCCGCCGCTCGCGGAACCATCCGGGCTGCCGGAGGCCGACCCCGTGCCTCCGCCCGAGCCGGAGCCCGAGCCTGTTCCCGCCCCTGTTCCCGCCCCGGCGCCTGGTCCCGTCCCTCCGGCACCCGCGCCGCCGCCGACGGGCGCGACAACCTGCCCGGTGGGCTGGCCGAGCGCGGACACGGCGACGGCCGCCACCAGGGCGGCAATCAGCAGCACGACCGCGGCGCCCACCCCGACGCGACGGCGCGAACGCTCGGGGGCGCGCGCCGAGGGGGCGAGGCGCGCGAGGGCATCGATCGGCTCGTCGGACTCCATGCCGGAAGGCTAGGCTGCGCCCGGGCGCCGATCCCGCACCCGCCCCAAACGGTGCGCAACCGCCCCCGCGCGCGCCTGTGGAGGCGTCCCGCCCTCCGCGAAACCGCAGTTGTGCGCGCTAAACGGCGCTCATAACCTGCACAACTGCGGTTTCGCGGGGGCTAGTGCTTGGTGACGATGCTGACCAGGCGCGGGGCGCGCACGATCACGTTCACGATGTCGCGGTCGGCGACCGAGCGGATGACGGCGGCCGACTCGCGGGCCAGCTTCTCCAGGTCCTGGCCCGAGACCTTCGGCGACACCTCGAGGCGGTCGCGCACCTTGCCGTCGACCTGCACGACGCAGGTGACCGCTTCCGCCACGAGCAGCGTCGGGTCGGCCTTGCGCCAGAGGGCCAGGGCGACGCACGGCTGATAGCCGAGGCGCTCCCACATGTCCTCCGCCGTGTACGGCGAGAACAGGTTCAGCGCCATCGCGGTCGTCTCGGCGGCCTCCCGAACGGCCGCGTCCCCTCCCCCGGCACCCGTGTCGATCACCTTGCGGGTGGCGTTCACGAGCTCCATCAGGCGGGCGACGACGACGTTGAACTTGAAGGCCTCGATCAGCGACGGGGCGTCGGCCAGGAACCGGTGCGTGACCCGGCGCAGGGCCTGGTCGCCCGTCTTCCACTCGATGCCGGGCTCGCTCGTGACATCCCTGGCCACGCGCCAGGCGCGGGCGAGGAACTTGGCCGATCCCACCGGCGAGACATCCGCCCAGTCGATGTCGTCCTCTGGCGGGCCGGCGAAGGCCATGGTCAGGCGGACGGCGTCGACGCCGTGCCGCTCGACCTCCTCGGTGAAGTAGACGAGGTTGCCCTTGCTCTTGGACATCTTGGCGCCGTCGAGCACCACCATGCCCTGGTTGAGCAGCGAGGTGAACGGTTCGGTGAAGGTGACGTGGCCGAGGTCGAAGAGCACCTTGGTGATGAAGCGCGCGTAGAGCAGGTGCAGGATCGCGTGCTCGACGCCGCCGACGTACTGGTCGACCGGCGCCCACTTCTCGGCTTCCTTCGGGTCGAACGCCTGGCTGTCGTCGTTCGGGTTGAGGAAGCGCAGGAAGTACCAGGAACTGTCGACGAAGGTGTCCATCGTGTCCGCGTCGCGGCGGGCGGGCGTGCCGTCGATCGGGTTGGGCACGTTGACCCAGTCGGTCGCCCCGCCGAGCGGCGAGGTTCCCTTGGGCTTGAGGTCCAGGCCCTCGCTGGAGGGCAGGAGAACGGGAAGCTGGTCCTCGGGGACCGGGATCTCGGAGCCGTCAGCGCCGTGGATGATCGGGATCGGTGTGCCCCAGTAGCGCTGGCGCGAGATCAGCCAGTCGCGGATGCGGTAGTTCTTCGCCGCCCGGCCGGTGCCGTCGCTCGTGAGCTGTTCGATCATCCGCTTGACGGCGTTGTTCTTGCTCAGGCCGTTGAGCGCGCCGGAGTTGACCAAGCGGCCCTCCCCGGCCAGCGCGATGCCCGTGGCCGCGGGGTCCAGCGGCGGGAGTTCCTCGCTGCCGTCGAGCATGGCCTCGGTGATCACCGGGATCGTGCCGGTGACCGGGGCGGTCGTGTCGACGACGACCCGCACGGGCAGGCCGAAGGCGCGGGCGAAGTCCAGGTCTCGCTGGTCGTGGGCGGGGACGGCCATGACCGCGCCGTGCCCGTAGTCCGCGAGCACGTAGTCGGCCGCCCAGATGGGCAGACGCTCCCCGTTGGCGGGGTTGATCGCGTAGCGCTCGAGGAAGACGCCGGTCTTCTCCCGGTCGGTACTCTGGCGCTCGATCTCTGTGCTGTTCTGCACCTGGGTGAGGTAGCCCTGGAAGGCCTCCTGGACAGCGGGCGAGGCGCCGGCGGCGAGTTCGGCGGCCAGGTCGGAGTCCGGGGCGACGACCATGAAGGTGGCGCCGAACAGGGTGTCCGGACGGGTCGTGAAGACGCTGATCGGGGTGTCGTGGCCCTCGATCACGAAGTCGACGTCGGCGCCGATCGAGCGGCCGATCCAGTTGCGCTGCATGGTGAGCACCTTGGCCGGCCAGCTGCCCTCGAGCTGGTTGAGGTCGTCAAGCAGCCGGTCGGCGTAGTCGGTGATCTTGAAGTACCACTGGGTGAGCTTCTTCTTCACGACCACGGCGCCGCTGCGCTCGGAGGTGCCGTCGGGCAGGACCTGCTCGTTGGCCAGGACGGTCTGGTCCACCGGGTCCCAGTTCACCCAGCTGTCCTTACGGTAGGCGAGGCCCTTCTTGTAGAGCTGCAGGAACAGCCACTGGTTCCACTTGTAATACTCGGGGTCGCTGGTGTGCAGCTCGCGCTCCCAGTCGAAGGATGCCGCGTAGAGCTTCATGCTCTTCTTCTGCTGGGCGATGTTGTCGTAGGTCCAGGCCCGGGGGTCGATGCCGCGCTTGATCGCGGCGTTCTCGGCCGGCAGGCCGAAGGAGTCCCAGCCGATCGGGTGCAGCACGTTGAATCCCTGCTGGCGCCAGTAGCGGGCGACGATGTCGCCGAGCGCGTACACCTCGGCGTGGCCCATGTGCAGGTCACCGGACGGGTACGGGAACATGTCGAGTACGTACTTGCGCGGGCGGGTGTCGTCCGGGTCGCTCGTGCGGAACGGCTGGAGCTCCTCCCACACCGGCTGCCACTTCGCCTGGATGGCCGCGAAGTCGTAGAGGTCTTCGTCGGTCTCGCGGCCGCTCTCGGCGCCGGTCGGTGCGGTGTGCTGCTCGTGTGCCACGTGGCTCTCATTCGGTGCGGTGTTGGGGGACGTCCGGCTCGACGGCTTCTGCCGACGGCGTTGGCCAGGTTCTAGGTTACTCAATCCCGGCGGGACGGCGGCGCGGGGGTGCCGGCTGCGGCGCCGAGGGCGCCGAGCAGGGCCGCGGCCTTGATCCGGGTTTCCTCGATCTCGGAGGCCGGAACGGACAGGGCGGTGATTCCCCCGCCGGTGCCGATGGATGCTCCGTCGCCGTCGAGGACGATGCTGCGGATGACCATGGCCAGGTCGACCGCGCCGTCGAGCCCGAAGTAGCCGAACGCTCCGGCATAGACGCCGCGCGGGCCGCCCTCGAGGCCGTCGAGGATGGTCATGGCGCTGATCTTCGGCGCGCCCGTCATCGACCCGGCGGGAAAACAGGCGGCGACCGCATCCACCGAGGACAGGCCGGCGGCGAGCCGGGCCTCGACGGTGCTGACCAGCTGGTGCACGTGCGCGTAGCTCTCGACGGCGAGCAGGCTGGAGACGGTGACCGACCCCAGCCGGGCGATGCGGCCGAGGTCGTTGCGCATGAGGTCGACGATCATCAGGTTCTCGGCGCGCTCCTTCTCGCTCGATTCCAGCCCGGCGCGCAGCTCGTCGTCGAGCGCGGCGGTGTCCGATCGCGGGCTGGTGCCCTTGATCGGTTTCGTGGTGACCAGGCCGTCGCGGGTGACGGCCAGGAACTGCTCCGGCGAGGCGCTCAGCAGGGCGGTGGAGCCGAAGCGAAGCAGGCCGCCGTGGTGGCTGGGACTCCCGGCGCGCAGGGCGAGGTAGGCCACGACCGGGTCCGGCCGCGCGTCGATCCTGATCTCGTTGGTCAGGCAGAGCTGGTAGGCGTCGCCCTCGCGGATGGCCGCCTGGCAGCGGAGGATCAACTCGGCATAGTGTTCCGCGTCGTGACGCCAGTGCGCCACCGGCGGCGCGGTTGTCGGCGAGGTTGTCGGCGACGTCTGCGGTGCCGGGGCTGTCGACGCGCCGAGGATGGCCGTGACCGACTGTGCCCAGTCCCTGGCCGCGTCCGCCGGGTCACCGGGGGCCCGACGGACAAGGGCCGTGACGGTGCGGGCCGCGTGATCGAAGACGAGGGCACGGTCGACCTCGAGGAGCGCGGCATCCGGGTACCGGGATTCGTGCACCGGCGTCCCGACCGTCTGGGCGCCGAGCTCGTAGCCGAGCCAGCCGACCCAGCCGAGCCGGAAACCGTCCTCGGTCGTGTCGTCCAGGGCCACGCGGGTCGCGAGGTCCTCGCGGAGGAACTCGAAGATGGTTTCCGGCGACGTGACCGCCGGCGCCGCCGGGCCGGTCTGATCCTCGGCGCCCACCACGGTGACGGTGACCGTCCCGTCGGGAACGGAGGCGGTCACGAAACGGGAGCCCGGGGAGGCCTCGCCCAGGTAGCTGACGCCGGACTCTGCGCCCTCGCCGGCGTCCAGCCAGAAGGCGTATGGGCTGTTCGCATGGAGGGCGAGGAACGCGCGCGCGGGGTCCCACCAGTGGGGCAGCACAGCACTTTGGATTGACCCGGTCACGAGCCCAGCCTAGGAGACAGCGAGTGACGGGGAGATCACTCCGGTCGTTGCCGCGCCGCCGCGCGATCCGGCAGGGTGACTCGGGCGGTGATGAGCTCGGCCGGGACCGGCGTGTGCGAGATCAGCAGCACCGCACGCCCGCCCCCGGCGGCGGCGGCCAGGATGTCGCGCACGAGCACCTCGGCCTGGCCGGCGTCGACGTTGGCCGTCGGCTCGTCGACGACGAGCACGGGGAAGTCGGCGAGCAGGGCGCGGGCCAGCGCGATTCGTTGCGCCTGGCCGCCCGACACGAGGGCGCCGCGCTCGCCGACCTGCGCGTCGAGGCCGCCGCGCTGCTCCGCCCAGGCGCCGAGGCCCACCCGGTCGAGCACGGCTCGCAGCTCGTCGTCGGTCGCGGTTTCCCTGGCGAAGAGCAGGTTCTGGCGGATGCTGTCGTCGAACAACCAGGGATGCTGCTCGCACAGCCCGACCAGGCGTCGAACCTCGGCCTGCGGAAGGTCTCGGACCGGGACTCCCCCGAGCCGGTAGGACCCCGTGTGCTCGAGGAAACGGACGAGCGCCTGGGCCAGGGTCGTCTTGCCGGAGCCGCTCGGTCCGGCCAAGTGGACCCGGTCCCCCGGCGCGAGCCGGAGGGTCACCCCGGAGACCGCCGGCGCGGCGGAGCCCGGCCAGGCCGCGCCGACGTCGTCCAGTTCCAGCAGGGGAACGGTGCCGGCGGGCGCGGGCTGTGCGGGCTGTGCAGGCGCGGACGCCCGATGCGTCTCCGTCGCAGGTCCAGTCCGGGACTCCGCCGGGATCTCCGCCGGGATCTCCGCCGGAAGCGCGTCGGCGACGCGCCCGGCACTGGAGCGCACCTGGCGCCAGGCGCTGAGGGCCGGCGGGATCAGGCCGAAGACCTCGAACACCGCCAGCGGTACCAGCACGATCACGGCGACGGCCGGGCCGGCGATCGCCGACGAGCCGTGAGCCGGGATGCCGACGACCAGGGCCGCCACGGTCGCCGCGCCGGCGAACAGGGACAGCACGGCGCCCTGCACACCCACCCCGAGCGACCCGCGGAGCGTGGCCCGCCGCAGGCGCTGGTCCGCCCGGGCGAGCGACGCCAGCCGCTCGTCGAGCACGTCGAAGGCGCGGAGCACGTCGAGGTTCTCCACGACCTCGAGCACCTCGTCGGCGAGGGCCCCGCGCAGCGGCGCGAGCTCCCGCTCCGACCGCGCCGCGACCGCCCCGGCCGACAGCGTGCCGAGGATGCCGGCGAGCAGCAGGCAGAGCCCGAGCGTCATCCCGGCGGCCGGCAGCACGAGCCAGACGCCCACGACGCTCAGCACCGACACGAGGCCGGCCGTGGCCAGCGGCTGCACGACCCGCAGCGGCAGGTTCTGGAGGTCGTCGACGTCGCGCACGAGCCGGCTGAGCAGGTCGCCGCGCCGGGTGTTCGCGAGGCCGGCGGGGGCGAGCGGCACGATCCGTTCGTAGACGCCCAGCCGCAGATCGACCAGCCGGCGGAACGCGGCGTCGTGGCCGGTCAGACGTTCCAGGTAGCGGAAGGCCGAGCGCGCGAGGGCGAACGCGCGCACCCCGACGACGGCCATCGAGAGGTACAGGATCGGCGGCTGCTCGGCCGCCCGGGTGATCAGCCAGGCCGAGGTCGCCAGCAGCGCCACCGCGGACAGCGCGCTCAGGACGCCGGCCGCGAGGCCGGGCAGGAACCAGCGCGCCTTCGGCTGGGCCAGCCGGAGCACGGCCCGCGTGGCGGCCGGGCGGGCGTCGGAGGGGCGGGCGGGAACGTCAGACATGGCTGGTCTCCCGCATCCGCACGACCTGATCGGCCGCGGCCGCCAGCGCCGGCCGGTGGCTGACGACGATGACGATTCGCCCCGTCGCGGCCAGCCGGCGGAGGCCGTCGACGAGGACCGCTTCGGCCTCCGCGTCGAGCGCCGAGCTGGGTTCGTCGAAGACGACCACCGGGCAGCCGCGCACCAGCGAGCGGTAGATGGCGCGGGCGGCCGCGACCCGTTGGGCCTGCCCGCCGGACAGGCCCTGCCCGGCGACGCCCAGCCGCGTGGCCGGGGCCAGGTCCGCAGCACCCGACCAGGCCAGCGACCGGGTGAGGGCGTCGTGGTCGACGGATGCCTCGCCCAGGGTGACGTTGCCCTCGATCGTTCCCGCGAACAGTCCGGGCCGCTGCCCGGCCCAGGCCAGCCAGGGCCTCCGCCCGCCCGGTCCGACGGGCTCGCCGCCGAGGGTGATGCGCCCGGTGAACGGGACGAAGCCCTGCAGCGCCGCGACCAGCGTCGACTTGCCGATCCCGCTCGGACCGCTGATGACGGCCAGCTCACCCGGGCCGAACTCGGCGTCGAATCCGTCGACCGTGCCAATGCCGCCCCGCGGGATGGTGACGTCTTCGAAGCGGAGCACCGAACCCAGCCCCAGCCCCGAACCCAGCCGCGGACCCCGCACCGAGCCCTGCCCCGACGAGTCCGCGGGCGCGGGGGCGGGGCGCTCCGGGAGGCGGCCGCCGGCGGGCGGACCTGCTGCCGCACCGGCGGCATCCGCGTGCTCGGTGTCGCTGTCTGTGCCGCTGTCGCCGTCGGCGCCCAGGATCTCGAACACGTCCTCGGCGGCCGCGAGACCGTCGGCCGCCGCGTGGAACTGCGCGCCGACCTGTCGTACGGGCAGGAAGGCCTCGGGGGCCAGCAGCAGCACGAAGAGCCCTGCCCCCAGGGCCAGGCTGCCGTCGACGAGGCGCAGCCCCACGGAGACGGCGACGAGCGCGACGGACAGGCTGGCCGCCAGTTCGAGCACGAACCCGCTGAGGAAGGAGACCCGCAGCACCGTCATCGTGCGGGTGCGGTATTCCTCGGTGATGGCCCGCAGCCTCGCGGACTGGCGGCGCTCCCGGCCGAAGATCTTCAGGGTGCCCAGCCCGCCCACCAGGTCGAGGAACCCCGTGCCGAGCCGCTGCAGGGACTCCCACTGCCGGCGTTGCACGGACTGGGTGGCCCGGCCGATCAGCACCATGAAGACCGGGATGACCGGCAGCACCACGATGACGATGATGCCGCTGGGCAGGTCCTGCCAGAGCATCACCGCGACGAGGATCGGGGTGGCGATGACGGTCAGCAGCAGCTGCGGCAGGTACCGGGAGAAGTAGTTGTCGAGCGCGTCGAGCCCCACCGTGGTCACGGTTGACAGCCGGGCGCCCTGCCGGCCGGCCAGCCAGTCCGGACCTCGCTCGGCAATCCGGGCGAGCACCTGGCCGCGCAGCTGGCTCTTGACCTCGGCCGCGCCCCGGTTCGCGGCGACCTCGAGCAGCCAGACCAGTCCGGCGCGCAGCACGACAGCAGCGGCGAGGGCGCCGATCGTGCCGGCCAGTTGCTCGAGCGGTTTGCCGTCGATCGCCTGGCTGATGCCGCGGCTGAGCAGCCAGGCGACGGCCACGGTGACGACCGTCTGCGCGAGGCCGAGCACCGCCCCGACGACGAGGAACCGCCGGGCGGCGCTCGCGTAGCGGAGCAGCCGAGGATCGAGGGGGCGCATCCGGTCTAGTGTACGGCGGCTTCGATGGTCTTCCGGCTGAGCCGTTTGCGCAGGATCCAGTAGGTCCAGCCCTGGTAGAGCAGGATGACCGGCATCGCGAACAGGGCCGTCCAGCTCATGACCTCCAGCGTGTACGGCGTCGACGAGGCGTTCGCGATCGTCAGGCTGTTCGCCGGGTCGTTGCTGGCCGGCATCACATCCGGGAACAGGGAGGCGAAGAGCGTGAGCACTGCGAGGGCGATCGTGGCGGCCATCAGCCCGAAGGCCCAGCCCTCAGCCTCTCGAAGGTTGGCGATGAAGGCGGCCACCAGGGCAACGGCGGCCAGGGCGGCGAGGATGCCGGTGGCCGGGCTGCCGTACGCCAGCACGGTCCAGGCCAGGAAGGTTGCCGCGACGACGATGGTGGCGACGCCAGATCGGACGGCGAGGAGCCGGGCGCGCCGGCGGATGTCGCCTTCCGTCTTCAGCGAGACGAAGACCACCCCGTGCGTGAAGAACAGCAGCAGCGTGGTCAGACCGCCGAGCAGGGCATACGGATTCAGCAGGTCGAAGAACGTGCCGGTGTAGTTGAAGCCGGCGTCGAGGGGAACGCCGCGGACGACGTTGGCGAAGGCCACGCCCCAGAGCAGCGCCGGGATGGCGGACCCGGCCACGATCATCCGGTCGAAGCCGCGCTTCCACTCCGCCCCCGGCCGCTGGTGCCGGTATTCGAACGAGACGCCGCGGGCGATGAGCGCCAGCAGGATCAGCAGCAGGGCCAGGTAGAAACCGCTGAACATGGTCGCGTACCACTCGGGGAAGGCCGCGAAGAGCGCGGCGCCGGCGACGATGACCCACGTTTCGTTGAGGTCCCAGACCGGGCCGATCGTGTTGATGAGCACGCGGCGGTCGACGTCGTCCCTGCCGAGGAAGGGCAGGGACATGCCGACGCCGAAGTCGAACCCGTCGAGCACGAAGTACCCGACGAACAGCGCCGCGATGATCCAGAACCAGAGTGTGTTGAGTTCCATCATTCGCTCCTAGTAGACCGTTGTCCGCGGCGTGATTTCCCCGGAGACCGGGTCCGGGGCGGCCACATCGTCCGGCCCCTTGCGGATCGCCCGCAGGATGAGCCCGAATTCGACCACGGCGAGGGCGCCGTAGATCGCGGTGAAGGCGATGAGAGATATCAGGATTTCGAGGCCGGAGACGTTGGGCGAGACGCCGTCCTGCGTCTTCAGCAGGCCGAACACGAGCCAGGGTTGCCGGCCCATCTCGGTGAACACCCAGCCGACGCTCATGGCCAGCAGCGAGAACGGGAAGGACCAGATCGCGACCCGCCACATCCACCGGCGGGGAACACGCCCGCCGCGGGTGAACCAGAGCCCTGCCACGGCCACCAGCATGTGCGCGAGGCCGAGGCCGATCATCCAGCGGAAGGACCAGTAGGTGACCCAGATGATCGGCGTGTAGTCGCCGGGCCCGTAGAGCTGCGTGTACTGCGCCTGCAGGTTGTTGATGCCCTCGACGGTGCCGTCGAACGTGTGCGTCGACAGGAACGACAGAAGGTACGGCACGCGCACCGAGAAGAGTTCGTGCACGCCGTCCGGTGTGCCCAGGGTGAAGATCGAGAAGGATGCGTTCGCGCCGGTTGCCGTCGTGTACAGGGCCTCCGCCGCGGCCATCTTCATCGGCTGGGCGTCCACCATGGCCAGGCTGAGCTGGTCACCCATCAGCGTGGTCAGCACACCGGAGATGACCATCATCCAGAGGCCGAACTTGAGCGCCGGACGCATCGTCTCCAGGTGCTGGTTGCGGGACAGGTGCCACGCGGCCACGGAGATGATCAGCCCCGCGGACACCATGAAGCAGGCGGCGATCGTGTGCGGGAACGCGGCCAGGGCGATCGGGTTGGACAACAGCTCGCCGATGCTGGTCAGCTCGGCGCGGCCGCGTGCCTCGTTGATCTGGAAGCCGACCGGGTTCTGCATGAAGGCGTTGGCGGCGATGATGAAGTAGGCGGACGCCGTGCTTCCGATCGCGACCAGCCAGATGGTGGCGAGGTGCAGGCGGCGCGGGAGCTTGTCCCAGCCGAAGATCCACAGGCCGATGAACGTCGCCTCGAGGAAGAACGCGACGATGCCCTCGAACGCCAGCGGGGCGCCGAAGACGTCACCGACGAAGCGGGAGTAGTCCGACCAGTTCATGCCGAACTGGAACTCCTGCACGATCCCGGTGACGACGCCCATGGCGAAGTTGATCAGCAGGATCTTGCCGAAGAAGTGGGTGAGCTGCAGGTATTTCGCCTTGTCGGTGCGCACCCAGGCCGTCTGGAAAATGGCGACGGTGAGGGCCAGGCCGATGGTGAGCGGCACAAACAGGAAGTGGTAAATGGTCGTCAGGCCGAATTGCCAGCGGGAGAGCAGTAACGGGTCCAGCCACTCGGTCATCGTCTCTCCACATTCCGTTTCTACTGTGGGTAGAACATTACACTTCTACGAAGCGTAGAAACAACACTCCGGCGGCGGTAAACTGAACCAATGGGCAATCTGGGCACGTTGGAGAGAACGGTGATGGATGTCCTCTGGGACATCGATGGGTCGCTGAGCGCCAACGAGCTCAGGGACCGCCTGGCCGACGCATCCGCCACGCCAGCCGGGCGCGGCACCCTCGCCACGACGACGATCCTCACGGTCCTCTCCCGGCTCGAGAAGAAGGGCTTCGTCATGCGCGACCGGGGCAGCCGGCCGCATCTGTACCGGGCGACGACGACGCGCACGGATCACACCGCGGACCTCATGCTCGAGGTCCTCGGCTCCGCCTCCGACCGGCAGGCCGCGCTGGCCCGGTTCATCGGCACGGTGAGCCCGCAGGAGGCCGAGGCCCTTCGGCAGCTCCTCGGCGTCGGTTCACCCGGCCGCGAGTGAGCTCGCACCCCGCGCGGCACCCGCCGCGGCCGGAGTAGGCGTGTTCGCGGCAGCGGCGAGCCTCGGGATCGTGGCGGTCGCCCTGGCCTGGCCGGTCCCGATCCTGCTCGCCGCCAGCCGGTGGCCGGCCCGCGCGCCCGGGGTCGCGCTCGTGCTGTGGCAGTCGATCGCGCTGGCCGGCGGGCTCGCGATGATCGGTTCGTTGCTCGCCTACGGGCTGCTCCCGTTCGGGACAACGCTGCCGGGCGGCATCCTCGGCGTGCTCCGGCAGCTCTCCGGCGGGCCGCTGCCGGCCGGCACGTCCTTCGCCCATCTGCTGGCGCTGTGCGCCGCGCTCCTGCTGGGCGGGCACCTTCTGCTCAACCTGGCGACGACCTTCGCCAGGGCCGAGCATCAGCGTCGGCGGCACCTCCATCTCATCGGTCTGCTCAGCGAACCGCTGCGGGATCGCCCCGGAACGCGTGTGATCGCGCACGCGGCGCCGGTGGCGTACTGCCTGCCCGGGGCGACCCGGTCGGCCACGGTGTTGTCCGAGGGGCTCCTCCGGCTCCTCGACGCGGACCAGCTCCGCGGGGTCATCGCGCACGAACGCGCGCACCTCCGGCAGCAACATCACCTGGTGCTGCTCGCCTTCAAGTCCTGGCACAGCGCCCTGCCCTGGTTTCCGATCGCCAACCGTGCCGAGAACGCGGTCGCGCTGCTCGTCGAGATGCTCGCCGACGACCAGGCCCGGCGCCACGTCGACGATCGCACCCTGGCCACGGCGATCGCGCTGGTCGGTTCCGCCGGGCACGCCCTTCCGGGCGAGGACCCGGCGTTCGCGGGATCCGCGGCTTCGGCGGCCACGGCGGCCGAGCCGGGCCACGCGCCGGTCGCTCCGCGGGTGCGGCGGCTTCTGGCCCCCGAGCCTTGCCTGACCCGGGCCGCCGGTGTGGGGGCGGGCGCCGCCGCCGCCGGCCTGCTCGCGCTGCCGGTGCTGCTCCTGCTCCTCGCCTGACCGCGCCGGCCGCGCCGGGAAGACCGACGGTCTGCACACGCACGAATTCGACGGACATTCCCGTGAATCCGGGCGGCGAGGCCCGGAAGACCGGCCTGCGGCCGAGAATGTCCGTCGAATTGGTGAGGAGCGGGTTAGAACAGGTTGGCCTGCTTGAGCCAGGCGGCAGCGATGTCTTCGGCCTTCTTCTGGTCGTTGGCGCTCTCCGCGTTCAGGCTCACCAGGTCCTCGGCGGACAGCGCAGCGCTGACCGTGTTGAGGACCTTCTCGGCCTTGTCGGTGACCTTGTCGGAGACCACCGGCACGACGTTGTCGGCGAAGAAGAGCCCGTCCGGGTCGGCGAGGGCGACGAGCTTGTTGGACTTGATGTTCGGGCTGGCCGTGTAGATGTTGGTGATCTGGATGTCTCCGTCGACGAGGGCCTTGACGGTGAGCGGGCCTCCGCCATCCTCGATCGGTTTGAAGCCGGCGGTTTCGATGCCGTACTTCTCCTTGAGCGCCTTCGGCCCGTAGGGACGGGTCTCGAGCTCCGCGTTGCCGCCCACGACGATCGGCTCCGTGACGTTCTTCAGGGACTCGATGTCGGTCAGGTTGTACTTGTCGGCGAAGGCCTGCGTGACGGTCCAGGAGTTCTGGTCGGAGGCATCCGCCTTGTCGAGGACGCGGAGACCCTCGGGCAGGGCTTCCTGGAGGGACGCGTAGATCTCGTCGCTCGTGCCGCCGGCCGCGTTCTTGTCGAGCGCCTGCAGCAGGCTTCCGGTGTACTCGGGGAAGACGTCGATCTTGCCCGCCTCGATGTCGGGCAGGTAGACCTCGCGCTGGCCGATCCGGAAGTCCCGCTCGACCGCGATGTCGTTCGCCTCGAGCGCCTGGGCGTAGATCTCGGCGATGATCTCGTTCGAGTAGTAGTCCTGCGAGCCGACGATCAGCTTGTCGCCGGACGCCTTATCCGACCCGCTGTCCAGCGGATTGCCGGACGCACACCCTGCGAGGGCTACGACGGCCCCAACCCAGGCCGCGCTGACAAGCGCGAGCCGGCCTCTTTTTGCTGTGAACATTTAGTTTCTTCCTTCCGCGATGGTGGATTCCATCCCCGGGCGTGGTCTGGCTGACCGGGCCCGGACTTCTGTGGGGTGTCCCGCGGCGACGCCGCGCGGCAGGACGACCCTGTCGATGACCGAGAAGATACCCTCCAGGGCCAGGGCGAGCAGGATCACGAGGATCGAGCCGCCCAGCATCTCGGCGTAGTCCCGGGTCTTGAGCCCGGTGAACAGGAAGCGGCCGAGCCCGAAGTCCGCGACATAGGCGGCCAGGGTGGCCGTGGCGACGACCTGCAGCGTTCCCGAGCGGAGGCCGCCGATCAGCAGGGGCAGCCCCAGCGGGATCTCCACCTTGCGCACGATCTGCCACTCGGACATACCCACCGAGCGCGCGGCGTCGATGGTGGTCCGGTCGATCGCCTCGAACCCGGTGTACGCGCCGGCCAGGACCGGCGGGATGGCCAGCACGGTCAGCGCCACATACGGCGCCTCCAGCCCGATGCCGACCCACAGCGCGACCAGGGTGAGCAGGCCGAGCGTCGGCAGGGCCCGCAGCCCGCCGGACACAGCCACGGCCAGGCCCCGGCCGCGGCCGGTGTGGCCGATCAGGAAGCCGAGCGGCACGGCCAGCGCCGATGCCATCAGGATGGTCACGAGGGTGAAGACCAGGTGCTCGAGCAGTCGGGACGGGATGGAGCCGTCCCCGACGTTGTTGGCCGGGTCGAAGATCCAGTTCAGTGCGTCCAGGAAGAGGGTCACTTCGGCGCCTCCACACCGAGCACGGCCGCGTCCAGGGCCTCCGGCCCTGGCGCCGCCCGGGCCGGTGAGCCCGACGGTCGCGCCGGGCGCGACCACGGCATCAGGAGGCGCCCGAGCGCGACGAGCGCCCCGTCGAAGGCCAGGGCGAGCAGGACGGTGCAGACGATCCCGGCCACGATCTCGGCCTCGATCCCGCGCTGGAAGCCGTCGGTGAACAGGCTGCCGAGGCTCTGCACGCCGATCACGGCGCCGACCGTGGCCAGGCTCACCGTGCTCACGGCCACGACGCGGAGGCCCGCGAGGAGCACCGGCCCGGCCAGCGGCAACTGCACCTGCCAGAAGAGGACCCGGCCGGAGAAGCCGACGGCCGTGGCCGAGAGGCGCACGTCTGCGTCGACCGAGGCCAGGCCGTCGGCGACGACCCGCACCATCAGGGCGACGCCGTAGATCGTCAGGGCGATGACCAGATTGAGCGGGTCCCGGCCGCTGGTGCCGACGATCGCCGGCAGCACGACGAACAGCGGCAGCGAGGGGATCGCGTAGAGCAGGCCCACCGAGATCAGGATGAAGCCGCGGCCCAGGCGGAACCGGCGTGCCAGCCACCCGATCGGGAGGGCGATGAGAAAGCTCAGGATGATCGGGGGCACGCTGAGCAGGAGGTGATCAAGGGTGCGGTCCCAGATGACGTCAAGGTTCGCCCAGATCCAGGTCACCGGGAATCCCCACCCTGCGCCGCAGCACCCGAACCCGGAACCGGGGCAGCCTCGCTCTGGCGTGACCCGTCGGTCAGTACCCCGGCCAGCCGGCCGTCGCTGTCGACGAGGATGTCGCGGCCGCCGTGGCTTTCGAGGTGGAGCGCCCGCCTGCCGCGATCGGCGCCGACGAAGCTGGCCACGAAGTCGTCGGCCGGATTCGCCAGGATCTCCGCCGGGGAGCCGACCTGCGCGATCCGTCCGCCCTGGCGCAGGATGACGACCTGGTCGCCCAGCAGGAACGCCTCTTCCACGTCGTGGGTGACGAAGACGACGGTCTTGCCGAGCTCTCGCTGCAGGCGGATGAGTTCCTGCTGGAGCTCGGCCCGGACGATCGGGTCGACGGCGCCGAACGGCTCGTCCATCAGCAGGATGTTGGGGTTCACGGCCAGCCCGCGCGCCACGCCGACGCGCTGCTGCTGGCCGCCGGAGAGTTGGCTCGGGTAGCGGTCCGCCAGGGTCCGTTCGAGGCCGACGGTGTCCAGCAGGGCCAGGGCATCCGTTCTGGCCTGCTTCTTCGGCACGCCGCGGAGCAGCGGCACGGTCGCGACGTTGTCGACGACGGTGCGGTGCGGCAGCAGCCCCGAGTTCTGCATCACGTAGCCGATGCTGCGGCGCAGCTTGACCGGCTCCAGGCCGGCGATGTCGACCCCGTCGATCTCGATGGCGCCGCCGGTGGGGTCGACCATGCGGTTGATCATCCGCAGCAGGGTGGTCTTCCCCGAGCCGGAGGACCCGACCAGGACGGTGGTCTTGTGGGAGGGCAGCACGAGGCTGAAGTCATCGACGGCGAGCGTGCCGTCGGGGAACTGCTTGCTTACCGAACGGAACTCGATCATGGACGTGGCTCATTCCTCGCGGGGGCCGGATCAGCGCGCGGCGGACCCAACCACACTGTATTCGTAAGTCACGCGCAAACGGATTGGTCGCGCCGAAACGAAATCGGGCCCTGCCCGCTCAGGAGCGCTGCGAGAGGACCGGGGCGTTCGAGCCGACGCTGGGTCCGTAGAAGCCCACGAGGTAGTCGTGCATGATCCGACGGCACTCGGCGATGATCCGCTCGTCGCCCTGCGGGTCGGACGCGAAGGCGCGCGACAGGAGGGCGTCGGCCATTTCGATGGTCATTTCCAGCCGGAAGTTCAGGTCCGGCCCGGCCGGCAGGCCGAACTCCTCGGCGAGGATGTCGGCGAGGCGTCGGGCGAAGAAGCCGGATTCGGCGTCGCCGTCGGCTTCCGGGGTGCGCTCGCGATCGGCGAAGTGGAGGATGCGGAAACCCGCCTCGGAGCGGTAGAGACCGACGAACGCGGTGACGGCGCAGTCGACGGCATCCCACCACGTCTCCGGTCGGGTGAGGTTCATCTCCTCGACGAAACGCTGACGGAAACGCAGCACGGCCCGCTCGCGCAGCGCGTGCAACACGGCAACGCGGTCGGGGTAATAGCGGTAGACGGTGCCGATCGAGGCCCCGGCGCGTTCGGCGACCATCGCGGTCGTGATGCGGTCGAAGCCGACCTCGTCGACCACGGCGGCGGCAGCGTCGAGCAGGGCAGACAGGCGGGCTGCACTGCGCTGCTGCATGGGTTCGGTACGGATCTGCTGGCCCTGGCCGGTTGATCCGTCCCCGATGATGTCATTAAGCGACACGTTTCCTCCTCGACGCCTCGTCACATCTTACGGGTTGCCGCCGGTGGCTTTGTGTCGCGGCGCGCATGGCAGACTGGGTGGGTGCCAGAGTCCCCCGAATCGCCGAGCATGGCTGACCCCGCGAGCATCATGCACCGGGCTGCCCGCGCCGAGGACTGGCTGCACGACGTCCGCGAACGGCACGCCCGCAGCCGCGGCTACCGGCCCATTGTCATTCCCTACGCGGGCTACGGGACAACCGAGCGCGTGCGCATCCTCTGCCGTGTGCTGCTGGCCAAACCCGAGGATCCGGAAGGCCAGGCCAGGGAACCGCGCCGCCGCACCGACGGGCGGGATGCCGGAATCCGGGGCTGGCGCAGCTTCACCAGCGTGCCGGTCAACGACGTGACCGTGACGATCGAGATCGGCGGCGACACGCACCGGGTGCAGGCGGACCGGGGCGGCGTGGTCGACACCGTCGTCGAGGCCCGGCTCGCGCCCGGCTGGCATGTGGCCCGGCTGCACACGGATGACTCGGCCCCGGTCGAAGCGCCCCTCTTCATCGTCGCCCCCACGGTGCGCCTCGGAATCATCTCCGACGTCGACGACACCGTCATGGTGACGACCCTGCCCCGCCCGCTGCTGGCGGCCTGGAACACCTTCGTGCTCGACGAGCACGCCCGGGTGCCCACGCCGGGCATGGCCGTGTTCCTCGACCGCCTCGCGGCGGCACACGAGGGCGCGCCGGTCATCTACCTCTCGACCGGGGCCTGGAATGTCGCCCCGACCCTGACGCGCTTCCTCTCGCGGAACCTGTACCCGGCGGGCGCGCTCCTGCTCACCGACTGGGGACCGACCCACGACCGCTGGTTCCGCAGCGGCCGCGACCACAAGCGGGCCAACCTGCGCCGGCTGGCCCAGGAGTTCCCCGACATCCGCTGGATCCTGATCGGCGACGACGGCCAGCACGACGAGGCCATCTACAGCGAATTCCAGCGGGATTTCCCGGAGAGCGTCGCCGCGATCGCCATCCGCCGGCTCTCCCCCAGCGAAGCGGTGCTGGCCGGCGGCCGGTCCAAGGATGCCGCCCAGGCCCGCCCTGGCGCGCCGTGGGTCTACGGACCGGACGGTTCGAGCCTGGCCGACCAGCTCGCCGAACACGACCTGTTCTAGCCGGCCTGGCCCGCCGGCGCGGCCGGCGTGCCGGTTACGGGCGGTGCAGCAGGCGGTCGAGCCCGCGGTTGACCTGGCGGGCCCAGAACGGCCCGCGGTAGAGGAACGCCGTGTAGCCCTGCACGAGGGTCGCGCCGGCGCCCAGGCGTTCGGCGACCTGCTCGGCGGTCTCGACGCCGCCGACGGAGATCACGCAGAGGCCCGCGGGAACGCTCGCCCGGATCAGTCGCAGCACCGCCAGGGACCGTTCGGCCAGCGGTGCCCCGGAGAGGCCGCCGGCGCCGGCCGCGGCCACCGTGGCGGCATCCGTCTTCAGCCCGGCGCGGGAGATCGTGGTGTTCGTGGCGATGATTCCGTCCAGGCCCAGTTCGACGACGAGCCCGGAGATGCGGGTGACCTCCTCGTCGCTGAGATCGGGCGCGATCTTTACCAGCAGCGGTGTTGCCCCGGCCGCTGTCCGGACCGCGCGCAGCAGCGGGGCCAGCTGGTCGAGTTCCTGCAGCCCGCGGAGGCCGGGCGTGTTCGGTGAGCTCACGTTCACCACGAGGTAGTCGGCGAGCGGGGCGAGGGCCGCGGTGCTGACGAGGTAGTCGGCGGTGGCATCCTCGACGGCGGTGACCCGGCTCTTGCCGATGTTGATGCCGAGCACCGGGCGTCCGGGCGTCGCCCGCACGCGCGTGAGGCGCGCCACGGCGGCGGCGGCTCCCCCGTTGTTGAAGCCCATCCGGTTGATCACGGCGCGATCGGGAATCAGGCGGAACAGGCGCGGCCTCGGGTTCCCCGGCTGGGCGATCGCGGTGAGGGTGCCGACCTCGACGTGCCCGAAGCCGAGCTGGCCGAGGCCGATGACGGCCTTGCCGTCCTTGTCGAAGCCTGCGGCAAGGCCGAACGGCGAGTCGAAGGTCAATCCCAGCGCGCGCACCGAGAGGTCGGTGCGGGGCCGGGTGAACCGCCGGACCAGCCGGCCGAAGCCGAGGGCCGGCAGCGCGCGGATGACGTCGAAGGCCAGGTGGTGGGCGCGCTCCGGGTCGACGCGCGTCAGCACGACCCGGAAGAAGAGGGGGTACACGGGTTCTACAGCTCGGCCCGGGGGGCCTTGTCCGACGCCTGGGCGTCGTGCTCCGTGCGCAGCTGGCTGATGGCCTGCTCGAAGTCCTCGAGCGAATCGAAGCCCTGGTAGACGCTGGCGAACCGCAGGTAGGCGACCTCGTCGAGGTCGCGCAGCGGCGGCAGGATGGCCAGGCCGATGTCGTTGGCGTCGAGCTGGGACGCGCCGGTCTGCCGCACGGTCTCCTCGACCTTCTGGGCGAGCATCGCGAGGTCGGAGTCGGTGACCGGCCGGCCCTGGCAGGCCTTGCGCACGCCGGAGACGATCTTTTCTCGGCTGAACGGCTCGACGACGCCGCTGCGCTTGATCACGTTGAGGCTGGCCGTCTCGGTGGTGCTGAAACGACGGCCGCATTCCGGGCACTGGCGCCGGCGGCGGATCGAAAGCCCGTCGTCGCTGGTGCGCGAGTCGATGACTCGGGAGTCGGGGTGGCGACAGAACGGGCAGAACATTGTGCTGCCAGCCTATCGTGCCGCGGCGACGGGCCGGTCGATGTTACTCGCCCGCGAACCGGGCCGCCACGGCGTCCCCGTGCGCCGGCAGCGCCTCGGCGTCGGAGAGCGCCCGGATGTGGCCCGACACCGCCCGGAGGGCCTCCCGGCTGTAGCGCACCACCTGCTGCGGGCGGAGGAACGTGTAGGCGCCCAATCCGGGCGCGAACCGGGCCTGGCCTCCGGTCGGCAGCACGTGGTTGGAGCCGGCCGCATAGTCGCCGAGGCTGACCGGCGAGTGCGGGCCGAGGAAGATGGCGCCGGCGTTCTCGATCAGGCCGAGGACGGCATCCGGGTCGACGGTCTGGATTTCGAGGTGTTCAGGGCCGAAGGCGTTGCTGAAGGCGGCCGCGGCCGCCAGGTCGTCCACGAGGACGAGCGCCGACTGCCGGCCGCCGAGCGCGGCGGTCACCCGGGCGCCGTGGGTGGTGGATGCCGCGAGGTCGGCCAGTCGGGCCGTGACGGCGTCGGCCAGCGCCGGCGAATCGGTGACGAGCACCGCGGCGGCGAGTTCGTCGTGTTCGGCCTGGCTGACGAGGTCCGCCGCGACGAGCAGCGGGTCGGCGTCGGCGTCGGCGATCACGAGGATGTCGGTGGGCCCGGCCTCCGCGTCGATGCCGGTCTGGCCGCGGACAAGGCGTTTGGCGGCGGCGACGAAGACGTTGCCGGGGCCGGTGACGAGCTGCACCGGGTCGAGCCCGATGCCGGGGACGCCGTAGGCGAACGCCCCGATCGCGCCGGCGCCGCCCATCGCGTAGATTTCCTCGACGCCGAGCAGGCCGGCGACCGCGAGGATGGTGGGGTGCACGCGGCCGTCGAAGTCGCTCTGCGGGGGTGAGGCGAGGGCGATCGAGGTCACGCCGGCCACCTGGGCGGGGACCACGTTCATCACGACGCTCGACGGGTAGACGGCCTTGCCGCCGGGCACGTACAGGCCGACCCGGGCGATCGGCTGCCAGCGCTGGGTGATCTCCGCGCCCTCGGCGATCACGGTGGTGACCCTCGGCGGAACCTGGGCGGCGCTCGCCCGGCGGACCCGGGCGATGGTCTCCTCGACGGCCGTGCGGACCGTCGGGTCGAGGCCGGCCAGCGCCTCGCTGATGTGGGCGGCGGGCACCCGCACCTGCGCGGGGCGAACCCGGTCGAGGCGCTCGGCCTGGTCGAGCAGCGCCGCCTCTCCCCTGGCCCGGACGTCGTCGATCAGCGCCGCCGCGATGTCGCTGGCGGATGCCACATCGGTGAGCGCGCGCGGCACGGCGGCCAGCAGTTCGGCCGGCGTCGGCCGGGTGCCTCGGAGGTCAATCGTCTGGATCATCGCATCCAGCCTATCCGCGAACAATCACCGCGCGGGAATAGGGTGGTCATCTAGGAGATTGAAGCAGCAGTATGAACGACACGACCTCGCCCCGGCAACCGCCTGCAACCGTCCCTCCCCTCGACGGCGACCCGCACGCTCCCGTCGACCTCGCCGCGTTCAAACACGCGTTCCGGCGGCACGCCTCCGGGGTCGCCGTGATCACGTCCACTCGAGCCGACGGCACGCCGGTCGGCTTCACCGCGACCTCGCTCGCCTCGCTCTCCGCCGTGCCGCCGCTGGCGACGTTCAACATGGCCCGCTCGGCCAGCGCCTGGCCGGCGATCGTGGAGAACGACCGGGTCGTCATCCACATGCTCGGTGTGCGCAATCGCGCCGTCGCGGAGAAGTTGTCTGGCCCGAATGAGCAGCGGTTCGTCGGCGACCATTGGTACCGCGGCCCGTACGGGCTCCCGGTGCTCACGGGCGTGACGTCGTGGATGGTCGGACGCATCATCGAACGGGTCCAGGTGCACAACAACGCCGTCGTCGTCGTGCAGATCGAGGAGGGCGGCATGGGCGAGGACGACCAGGCGCTGCTCTACCACGAGCGCACCTACCGGGTGCCGGGCGCGGATGTCTGAACGCCTACGTCGCCGACGGTGACCGTTGCGGTCGGGTTCGCCTGGTGCGCCGGTCACTCGGGACCGGAAGGGTCATGGTCGAGCCGGCTTGCGGGCCTGGCTCTCGCGCTCCTCGCGGCGGCGCCGGCGTTCCGCCTCGGCGACCGCGGCCTCCTCCGGCGTCGGGGCGGTGCCGCCCAGGTGCTCCGGCTGCCACCACTTCCCGGTCCCGTCCTCGGGGTAGTTCTCCTGTAGCCCGTCGACGAGCCACTGGAGCGTGTCGTGCAGCCTCAGCGTCTGTTCCGTCCGGTCGCCGGCAGGGTCGACCCGGATCGGTTCGCCGATCGCATAGCGAATCGGCGTGCCGACGGCCTCCCGCAGCGAGGGCTCGTGGTTTTTGGTCAGCAGGCGGTGGCCGCCCCAGACCGCGACCGGGATCACCGGGACGCCGGCCTCCGCCGCCA
Organism: Cryobacterium tagatosivorans; assembly: GCF_004402215.1. GTDB lineage: Bacteria > Actinomycetota > Actinomycetes > Actinomycetales > Microbacteriaceae > Cryobacterium > Cryobacterium tagatosivorans. The sequence continues at coordinate 61,065 of NZ_SOEZ01000038.1, forward strand.
TCCGCACGGTTCCGGTCTTCAGGGCGCGCACGGTGAACGAGGCGTTGACCCCGCCCTCGGGGAACACGCCGAGCACCTCCCCCGACGTGAGGGCGGCGACCGCCTGGGCATACGCCTCGGCGCCGGCCGTCATGTCCACGGCGATGTGGCCCATCGAGCGCAGCACTGCGCCGGCCACCGGCTGCCTGAAGACGCCCTGCTTGGCCAGGAAACGGATGCGTCGGCGGTTCCGGTGCCAGAGCATCCACTCGACCAGGGCGAAGTCCAGATAGCCGAAGTGGGTGATCGCCAACACGGCGCCCCCGGCATCGGGCAGGTTGCTCAGCCCGGTGGCACGGGGCTTGAGCCGCAGGGAGGTGAACAGCACCCGTCCCACCCCGATCGCGGCGGTGTATACCGGCTCACCCATTCCCATCCACAAATCCTATCCCGCCGCCAAACCCCCCCTCCCGCGAAAACAACATCCGCGAAACCGCAGTTGTGCGCGCTAAAACACCCGAATAAGGCGCACAACTGCGGTTTCGCGGTCAGCTCAGGCAGTAGGGGCCGAGGAGGCTCTTCAACTCGCCGAACAGGTCGGCGCTCACCTTGACCTGGTGCGGCAGCTCGAACACCCGGGCGGAGGCGCCCTTGACCAGCTTGAGGCGCACCTCGGAGTCGCCGCCGTGGCGGGTGAGCACCTCGCCGAGGGCCCGGACCGTGTCCGCGGTCGCCCGGGCCTCGGTGAGCGTGATCGCCAGGGGTCCGCTCTCGAAGCCCTGGCCGAGGTCGGGGCTGAGCAGGCTGAACGCGTGCAGGTTCATCCCATCGTCGCGCAGGCTCACCCGCCCGCGCACGACGACGATCGAGTCGCTGACGAGGTCGGCGGTGAACTCCAGGTACGCCTTGCCCATGAACATCACCGTGATCTCGCCGCCGAAGTCCTCGACCTGGATCATGCCGTACTGGTTGCCGGATTTCTTCGCCGTGCGGTGCTGCACGCTCGTGATCAGCCCGGCGACGGTGACGGTGTCGCCGTCCTGGGTCGCCTCGGAGGCGATCAGGTCGGCGATCGTCGTGCTGGCGTGCTTGGCCAGCGGGATCTCAAGCCCCGCGAGCGGGTGATCGGAAACGTAGAGGCCGAGCATGTCGCGCTCAAAGGCGAGCTTCTCCTTCTTGCTCCACTCGGGGCGTTCCGGAACCTGCTCGGTGTCCTGCGGGTCGTCGAAGAGGCTGTCGAAGTCGAAGCCGACCATGCCGTGCACTTCGTCGCGCTTGATCTTCACGGCGGATTCGACGGCGCCCTCGTGGATCTCGACCATGGCCCGCCGGGTGGCGCCGAGCGAGTCGAACGCGCCGGCCTTGACCAGCGACTCGATCGTGCGCTTGTTGGCCACCGGGAGCGGAACCTTGCGCAGGAAGTCGTGGAAGGACTCGAAGCGGCCCTTCTCGTCGCGGGAGGCGCGGATGGCGTCGACGACGTTGAAGCCGACGTTGCGCACCGCTCCCAGCCCGAACCGGATGTCGGTGCCCACGGCCGCGAAGAACCCGATGGACTCGTTGACGTCCGGCGGCAGCACCTGGATGCCCATCCGGCGGCACTCGTTGAGGTAGAGCGCGAGCTTGTCCCTGGCGTCGCCGACGCTGGTGAGCAGCGCGGCCATGTACTCGGCCGGGTAGTGCGCCTTGAGGTACGCCGTCCAGTAGGACAGCACCCCGTACGCGGCGGAGTGCGCCTTGTTGAAGGCGTAGTCGGAGAACGGGAGCAGGATGTTCCAGACCGTGTTCACGGCATCCATCGAGTACCCGTTGGCGACCATGCCGGCGGAGAAGCCCTCGAACTGCTTGTCCAGCTCGGACTTCTTCTTCTTGCCCATCGCCCGCCGCAGCAGGTCGGCCTGGCCGAGGGAGAAGCCGGCCAGCTTCTGGGCGATCGACATCACCTGCTCCTGGTAGACGATCAGCCCGTAGGTGTTGCCGATGACATCGACGAGGGCCTCTTCGAGCTCCTTGTGGATCGGCACGATCTCCTGCTGGCCGGTCTTCCGCAGCGCGTAGTTGGTGTGCGAGTTCGCGCCCATCGGTCCCGGCCGGTACAGCGCGATCACGGCGGAGATGTCCTCGAAGTTGTCGGGTTTCATCAGCCGCAGGAGCGAACGCATCGGGCCGCCGTCGAGCTGGAACACGCCGAGCGTGTCCCCCCGGGCGAGCAGTTCGTAGGCGAGCGTGTCATCGAGCTCGAGGTCTTCGAGGATGGGGCGGTGGCCGCGGTTCACCTCGATGTTGTCGAGGGTGTCGTCGATGATGGTCAGGTTTCGCAGCCCGAGGAAGTCCATCTTGATCAGCCCGAGGGCCTCGCAGGCGGGGTAGTCGAACTGGGTGACGACCTGGCCGTCGACCTCGCGCTTCATGATCGGGATGATGTCGATCAACGGGTCGGAGGACATGATCACGCCGGCCGCGTGCACACCCCACTGGCGCTTGAGGTTCTCCAGGCCGAGGGCCGTGTCGAAGACGGTGCGAGCCTCCGGGTCGGACTCGATCACCGCACGGAAGTCGCCGGCCTCCCGGTACCGGGGGTGGTCCTTGTCGAACATCCCCGTCAGCGGCACGTCCTTGCCCATGATCGCCGGCGGCATCGCCTTGGTGAGCTTGTCGCCCATCCCGAAGGGGAAGCCGAGCACCCGCGACGAGTCCTTCAGCGCCTGCTTGGCCTTGATCGTGCCGTAGGTGACGATCTGCGCGACCCGCTCGTCGCCGTATTTCTCGGTGACGTAGCGGATGACCTCGCCGCGCCGGCGCTCGTCGAAGTCGACGTCGAAGTCGGGCATGGAGACGCGGTCGGGGTTGAGGAAGCGCTCGAAGATGAGGCCGTGCCGGAGCGGGTCGAGGTCGGTGATCCCCATCGCGTAGGCGACCATCGAGCCGGCGCCGGAGCCACGGCCCGGGCCCACCCGGATGCCGTTCTTCCGCGACCAGGTGATGAAGTCGGCGACGACGAGGAAGTAGCCGGGGAAGCCCATCTGCAGGATGACGCCGACCTCGTAGTCGGCCTGCTTGCGCACATCAGCCGGGATGCCGGCCGGGTAGCGCTGGTGCAGTCCCACCTCGGTTTCCTTGATGAACCAGCTCTGCTCGTCCTCCCCCTCCGGCACGGGGAAGCGCGGCATGTAGTTGGCCTGGGTGTTGAACTTCACGTCGCAGCGTTCGGCGATCAGCAGGGTGTTGTCGCAGGCCTCCGGGTTGTCCCGGAAGATGTGCCGCATCTGCGCGGCGGTCTTGAGGTAGAACTCGTCGGAGTCGAACTTGAACCGGTTGGGGTCGTCCAGGGTCGACGCGGACTGCACGCAGAGCAGCGCGGCGTGCGCGGTGGCGTCGTGGGCGTGGGTGTAGTGCAGGTCGTTCGTGGCGACGAGCGGCAGGTCGAGTTCCTTGGCGAGCCGCAGCAGGTCGGTCATGGTGCGGCGTTCCACGTCGATGCCGTGGTCCATGATTTCGCAGAAGAAGTTCTCGCGGCCGAAGATGTCGCGGTAGTCCCCCGCGGCCTTCTTCGCCTCCTCGTACTGGCCGAGCCGGAGCCGGGTCTGCACCTCGCCGCCGGCGCAGCCGGTGGTGCCGATCAGGCCGGCGGAGTGCTGGCTGAGCATCTCCCGGTCCATCCGGGGCTTGAAGTAGTAGCCCTCGAGCGACGCCCGCGAGGAGAGCCGGAACAGGTTGTGCATGCCCTCCGTGCTCTCGGAGAGCAGGGTCATGTGGGTGTACGCGCCGCTGCCGCCGACGTCGTCGCGGTTCTGGGCCCCGGTGCCCCACTTGACCCGGGTCTTGTCGCGCCGGTCGGTGCCCGGCGTGATGTACGCCTCGGTCCCGATGATCGGTTTGATCCCCGCCTCGGTGGCGGTGCGCCAGAAATCGAAGGCGCCGAACACGTTGCCGTGGTCGGTGATCGCCACGGCGGGCATGCCCTGTTCGACGGCCGCCTCGATCAGCGGCTTCACCCGCGCCGCGCCGTCGAGCATCGAATACTCGCTGTGCACGTGGAGGTGGACGAACGAGTCGTTCGAGCCTCCCGAATTACCCTGAGGCGCCAAAACTGCTCCGAATTCGTGGGTGGTTGTGGTGGTCCAGCCTAATCGCCACGGAGGACAGAGAGGGCGTGGGCCAGGTCGTCCGGGTAGGGCGCGTTGAACGTCACCCACTCCCGGGAGTCAGGGTGCGAGAACGCCAACTGGGTGGCGTGCAGCCACTGCCTGGTGAGCCCGAGCCGGGCCGAGATGGACGGGTCGGCCCCGTACATGGCGTCGCCGACGCACGGATGCCGCTGGGCGGCCATGTGCACCCGGATCTGGTGGGTGCGCCCCGTCTCCAGGTGCACCTCGAGCAGCGACGCAGAGGGGAACGCCTCCAGGGTTTCGTAGTGGGTCACCGAGTGCTTGCCGCCCTCGACCACGGCGAACTTCCAGTCCGAGCGCGGGTGGCGCCCGATCGGGCCTTCGATCGTGCCGCTGAGCGGGTCGGGGTGGCCCTGCACGACGGCGTGGTAGATCTTCTCCACCTCGCGGTCGTGGAACGCGCGCTTGAGCGCGGTGTACGCCGCCTCGGACTTCGCGACGACCATGAGCCCGCTCGTGCCGACGTCCAGCCGGTGCACGACGCCGGCGCGTTCGGCGGCGCCGGAGGTCGCGATCCGGTAGCCGGCGGCGGAGAGCGCGCCGAGCACGGTGGGACCGGTCCAGCCGACACTCGGGTGGGCGGCCACTCCGACGGGCTTGTTGACGACGACGATGCTCTCGTCGTCGTGCACGATCGTCAGGTCCGGCACCGGGATCGGGACGATGGTGACGGCCTCCTTGGGCTGCCAGCTGACCTCGAGCCAGCCGCCGGCCCGCAAACGGTCGGACTTGCCTACGGTGACCCCGTCGAGGGTCACGCCACCGGATTCGGCGACCTCGGCCGCGAAGGTACGCGGGAATCCGAGGAGCCGGGCGATCCCGGCGTCGACGCGGACTCCGTCGAGCCCGTCGGGAAGCGGCAGTGCGCGGGTTTCCATCAGTGTGCCGATTCGGTAGAGGCGGGCCCGGCGAGGCCGTCGGGCGCGGCATCCGATCTGGATGGGGACTCCGATCGCGAATCCGTCGGCGAATCCGAATCCGTGGCGGGCGTGCCCTCACCGGCAGCCGCGGAGCCGCTGGTGCGCACCCCGTCGAGGCCGATGCCGCGGATCGTGAGGATCATGAAGATGCCCATGCTCACGACGATGCACATGTCCGCGACGTTGTAGATGGCCGGGATCATCCAGGGGGTCGAGATGAAGTCGACGACCTGTCCCACCCCGAAACCGGGCTCCCGGAGGAGGCGGTCGGTGAGGTTGCCGAGGACGCCGCCGAGCAGCAGCCCGAACACCACCGACCAGGCGACCGAACGGATGCGGCCCGCGAACCAGACGATGAACACGACAACGCCGGTGGCGATGATGGAGAAAATCCAGGTCATCCCGCTGGCGAGGGAGAATGCCGCGCCCGGGTTCCGGACGAAGTGCAGTTGAAGCACATCGTCCAGAACCCGGACAACATCACCCTCGGTCAGGTTGGTGACAACGAGGAACTTGCTGATTTGATCAAGCGCGTACGCGCCCAGCGCAACAACGGCCAGGACGAGTAGCGCGCGGAAGCTGACCTTCGCTGTGGCCCTACGCGCCAAAGCCCTGGAAGCTCGACTTCGGAGCGTTGCCTGCGTCGCTGCCGACGCCGGCACCAACCGGCGAGGTGGCGTCGAGGTCGCGCAACTGGCCCTCGATGTAGCTCTTCAGCTTCTGACGGTACTCGCGCTCGAAGGTGCGCAGCTCTTCGATCTTGGTCTCGAGCGTGGAACGCTCCTTCTCGAGGACGTTGATCTGTGCGCGCTGCTTCGCCTCGGACTCCGCGATGACGCGGGCGGCCGTTGCATGGCCCTCCGCGATCAAGGCGTCGCGCTTCTCGGCGCCTTCCTTGACGTGCTCTTCGTGCAGGCGGCGAGCCAGCTGGAGCAGGTTGGTGGTTCCTGCCGTCTCGTCAGTCGCATCGGCGACGACGGGCACGGCCGCGGCTGCGACGGCAACCTTGACGGGCTCGGGAACGGCGACCGGCTCCGCGGCGGCCTCGGCCACGACCTCGGTCTTGGCGGGCTCTGCGGCCGCGCCGGTTCCGAGCTGGGCCCGGAGTTCCTCGTTTTCCTTGGTGAGGCGGCGCAGTTCGACGACGACCTCATCGAGGAAGTCATCGACCTCGTCCTGGTCGTATCCCTCACGGAACTTGGTCGACTGGAACCGCTTGTTGACTACATCTTCCGGAGTTAGCGCCATGGCTTTCCACCCTTAGAACTTGGTTGTGAATTGATGAATAAACGTTCTGGTAACGCTAGCGCGTCACAGGTCAAGGATACATCCCGCAGTTGGGGGGCCTATCTCATTCCGCGCAGCCACGCCGTAATCGTCATTCCGATGATCGTGCAGAGCATGGTGAGGCTCCAGCCGAAGTCGAACGCGATCGGTCCAACGCGGAGGGACGGCACCACGCGGCGGAAGAACTTCAGCGGCGGGTCGGTCAGCGTGTAGACGAGCTCGACGAGCACGAGGAGGATGCCGTGCGGGCGCCAGCCTCGGTTGACGCCGCGCACGAGGTCGACGATGAACCGCCCCCACAGAACGAAGAAGTAGAGCAGGAGGAGGAAGTAGGCGATGCCGGCCAGCAGGGATAACACTCTTCGATACTACGGGGAGTCTGGACTACGACTGGGCGAAGAAGGACGCCTCGGCGTCTGCTCCCTCGGCGTCGTGGTCGCCGGAGACGACGACGTGCGACGGGGACAGCAGGAAAACCTTGGCGGTGACTCGCTCGATCTTGCCGTACAGGCCCTGGGAGAGTCCGCTTGCGAAGTCGATCAGGCGGCGCGCGTCGGCGTCGCTCATCTGGGACAGGTTGATGATGACCGGGATGCCGTCGCGGAAGGACTCGGCGATCACCTGCGCATCGCGGTACTGGCGCGGGTGGACGGTGAGGATTTCATTCATTTCGGATGCAGCCACATTCTTGGGGGTGGAGGTCTTGCGCAGGGGCGTCACCGGGGCGCGCCCGGCCGGGTTCTGACCGCTGGTGTTCTGCGAGGACGGGGTGGGAACGGCAGAGACATTGGCCGCGGCCGGCGCCTCATACTCCAGCTCTTCGTCTGCCAGACCCAGGTAGACCATGGTTTTCTTGAGCGGGTTGGACATCTCGACCTCCGTGTTGGTGATGCTTCATCTTTGAGATTAACCGTGCGCCGGGCGATTCCCGGTGATTGCGGTGCCAATTCGTAGGTGTGTCGCCCCTTCGGCGACGGCGTCGGCGTAGTCCGAGGACATCCCCATCGACAGGAATCGAGCCTCCGGGGCCAACCGCCGAACCTGGTCCCCCAGCTCGCGCACGCGGGCGAAGGAGCGGCGCGGCTCCGCCCCGATCGGCGCGACGGCCATCAGGCCGAGCAAACGGATGCCCGGGGTCGTGAGGACCTGCCCGACGAGCGCTTCGAGCCGCTCGGGAGCAACTCCGCCGCGAGCCGGATCCTCGGTGAGATTGACCTGCACGAAGCAGTCCACCGTGGACTCCTCCGACGCCAGGGCGGCCGCCAGCGACTCGCGGTCCAGGGAATGGATCACGTCGGCGTAGGCGCGCACCTGTCGGGCCTTCTTGCCCTGCACCTGGCCGACGAAGTGCCAGGTGAGACCCAGGTGGGCCAGTTCCGCGGCCTTCGCCTGCGCTTCCTGGTGCCGGCTCTCCCCCACGTCCCGGACGCCCAGCCCGGCGAGCTCTTCGATCAGGGAAGCCGGGTGGAACTTGGTCACGACGATCGTCGTGATCTCGTCGGCGGAGCGTCCCGCCGCCGCAGCCGCGTCGGCAATGCCGGCGCGCACGGCCGCGAGACGCTCGGGCAGCGGAGCCTGGAACACAGACTCATTCATCGCCCACCGCCCCGGTCCCGCGCCCGGCCGCTCTACTTGAGGAAGTCGGGGATGTCGAGGTCGTCTGCCTCGTCTTCGAACGCCGGATCGGCCACGACCGCGCCGCCCGGTGCCGACTCCGACCAGACCGAGGACGAGGTGAGCTCGTCAACGTACTGTCCCGACGAATCGGCGGAGGGGGCCGGCGCAGCGCCCGCCGCGGCGCCGACGCTGCCGGCGGCGATGCCCGCGGCCACCAGGTCGGCGCGGCGGACCTCGACCGGCTTGGCGCCGGGCTCCCCGCCGTCGAAGCCCGCCGCGATGACGGTGACCCGCACCTCGTCGCCCAGGGTGTCGTCGATGACGGCACCGAAGATGATGTTGGCTTCCGGGTGCACCGCCTCCTGCACGAGGCGAGCGGCATCGTTGATCTCGAAGATGCCGAGGTTGGAGCCACCCTGGATCGAGAGGAGCACGCCGTGCGCGCCATCGATGGATGCCTCGAGCAGCGGCGAGGCGACGGCCAGTTCGGCGGCCTTGATCGCCCGGTCGGCGCCGCGGGCGGAGCCGATGCCCATCAGGGCGGAGCCGGCGCCCTGCATGACGGATTTGACGTCGGCGAAGTCGAGGTTGATCAGGCCGGGGGTGGTGATCAGGTCGGTGATGCCCTGCACGCCGGCGAGGAGGACCTGGTCGGCGGTGGCGAAGGCCTCGAGCATGCTGATCCCGCGGTCGCTGATTTCCAGCAGGCGGTCGTTGGGCACGACGATGAGGGTGTCGACCTCGTTCTTGAGCGAAGCGACTCCGGTTTCGGCCTGGGCCTGGCGGCGCTTGCCCTCGAAGCCGAAGGGCTTCGTGACCACACCGATGGTGAGCGCTCCGATGGACTTGGCGATCCGGGCGACGACGGGTGCGCCGCCGGTTCCCGTGCCGCCACCTTCACCGGCGGTGACGAAGACCATGTCGGCCCCGGCGAGGGCCTCTTCGATCTCCTCGGCGTGGTCCTCGGCGGCGCGGCGGCCGACCTCGGGGTCCGCGCCGGCGCCGAGACCGCGGGTGAGGTCACGACCGACGTCGAGCTTCACGTCGGCGTCGCTCATCAGCAGCGCCTGGGCATCCGTGTTGATAGCGATGAACTCGACCCCACGGAGGCCAAGTTCGATCATGCGGTTGACGGCATTGACGCCGCCACCGCCGATACCGACAACCTTGATTACGGCTAGATAGTTCTGATTATTTGACACGTCCGGCCTCCGGGTGGAACTCTAAACCTCTAGTCGAGGCTTAAAGTTATGCTGAGTATGCAATTACTACTGGTTCCGAAGTTAGGCGCGTGCACGCCACGCTTGGGGACGCGCTCCCGCGTGTCGCGAAGAATCGGTCGGAAATGGCCCGCAGGCCGCCCGGGGGCACGGGTGCGCGGGCTCAGCGCCGGGGTCAGCGCAGGACCGCGCTGTCGGGTGACGACACGTCGTATTCGTCGACGTCGCCGACCGGGTGCCCGACCATCAGCGCGGCGAGCACGACCGCCTTGTAGTCCGATTCCTCTGCGCTCCCCCACACGACGCGGGCACCGCCGTCCAGGGTCAGGGTGACATCGTCCTTCGTGGCCGCGGTGACGGTCGTGAGCTGGGTGCGGATGCCGGCCGGCAGCGACTCGACGACGGCCGCGGCGGCGGCGAAGCCCGGGCTGCCGACCGAGGCTGCGATTGCCGGGTAGCCGGCCTGGGGCTCGTCGCCACTCAGGATGACCACCCCGGCCGCGTCAACGAGGTCGAAGTCGCCGCGGGAAGGGATGACGCCGATCGGTTCGCGTTCGACGATCCGGACGACAAGGGTCCCCGGAGGCCGGCTCTCGACGGCGTAACTGCGGATGAGCCGGAACCGGGAGAGTTCCTCCCGCACGGCGGCGAGGTCGACGAGGGGCAGCGGCGTGCCCAGCTGGTCCTCCAGCGCCGCCGTCACCTGGTCCGCGGGGACCCGGTTCGCGCCGACGACCTCGATCGTGCGCAACGCCATCAACGGCGAATAGGCTCCGGCGAGGACGAACCCGATGAGCGCGGCCAGCGTGCCGAGGCCGACGAGCCAGGTCGTGCGGCGGCGCCGGGAGCGCCCGGTGAACCGGCGCACCTCCTCGCGTTCGTACTGCTTCCGGGCGCGCCGGGCGCCCCGGAGCCGGCTGCGCGCCGCCCTGGGCGTGAGCGGCTGGCCCGGCGGCTGGCCGGCGGGCGAGTTCCCTGTCGCTGTCCCTGTCCCTGTTTCCCCGTCCCCGGTTCGGCGAAACGGGAAGACCGGGGCCAGGCCGGCGGACGCCGCCGGCTGGGTCCTGATCGGCTCGGTCGGCGCGGACGATGCCGGCGTGGACCCCGGCGCGGACTTTCCCGGAGATGTCGACGCAGGCTTCGACGTGGGCTTCGGCGTCGCTTTCGACCCGCTCGCCCCTGGGCGCTCCGGGCGGGCAGCGGCCGGCGGCAGCGGCGGGGGGCGGTGTTCGAAGCCCTGGGGCCGCTTCATGCCCGGTCGCGCGTCATTGGGGCGCCCGGCCGAGGGAGTCGAGCAGCTGCGGCACGATCCGGTAGACGTCGCCACAGCCGAGCGTGACGACGAAGTCGCCCTCCCGCGCGATCGAGGCCACGTAGTCGGCGGCATCCTGCCAGTCCGGGATGAAGGCGACGTGCGCCGGGTCGCGGAACCGGGCCGAGACGAGCGCCCCGGTCACGCCGGGTTCCGGGTCTTCGCGAGCTCCGTACACGTCGAGCACGACGGTCTGGTCGGCGTGCGATTCGAGCGTGTCGGCGAATTCCTGGGCGAACATCCGGGTTCGGCTGTACAGGTGGGGCTGGTGCACGGCGATGATCCGCCCGGTGCCCACGACGGTGCGGGCGGCGGAGAGGGCGGCCGCGACCTCGGTGGGGTGGTGCGCGTAGTCGTCGTAGACGCTCACGCCGCGGGCCGTGCCGTGCAGTTCGAACCGGCGCTGGGTGCCGCCGAAGGCCGAGATGGCTTCGAGGGACGCCGCCGGGTCGAAGCCGAGGCCGACGAGCACGGCGAAGGCTCCGGCCGCGTTGATGGCGTTGTGCTTGCCGGGGATGCGCAGGGTGGTGGTGTAGTCCTGGCCGGCCCAGCGCACGGCGAAGCTGACCGGGCCCTCTGTGACGATGGAATGCACCCGGACGTCCGCCGCGGCCGCTTCACCGAACGTGATCACGTGCTTGTCGGCGAGCCTCGTCGTCACGTGCACGGCGCCGGGATCGTCGGAGGAGATGACCACGAGCTCGGAGGCGTTCCGGGCGAACTCCACGAACGCGGCCTCGAAGGCCTCGAGCGATCCGTAGTGGTCGAGGTGGTCCGGGTCGACGTTGGTGATGAGCGCGACGGCGGTGTCGTAGAGGAGGAAGGAGCCGTCCGACTCGTCGGCTTCGACGACGAAGAGATCGTCGGCGCCGCTGGCGGCGCTGAGGCCGAGCGACTCGATCACGCCGCCGTTGACGAAGCTGGGGTCCTGGCCGAGCCCGAGCAGGCCGGTGACGATCATCCCGGTCGAGGTGGTCTTGCCGTGGGCGCCGGCGACGGAGACCAGGCGGTGCGACTTGACCAGCCAGGCCAGGGCCTGCGCGCGATGCAGCACCGGGATGCCCCGCTCCCGGGCGAGCACGTACTCCGGGTTGTCCTGCCACAGGGCGCCGGTGACGACGAGCGTGTCGGCGTCGCCGAGGTTGGCGGCGTCATGCCCGATGCTGATCCGGGCGCCCAACTTGCGGAGGGCGAGCACGTTGTCCGATTCGCGCAGGTCGGAGCCGGTGACGGTGTGGCCCGCCCCCAGGAACAGGCGGGCGATGCCGCTCATGCCGGAGCCGCCGATGCCCACGAAATGCACCGCGCCGAGCTCGTCGGGAACGGTGAGGGTCAGGTCGGGTTCAATCACGGTCTGCGCTCTTCTCGGTGTGCCGGCGGATGCCGGGTGACAAACAGGTGCGGGGTCAACGTTACGCGCCGTGGGCGCCGATCGACGGATTGGCCCGTCCGGGAGCGCCTGCGGGGCTGCCGCGGTTCACCGGGCTCGGCGGATCAGTTCGAGCATCCGCTCCGACCCGTCCAGCACGCCCACGGAGGCCGCGGCGCGGCCCATCGCCCGAACGCGTTCCGGGTCGGCCAGGACGGGGACGAGTTCCCGGAGCACCCAGTACGGCTGGAAATCGGCGTCGTCGACGAGGATGCCGCCGCCGGCGCGGACGACGTCGGCGGCGTTGAACCTCTGTTCGCCGTTGCCCACCGGGTAGGGCACGTAGAGGGCCGGGATGCCGAGGGCGGAGAGTTCGCTGACGGTCGCCGCCCCTGCGCGGGACACGGCGAAGTCCGCGGCCGCGAGGGCCAGGTCCATCCGGTCGCAGTAGCCGACCATGCGGTAGTGGTCGAGGTCAGGGTCGCTCACCTCGGACTTCTCCCCGGTGATGTGCAGCACCTGCCAGCCGGCTCCGATCAGCGCCTCCGCGGAGTCCGTCACCGTGCTGTTCAGGCGGCGGGCGCCGAGGGAGCCGCCGGTGACGAGCAGGGTGGGCCGGTCGGCGGACAGACCGAAGAACGCGAGCGCCTCGGGCCTCGCGGCCTCCCGGTCCAGCCGTTCGATTTCGGCGCGGAGGGGCATGCCGACGAAATGGGCGTGCCGGATCGGTGTGCCGGGGAAGGCCACGCCCACGTGGTTCGTGTAGCGCGCGCCGAGCTTGTTGGCGAGGCCCGGCCGGGCGTTCGCCTCGTGGATGACCAGTGGGACTCCGGCCCGCCTGGCGGCCAGGTAGGCCGGCGTGGACACGTAGCCGCCGAATCCGACGACCACGTCGATGTTCCGGGAGCGGATCAGGTCGTCGACCTGGCTGACGGCTCGCCGGAGCCGCGGCAGGAAGCTCAGCGCCTGCCGGTTGGGCCGCCGGGGGAAGGGCAGCCGCGGAATGATGATGAGCTCGTAGCCCCTGGCCGGGACGAGGCGGGCCTCGAGGCCCTCGCTGGTGCCGAGGACGAGCACCGTGGCATCCGGCTCGTGCCGGCGAATGGTGTCGGCGACGGCGAGCAGCGGGTTGACGTGGCCGGCCGTGCCGCCGCCGGCGAGAAGGTAGGTGGTCACCGGGAATCCGCCTCCGCGTGGTCGCTGCGGGCGAAGGACAGCACGACGCCGATGGCGAGCAGCGTGGTGAGCAGGGCGGTGCCGCCCGCGGAGATCAGCGGGAGCGGTACGCCCAGCACGGGGAAGACCCCGAGCACCACGCCGATGTTGACGAGGGCCTGGCCGATGATCCAGACGAGGACCGCCGCCGTGGTCACCTTCACCTGCAGGTGGGTGCTTGAGCGCATGATGCGCAGGAAGGCGAAGGCCAGCAGGATGAACATCCCCAGCACGACGATCGCCCCGATCAGGCCGAGTTCCTCGCCGATGATCGCGAAGATGTAGTCGTTGTCGGCCGCGGGCAGCCAGGACCACTTGGCCTTGGAGTTGCCGAGGCCGACGCCGAGGATTCCGCCGTTCGCCAGCGCCCAGGTGCCGTGAAGGGGCTGCCAGCAGGCGGCGGAAATGGCGCCGTCCCGCTCGTCGCAGCCGGTGCCGAGGAAGCTCATGATCCGGGTCATCCGGTTCGAGCTGGACACGGCCACCACCCCGGCGACGACCACTCCGGCCAGGAGCGGGATACCGAGCATGCGCAGCCGCACGCCGGCGAAGAACAGGGCGCCGAACAGGATGCCGGCCATGATCATGACCGTGCCGAGGTCCCCGCCGATGAGGACAAGGAGAACGGCGCCGCCGCCGACGCCGAAGACCGGGATGAGCACGTGGCGCCAGTCGTCGAGTTTGTCCTCTTTCTTGCCGAGGATCACGCCGAGCCAGATCACCAGGGCGACCTTGATGACCTCGGAGGGCTGGAACTGGAATCCGCCAAGGGTGAGCCAGTTGGTGTTGCCGGCAATCTCGTAGCCGAGGGGGGTGAACACGACGAGGCACTGCAGGAAGCAGGCGAAGAGCAGCGCCGGCCAGGCGATGCGCTGCCAGAATTTCATCGGCAGCCGGCTGACGAGGAGCATGAGCGGCAGTCCGGCCAGGGCGAAGATGCCCTGGCGCAGGAGCCCGCCGAAGAACCCGGCGTTTTCGAGGTACGAGTCGACCGAGGACGAGGACAGCACCATGACCAGGCCGAAGATGACGAGGAACAGGGTCGTGCCGAGCAGGAGCAGGTAGTTCGCCGACTCGGCCTTGAAGACCCGGCCGAGGGTGATCCGTGCGCTGGCCCCGGCCGTGGTCGGCTGGGGGGTTTCGGGTGGGGAGCCCGGCCGCCGGGCCTGCTCCTGCTCGCCGCGCTGCTGGGCGCGCTGGTGCTGGCTGAGCTGCTGCCGATACTGCGGCGGCGGCTGCCGGTCAGGCCCGGGTGCCCGGGTCCTCGGTGGATTCGTCATCCGGCTCGCCTCCCACATACTCTCGGACGGCCAGCGCGAACATCCGTCCGCGTTCCGCATAGTCGGCGAACTGGTCCATCGAGGCGGCCGCCGGGGCCAGCAGCACGACGTCGCCGGCCTCGGCCACTTCCGCCGCCACCCGAACCGCGTTCGGCATCACCTGTCCAGTCTCAACCGCGTCGATCTCGATCACCGTCAGTTCGGGGGCGTGTCGTGCGAATGCCTCGCGCAGCGCGACCCGGTCGACGCCGATGATGATGGCGGCACGCAGCCGCGAGACGTGGCGGCTGACCAGGTCGTCCACGTCGACGCCCTTGAGCAGTCCGCCGACGAGCCAGACGACGGAGTCGAACGCCCGCAGCGAGGCGTCGGCGGCGTGCGCGTTGGTCGCCTTGGAATCATCGATCCAGCGGATGCGTCCCGCCGTGGCGATGAGCTCGATCCGGTGCGCGTCGAGGCGGAAGGCCGCCAGGGCCGCGCGGATCGTCTCCGGCGGTACGCCGAAGGAGCGGGCGAGGGCGCTCGCGGCGAGGATGTTGGCCACGACGTGCGGAGCGTCGAGCCCGGCGGCGGCCAGCGCGGTCACCGTGGTGAGTTCGACCGCCCGGTCGAAGCGGTCCTCGAGGAAGGCGCGGTCGCAGAGGATCCCGTCGACGATGCCGACGTCGCTCGGCCCTGGCACGCCCAGCCCGAAGCCGATCGCGCGCGCACCCTCCCGCACGTCGGCCTCTTCGACCATCTTCAGGGTGGCGTCGTCGGCCTTGTTGTAGACACAGACGACCTTGGTGTTCGCGTAGACCTTCGCCTTCGCGTCGCGGTACAGGGCGGCGGAGCCGTGCCAGTCGAGGTGGTCGTCGGCGACGTTCAGGCACACACTCGCCCACGGCGCCAGCGCGCCGGGTCCGGTGCGCGGCAGGTGGTGCAGCTGGTAGCTGGAGAGCTCGACGACGAGCACGTCCCAGCCCTGCGGGTCGCGGACGGCATCGAGCACGGGCACGCCGATGTTCCCGCACGGCGCGGCGCGGAAGCCGGCCGCGGCGAGCATCGTCGCCGTGAGCTGGACGGTCGTGGTCTTGCCGTTGGTGCCGGTGACGAGGATCCACTCGGCGGGCGCCCCCACCTTGTCGCGCAGCCGCCAGGCCAGTTCGATGTCGCCCCAGACCGGGATGCCCTGCTCCGCTGCCCAGAGGAGCAGCGGGTGGTCGGGGTGGAACCCGGGCGACACGATGATGAGTTCGGGCCGGTGCGCGAGCAGTTCGGCGGGAGGGGTGTCCAGTTCCGCCTGGACCAGGGCGACGCCGAGGACGTCCAGGAGCATGGCGCGTTCGTCGGCGGCGGCCCCGGCCACCACGAGCACGTCCGCGCCGAGTTCGGCGAGCGTGTCCGCGGCGGCGAACCCGGTGACGCCGAGGCCGAGCACGGCGACGCGGAGCCCGGTCCAGTCGGCATGCCAGCCGGTCAGCGCGTCGAGCCTGTCAGGCACCGGATCGGCGGGATCGGGCTGGGCAGGGCCTTGCGGCACTAGCGAGCCAGCCATTCGAGGTAGAACGATCCGACGCCGGCGGCGACGAGCAGCCCGCCGATGATCCAGAAGCGCACAACGACGGTGACCTCGGCCCAGCCCTTGAGCTCGAAGTGGTGGTGGATCGGGCTCATCAGGAAGATCCGTTTGCCTCGGGTCAGTTTGAAGAACAGGCGCTGCAGGATCACGGACCCGGATTCGATCACGAACAGGCCGCCGATCAGGATGAGCAGCAGCTCGGTGCGGCTGAGCACGGCCAGGGCGGCGATCGCGCCGCCGATGGCGAGCGACCCGGTGTCGCCGAGGAAGATCTTCGCCGGCGAGGTGTTCCACCAGAGGAAGCCGATCAGCCCGCCGACGATCGCGGCGGAGACGACGGCCAGGTCGAGCGGGTCGCGGATCTCGTAGCAGCGGTACTGGTCGGCCGCGTCGGAGCCCCCGAAGCAGGACTGGTTGAACTGCCAGAAGCCGATCACGACGAAGGACCCGATCGCGAGGATCGAGGACCCGGTCGCCAGCCCGTCAAGGCCGTCGGTGACGTTCACGCTGTTGGAGGTGGCGGCGACGATGAGGGTAATCCAGAGCACGAAGAGAATCAGGCCGACGACCGTCCCGAGGGCCATGAAGTCCAGCGGCAGGTCCCGGATGAACGAGATGTGCGTGGAGGCAGGGGTCAGCCCGTTCTTGTTCGGGAACTGCAGCGACAGGTACGCGAACACGCCGGCGACGAGCACCTGGCCGACGATCTTCGCCCAGCCGCCGAGGCCGAGGCTGCGCTGGTTGCGGGTCTTGAGGAAGTCGTCGACGAAGCCGACCAGGCCGAGGCCCACCATCATGAACAGCACCAGCAGCGGCGACGCCGTGATCGGTTCCCCGACGATCATCTTGGCGCTGAAGAAGCTGATCAGCACGCCGAGGATGACGATGATCCCGCCCATCGTGGCGGTGCCGCGCTTGGCGTGGTGGCTCTTCGGGCCGTCGTCGCGGATGAACTGGCCCCAGCCGAGCTTCTTGAACAAGCGAATGAACAAGGGGGTCAGGAAAAGGGTGAACGCGAGCGACATGGCTCCGGCGATCAGTAGCGCTCTCATGAAAACAGATCTCCCAGTCGATCGCCCAGAAAGCGCAGGCCTGCGGATTTCGAAGACTTCACGAGCACAGTGTCCCCCGGTTGGAGGGAGTCGCGCAGTAATTCGAAGGCCGCGTCCGCCGTGTCGACGAACGTCGACTCACCGTCCCACGAGCCCTCATTGATGGTGCTGATGTGCATCCGACGTGCGGCGGTGCCCACGACGACGATTTGCGAGATGTTCAGCCGGACCGCGAGCAGGCCGATCCGGTCGTGCTCCTCCCCCGCCAGCTCGCCGAGTTCGGCCATCTCGCCGAGCACGGCAACCGTGCGCATCCCGGGTTCCCGGATCTGGGCGAGGGTCTTGAGCGCGGCCGACATCGAGTCGGGGCTCGCGTTGTAGGCGTCGTTGATGATCGTCACACCGTCCCGGCCGCCCAGCACCTCCATCCGCCAGCGTTCGGCCCTGGCCACGGATTCGAGGCCGGCCACGATGTCGTCGATGCCCACGCCGAGCCGCTCGGCCGCGGCGGCCGCCGCCAGGGCGTTCATGACGTGGTGCTCGCCGAGCACCCGGAAGGACACGGTCCGGCTCTCGCCGGAGGCCAGCTGGAGCACGAAGGTGGTGCCGCTCGCGCTGGCGTGCAGGTCGCTCGCGCGGACCGTCGCCGTGGGGCCCTGGCCGAACCAGACGATGTCGGCGCGGGTTTTCGCGGCCATGCCGGCGACGCGTGGGTCGTCGGCGTTGAGCACCGCGACGTCTGTGCCGAGGAGCTCGGTGACCATTTCGGCCTTGGTGTCGGCGGTCGCTTCGATGCCGCCGAACTCGCCGGCGTGCGCGAGGCCGACCGAGAGCACGATGCCGATGTCGGGTCGGGCCAGCCGCACGAGACGCAGGATGGATCCCGAGCCGCTCGCGCCCATTTCGACCACGAGGAACCGGGTGTCGTCGGTGACCTCGAGCATGGTCATCGGCGCGCCCACCCAGTTGTTGAAGGATCCGCGCGCGGCGACGGTCGGGCCGACCCGCTCGAGCACGGCGCCCAGCAGGTTCTTGGTCGTGGTCTTGCCGTTCGAGCCGGTCACGCCGACGACCTTCAGCCGGCCGAGCGCGCGGACGCGGGTGACGACGTCCGCGGCCAGTGCGCCGAGCGCGACGACGACATCCGGGACAACGACCTGGGCCACCGGGAGGTCCAGGTGCCGTTCGACGATGAGGAGCGAGGCTCCCCGGTCAACGGCCTGGGGGGCGAAGAGGTGGCCGTCGGTGACCTCGCCGGGCTTCGCGACGAAGATCGCGCCGGCCTCGATGTTGCGGGAGTCGGTGTGCACGGGTCCGGAGACGACGGAGTCCGCGGTGAGGGCGCTGCCGCCGGTGTGCAGGACACCGGAGACGGCGTCGGCGATCTCGGCCAGGCTGAGGCCGATCATCAGAGCCACCCGGCTTCGCGGAGCGCCTGGCGGGAGTCTTCGCGCGCCGAGTAGGGGATCTTGACGCCGGCGACCTCGTGGTAATCCTCGTGGCCGGGCCCGGCATAGAGGATGACGTCGCCTTCCTTCGCCAGGGCCAGTGCGGTGCGGAAGGCCGTCCGCGGGTCGGGGACCTCGTGGAACTCCCCGTCCGGGACGGCGGCCCGTGCCGCGTCGAGCAGGGTGGCGCGGATGGCGGCCGGGTCTTCGAAGCGGGGGTGGAAGTCGGTCACGACGACGACGTCCGCGCCGCGTGCGGCGATGGCGCCCATGTCGGCGCGCTTGGTGGTGTCCCGGTCGCCGTCCGCGCCGAACACCATGATCAGCCGGCCCTCGGTGGTCTTCCGGATCGCGTCCAGGGTGTTCAGGAACGCGTCGGGGGTGTGCCCGTAGTCGATGTAGACCAGCGGGCCGCGGTCTCCGGAGATGCGTTCCGCCCGCCCGGGGATGTACGCGGCGATGCCTCCGTCCCGGTCGAGCGTGTGCGCGATCGCTTCGAGGTCGTAGCCGGATTCGACGAGCATCACGATGGCCAGGGCCGCGTTGGCGGCCATGTACCAGCCGAGCAGCGGCACGCGGGTTTCGAGGCGTCGGCCCTCCGGGCCTTCGAGCGCGAACTGCGTGTAGAGGGCCGTCTCCTCGATCACGAACATCCGCCAGTCCGCTTCGACATCGAGCCTCGTCGTGAGGGTCGTCACCGGGATGCGGCAGTCGTGGACGATCCGCCGGCCCCAGTCGGAGTCGACGGTGACCACAGCGCGGCGGGAACGGTCGGGCTGGAAGAGGTCGAGCTTGGCCTGGAAGTAGTCCTCCATGGCCTCGTAGTCGTCGAGGTGGTCGTGGCTCAGGTTGGTGAAGCCGGCGACGTCGAAGACGAGGCCGTCGATGCGGTGGCGGCTGAGCGCCTGGGCGGAGACTTCGATCGCGACGGCGCGCACCTCGGCCTCGCGCATCCGGGCGAGCAGGGCATGCAGCTCGCTGGCTTCCGGGGTGGTCAGCGCGCTGGTCACGGCGAGGTCGCCGATCCTGCGTTCGGCGGTCGAGGTGAGGCCGGCGACGATTCCGAGCTGGTTCAGGATGGCGAAGAGCAGGTAGACGACGCTGGTCTTGCCGTTGGTGCCGGTGACGGCGAACAGCGACGCGGGATTCTCGTCGGTTCGATAGATCCACGCGGCGACGGAGCCAAGGGCGGCCCGGGCGTCCGGCGTCACGAGCACGGGCAGGCCGCTTCCTTCCGCGATGACCGCGCCGTCGGCGTCGGTGAGGATGGCGACGGCGCCGGCTTCCCTGGCGCCTTCCGCGAAGGAGGCGCCGTGGCTGTTCCGGCCGGGCACGCCGACGTACAGGTCGCCGGGCTGGACGGTGCGCGAGCTCAGGCTCACGCCGGTGACTTCGAGTCCGTCGAGGTCACCGCGCAGTTCCAGGTCGAATTCGTCGACAAGGCCGGACAGGGAACGGGAGATGGGATGCTGAGGACGGAGCGCCGAGGGCGACAGTTCGGTCACGGGGCTCACTTTCTTACCAGTTGGCAGGGAGATCGGGTGCTGGAGTGCCCGACGGGACTGCCCGGTACTTCTTCAACGCCTGGCTCATGACCTTCTGGAAGATCGGAGCGGAGGCGGCAGACGTATTCATTTTAACAGGATCCGCGAGGCTCACCGACACGACGAACTGCGGATCGTCCGCCGGGGCGAAGCCGGAGACCGAAACCAGGTAGCCCCTGGAGTACCCGCCCTTGCCATTGGGCATCTGGGCCGTGCCGGTTTTCGCGGCCACTCGGTAGCCGGGAATCTCCCATTTGGAAGCCACCCAACTATTGGCGTAAACCATCTCCAGGACGTCCGACGTGGCGTGGGCGGCCTCGGCGGAGATGACCCGGCTCCCGCTCGCGTCGGCCTTGTCCAGCACGCTGCCGTCGGCCTGGCGGCATCCCTCGACCAGCGTCACGGGCATCCGGACGCCGTCGTTGGCGATGGTCTGGTAGATGCTCGAGACCTGCAGCGCCGTCGTGGTGAGGCCCTGGCCGAACATTGTCGCGTACGCGGTCTGGGGGTCCCATTTCTCGTACGGGTGCAGGATGCCCGAATCTTCCCGGGGGAAACCGGTTTCCGTCGGGGTGCCGACTCCGAATTTCTTCATGTAGTCGTAGCGCTGCTGGTCGCTCAGGAGCTCCCCGAACTTCGACATCCCGGTGTTCGAGGACTCGATCATCACCCCGGTCAGGGTGAGCTTCTCGTCGTCGTGCCGGTGGCTGTCGTTGACGTTGGCGCCGTTGCCCGGCTTGTACCGGTAGGGCGCGATGATGTGCGTCTTGAGCGTGGCCTTGCCGGAGTCGAGCACGGATGCCGAGGTGAGCGTCTTGAACGTCGACCCGGGTTCGAACGAGTCGGTGAAGGCCCGCGAGCCGCGGTTCTTCGCCGCGGTGGCGCTCACGTTGTTCGGGTCGACGGTCGGGTAGTCGGCCACGGCGAGGAGCTTGCCGGTCTTGACCTCCTGGACGACGACGGTGCCCCAGGCCGCGCCGGTCGCCTGGGCCTGCTCGGCCAGCGCCTGCTGCACGAACCACTGCAGGTCGCGGTTGATGGTCGTGACGACATCGCCGCCGTCGACGACCTGTTTCGCGGTGACGGTGCTGCCGGGAATGCGGACCCCGTCCGCGCCCTTCTCGTAGGTTTCCACGCCGTTGGTGCTGGCGAGGCAGGAGTCCTGGCCGACCTCGAGGCCGGCCTGCGGTTCCCCGTCCGCCGACACGAAGCCGACGAGGTTCCCGGCGACGGCGCCGTTCGGGTAGACCCGGCTGGGGTTGGTCCTCGGGTAGATCCAGGGGATGCTGAGCTCCTTGATGGCGCGCAGGGAGTCGACATTGACCTTCTTGGCCACGTAGGCGAAGTCGGAGTTCTTGTTCGCGGCGAGGGAGTCGGTGATGATCCCGAGGATCTCGTCGCCGGTCTGTCCGGTGATCGCCCCGATTTCCGCCGCGGCCTGGGCCACGGTGACGGTGACCGGTCCGGCGTCGGTCGTGCGGGTGAACTCCCCCGCGTTCCGCGGGGAGATCGTGATGTCGTAGCGCATGACGGTGCCGGCGAGCACGTCTCCGTCGGAGGAGAGGATGTCGCCGCGCGAGCCGTAGACGGTCTGTTCGACGGAGCGGTTGCCGAGCGAGTCGGCGCTGAGGGTGTCCGCCCGGACGACCTGGATGTCGATGAGGCGGACCACGAAGACGCCGACGATCGCGAAGAGCAGGACGACGGTGACGGCCAGGCGACGCCGGTCGGACCTGGCCGAATTGCTGGACTTGCCTGGGCGAGCCCCGGGGTTCAACGGCACCGTCACATCCTCACTGCGGCCGGGGCCGCGTTAGCGCGTTGAAGGGGAAGGAAGCCCGCTGGCCGGAGCCGCCGGGGCGGCCGGGGCGTGAGCGGCTCGCGCTGCGGCGGAGCGTCCGTGCCCCGTGGCGCTGGTGGTGCCGATTCCGGTGCCCTGCGCTCCGGCCGGAACAAGGTCCGTGACCAGCGGGATGCCGGAGAGGAGCGCGTTCGGCACGAGTCCGGCCGCGCCGCTGCCGGCGTTGGCCGGTGTGCCGGCGGCCGAGACCGGGGCGCCGAGCACGGCGCCGTCGGACAGGCGGAGGTAGGCGGGGGTGGAGTTGCTGACCATGCCGAGCGCCGCCGCGTTGGCGGCCAGGTTCTGTGGCGATGACACCTTGACGAGGTCCTCGCTGAGGCTTTCCGTGGTGCGTCCGAGTTCGACCTGGCTGGACTGGAGGGTGGAGATCTCGTAGGCGCCCTGGGAGATTCCGACGCTGAGCAGCAGCTGGGCGATCACGATGACGGCCATGCCGGCGCCCGCGGTCAGGGCGTAGACGATCCGGGGGCGGGTCCGGCGCTCTGCGCGCGGGGCAACGGCCTCGATGTGGCGGCGTGCCGCCGGGAGGGCCTGGGCCCAGATCCCCTGGCCGCTCGGCTCGAGCACGCGTGCGAGATTGTCGCTCATTCGACCCTCCTCAGTCGTTCGGCGGCGCGGAGCCGCACGGATGTTGCGCGCGGGTTCAGCGCCTTTTCTTCGTCAGAGGCTTGTTCGGAGCCGCGGATCAAAAGTGCGAAGACCGGCTTGTGTTCGGGGAGTTCGACCGGCAGCCCGGCCGGGGCGCTCGAGCTGGACGCCTTGGCGAACACCTTCTTCACGATCCGGTCCTCGAGCGACTGGTAGGCCATGACGACGATGCGTCCGCCGACGGTGATCGCTTCGAGCGCGGCCGGGATGGCGCGTTCGAGGACGGCCAGTTCCTGGTTGACCTCGATGCGGAGTGCCTGGAAGACCCGCTTGGCGGGGTGCCCCATCCGCTGGACGGCCACCGGGGTCACCGCGGTGATCACGTCGACCAGCTGACCCGAGCGCACGAACGGGGTCTTCTCGCGGGCCTCGACGATGGCCTTCGCGTACCGGGCGGCGAGTTTTTCTTCGCCGTACTCCTGGAAGATGCGTCGCAGCTCCGCCTCGCTGTACTCGGCGATGATGCGCTCGGCGGTGAGGTCGGAGGTGCTGTCCATGCGCATGTCGAGCGGCGCATCCTTCGAGTAGGAGAAGCCGCGCTCGACCCGGTCGATCTGGAGCGAGGAGACGCCGAGGTCGAACAGGACCCCGTCCACCTCGTCGATTCCGAGGCCTTCGAGCGCGTCACGGATGCCGTCGTAGACGGTGTGCACCAGGTGAACTCGCCCGTGGAACGGCTTCAGCCGCTCTTCGGCGATCGCGAGGGCCTCGAGGTCGCGGTCGAGCCCGACGAGGACCAGCCCGGGGAAACGCTGCAGCAGCGCTTCGGCGTGGCCGCCCATGCCGAGGGTGGCGTCGACGAGCACGGCGCCGGGCTTCTGCAGGGCGGGTGCGAGCAGCTCGATGCAGCGCTCGAGCAGGACTGGGGTGTGGATGTCGTTGATGGCCATAGTTCTTGCCGGGTCCGGTTCCTGGTTCCTGATCCCCATCCATTCTTTCCTGCCACCGGGGAAGTGTGTCAGGCATGAACGGCTGGGAGTCAGGCGCCAGGGACTAGAAGAGTCCCGGAATCACCTCCTCCGTTGTGTTGGCGAATGAGGTCTCTTGTTCGGCGAGGTAGGTCTCCCAGGCTTCGCTGTCCCAAATCTCGACTCGGCTGCCGGCGCCGATGACGGTGAGCTCGCGGTCGAGGCCCGCGTAGGCGCGGAGGTTTGCGGGGATGGTCACCCGGTTCTGCTTGTCCGGCGTCTCGGCGCTGGCGCCGGAGAGGAAGACGCGCAGGAAGTCGCGGCCCTGCTTGCTCGTGATGGGCGCCTGGCGGATCTTCTCGTGCAGCTCCTCGAATTCGCGCGAGCTGAACACGTAGAGGCAGTTCTCCTGGCCGCGCGTCATGACGATGCCGGTGGAGAGCTCGTCCCGGAACTTCGCCGGCAGGATGATGCGTCCTTTGTCGTCGAGCTTGGGGGCATAGGTTCCGAGAAACATGCATCCCCCCTTTCTCGACCGGCCGTGTTCCGAGTATGGCTCCACTTTACTCCACTATCCACCACTGAACAGCAAATTGGCACGTTTTTTGGAGCAATTGTCCCCAAAAGCCCCCCAGTCCACGGGGCACCAGGCGGTGGAGGGAAAATTCACGCCTGACCTGCTTTCGGGCGCAAAAAAGGGGCCGATCCGAAGATCGGCCCCGAAGATGGGCGGTGCGAAGGTCGCTGTCAGGCGAATGGAGGCCGAATGGAGGGCCCGTGGAGGGCGGTGGTGGAGGGCGGAGGGTGCGGCTGACGGAGCCTACGCCGGCTCGCGCCGGTTCAACTCAGGTGATTCGGCTGAATCGGCCGAATCAGCGCTGCCCGTCCTGGCGGCGGTCCCAGCGGTCGTTCAGGCGGTCCATGAATCCCTTGTTGGCCCCGGTGCGCTGGCCGGGACCCGGGCGGCCGGCGGTTGCGCCGCGGGAGCCGCCGCCGGAACCACCCCTGACGTTGCCCCCGGGCGTGATGGCGATCAGGACTCCGGCGAACATGATGATGAATCCGAGCACCCCGAGCCACAGCTGCTGCAGGGCGACGCCCGCGATGAGGGCGGCAATGCCCGCGACGGCGAGGAGGACACCGAGAACGACAGACC
Organism: Cryobacterium tagatosivorans; assembly: GCF_004402215.1. Taxonomy (GTDB): domain Bacteria; phylum Actinomycetota; class Actinomycetes; order Actinomycetales; family Microbacteriaceae; genus Cryobacterium; species Cryobacterium tagatosivorans. Next base: position 85,611 of record NZ_SOEZ01000038.1, read on the forward strand.
GATAATTGGGTCGAAGCCGCGTCACACCGACCGTCGACACGAAGTCAACGTCGTTGTGATAAAGGCTGCGCTCCATCTCCTCGAGGAGTCGCTGCTCTTGCTCAGAAAGCGGCATCTCATTCCCCTCCAATTTCGGGATCGAGCGGGTTAGACCCTAATTCTAGTCCCGCCGGGATGGCTAGGCTAGGCACGTGGCTGATAGCACTCGTCTTGTCGAACAGGTTCATGTCCGCATCGACGAATTTCTCAATACGCGTGTTCCAATTGTGGCCGCGATAAGCCCCGACCTCACTCCCCTGGTGGACTTCTCACGGCAGTTTCTCAGCGGTGGCAAGCGATTCAGGGCGCTGTTCTGCTACTCGGGATGGCAGAGCGCAGGAACGGCGGCGGCCGACAGCTCCCCCATCGTTTCCGCGGCCGCCGCGCTCGAGATCTTCCATGCCGCGGCGCTGGTCCACGACGACATCATCGACAATTCGGACACCCGCCGGGGCGCGGCATCCGCACACAAGCTGTTCGAGGGCATGCACGCCGAGAGTTCCTGGGCCGGCAGCGCGAGCGACTTCGGTCGAGCCGCCGGGATCCTGCTCGGCGACCTGCTGCTCGGCTGGAGCGACGAACTCCTGGACGAGGGGCTCGCCGCCGCCCCCGACGGGGAGGCCGCCCGCCTCGCCCGGACCGAGTTCAACCGGATGCGCACCGAGGTCACGGCCGGCCAGTATCTCGACATCCTGGAGGAGCGCGCCTGGCTGACCCAGCCGGAGGACGAACTCCTGGACCGGGCACTGCGGGTGATCGTCTTCAAGTCCGCGAAGTACAGCGTGCAGGCGCCGCTCGTGATCGGGGCGGCGCTCGCGGGGGCGAGCCCGGCCCAGCTCGACGCGCTTCGCGCGTTCGGCCTGCCGCTCGGCATCGCGTTCCAGTTGCGGGACGACCTGCTGGGCGTCTTCGGCGACGCCGCGGTCACCGGCAAGCCCAGCGGCGACGACCTGCGCGAGGGCAAGCGCACGGTTCTGGTCGCGCTCGCGCGCCAGGGCATCGCTGACGGGCCGCGCCGCACCCTGGACGACCAGCTCGGCGACCCCACCCTCGATGAGTCGCGGATCGTCGTCCTGCAGGGCGTCATCCGGGACAGCGGGGCGGTCGACCGGGTCGAGGCAATGATCGAGGCCAACGTGGCGGAGGCCCTGCGGGCGCTCGAGGGCTCGCCGATCGGCGAGGACGCCCGGGAGCAGTTGCGGTCCCTCACCGAGCAGGTCACGCGCCGCGCGTTCTAGCGGCGGAATCGATCCGCAGCGGGACGTCTACAGCGGGACGGTGCGCGCCGCGCGCTCGACCGCGGCGAGGCACAGCTCGACATCGGCGGCATCCGTCGACCAGTTGCTCACCGAGATCCGCAGCACGTTCCGGTCGCGCCAGCGGGATCCGGACATCCAGGTGGTGCCGTCCGCGATCAAACGCTCCGTCACGCGGCGGGTCCGCTCGTCGTCGCCGAAGCTCACGCAGACCTGGGTGAAGACGACGTCGTTGAGCACCTCGGCGCCCGGTATCCGGGCCATCCCCTCCGCAAGCGCTCGGGCCCGCTGCGCGAGCCGCTCCACCAGCGCCACCGTGCCCGAGCGGCCGAGCGAGCGCAGCGCCGCCCAGACCGGGACCCCGCGGGCGCGGCGGGAGAGCTCAGGGACCCGCTCGAACGGATCCCCCGGGCCGTGCTCGTCCGCGACCAGGTAGGCGGTGCGGACACCGAAGACCGACCGCAGGACGGCCGGCCGGGAGACGATGGCCACGCCGCAGTCGTAGGGGACATTGAGGGTCTTGTGCGCGTCCGTCGCCCAGGAGTCCGCGGTCGGCAGGCCGGCGAGGTGCTCGTGATAGAGGGGGCTGGCCGCGGCCCAGAGCCCGAAAGCGCCGTCGACGTGCACCCAGGCGTCGTGCCGGTGGGCGATGGCGGTCGCCTCCCCGATCGGGTCGAAGGATCCGGAGTGCACGTTGCCGGCCTGCAGGCAGACGATGGCCGGGCCGGAGGAGCGGTCCATCGCCTCGGCCAGCGCATCCGCTCGGAGCCGGCCCTGCTCATCGACGGCGATTTCGACGGGCGCGCCGAGACCGAGGTAGCGGAGCGCGAGGTCGATGACCTCGTGCCGCTCGCGGCCGACGTAGACCGTGATGCGCGGCGCCCCGAACAGCCCCTGGGCGTCGAGGTCCCACCCGGCCCGGCGCAGGAGGTGCTGGCGGCCGGACGCGAGCCCGACGAAGTTCGACATGGTGGCTCCCGTGGTGAAGCCGACGTCCGCGTCCTGCGGCAGGCCCAGGATCTCGATGATCCAGGCGGCGGCGGTTTCCTCGAGGGCAGCGGTCGCCGGCGTCGCGAACCGCATCGCGGCGTTCTGGTCCCACGCGCTGACCAGCCAGTCGGCGGCCATCGCCGCCGGCAGGGTCCCGCCGATCACCCAGCCGAAGAAGCGGCCGGACGGCATGGCCATCAGCCCCGGTTCGGCGACTGCCGCGAGTTCGTCGATGACGTCGGCCGGGTCCAGGGGCTGGTCCTGCAGGGTCGCCGACAGCCGGGACACCAGCTCGTCGGCGTCGACCAGGGGGCCGACCGGGCGCTCGGGCACCGAGGCGAGCCACTCCAGGGCGTGCGCGTGTGCTCTCTCCAGCGCCTCACCGTAGGCGTCCGCCTGAGCCGACATGCCGGAAGTGTACTGCCGCCCCGCCCCGCGGGGGAAGGCCGGGCGTCGAGCGGTCTAGGCGAGTGCCTGGGCGACCCGGCGCACCTCGGCCTTGCGGCCGGCCCGCAGCGCGACAATCGGTTCGACGCCGAGGCTGTCGTCCACGTCGAGCAGCCATTCCATGGCCTGCTCGTCGGTGAAGCCGTCGTCGGAGAGCACGATCAGCGTGCCGCGGAGTTCGGCGAGGGGCGCGCCGTCCCTGATGAACAGCGCGGGAACCTGGATCGTCCCGTCGCGGCGCACCGCTAGAAGCTGCTTGTCGTCAATCAGCTGCCGCACGCGGCTCTGGCTCTGGCCGAGCAGGTTGACGAGGTCGGGAATGGTCAGCCACTGCTGCTCTGAAATCGAGTCGGTCACGGATCCAGACTGCCATGAAACACCGGGAGCGACAAACATCCGCGCCAACGAATTCCCACGAGTTCACTCAAGCCACACCCGTCACGGTGATTGACTCTGATACCTATCTATGCCAGCGTTGGGGGCATACGCAACACAGGAACGGGAGTGCCATGTCGGCTGAGTCGGACAGTATCCCCGCAAGGGATGCCGAGCCGGGCGACACGCCCCGCCGGCCCACCTTCCTGGAGGCCTGCCGTTCCCGCGGCCTCTTCGCGAGCATCCCGATCGTGATCATCAGCACCATCGCGATGACCCTGAACCTCGCGTCGCCGGCGGATGCCGCGACGATCGTGAAGAAGCCTGTCAAGGTTAAGAGCACCCTCCCCGCCGTCGTCCCGGCGCCGACTCCGAGCGCCGCCGTGTCCCGCGCTCCGGCCAGGGCCGTGCCGACCCAGTACGTCGTGGTCGAGGGTGACACCATCAGCGGCATCGGCGGGCGGTTCGGACTGTCCACGGCATCCGTGCTCGCGCTGAACGGCCTTGGCTGGTCGTCGATGATCTTCCCCGGCCAGAAGCTCACCCTGACCGTTCATGCGGCTCCCCCGGCCGCCGTCCCCGCCAGGAAGCCGGTCGCGGCGGAGATCACGCGCTACAAGGTGAAGAGCGGCGACACGATCAGTGGCATCGCGGCCGCGCACGGCCTGACGACCGCCGCGGTCCTCAGCGCGAACGGCCTGGGCCGGGCCAGCATCATCTTCCCCGGACAGGCGATCGTGCTGCCCAACGCCGCCCCCGCGGCGACCTCGACCGGTGCATCCGCCCCCGCTCCAGCCGCCGCCCCGGCGCCGGCGCCCGTCAAGGCCGCCGCTCCCGCGGCCGCACCCGGTCCCGCACCGTCCAGCTACACGATCGCCCGCGGCGACACGATCACGACGGTCGCCGCCACCGCCGGGCTGCCGGTGCAGGCCATCCTCGACGCCAACGGACTCGGCTGGTCCAGCATCATCTACCCCGGCCAGGTGCTGAAGATCCCCACCATCACCCGCCTGACCGCCGAGATGCGCGGGAACGCCCAGATCATCGTCGCCGTCGGCCGCAGGGCCGGAGTCAGCGACCGCGGCCTCGTGGTCGCGCTGGCCGCCGCGGCCCAGGAGTCCGGACTGCGCAACGTGCAGTACGGCGACCGCGACTCGCTCGGCCTGTTCCAGCAGCGGCCCAGCGCCGGCTGGGGATCGGCCGACCAGGTGCTCGATCCGGTGCGCGCCAGCCGCGCCTTCTTCGGCGGCGCGGACAACCCCAACCGCGGCGTGACCCGCGGGCTGCTCGACATCCGCGGCTGGGAGTCGCTGACGGTCACCCAGGCCGCCCAGGCCGTCCAGATCTCGGCCTACCCGAACCACTACGCCAAATGGGAAGCCTCCGCGCGCGTCTGGGTCGCCGAGCTCGACTGACCCGTCTTCGCGGGCTCGCTTGCCCCCCAAACACCCGGCTCACGGTGTTTTATCGGGGTTCCGACGGCAGCGTTCCCTAGACTTGACGGGTGAGTGAAAGCCCAACCGATCCGATGATCGGCCGTCTGATCGATGGCCGGTATCAGGTGCGCTCGCGAATCGCGCGCGGCGGCATGGCGACGGTCTACCTCGCGACCGACCTCCGCCTGGAACGGCGCGTGGCCATCAAGATCATGCACGGCCACCTCGCCGACGACAACAGCTTCAAGGCGCGTTTCGTGCAGGAGGCGCGTTCCGCGGCCCGGCTCGCACACCCCAACGTCGTCAACGTGTACGACCAGGGGCAGGATGCCGACATGGCCTACCTGGTCATGGAGTACCTCCCGGGCATCACCCTGCGCGACCTGATCAAGGACTACGGGCGGCTCACGCCGGAACAGACGATGGACATCCTGGAGGCGGTGCTCGGCGGCCTCGCCGCCGCGCACAAGGCCGGGATCGTGCACCGCGACCTCAAGCCGGAGAACGTGCTCCTCGCCGACGATGGCCGGATCAAGATCGGCGACTTCGGACTCGCCCGCGCCGCGAACAACAACACGGCGACCGGGCAGGCCCTGCTCGGCACGATCGCCTACCTCTCCCCCGAACTCGTCACCCGTGGGATCGCCGACGCCCGCAGCGACATCTACGCGCTCGGCATCATGACCTACGAGATGCTCACCGGCGAACAGCCCTACGTGGGCGAAGCGCCGATGCAGATCGCGTACCAGCACGCGAACGACACCGTGCCGATGCCGAGCGTCAAGGTGCCCTCCATCCCCCGCGAACTCGACGAACTCGTGCTCTGGGCGACGGCCCGCGATCCTGAGCAGCGGCCGAGGGACGCGCGCGTCATGCTCGACCAGCTGCTCGACGTGGAGAAGCTGGTCCGTCCGGCGTCCGCTGACACCGGCATGGCGCCCACCATGATGTTCCCGGGTGGCTTCGGCGACGCCTCGGCCACGGCGGACACCCAGATCCTCGGCGCGCAGCCGCTGGCCAAGCCGGCGGCGGCACTGCCGAGCAGCAGCACGCTGCTGGCCACGAAGGGCGAGAAGCGCAAGCGACGCGGGTACTGGCTGTTCACGCTCGTGGTGCTGCTCGCCGCCCTCGCCGGGGGAACCGGCTGGTACTTCGGATCCGGTCCCGGCTCACAGATCGCCGTCCCGAGACTCGCGTCTATGACGCCGGAGAAGGCGGCCGCGGCGCTGGCCGAACTTGACCTCACGTCGAAGCCCGGTGAAGAGTACAACAACGAGATCGCCGCGGGGCTCGTCTCGAGCACCAAACCCGACGCCGGAACGCGCGTTGCCAAGGGCACCGCCGTGACGGTCCTCGTCTCGAAGGGTCGCCAGCCCATCACCCTGCCGACGCTCACCGGGCTGGGCCAGGACGCGGCCGAGACGGCGATCACCGACCTGGGCGCGACGGTCGGCAGCACGGACGAGGTCTTCAACAGCTCGCTCGAGGAGGGCACCGTCGTCTCGGCCACCCGCGAGAGCGACGGGGGTGACGTCTCCAAGGGCGGCGCCTACTTCGAAGGGCTCGCCGTGAACCTCGTCGTGTCCCTGGGGCCCATCCCGGATGTCACGGGCAAGTCAGTTCCCGATGCCACCGCCATCCTCAAGGAAAAGGGGCTGGGCGCCGAAACCGGCGAGCAGCGCTACAGCGACACGATCGCCAAGGACGCGGTGATCAAGCTTTCCGCCGCCAAGAGCGGACCCGTCCGGGTGGGTGACGTGCTCGTTCTGACCACGTCGCGCGGCCCGGAGCCGGTCGAAGTACCAAACGTCGTCGGCAAGCCGTGGGAAGAGGGAAAGAAAATCCTCACCGACCTTGGCTTCAAGCTCAAGTACAACCCCGGTGCGGATGCGATTGCGGCCGTGCTGACGATCGACGCCACGGACCCGGCCGCCGGTCAGACAATCCCCAAGGGCGCCACGATCGAGCTCACCCCGAAGTTCTAGCGGCCCTCCCGTTCTACCGCGCCTTCCGCCGAACTGTGAGTTCGGCACCTTCGCGGCGGGCGGGAAGGTGCCCAACTCACGGTTCGGCGGTGCCGAAAGGGTGGCATGGAAGAGCACCCGCTGGAAGGATTACTCCTCTGAACGTGCCTCGTTGGCTCGCGTGGCCGTCGACCGGAGTTCGGCGCTGATCGCAGTGCCGATGGGGGTCTCCGGCTCTGTCACGTAGGTGTGCCCGGTCGGGGTGGTCCAGGTCAGGGTTCCCGTTCCGTCGGTGGCCTGGCTGACCTTCCAGCCGGCCTCGTGTTTGAGGGCGTGGCCGGCTGGGCAGAGGTGGGCGAGGTTATTGTGGTCGGTCCGCCCGCCGAACGCCCAGTCGAGGCCGTGGTCGATGTCGGAGCGGCTGGCCGCCCGGCTGCAGCCCGGGTGCCGGCAGGTGCCGTCGCGCACCTGCACCTCGTCGCGCCCCCTCACCCAGCGAGAGTCGCCGTTTCCGCCGAGAATCCCCGTTGCAACGGCGACTCTCGGCGGAAACGGCGACTCTCGGCACCGAAACCGGCGCTAGCGGACCGCGAGCTCCTCCGCCACGAGGAACGCGAGTTCCAGGGACTGCATGTGGTTCAGGCGCGGGTCGCAGAGCGACTCGTAGCGGGTGGCGAGGGCAGCCTCGTCGATGTGCTCCGAGCCGCCCATGCACTCAGTGACGTCGTCACCGGTCAGCTCCACGTGGATGCCTCCCGGGTGCGTTCCGACCGCGCGGTGAGCCTCGAAGAAGCCCTTGACTTCGTCGACGACGTCGTCGAAACGGCGCGTCTTGTAGCCGGTCGGCGTGGTCACGCCGTTGCCGTGCATCGGGTCGGTGACCCAGAGCGGGTTCGCGTCGCTGGCCTTGACCGCCTCGAGCAGCGGCGGCAGGGCATCCCGGATCTTGCCGGCGCCCATCCGGGTGATGAAGGTCAGGCGGCCCGGCTCGCGATTGGGGTCGAGGACGTCGATCAGGCGCATCATGTCGTCGATCGAGGTCGTCGGGCCGAGCTTGACGCCGATCGGGTTGCGCACGCGGGAGAGGAAGTCGACGTGGGCGCTGTCGAGGTCGCGGGTGCGCTCCCCGATCCAGACGAAGTGCGCCGAGGTGTTGTACGGCGTTCCGGTCCGCGAGTCGATGCGCGTCATCGGCCGCTCGTAGTCCATCAGCAGGCCCTCGTGGCTGGTGTAGAACTCCGTTCGCCGCAGCGCCTCGAAGTCGGCGCCGCAGGCGATCATGAACTTGATCGCCCGGTCGATCTCCTTGGCCAGCTTCTCGTAACGCTGGTTCGCCGGGTTCGCCGCGAAGCCCTGGTTCCAGCTGTGCACCTGGCGGAGGTCGGCGAATCCACCCTGGGTGAACGCACGGATGAGGTTCAGGGTCGAGGCGGCCGTGTGGTACCCCTTCACCAGGCGCGCCGGGTCGGCCTCGCGGGACTCCGGGGTGAAGTCGTAGCCGTTGACGATGTCGCCGCGGTAGGCCGGCAGCGTCACGTCGCCGCGGGTTTCGAAGTCGCTCGAGCGGGGCTTGGCGAACTGCCCGGCCATCCGCCCCATCTTCACGACGGGCATGGAGGCGCCATAGGTGAGCACGACGGCCATCTGCAGCACGGTCTTGACCCGGTTTCGGATCTGCTCGGCGGTGGCACCGCTGAAGGTCTCGGCGCAGTCGCCGCCCTGCAGCAGGAACGCCTCGCCGCGGGCGGCCTGGGCCAGCCGGTCGCGCAGGATGTCGACCTCGCCGGCGAAGACGAGCGGCGGCTGGGTCGCCAGTTCAGCAGATGCCGCGGCCACGGCCTCGGCATCGGGCCAGGTCGGCTGCTGCTTGATCGGAAGCGTGCGCCAATAGTCCAGGCCCGCGATCACTGCTTTATCTGCGACGACGACGGGTTCGGTGGGGTCTACCACGGGACGATTCCAGTTTCTCTTGGTGGCGCGCGTGAATTCGCGGGCCGGGGGCATGAGGGAAGGTCGGATCAGCGCTGAAACCGATTATCGAAGCTTACCGCGAAAGGTTTGCCCGCTTCTCTTTCACGCTGGTCGCGTAGACGTCCACGTACTCCTGGTCGCTGAGCGTGCGCAGTTCGTACATGAGTTCGTCGGTGATTGAGCGCAGGACGAACCGGTCACCCTCCATGCCCTCGAAACGACTGAAATCGAGCGGCTCGCCGATGATGATTCCGATGCGGCGCACCTTGGGGATCCGGGTGCCGGTCGGCATGGCCTTCTCGGTGTCGATCATGGCGACCGGGATGACGGGGACGCCGGCCTCCAGCACCATGCGGGCCACGCCGGTGCGACCGCGGTACATCTTCGCGTCGGGGCTGCGGGTGCCCTCCGGGTAGATGCCCAGGACGCCGCCAGAGCGCAGCACGCGGAGCCCGGTGTTCAGGGAGTCCTCGGATGCCTTGCCGCCCGAGCGGTCGATCGGGAGCTGGCCGGTGGCCTTAAAGAACTGGCGCGTGGCCCAGCCCCTCAGCCCCTTGCCGGTGAAGTACTCGCTCTTGGCCAGGAAGACGACCCGCCGCGGCACGACCAGGGGCAGGAAGACCGAGTCGATGAAGGAGAGGTGGTTGCTGGCGAGGATGACACCGCCCTCTTTCGGGATGTTGTTCAGCCCGACGATCCACGGCCGGAACAGCGCAAGCAGGATCGGACCGACCACAATGTTCTTCATGATCCAATAGAACATTGTTCGATTCCTTCCTGAGTTGGAAAGCCTACTGCTCGATGACGTGCTTGCGCGCGAGGTCGGCCGCGCCGACTACACCCGCGTCGTTGACGAGCTGGGCGGTGGTGAAGTCGGCCTCGGGGTGGTAGCCGCGAGCGGGCAGGTTGTCGAGGTAGGCCGCGCGAATCGGTTCGAGCAGGAGCTCGCCCGCGACGGCCACTCCCCCGCCGAAGACGAACACCTGCGGGTCCAGCACAGCGGCCAGGCTCGCACAGGCCTGGCCGAGCGCGCCGCCGAGCTGGCGCAGGGCCGCCAGCGCGCCGCCGTCGCCGGCCTGGATCAGCGCGCTCACGTCGACGCCGGTCAGCGTCCCGGTGCGAGCGCGTGCGGCGGCGAGGCCGAGGCCGATGCCGCCGGCATCCGCGAATTCGTTGGAAATGCGCAGCAGGGCACGGCCGGAGCCGTACTGCTCGATGCAGCCGTGGGCGCCGCAGCCGCAGGGCAGGCCGTTCGGGATGAGCCGCAGGTGGCCGAGCTCCGCGCCCACGCCGAATCCGCCGACGAAGAGGCGGTTGCGGGAGACGATGGCGCCGCCGACGCCCGTGCCGATGGTCAGGGTGACCATGTCGCTGTAGTTGCGGCCGGCGCCGAAGCAGAACTCGGCCCAGCCGGCCGCGTTCGCGTCGTTCTCGATGATGATCGGCAGGTCGAGCCGGGCCTCGAGCTTCTTCCGCAGGGGCTCATTACGCCAGTTGATGTTCGGCGCGTAATACACGGTCGACTGGGCCGCGTCGATGAAACCGGCGGCGGCGACCCCCGCCGCGATGACGTCCTCCCCCTCGGAGAGGTTCCGGATCATCGCCACGACGGCGTCCTCGATTTCGGCCGGATCGCCCGCGGACGTCGGCGTCCGGTCGGAACGGATGATGTTCCCGGCTTCGTCGACCAGCGCCCCGGCGATCTTTGTGCCGCCGATGTCGATCCCAATGGCATGCACGAGGGCACCTTTCGTCGGCGAGCGTTGTGGAAACCTGATCCGCCGCATCCGGAGCGGACACCGCAGTACCCAATAGAGTGTAGTAAATCAGCATCCCGCCGGGCGAAACACCCGCCCATCCGGCCCAAAGGAGTCGCCGTGCGACAGTTTGATGTTCCCGCCATTGTTCCTGCCGACCCGGCAGCCAATGTGACGGACCTGCTCGTCGATCGCCTGAAGGCGACGCCCAATATGGTTCTGTTCTCCCTGCCGGTGAACGGCGAGTGGCTTCCGGTCACCACCGCCGAGTTCCACGCCCAGGTGATCGCCCTGGCCAAGGGGTTCGTCGCGGCGGGCATCGAGCCCGGCGACAAGATCGGCCTGATGTGCAAGACCCGGTACGAGTGGACGCTCGTCGACTTCGCCGCCTGGTTCGCCGGCGCCGTGCTCGTCCCGGTCTACGAGACCAGCTCCCCCTCGCAGATCCAGTGGATCCTCGGCGACTCGGACGCGAAGGCGCTCATCCTCGAAACGGCGGACCACTTCGCGCGCTTCGACGAGGTGCACCCGGAACTGCCGTTCATCACGACCGTGTGGCAGATCGGCCTCGGCGACCTGGACAAGCTCGCCGCGAGCGGCACGGCTGTCCCGGATGCCGAGATCGAGCGTCGACGCGGACTCGCCGTCGGAAGCGACATCGCCACCCTGATCTACACCTCGGGTTCCACCGGAAGGCCCAAGGGCTGCGTGTTGACGCACGCCAACTTCGTCGAGACCTGCCGCAATGCCGCAGTCGCCCTCAAGGAGGTCCTCACCGACGAGAACGGTGCATCCACCCTCCTGTTCATCACGACCGCCCACGTGTTCGCCCGGTTCATCTCGGTGCTCTGCGTTCACGCCGGCGTGCGCGTCGGCCACCAGCCCGACACCAAGCAGCTCCTCCCGGCGCTCGGCAGCTTCAAGCCCACCTTCCTCCTCGCGGTGCCTCGGGTGTTCGAGAAGGTCTACAACTCGGCCGAGCAGAAGGCCGAAGCCGGCGGCAAGGGCAAGATCTTCCGCGCGGCCGCCGAGGTCGCCGTCGCCCATTCGCAGGCGCTCCAGGCCGGCCAGGCCATCCCCCTGGTGACGAAGATCAAGTTCGCCCTCTTCGACCGGCTCGTCTACAGCAAGCTGCGCGCCGTCATGGGCGGCAACGTGAAGTACGCGGTGTCCGGATCCGCCCCGCTCGGCGCGCACCTCGGTCACTTCTTCCACAGCCTGGGAATCGTCATCCTCGAGGGCTACGGCCTGACCGAGACCACCGCCCCGGCCACGGTCAACCTGGCCACCAAGTCCAAGATCGGCACGGTGGGCCCGGCCCTCCCCGGCGTCTCCGTGCGGGCCATGGACGACGGAGAAATCCAGGTCAAGGGCGTCAACGTCTTCAAGGAGTACTGGAAGAACCCCGCCGCCACGCTCGGCACGTTCGAGGACGGCTGGCTGAAGACCGGCGACATCGGCGCCTTCGACGAGGAGGGCTTCCTCACCATCACCGGGCGCAAGAAGGAGCTCATCGTCACGGCCGGCGGCAAGAACGTCGCCCCGGCGGCCCTCGAGGACCCGATCCGGGCAAACTCCCTCGTCGGCCAGGTCGTCGTGGTCGGCGACCGGAAGCCCTTCATCGCCGCCCTGGTCACCCTCGATCCGGACATGCTGCCGGTGTGGCTGAACAACAACAAGGAAGACGCCGGGATGTCCCTGGCCGAGGCCTCCGTGAACAAGGCGGTGCTCGCCGAGGTGCAGCGTGCCGTCGATCACGCCAACGAGCACGTGTCGCGGGCCGAGTCGATCCGCAAGTTCATCGTGCTGCCGACGGAGCTCACGGAGGCCAACGGCTACCTCACGCCAAAGCTCAGCATCAAGCGCGACCTGATCCTCAAGGACTTCGCGGACACGATCGAGGGCCTGTACGAGGGAGCCCCGGTCACCGAGGGCTTCTCGATCCGGGACTGATCCGGGACTGATCCGCGGGGGTCACCCCGTGCTCGGTCTCGCCGGCCTCGAATACCGGGGTCGGCCTATCGCCGAACCGTGAGTTTGGCACCTTCGTCGGGCTCCTGAAGGTGCCAAACTCACGGTTCGACGGTGGGGTGATCGAGCATCCGCAGGCTCGAGCACAGCGGGGGCGGTTTAGAACCAGGCGGACTCGCGGACTTCCCTCATCGCTGCCCGGCGGTTCTCTTTGTCCAGCCGGTCGAGGTAGAGCAGTCCGTCGAGGTGATCGGTTTCGTGCTGCAGCGCCTGGGCCATGACGCCGGTGCCCGAGAGTTCGACCGTCTCTCCCTCGAGATCGGTACCGACGACCCGGGCGAACGGATACCGCTTCGTCGGGTACCAGAGGCCGGGAACGGAGAGGCAGCCCTCGTCGACCAGCTCCGGCTCACCGGACAGTTCGACGATCGACGGGTTGAGGATGTAGCCGACCTCGCCGTCGACGTTGTAGCTGAACGCGCGCAGGTTCACCCCGATCTGCGAGGCCGCCACCCCGGCGCGGCCCGGCAGGCGGACGCTGTCGAGCAGGTCGGTGACGAGCCCGCGGACCCGGTCGTCGACGGTGAGGATCGGGTCGGAGACGGTCTTCAGGACCGGGTCTCCCAGGAGACGGATCTGGCGCTCGGGCACAGGGGACTTCCAATGATCGGGGCGGCGGCTGCTTCGTTACTTGCTGCGGTTGGCCGGGAGGCCCTCGACGACCAGCGCCGCGAGGGTCCGGGCCGCCAGCTGGGTGATCGGCCGCAGGTCCTTGAAAGACACGACGCTGCCGGCGGCCAGCTGGGGGTCGTACGGAATGCGCACGATTTCCCGCACCCGTGACCGGAAGTGCGACTCGATCTCCTCGAGTTTGACCAGGTTGGTGCCCTGCGTGGCCGTGTTCAGCGCGACGATGGCGTTCCGGACGAGGTCGCCGTAGCCGTTGGCCTCGAGCCAGGTGAGGGTCTCGGAGGCCAGCCGGGCCTCGTCGACGCTGCCGCCGGAGACGATCACGACCGCGTCCGCTCGCCGCAGCGTGGCGCGCATGACCGAGTGCACGATGCCGGTGCCGCAGTCGGTGAGCACCATCGAGTAGTAGCGGGCGGCTAGGTCGGCAACGACGTTGTAGTCGTCTTCGTCGAACGCCTCGGAGAGGAGCGGATCGGTGTCGGAGGCCAGGATGTCGAGCCTCGTTTCATCCCGGGACACGAGCGCCGAGAAATCCGTGAAGTTGCCGATCGACGCGGCCTTGGTCACGACATCGCGGACCGTCGACCTGGTCTGCTTGCTCACCCGCTCCGAGAGGGTTCCGCGGTCGGGGTTCGCGTCGACGGCGATGATTCGGTCTTCCCGGGCATCGGCCAGCGCCATCCCGAGCAGCGTGGTCACCGTGGTCTTGCCGACGCCGCCCTTGCGGGTGAGGATCGGCACGAAGCGCGTGCCGCCCTCGAACTGCTTGCGGATGCGTTCGGTCATTTCGTCGTGCGCGATCACGCGGGCCGAGTCGCCGAGGTTCACGAGGTGCAGCGTGGCGTCGTAGACCAGCCGGTTGAAGCCGCCGCGCGGCGGGCGGCGGGTCTGGCGGTTGACCGCCAGCAGGCGGTCGGAGGTCAGCATGTTCGCCGACTCCGGAGCGCCGCCGTCGCGCGAGCGTCCCTGGGGGGCGCTCTCGCCCCGGGTGACCGGGACGCTGATCTCGACGCTGCGCGTGGCCGGCGACGACGCTGCGGGCGCGGCCGGCGTCGCCGCGGCATCCCGGCTGGTGCGTGCGGCAGGCGTGGCCGGCGTGGCCGGTGGCGTTCGGGTCACCGACCGTCGCGGGGCGTCCGACACCTCGATCGGGATGCTCAGGCTCTCCGGGAGAGCCGAAGCCATGTTCTCGACCGTGTGCGGCGGCAGTTCGCTGTGGTACTCGTCAGTCGGCGGGGCGGCCGGGTCGGCGCCCGGTTTTGCCGTGGGTCGCCGTCCGACGCTCTCGTCGTCCCTGCGTGTGTCTGGCAACAGTCCAGTCTCCTCGTCGGTGGATCGAGGACCTATCCTACCGTGGGCGCACGACGACGAGCAGGTCGCCGGCGTCGACCTGCTGGGTCTTGGGGATCGCGACGCGTTCGACGAAGCCGTCGATGGGGCTGGTGATCGCCGCTTCCATCTTCATGGCCTCGATGGATGCCACGCTCTGGCCGGCCTTGACGTGGGCGCCTTCCTCGACCTGCAGGGTGACCACGCCGGAGAACGGGGCGGCGACCTGGCCGGGCTGGTTCGCGTCGGCCTTCTCGGCGACCTTCGTCTCGACCGTGATGCTCCGGTCCCGCACGAACACGGGCCGGAGCTGGCCGTTGAGGATGGTCATCACCGTGCGCATGCCCTTGTCGTCGGCGTCGCCGATGGCCTCGAGCCCGGCGTAGAGCCGCACACCCTTCTCGAGCTCGATGACGTGTTCCTGGCCCTGCTTGAGGCCGTAGAGGTAGTCGACGGTGTCGATGACGGACAGGTCGCCGTACTGCTCCCGGCTATGTTCGAACTGCCGGGTCGGCGCGGCGAAGAGCAGCTGGTTGAGCATCGCCCGGCGGGTGCGGCTGTCACCGGCCAGCGCGGCCCGTTCCTCCGCGGTGATCTCGGTGACCCCGATCCGGATGGTCTTCCCGGCGAGGACCTTGCTGCGGAACGGCTCCGGCCAGCCGCCGGGCAGATCGCCCAGCTCCCCGGCCATGAAACCGACGACCGAGTCGGGCACGTCGTACTTGTCCGGGTTCTCGGCGAAATCGGCCGGGTCCGCGCGGACCGCGGCGAGGTACAGGGCCAGGTCGCCGACGACCTTGGACGACGGGGTCACCTTGGGCACCCGGCCGAGGATCGTGTTCGCCGCGGCGTACATGTCCTCGATCAACTCGAAATGGTCCGCCAGGCCCAGCGCGACCGCCTGGGTGCGGAGGTTGGAGAGCTGACCGCCGGGGATCTCGTGCTTGTACACCCGCCCCGTCGGCGACGCCAGGCCCGACTCGAACGGCCGGTACACGTGCCGCACGGCCTCCCAGTACGGCTCCAGGTCACACACGTTCTGCAACGACAGCCCGGTGTCGCGTTCCGTGTGCGCCAGCGCGGCGACGAGGGACGACGCGGACGGCTGGCTGGTCGTGCCGGCCAGCGGGGCGCTGGCCACGTCGACGGCGTCCGCCCCGGCGCGGGCAGCCGCGAGGAGCGTGGCCAGCTGGCCGCCGGGGGTGTCGTGGGTGTGCACGTGCACCGGCAGGTCGAACCGGTCCCGGAACGCGGTCACGAGCTTCTCCGCCGCCGCCGGCCGGAGCAACCCGGCCATGTCCTTGATCGCCAGGACATGCGCGCCCGAGTCCACGATCTGCTCGGCCAGGCGCAGGTAGTAATCCAGCGTGTACAGGTTCTCCGCCGGGTCGAGCAGGTCCCCGGTGTAACAGACGGCCACCTCGGCCAGGCTCGTGCCCGTGGCCAGGACCGCGTCGATCGCGGGGCGCATCTGCGACACGTCGTTCAACGCGTCGAAGATCCGGAAGATGTCCACGCCGGTGTCCGACGCCTCACGCACGAACGCGTCGGTCACCTCCGTCGGGTAGGGCGTGTAGCCGACCGTGTTGCGGCCGCGGAGGAGCATCTGGATGTTGATGTTCGGCAGCGCCTCCCGCAGCGCCGCGAGGCGCTCCCACGGGTCCTCGCCGAGGAACCGGAGCGCAACGTCATAGGTCGCCCCGCCCCACGCCTCGACCGAGAGCAACTGCGGAGTCAACCGGGCCACATACGGCGCCGCCGCAACGAGGTCGCGGGTGCGCACCCGCGTCGCCAGCAACGACTGGTGCGCGTCCCGGAACGTCGTGTCCGTCACCGCCAGGGCCGTCTGCGCGCGGAGCGCGGCCGCGAACTTCTGCGGGCCGAGCTCGAGCAGCCGCTGCCGCGACCCGGCCGGGGCCGGCACGGCCAGGTCGAGCACCGGCAGCTTCTCCGCCGGGTGCACGTTGGTCGTCGGGGCGCCGTTGGGCTGGTTCACGGTGACGTCGGCGAGCCAGTTGATGATCTTCGTGCCACGGTCCTTCGACGGACGACCGCGGAGCAGGTGCGGACGCTCGTCGATGAACGAGGTGCTCAGGTCCCCGGCGGCGAAGTCCGGGTCGTCGAGCACGGCCTGGAGGAAGGGGATGTTCGTCGACACCCCGCGGATGCGGAACTCCGCCAGCGCCCGCTTGGACCGGGTGACGGCCGACGCGTAGTCGCGGCCGCGGCAGGTGAGCTTGGAGAGCATGGAGTCGAAGTGCGGGCTGATCTGCGCGCCCGGGTTGATCGTCCCGCCGTCCATCCGGATGCCCGCGCCGCCCGGCGACCGGTAGGTGGTGATCTTGCCCGTGTCGGGCCGGAACCCGGCGTTGGGGTCCTCGGTCGTGATCCGGCACTGCAGGGCCACGCCGCGGAGCTGGATCTTGTCCTGGGTCAGGCCCAGCTCGGCGAGGGTCTGCCCGGCCGCGATCCGCATCTGCGACTGCACCAGGTCCACATCGGTGACCTCCTCGGTCACCGTGTGCTCGACCTGGATCCGCGGGTTCATCTCGATGAACACGTGCTGCCCGGCCCGCTCCCCCACCGTGTCCAGCAGGAACTCGACCGTGCCCGCGTTGACATAACCGATCGACCGGGCGAACGCGACGGCATCCTTGTAGAGCCGCTGCCGGATCTCGTCGGACAGATTCGGCGCCGGCGCGATCTCGATCACCTTCTGGTGACGGCGCTGCACCGAGCAGTCCCGTTCGAACAGGTGCACCGTCTCCCCGGTCGAATCCGCGAGGATCTGCACCTCGATGTGCCGCGGGCGGAGCACCGCCTGCTCGAGGAACATGGTCGCGTCACCGAACGCGCTCTTCGCCTCGCGCATTGCCTCCTCAAGGGAACCGCGCAGCTCCGCGGCCGAATCGACCCGGCGCATCCCGCGCCCGCCGCCGCCGGCGACGGCCTTCGCGAACAACGGGAAACCGATCTCGGCCGCCTGGCCGATCAACTCGTCCACGTCCAGCGACGGACGTGTGGACTGCAGCACCGGCACCCCCGCGGCGATCGCGTAATCCTTCGCGGTGACCTTGTTGCCGGCCATTTCCAGCACGCTCTTGCCCGGACCGATGAACGTGATCCCGGCCGCGGCGGCCGCCTCGGCCAGTTCCGGGTTCTCGGACAGGAAACCGTAGCCCGGGTAGATGGCGTCCGCGCCGGACTCCTTCGCCACCCGGATGATCTCGCTCACGTCCAGGTACGCGCGCACCGGGTGCCCGGGCTCGCCGATCTGGTACGCCTCATCGGCCTTCAGCCGGTGCAGGGAACTGCGGTCCTCATAGGGGAACACCGCCACCGTCTTGGCACCGAGTTCATAGGCCGCTCGGAACGCGCGAATCGCGATCTCTCCACGGTTGGCAACGAGGATTTTGGAGAACATTCAGACCTTTCGAGCGCGGCGCGGCACACAGCTGGCGGTTAGGTTCTCTAAGACTAGTGAAGGTAACGTTGTTGATTGTGCATGTACTCAGCGTCAGCTCCCTCAAAGGAGGCGTAGGAAAGACCACGGTGACCCTTGGTCTTGCTTCTGCTGCCTTCGCCCGCGGTGTGCGCACCCTCGTAGTGGATCTCGATCCCCAGTCGGACGTGTCGACCGGGATGGATATCCAGGTCGCCGGGCACCTCAATGTCGCCGATGTGCTGGCCTCTCCCAAGGAGAAGACCGTGCGCGCCGCGATCGCCCCGAGCGGCTGGACGCGCGGCCGCCAGGGCACCATCGACGTCATGATCGGCAGCCCCTCGGCCATCAATTTCGATGGCCCGCACCCCAGCATCCGCGACATCTGGAAGCTCGAGGAAGCGCTCTCGACCGTCGAGAAGGAGTACGACCTCGTGCTCATCGACTGCGCCCCGTCGCTCAACGCCCTCACCCGCACGGCCTGGGCCGCCAGCGACCGCGTCGCCGTGGTGACCGAGCCCGGCCTGTTCTCCGTGGCCGCCGCCGACCGCGCCCTGCGCGCCATCGAGGAGATCCGCCGCGGGCTCAGCCCGCGCCTCCAGCCGCTGGGCATCATCGTCAACCGTGCCCGCACGGCGTCGATGGAGCACCAGTTCAGGATCAAGGAACTTCGCGACATGTTCGGCCCGCTCGTGCTCAGCCCGCAGTTGCCCGAGCGCACCTCGCTGCAGCAGGCCCAGGGCGCCGCGAAGCCGCTGCACATCTGGCCGGGCGAGAGCGCCCAGGAGATGGCCGGCTACTTCGACCAGCTGCTCGAACGCGTGCTGCGCACGGCTCGCATCGGCGAGTACGCCGAACAGCCCGCGAACTAGCCCCAGGAACCGGCGCCAGGGACGAGCCCCAGGAGCTTGCGCCCGGGGACTCGAGCCCGGAACCAGAGCCCGGGATCAGAGCCCCCGGCGCCCGTTCCGGCGGCCCCGGACTGTTACGCCGCGTGTCAGGCCTCCGCGCCTTGGGCGTGTCCCGCACCCGCAGCCTCGCCGAACTGTGAGTTTGGCACCTTCCGGGTGCCCGCGAAGGTGCCAAACTCACAGTTCGGCGAGGCCGGCGAGGGCGGCGAGCGACTGCGGGTGGCTAGGAGATCTTGCGGGCCGTGCGGCGCTGGGCGAGTTCGTCGGCGGGGTCGACGGCCTGGGTGTTGAGTTCGACCAGGCTGGTCTCCACCTCGCGGAGCACCTTGCCGACGGCGATGCCGAAAACGCCCTGGCCTCGGCTGACCAGGTCGATGACCTCGTCGTTGGAGGTGCAGAGGTAGACGCTGGCGCCGTCGCTCATCAGGGTGGTCTGGGCCAGGTCGCTCACGCCGGATTCCCGGAGCTGGTTGACGGCGGTGCGGATCTGCTGGAGCGAGATGCCGGTGTCGAGGAGACGTTTGACGAGCTTGAGGACGAGGATGTCGCGGAATCCGTAGAGCCGCTGCGAACCGGATCCGGCGGCCCCGCGAACGGTGGGTTCCACCAGTTCGGTGCGAGCCCAGTAATCGAGCTGGCGGTAGCTGATGC
The DNA here is from genome assembly GCF_004402215.1 of Cryobacterium tagatosivorans. Classification (GTDB taxonomy): domain Bacteria; phylum Actinomycetota; class Actinomycetes; order Actinomycetales; family Microbacteriaceae; genus Cryobacterium; species Cryobacterium tagatosivorans. The sequence continues at coordinate 104,840 of NZ_SOEZ01000038.1, forward strand.
CGGCGGCGCGAGCGGCGACCGCTCCGCGATACCCCGAGTTCTCGTCGAGTTCGGGCATTCCGTCGGTGAAGAGCAGTCCAAGACCGTAGCGTGAGGCGTCATCACGGGGATTGAGTTCACTCATTCGATCGCCTCTCGAGGGTTTGTCTGCGATATTCGGATCGCTGTCTCCACGTTATCGAGCCGGACGGCCCATCCGTCTGAAGGGGGCGGGCGTGTCGAAGCGCGTTCGGCGCATGAGTCGGGTGAGCGAGCCGATGTCGCATTCCCAGTGTACGGCCTACTTGGCGAGTCGGCCCAGTGCGGAGCGAATCAGGCTGCTGCGGATGATTTCCAGCTGTCCGGCGATCTCGACGGCAGTCTCGGCGGCCTTGGCGCGACTCGACGGGTCCTTGCGTCTGGACAGCGGCACGAGGGCGCTCTCGATCAGGCCGAGCTCGCGTTCTGCGGCGCCGCGGAATCCCCGGAGGTGGCGTGGTTCGATTCCGCTGCGCTGCAACTCGACCAGGGCACGCAGCACGTGCAGCGCGTCTTCGCCGTAGTAGTCGGCGGGCAGGATGATGGACGCCGAAACGGCGTCGTGCATGAGCGCCGCGGATGCCCCGGCCTCGCGCACCAGTTCGTCTCGCCGGAAACGGCGCAGCGCGCTCAGCATCGACACACCGGGAACGGCGCCGCCGGGCAGCGTCGGCGAGAGCCCGGCATCGAGGTCGTCGAAGTAGCTCCGGATGACCTTCAGCGGCAGGTAGTAGTCGCGCTGCATGGACAGGATGAGACGCAGCCGGTCGAGGTCGCCGGCGCAGAACTTGCGGTACCCGGATTCGGTGCGCGCCGGCGAGACGAGGCCCTGCTCCTCGAGGAACCGGAGCTTGGACGGCGTGAGCTCGGGGAATTCAGGCGTCAGGCGGGCCAGGACCTGGCCGATGCTCAATAGCGGCGCTGCACCCGGGTTTCTGGCCCGGGCGGCGGTCGCGGGCACTATTCGCTCGCCAGGTGCGCGAGGTCGAGCCGCGAGGCGTAGAACGTGAGACGGAACTTGCCGACCTGCACCTCTGAGCCATCGCTCAGGCGTGCCGATTCGATGCGGGTGCCGTCGAAGTAGGTGCCGTTGAGCGAGCCGAGGTCCTTGACCTCGAAGGCCTTGCCGTGGCGGAGGAACTCGGCGTGACGGCGCGACACGGTCACGTCATCGAGGAAGATGTCGGCGTTGGGGTGCCGGCCGACGCTCGTGACGTCGGCGTCGAGGAGGAAACGTGCCCCCGAATTGGGGCCCCGGCGAACCACGAGAAGTGCCGATCCGGACGGCAGCGCCGCGATGGCTTCCTGCTCTTCGGCCGTGACGTCGCCGTCGATCGCGGCAAGGTGCGCCGCGAACTCCTGGCTGAAAGTCAGCGTCGTATCGGTGTTTTCGGGCGCAGGCCTGCGCTCGGGTTCGTTCTTCTGATCGAAATCGCCCACCGTAGACCTCCTAGACATCCAGCGTATCGGATCGCGCGGACGGATCGGCACGCGGAATCCGAATCACCCGGCCGGTTTCGACGGCGTAGATGACGCCGGCCCACCAATACAGGAAAACGCCCCACAGCCCGAAGGCCCAGCCCACCGGCTGGGACCACCAGGCGAGTTCCGGGAAGGCCTGGCCGAGCATGATCATCGGCAGGGCGTAGAAGAGGCAGAACGTGGCGGCCTTGCCGAGCTGGTGCACCGGCAGCGGACCGAAGCCGAAGTTGGCGAGGATCACGCCGAGGACGAGCATGAAGACATCCCGCCCGACGACGAGGAGGACGAACCACCAGGGCACCACGTCCCGCCAGGCCAGGCCGAGGAGCGCCGCGAAGATGTACAGCCGATCGGCCGCCGGGTCGAGGAGCTGGCCCAGGCGGGTGATCAGCCCCCAGTGCCTGGCGATGAGGCCGTCCAGGAAGTCGGTCAGGCTGGCCACGGCGAGCACGAGGAGCGCCCAGGCATCCTCTCCGACCACCAGGAGGACCAGGAAGACCGGGACGAGAAGCAGCCGCAGGAAACTGAGCAGATTGGGCACCGTCAACACCCTCGTGCTCACCTGGTTTCCCGCTGTCCCTGTCACAATTCCCGAGTCTAGCGATTGCCCGCCGCGCCCCGGCGGACCCCGGCCGGTCAGGCCGAAGACTTCGCCGCTCGCGCGCGCTTCCCGGTGCCGGCGGACTGCGCGGCATCCGGTTTCCCACCGGGTCCGCGGCTGCGTTCGACGCTCCGGCGGAGAGCCTCCATCAGGTCGAGCACCGCTCCCCCGGCGGCCTCCTCGCCGGTCGGTTCCTCGCCGAAGGTCGCGGCCGTGTCGACCGCGTCGCCCTGGGCGAGTTTCGCCTCGATCAGCACGCGCAGGTGCTCCTGGTAGTCGTCGGTGAAGTCCTGCGGGGTGAAGTCGGAGGCGAACGAGTCGACGAGGGCCGCGGCCATGTCGAGTTCCTTGCCGGAGATCGCGACCTTCTCCTCCAGCGCCGGGAAGCTCGCCTCGCGGATCTCATCGCCCCAGAGCAGCGACTGCAGGAGCAGCACGTCGCCCCGCACGCGCAGGGCGCCGAGGCGGGACTTCTGCCGGAGCGCGAAGTGCACGATCGCGGTGCGATCGGTGGCCTCGAGGGTCTGCCGCAGGAGCACGTAGGCCTTCGACGACTTGCCGTCCGGTTCGAGGTAGTAGCTGCGCTCGAACATGATCGGGTCGAGTTGCTCGGTCGGCACGAACTCGACCACGTCGATGTCGCGGCTCCGCTCTTCCGGCAGCGACTTGATGTCCTCCTCGGTCAGGATCACCGTCTTGTCGCCGTCGTCGAATGCCTTCGCGATGTGCGCGTAGTCGACGATGCGCCCGCACACCTCGCAGCGGCGCTGGTACTTGATGCGCCCGCCGTCGGCGTCGTGCACCTGGTGCAGCGCGATGTCGTGGTCTTCCGTGGCGCTGTAGACCTTGACCGGCACATTGACCAGACCGAAGGTGATCGCACCCTTCCAGATCGATCTCATGCGTCCAGTACACACCTCCCTGCCCCCGCGGGCTAGCCGCCGGTCTGCCGCGAGGGCATGCTGATGCCATGGCCGAGACCAAGCAGGTCGTCCTCGTCGGTGGCCGCCGGATCAGGCTCACCAACCTCGACAAGGTGCTCTACCCCGAAACCGGGACCACCAAGGCGGATGTCCTCGGTTACTACGCGGCCGTGGCCGACGTGCTCATCCCGCACGCGAGGAACCGCCCGGCCACGCGCAAGCGGTGGGTGCACGGGGTCGGGACGCCGGAGGACCCCGGGCAGGTGTTCTTCGAGAAGAACCTCCCGGCCGGCACTCCCGACTGGGTCAAGCGCGCCCGGATCGAGCACACGACGCGCGACGCCGTGTATCCGCTGGTCAACGACCTGGCCACTTTGACCTGGCTGGCGCAGATGGCCGCGCTGGAAATCCACGTCCCTCAGTGGCAGTTCGGCCGCGGCGGTAACCCGAAGAATCCCGACCGGCTCGTGCTCGACCTGGACCCCGGTGAGGGGGTCACCCTGGCCGAATGCGCCGAGGTCGCCCGGCTCGCCCGCGCCATCCTGCGCGACATGGACCTCGACCCGATTCCGGTGACCAGCGGGAGCAAGGGCATCCACCTCTACGCCGCGCTCGACCTCAGCCATACCTCGGACCAGGTGTCCCAGGTGGCGCACGAGCTGGCCAGGGCGCTGGAGGCGGACCACCCCGACCTCATCGTCAGCGACATGAAGATCGCCCGCCGTGCCGGCAAGGTGCTCGTGGACTGGAGCCAGAACAACGCGGCGAAGACGACGATCACGCCCTACTCGCTGCGGGGGATGTTCCGCCCGATGGTCGCCGTGCCCCGGACCTGGCGTGAGCTGGCGTCGCCGCGGCTCGAGCAGCTCGACCTCGAACAGGTGCTCACCCGGATGAAGCGTCGCCGGGATCCGCTCGAGTCCCTGCTCGGTGCCCGGGAGGGTCCGCCCGACGAGGACAGGCTGGCCGCCTACCGCGGCAAACGCGACCAGGCCAGGACCCCCGAACCCGTTCCGGAGGGCCCCGCCGCGTCCTCCTCCGGCCGGTCGTTCGTGATCCAGGAGCACCACGCCCGCCGGCTGCACTACGACCTGCGCTTCGAGCGCGACGGGGTGCTCGTGTCCTGGGCGCTGCCGAAGGGCGTGCCGACAGACCCGGCGCGGAACCACCTGGCCGTGCACACCGAGGACCACCCGCTCGAATACGGCTTCTTCGAGGGGACCATCCCGGCCGGGGAATACGGGGCCGGCGAGGTCACGATCTGGGACAGCGGCGAGTACGAGCTGGAGAAGTGGCGCGACGACGAGGTCATCGCGACCCTGCACGGCGAGCCGGGCGGCGGCCTCGGCGGGCCGCGCCGGATCGCCCTCATCCACACCGGACGGGACGGGGATGAGAAGAACTGGCTCATCCACCTGATGAAGGCCGCGTCGCCCGCGTCGCGGGCCACGGCCCTGGCCGCCACCGCCACGACCCCGGGCGCCACCTCCCGGCCGTACTCCCCGATGCTCGCGGCCCTCGGCTCGCCGAGCGACCTGCGCGAGGAGGACGAGTGGTCGTTCGAGATGAAATGGGACGGCATCCGGGCGATCGCTTACCTGGCGACGGAGGGCACCGAACGCAGCGTGAGGCTGCTCACCCGGAAGGGAAACGACGTCACGGCGGCGTATCCCGAAATCGTCGACGGGCTCATCAGCGGGGTGCGGGCCGACTCGGCGGTCCTCGACGGGGAAGTCGTCGCGCCGGGTCGCGGCGGCCGACCCGACTTCGGCCTGCTCCAGGCCCGGATGGGGCTGAGCGCTCCCCGGGACGTGCGCGCGGCCAGGGCCGGCACGCCCGTGCATTTCATGGCCTTCGACCTGCTTGAGCTGGACGGAGAGCCGCTCACCGGGCACTCATACCTCGAGCGCCGCCGGGCACTCGAGTCGACCGTCACCGGGAGCGCCACGGTCCAGGTGCCGCCCGCCTTCGACGGGGACTTCACTGCGGCGTTCCGGAGCAGCCTCGAACTCGGTCTCGAGGGGGTGATCGCCAAGCAACGGGAGGGCGACTATCTGGCGGGCCGGCGCACGCGGACGTGGCTCAAGATCAAACACCACCGCAGCCAGGAGGTCGTCGTCGGCGGGTGGCGCCCCGGCAACGGTCGCCGGTCCGACAGCATCGGCGCCCTGCTGCTGGGAATCCCGGATGGCGAATCCCTGCGGTACGTGGGGCGGGTGGGCACCGGGTTCCGCGACCGCGACCTGGCCGACGCCCTCAGCCGGCTGACGCCGCTGGCGCGGAAGACGAGCCCGTTCGCCGACGTGCCGTCCATCGACGCCCGCGGAGCCACCTGGGTGCGGCCGGTCCTGGTCGGGGAGGTCGAGTTTGCCGAATGGACCTCGTCCGGCCGGCTGCGGCAGCCGTCCTGGCGAGGCTGGCGCCCGGACAAGTCCCCCGCCGATGTCGTGCGGGAGGAGCCCGCGCCGAACTGACAGGTCCGGGCGACGGGTGCGGGCCGACGCGTGCCGGCTGACGGCTGCCAGCCTACGGCGTGAGCCGGGCCCGCAGCTCGGGCCAGCTCTCCGCGAAGCCCGGATGAAGCGGCAGCTCGTCGACCTCGGGGATCGGGACCCAGCGCAGCGCGATGCTCTCCCGGTCGCTGATCACCGGTTCGAAGCGCGCCGTCGCGTGCACGACCACCGTTGTGTAGGACCAGAAGCCCAGGTCGAGCACGGAGGTGAACTGGACCCGGAGCAGGTGGGCCGGGACGCCGGCCTCTTCCTCCGCCTCGCGGACGGCAGCCTCCAGCACGGTTTCGTGTTCATGCCGGGCGCCGCCGGGGAGACCCCAGGAGTCACCGAAGTGGCTCCAGGCCGCGCGGTGTTGCAGCAGAACGCCGAGCTCGAGGTGGTGCACCAGCAGGCCCGCAGCCCCGAATCGGCCCCAGAACTTACGGCCGTCGGGGGCGTAGACCCAGTTATCGCCGCTGCCGCTCATGGTTCCAGCATGCCTCACCAGCAGCCCAGTTCGCTGGACGAGTTCGCCGGAGGCGTCAGATCGAGACGACCGCGTGCACGGTCGTGTCGCCGAGCCGGCTTCGTCCGGCCAGGCCCGTGAGCTCGACGACGACGCCGACCCCGGCGAGGGTGTACCCGGCGCGCTCGATCAGGCGAGACGTCGCCGCGACGGTGCCTCCCGTGGCCAGGACGTCGTCGAGGACGAGCACGCGGGAGCCGGCCGGCAGCTGGCCGACCTCGAGCTCCAGGCGGGCCGAGCCGTATTCGAGGTCGTACTCCTCTGTCAGGACGGTACCGGGCAGCTTGCCGCCCTTGCGGACGGCGAGCACGGCAACATCCGCCGCGTAGCCGACGGCCGCGGCGAGCAGGAATCCGCGCGCCTCGATGCCGGCAACCGCGTCGAAGCGCCCGTGGTAGCCCTCGACCAGCTCGTCGACGATGGTGCGGAATGCCGCGGCGTTGGCGAAGACGGGGTTAAGATCGCTGAACATGATGCCCGGTTGCGGGAAGTCCGGGTATGAGGCCAGGAGGGAATGAACGTGCTGGGCGGCGGGAGAAGTCACCGGTCCAGCGTAGGCGCTGGCCCGGCGCCCGGGGCGCGAGGGGCGACGTCGGGCGACGACACGGCAGCGCTGAGCGTGTCCAGGAAGTGGATGACGGCCTTCTGCTGGGCGCCGGTGAGGCCCTCGGCGACATCCAGCATCCGCCCGTGCATCGCGGAGAGCGTGGCCCGCACCTCCTGGTGCGCGCCCGGCGTCGCGTGGAGCACCTGCGCCCGTCGATCGCTCGGGTGCGGCTCGCGCCGAATGTGCCCGGAACCGACGAGCCGGGACAGCAGTTTGGCGGTCGCGGCGGAGGAGACGCCCAGCACCTTGCTGAGATCCTTCGGGCTGACCGCGGCCCCCCTGGCCTCCGCGGAGATGAGGTGCCGGATGGCCAGGAGGTCGGTCTCGTTCATGTCCATCTCGGCCTGGGTGCGGTGACGCATGGCGCTGTCGGCCGCCCGGAAGCGCCGCAGGGCCTCGAGAACGCGCATGGCGCGGACCACCTCGTCATCGTCCGCCCGGTACCAATAGGAGGCCGAGGGGGCTTCCGTGTCTTCTCGATCAGGCATAGCCCCATGCTAACGTGAGATGTAGCTAACTTGGTTAGGCACTTTTTCGGGTATCTTGGCTCACAGAAGAGGGAGTACGGCCGTGCAGACCGCAGAATCACTCGTGGAACACGTCATCCTGCTTGATCAGGAGGGGCGTGAAATCGGCACGGCACCCAAGGACAGCGTGCACGGCGCGGACACCTCGTTCCACCTCGCCTTCTCCTGCTATGTCTTCAACGATCGCGGTGAGGTGCTGATGACCCGGCGGGCGCTCGAGAAGAAGGCGTGGCCCGGTGTCTGGACGAACTCGTTCTGCGGGCATCCGCTGCCGGCCGAACCGCTCACGAACGCGGTCACCCGGCGAGCGCGCTTCGAACTCGGCCTCGACATCGACGACATCTCCGTCGCCCTCCCCCTCTTCCGCTACCGGGCGACGGACAGCTCGGGCACCGTGGAGAACGAGCTCTGCCCGGTCTATGTGGCCACGACCTCGGCTGAACCGGAACCGAACCCCCTCGAGGTGATGGAGCACCGGTGGGCCAACCCGGACACCCTCCGCAGCGCCGTGCGCGACGCACCGTGGGCGTTCAGCCCGTGGCTGGTCCTGCAGGTGCAGGAGCTGGAGCGCTTCCGTGCCTGAGATCGCGACAGCGGGGGTCGAAACGGAACTGCAACGCTACTTCGCGGCGGCCCGGCTGCGCGCGAGTGATTACGGCGAGCACTACGTCGCCCTGTGGGACTGCCTCGAACAGGCGAGCACGGGCGGCAAACGAGTACGCCCGGCGATGGTCCTGGCCGCGTACGCCGGCTTCGGGGGCCGCGACCTCTCCCTCGTCACGCCCGTCGCGGTGAGCTTCGAGCTGCTGCACACGGCCTTCCTCATCCACGACGACGTGATCGACCGCGACCTGGCCCGGCGCGGCATCGCGAACATCGCCGGGCAGTTCAGCGACCGCGCCCTCGCGCACGGCGCCGCGAGCGGGCAGGCCAGCGCCTGGGCGGTCACGGCGGCCATCCTCGCCGGTGACCTCGCGCTCAGCGAGGCCCACCGTATCCTGGCCAGGCTGCCGGTGGACACGGGGCGGCGGATCAGGTTGCTCGACCTCCTCGATCGCGCGGTTTTCGTCTCCGCCGCGGGCGAACTGGCGGATGTCACGAACGCCGCCCGGCCGCATCCGCTCGGTGTCACCGAGGTGATCGCGACGCTCGAACAGAAGACGGCCATCTACTCCTTCGAGGCGCCGCTGCAGGCCGGCGCGGTGCTGTCCGGGGCGACCGACACGGCCATCGACGTGCTCGGGCGCTACGGACGACTGGTGGGCGTGGCCTTCCAGATCACCGATGACATCCTCGGCGTCTTCGGCGACCCGGCCCGGACCGGCAAGAGCGCCCTGGCCGACCTGCGCGAGGGCAAGCAGACAGCCCTCATCGCCCACGCCGGCTCCACGATCCACTGGCCGGCGATCGCGCCGTTCATCGGCAAGACCGACCTGACCGAGCCGGAGGCCGAGCTGGCCAGGGGCCTGCTCCGCGACTGCGGCGCCCCGCAGGCCGCGGACGAACTCGCCAGGGACCACGCGGCGAAGGCCGTGGAGGCGCTGGACACCCCCCTCATCCCCGCCGAGCTGCGCAGCACGCTGACCGCCCTCGCGGACTCCGCCGTCAACCGGTTCCGATGACGCGGCGGGCGAGGGCGCAGTCGACCGACATCGACCAGTACAACGCGGCGGCGCGGGCCAGTTCGGCCACCGTGATCGACGCATACTCGACCTCCTTCGGGCTGGCCACCCGGCTGCTCTCCCCGACCGTGCGGAGCCAGGTCCGAACCGTGTACGCGCTGGTGCGGATCGCCGATGAGATCGTCGACGGCGCTGCGACCGGGGCCGGACTGGACGTGGCCGCCCAGCGTGAACAGCTCGACGACCTCGAACGCGAGACCGAGCGGGCGATCCACGGCGGTTACAGCACCAACCTGGTCGTGCACGCCTTCGCCACCACCGCACGCCTGGTCGGCATCGATTTCCGTCTCACCGCGCCGTTCTTCGCGTCCATGCGCCGCGACCTCGACCCCTCGCCGTTCACCGAGGAGGGCGTCGCCGCGTACATCTACGGCTCGGCGGAGGTCATCGGCCTCATGTGCCTGCGCTGCTTCATCCAGGAGACCTCGGTGACGACGACGGAGCGGGCGCTGCTCGAAGACGGCGCCCGGCGCCTCGGCGCCGCCTTCCAGAAGGTCAACTTCCTCCGCGACCTCGCCTGCGACCGCGACACCCTCGGCCGGAACTACTTCCCCGGGCTCGACGTCGCCACCATGACCGATGTCGAGAAGGACCGGATCCTCGACGACATCGATGCCGACCTGGCCGCCGCGGAGCACGTGCTGCCCATGCTGCCCGGCGGGAGCCGCCGAGCGGTCACGCTCGCCCACCACCTCTTCTCCCGCCTGTCCAGCCGGCTCCGGGGCACCCCGGCGCAGCAGCTCCTGCGGGCCAGGGTGCGGGTTCCGGATGCCGAGAAACTCGTGATCGCCGTCGCGGCGACCCTCGGCGCCGGGACGTGGAAGCGGTGACCCGGCACGCCAGGCGCACGCGCACGGTGGTCATCGGCGGAGGCATCGCCGGGCTGGCGAGCGCCGCCCTGCTCGCCCGCGAGGGCCATGACGTGACGCTGCTCGAGGCCAGGGGGGAGCTGGGCGGACGCGCGGGCAGCTGGGACGCCGACGGCTTCCGGTTCGACACCGGGCCGTCGTGGTACCTCATGCCGGAGGTGTTCGACCACTTCTACCGACTGCTCGGCACCAGCGCTTCCGAACAGCTCGAGCTCACCCGGCTCGACCCCGGCTACCGCGTCTACTTCGAGGCCCAGGCCGAGCCTGTCGACATCGCTGCCGACCGCGAAACGAACGTGCGCACGTTCGAACGGCTCGAGCCGGGTGCGGGAGCCGCCCTCGACCGCTACCTCGACTCGGCCGAGGACACCTACCGGATGGCCGTCGAGCGCTTCCTCTACACGAGCTTCGCCTCCTTCCGCCCGTTCCTCGACCGGGCGGTCCTCGGCCGCCTCGGCAGGCTGGCCCGGCTCCTGCTGCAGCCCCTCGACCGGTTCGCCGCTGGGTACTTCCGAGACCCCCGGCTGCGGCAGATCCTCGGCTTTCCCGCCGTCTTCCTCGGCTCGTCGCCCGGCAGCACGCCGTCGATGTACCACCTGATGAGCTACCTCGACCTGGCCGACGGGGTGCTCTACCCGCAGGGCGGCTTCACCCGCGTCATCGACAGCATCGCCGGCCTCACCCGGGCGGAGGGCGTTCGCGTGCTCACCGGGTCGCGCGTGAGCGCGATCGGCACGGCCACCCGCGAGACAACCGGCAGGAAACGCCTCGGCCGGAGCGGCGGCGGCCGTTCCTCGGCGAGCGCGGTCACCGGGGTGAGCTACCTCGGGCCGGACGGAACCACGGTCGAGCTCGAGTGCGACGTCGTCGTTTCGGCGGCCGACCTCCACCACACCGAGACCGAACTGGTGCCGGCGGAGCAGCGGACCTATCCGGAGCGATGGTGGCAGCGCCGCGTCTCCGGCCCCGGTGCGGTGCTGGTCATGCTCGGCGTCTCGGGCGAGCTGCCCGAGCTCGAGCACCACACCCTGTTCTTCACCACGGACTGGAAGGAGAACTTCGGCAAGATCTTCGGCAAGAACCCGAGCGTTCCGACGCCGGCATCCTTCTATGCCTGCATGCCCAGCGCGACCGACGCCACGGTGGCGCCGCCTGGCACGGCGAACCTGTTCCTGCTCGTGCCGATCCCCGCCGACCCGTCCCTGGGTCGCGGCGGCATCGCCGGCGCCGGTGACGCCGCGATCGAGGCCATCGCGGATGCCGCGATCGGCCAGCTGTCGGAGTGGGCGGGCATCCCCGACCTGACGGAGCGCATCGTCGTGCGCCGCACCGTCGGGCCGGCCGACTTCGCCGAGGACCTCAACTCCTGGCGCGGGGGCGCGCTCGGGCCGGGGCACACCCTGCGGCAGAGCGCCTTCCTGCGCGGCTCGAACGCCTCGGCCAGGGTCGACGGGCTCTACTACGCCGGCGGCACCACCATCCCGGGGATAGGCCTGCCGATGTGCCTGATCAGCGCCGAGATCCTGGTCAAGCGCATCCGCTCCGACACGTCAACCGGGCCGCTCCCGGAGCCGCTGTGAGCGCCGGCTACCTGCTCACCCTGCTGGCCTGCCTGGCCGCGATGGTGCTGCTGGACTGGAGGTTCCGGCTGTTCTTCTGGCGGGATGCCCGCCGGGCCGGCTGGGTGCTCGGCGCCGGCGTGCTCTTCTTCCTCGCCTGGGATCTCCTCGGCATCGGCTTCGGCATCTTCTACCGGGGCGACACGAACCTGATGACGGGCCTGCAGCTGGCCCCGGAGCTCCCGCTGGAGGAGCTCTTCTTCCTCGCCTTCCTCTGCTACCTGACGATGAACCTGGTCCAGGGCGCGCAGCTGGTCCTGACCCGGCTCGCCCTCACCAGCGGGCGGACCAAGGGGCGGACCCGATGAGCTACCTGCTGCTGGACGCCGTCTTCCTCGCCGCCGCGGGCGCCGTCGCCACTCTCGCACTGCAGCAGCGGCGCCTGGACCGGACCCGGCTGGCCGCGACCGGGATCGCCCTGGCCGTCCTGCTCGTCCTCACCGCGGTGTTCGACACCGTCATGATCGCAGTCGGGCTCGTCGCCTACGATCCGGCGCTGCTGATGGGCTTCCGGGTGGGCCTGGCGCCGCTGGAGGACTTCGCCTATCCGGTCGCCGCCGCGATCCTGCTCCCCGCCGTGTGGGCGCTGCTGGGGACGCGACATGAGTGAGGCGCGCACGTCGACGGGCTGGAAGGCGCGCCAGGTGCTGTTGTCCTCCAGGCCGCTGAGCTGGATCAACACCGCCTTCCCGTTCGCCGCGGCCTATGTGGTGACCACCGGCCGGGTCGACGCCCTGCTCCTGGTCGGCACGCTCTTCTTCCTCGTGCCCTACAACCTCCTGATGTACGGCATCAACGACGTCTTCGACTACGAGTCCGACCTGCGCAATCCGCGCAAGGGCGGCGCGGAGGGCGCCCTCCTCGACCCTGGGCTGCACCGCACGGTCATGGCCGCCGGCGTGATCACCGCGGCTCCCCTGCTGGTCCTGATGCTGGTGCTGGCCGGGGCGGAGCATCCGGGGTCCTGGTTCGTCCTGGCGCTCAGCCTCTTCGCCGTCGTCGCCTACTCGGTGCCCGGGCTTCGCTTCAAGGAACGGCCGGTGCTCGACTCGATCACCTCGAGCACGCACTTCGTGAGCCCGGCCGTCTACGGCCTCGCCGTGGCCGGGGCGGTCGTCACCCCCGGACTCGGTGCGCTGCTGGCCGCGTTCTTCCTCTGGGGCATGGCGAGCCACGCCTTCGGCGCCGTGCAGGATGTCGTGCCAGACCGGCAGGCCGGGATCGCGTCGATCGCGACCGCGTTCGGCGCCGCCCGCACGGTGCGCCTCGCGATCACCGGGTGGGCCCTGGCCGGCCTGCTCATGCTCGCGACGGACTGGCCGGGACCGCTGGCCGCCGTGCTCGCCCTCCCCTACATCCTGGCCGCGTGGCCGTACCGGTCGATCCCCGACGACCGGGCCGACGCCGCCAACGCCGGGTGGAAACGCTTCCTGTGGCTCAACTTCCTCACCGGCTTCCTGGTGACCATGCTGCTCATCGCCTGGGTGGCCGTCCGGGGAAGCTGAGCCCGCCCGCGTAGAGTCGGGGGATGGATCCCGTCACCACCGCGCGCGTGGACAGCTGGACCTGGGCGGTGCGGATGTTCCGCACTCGTTCCCAGGCCACGGCCGCGTGCCGGGCCGGCCACGTCCGGGTCAACGGTGACAAGGTCAAATCGGCCCAGGCCGTGCGCGTTGGCGACGAGGTGCGGGTGCGCAGCGCCGGCTTCGACCGGGTGCTCGTCGTGGCCCGGATCGTCTCCAAACGCGTCGGCGCCCCGGTGGCGGCCGAATGCTACGTGGACAAGACCCCGCCTCCCCCGCCGCGTGAGGAGGTCGCGCTCGTGCCCATGCGCGACCGCGGGGCCGGCCGGCCGACCAAGCGCGAACGCCGCGACATCGACAAGCTGCGCGGCGCCTCGCGCACCGACCTTCCCGACGACGACTAGAGCATCCGCGCAACTGTTCCCCAGCCGGACAACTGTTGCCGGCGCACCGGGAACAGTCGTCCGAATTGGCGACAGTTGGGCAGTTGGGCGGCGGTCAGGGCGCCAGGGACGGCGGGACCGTGATCCCGAACTCGTCCCGGAGGGCGAGGGTCGCCGCGTACCAGCCGTTCATCCCGTGCACTGCCGGGCCCGGCGGCGTCGAGGCGGAGCACAGGTAGAGGCCCGGCACCGGGGTCTGCCAGGGTCGCCTCGACAGGACGGGCCTCCTGACCAGCTGCCGCACGGTCACCTTCCCGCCGAGGATGTCGCCGCCGACGAAGTTCGGGTCGTGCTCGGCCATCCCCTGCGCCGTGAGCGAGGCGGAGGCCAGGATGGTGTCCCGGAAGCCCGGCGCGAACTCCTCGATCCGGCGCGTGATGGCATCCGTCAGGTCGACGTTCGAGCCGGCGGGCACGTGCGTGTACGCCCAGAGCACCTGGTGTCCGGCCGGCGCCCGCGTGTGGTCGAGCACGCTCGGCTGGGTGACCAGCACGAACGGATGCTCGGCGTGCCTCCCCCGGGACACCGCCCGTTCGGCGGCGGCCACCTCCGCCCGGCTGCCACCCAGGTGCACGGTGGGAGCGAGGGCGACCTCCGGGTTCGTCCAGGGGACGGGACCGGACAGGGCGAAGTCCACCTTGGCTACCCCGGGGCCGTAGCGGTAGCGGTCGAGTGCGCGCCGGTAGCCGAGGGGCAGGGACAGCCTGGCGAAGCGCGCGAGGAACGCGGGCGAGGTGTCCAGCATGGTGACGCGTGCCGGCTCGAGGTCGCCGATCGAGTGGACCTCCGTCGCCAGGCGCAGGCTCCCGCCGTGCGCGGTGAGATCGGCGACCAGGGCGTCGGCGATGGACTGGGAGCCGCCGAGCGGGTAGCCCCAGCCCCGTGCGTGGGCGTGCGCGGCGAGCAGCAGGCCGGCCCCGGCGGTCGCGAGCGACGGCTGCCGTCCGGCCGCGTGGGCGGCCACGCCGGCGAAGAGCGCTGCGGCATCCGCGCCCCGCAGCCGGTCCCGGCCGAGAACCGTGCCCAGCTCCAGCACGTCGATCCCGTAACGGAGCACGGCGGCAGGGTCGTCCGGCCAGCGCAGCAGCTGGTTGCCGGTGAAGGCCACGACCCCGTCGAGACGGTCCACCAGCGGCCGGAACAACCGCGCCCAGGCCGGCCCGCCCTTCCCGAGGCGATCGGCCGTGCGGTCGAGGTCGCGGTACGCGATCGCGGCACGCCCCCCGTCCAGCGGATGCGCGTAGGAGACCTCGGGCGTCACGAACGGCACCCGGGTGGTCAGTTGGAACTCGCGGAAGAACGGCGAGGCGAGCGCGGCCGGGTGCACGGCGGAGCAGCTGTCGTGCCGGTAGCCCGGGAGGGTCAGCGCCTCCGTCCGCAGCCCGCCACCCGGGGTTACGGCCCGCTCGGTCACCCGCACCGACAGCCCGGCGCGGGCGAAGACGACCGCCGCGGCGAGGCCGTTGGGTCCGGAGCCGACGATGTTGACGTCAAGCACGGGCTTGCCCCGACAGGGCTACCGGGGCGACGAGCAGGCCGACCTCCGTGCGCACCCACCAGTCCCCCGTCGCGCGCCGCTCGGCCGGCGTCGTATACCGGTAGAGGAATACCCGCGCGCGGATGCGGCGGGGCGGCCCCTGCGGGAACGGGTTGACCCGGAGCATCCGCAGGGTCGGCCGGTCCCCCTCGAGCAGGCGCACGATGAAGGTCTCGAACCACCTCGTGTCCCGCGAGCCCAGGGCGAGGAACCACATCACCCAGTCGAGGCGCAGGTGGTAGGGCGCGAACTGGCGGGGCATCCGCCGTGGGTCCCCCGGCTTGCCGCGGAACTCGTACGCGCGCCAGGCGGACTCGTCGGCGGGATCCTCGGCGTCGCTGCCTTCGACGACCACCTCGAAGCGGTCCTTGGTGACCGTGCCGAACGCCCCGTAGGCGTTCACGAGGTGGTAGCGGTTGAAGCTGGCGTTCATCAGCTGGCGCCGCGAGAGCAGGTTGCGGGCGGGCTGGTAGCTGAGCACGAGCAGGAACAGGGTGGCCGCGAGCACCACCACGATGAACCACAGCGGCGTCTCCCGGACGGCGCCGGGCGGCGGCAGCCACGGCAGCACGAACCGGAAGGCGTTGTCGTCTACGGCGGCGAAGGCGAGCACGATGGTGATCCAGTTCAGCCAGGCGAAATTGCCGGTGAGCACGAGCCAGAGCTGGGTGAGGATCACGACGGCCGCGGCGACGGATGCCACCGGTTGCGGGGCGAAGAGGAAGAACGGCACGACCAACTGCACGAAGTGGTTGCCGAGCACCTCGCCGCGGTGGAACCATTTCGGCAGATGGTGCACGAACCAGCTCACCGGATTCGGCATCGGTTGGGTCTCGTGGTGGTAGAAGAGCGCGGTCAGGTCGCGCCACTCCTGCCCGCCGCGAATCTTGATCAGGCCGGCGCCGAACTCCAGGCGGAAGACGAGCCAGCGGAGGAAGAAGATGACCGTCACGGGCGGGGCGACCTCGTTGGAGCCGAGGAAGGCGACGACGAACCCGGCCTCGATCAGCAGGCTCTCCCAGCCGAAGGAGTAGAACGTCTGGCCCACGTTGACGATCGAGAGGTAGCCCGCCCAGAGCAGCAGGAAGAGCAGCATCGGCAGCCAGGGCGGCGCCAGCTGGGGCAGGCCGGCCACCAGGGACGCTGACACGGCCGCGCCGGCCCAGGCGATGGCCAGCAGCATCCGGTCGGAATAGCGCCAGTGGAAGACGCTCGGCGACTGCCGGAACCGGATGCGCGCCACGAAACGCGCCAGCGGCAGCAGGCCGTGCTCGCCCAGCAGCGCCGGGAACTGGTTGATCGCCCCGACGAAGCCGACCAGGTAGCAGGCGGCTACCCCGCGCTGCAGGACCTGCCGCGCGAATTCGTAGTCGCCCGCCGCGAACCAGTCCATCGTGCAGTCACCATATGCCCGAGCCACCGCGCCATCAAGTTGGGCGCCACCCACGACCGCCCGCTCTGCCACGGCAGATCGACATCGTTGGTTGACGGCCGGGACTAAACCGGTATAGGTTAGCTAAACCGGTTCAGACGACTCAGCCTGAACCGCCTGGCTGGCAATCGACGAGGAGGCCGTGTGAATGCGCAGAAGGTGACCATCGCCGATGTCGCGAAGCGGGCCGGCGTGAGCAAGGGACTGGTGTCCTTCGCCCTCAACGATCGTCCGGGCGTCTCCCCCGAAACCCGCTCCCGGATCCTCGCGGTCGCGGGCGATCTCGGCTGGAAGCCGTCCCTCCGGGCCCGCTCCCTCTCGACCCGCCGATCCTTCGCGCTCGGCCTCGTCGTCGCCAGGAACCCGGAGGTCCTCGGATCGGACCCCTTCTTCCCCTCGTTCATCGCCGGCGTCGAGAGCATCCTCTCCAATCGCGGCCAGGCCCTCGTGCTCAGCGTCGTGCCGAGCGAGGAAGCCGAATTCCGAAGCTACCGGCAGCTCGTCGACGACGGCCGCGTGGACGGGGTCTTCCTGACCGACCTGCGCCACGACGATCCGCGCATTCCCCTGCTCACCGAGTTGGGCGTGCCGGCCGTCACCCTCGGCCGTCCGGACGGTCCGAGCCCGTTCCCCGCCGTGTCGATCGACGACACCCCGGGTATCGCCGAATCGGTGGCCTACCTCGCGCAGCTCGGACACCGGCGGATCGCCCACATCGCCGGGAGCTCCACCATGCTGCACGGCAGCCGCCGACGCGAGGCCTTCGACGCGGCCCTCCGCGCCGCCGGGCTCCCCGCCGGCCAGACCATCGAAACGGACTTCTCCGTGGCAGCCGGGTCCGACGCCACCCGACGGCTGCTCGGCCAGGAGGACGCACCGACCGCCATCGTCTACGCCAACGACCCCATGGCCATCGCCGGGCTCGGTGTCGCCCACGAGCTGGGCATCCGCGTACCCGACGAGCTGTCGATCACCGGATTCGATGACATCGACTTCTCGCGGTACGTCTACCCGCCGCTCACGACGGTCAGCGCGACGCCGGTGGTGTGGGGCCGCGCGGCCGCCACCACCCTGCTCGCCCTGATCGAGACCGGCACGGCCGCGGATGTCGACCTGCCTGCCGCGCGGTTGATCATCCGCGGGTCCGCTGCGGCCCCGGCCCACACGCGGAAATCGGCCACTTGACCCATTCCCCCACCCAAAAAGAACTAAGAGAAGAACCCGCAGCAGAGCAGCTGCAATCACGAAATGGAGAGAACGATGCGTTCAACAAGGAAAAGGCGGCTCCTCGCCGCGACGGCGGTGTCCGCCACGATGGTCCTGGCGCTGGGCGCCTGCGCCGGCGGCGGCACGGAGACTCCTGGTGCCGACGCCCGCGGAGACATCACGATCTGGTACTCGAACAACGAGTCCGAGATCGCCTGGGGCAAGCAGATGGTCGAGGCGTGGAACGCCGACCACCCGGATGAAAAGGTCAAGGCCCAGGAGATCCCGGCCGGTAAGAGCAGCGAGGAAGTGATCGGCGCCGCCATCACCGCCGGCAACGCCCCGTGCCTCGTCTTCAACACCGCGCCCGTCGCGGTTCCGCAGTTCGAGAAACAGGGCGGCCTCGTCGACCTGGGCACCTTCAAGGACGGCGTTTCCTACATTGAGAAGCGCAGCGGCGACACCGCCGCGCAGTACCAGAACGCCGACGGAAAGTACTTCCAGATGCCCTGGAAGTCCAACCCGGTGATGATCTTCTACAACAAGGATCTCTTCACGAAGGCCGGCCTGGACCCGGAGAACCCGAAGCTCGCCACCTACGACGAGTTCCTCGCCACCGCGCGCACGCTCGTCAAGAGCGGCGCCGCCGAGAACGCCATCCACCCGTCGCCCACGAGCGAGTTCTTCCAGAGCTGGTTCGACTTCTATCCCCTGTACGCGGCCGAGACCGGCGGCACCCAGCTGATCGAAGACGGCAAGTCGACCTTCGCGAACAAGGACGGCGAAGCGGTCGCCGAGTTCTGGAAGACCCTGTACGACGAGGGACTTGCCGGTAAGGAGACCTACCAGGGCGACTCGTTCGCCGACGGGCAGGCAGCCATGTCGATCGTTGGCCCGTGGGCCGTCTCGGTCTACAAGGATGCCGTGAACTGGGGAGCCGTTCCGGTGCCGACCAGCGCCGGCACGCCGGCCGACGAGACCTACACCTTCAGCGACGCCAAGAACGTCGGGCTCTTCACCGCCTGCAAGAACAAGGCCACGGCCTGGGACGTCCTGAAGTTCGCCACCAGCGAGGAGCAGGACGGGCAGCTGCTGGAGCTGACCGGCCAGATGCCGCTGCGCACGGACCTGACGGGCACCTACGCGGACTACTTCAAGGCCAACCCGACCTATGAGCAGTTCGGCGACCAGGCTTCACGCACGGTCGAGGTTCCGAGCGTCAGCAACGCGGTCGCCGGTTGGCAGGCCTTCCGAAACGCGTACTCGAAGGCGGTCATCTTCGGCGAGGGCGACATCCCGACGGCTCTCTCCGACGCCGCCAAGAAGATCGACGCACTGGTTGCGAAGGAGTAACCCAGCCATGTCAACCGTGGCAGAACGCCAGCCGTCGTCCGGGAGCGCTTCGCTCCCGGACGGCGGGGGCCGTGCGCGCCGGAGGCGGCGCCTCGCGCTCGGGAGGAACCCCATCGGGCTCCTGCTCAGCGCCCCGTACCTGATCTTCGTCCTGGCCGTTTTCGCCTACCCGCTCGTGTTCGCGGTCTGGATGTCCTTCCACGATTACTTCTTCGCCGCTCCGGGCGCACAGGTCGAGCGGCCGTTCGTCGGCCTGGAGAACTTCCAGGAGGTGCTGGCCGATCCCGCCGTCATCCGCTCCTTCGGCAACGTGGGCATCTTCCTCCTGATCAACGTCCCGTTGACGGTGGTGCTCTCCCTCGTGCTCGCCACGGGGCTGAACAAGGTGGTGCGGTTCCGCACCTTCCTCCGCGTGTCCTACTTCGTGCCCTATGTGACCGCGAGCGTCGCGGTCGTGGGCGTGTGGCTGTTCCTGTTCAGCGGGAACGGGCTCGTCAACCAGCTGCTCGGCCCGCTCGCCCCGGATCCGACCTGGCTGATCAACTCGGCGTGGGCGATGCCCACGATCGCCTTCTTCGTGACCTGGAAGCAGCTCGGATTCTTCATCCTGCTCTACCTCGCCGCACTGCAGAACGTCTCAGAGGAGCTCTACGAGGCCGCGGCCACCGACGGAGCCGGCAAGGTGCGGAGCTTCTTCTCCGTGACCATCCCCGGCGTGCGGCCCGCGACCGTGCTGGTGCTGCTGCTCGCGACGGTCACCGGCGCCAACCTCTTCACCGAGCCGTACCTGCTCACCGGCGGCGGCGGCCCCAACGGCGCCTCCGCCTCGCCCGTGCTGCTGATGTACCAGCGCGGCATCGAACAGGGCTCGCCGGACGTGGCGGCCGCAATTGGAGTGATACTCGTGATCGCCGTCCTCATCCTCGCCTGGATCCAGCGCAAGGTCGCGGGGGGTGACGAGTCATGAGTCGTGGCCACCACATCCTGCGCGGCATCGTCCTCGCGCTGGGCGCGTTCATCTTCCTGTTCCCCTTCTACTACATGGTCATCGGCTCCCTGCAGGAGTCCCCCGACCCGAGCCTGGCGGGCGCCTTCCCCAACCCGGCGAACCTCACGCTCGACAACTACGCGGCCATCAACAGCCGTATCGGCCTGCTGCAGGGCCTGGTCAACTCCGGGATCTTCGCCGGCGGCGTGATCATCTGCACGGTTTTGTTCGGGGTGCTTGTGGGCTACGCCCTCGCCCAGCTCCAGTGGCGCGGCCGAGGGGTCACCTTCTCGCTCGCCCTGCTCGTGCAGGTGGTACCGTTCCAGCTCCTGATGATCCCGCTGTACGTGCTCATCGCACGCGACTACGGCCTGGCGGACAGCTACGCGGGGATGATCCTGCCGTTTGCGATCAACTCGACGGCCGTGATCATCTTCAGGCAGTACTTCCTGCAGGTGCCCAAGGAGCTCTTCGATGCGGCCCGCATCGACGGCGCCGGGGAACTCAAGCTGCTCTGGAGCATCGCCATCCCGCTCGTGCGGCCGGCCCTGCTGACCGTGGTCCTGCTCACCTTCATCGGCCCGTGGAACGAGTTCCTCTGGCCGTTCCTGGTGACGAAGGAGGCATCGCTGCAACCCCTGGCGGTGTCCCTGGCCAACTACCTCAGCAACGTCGCCGCCACTGCGGCGAATCCCTTCGGCGCGATCCTCGCCGGCGCCTGCGTCCTCGCGGCACCGGCCGTGCTGATCTTCATTTTGTTCCAGCGACACTTCGTGTCCACCAATATCGGCTCCGGCGTGAAAGGTTAACAATGCCAACGACCACAGATTTCCCGTACACCCTGACGCGGATGGGCGTCATCATGACGCCGGAAGAGGGCAACGCCCTCGAAGCGGAAGGCGTGCTGAATCCGGCGACCGGACGCACGATTGACGGCACCCTGTACCTCCTGCCTCGCCTGGTCGCCACCGGCAACGTCTCCCGCGTCGGGCTGGCGAAGGTGATCATCACCGACGGGGTCCCCACCGGCGTCGAGCGTGAGGGCGTCGTGCTCGAACCCGATCGGGGCTGGGAGCGCGGCGCGAACAACGCCGGCGTCGAAGACCCCCGGGTCACGTACATCGACCGTCTGGGCATGCACGTGATGACCTACGTCGCTTACGGCCCGCTGGGCCCGCGCACCGCCGTCGCCGTCTCGACCGACCTGCGCGAGTGGCGCCGGCTCGGCCCGGCGCTGTTCGCCTACGACGATGCCCTCGACATGGACCTGAACCTGTTCCACAACAAGGACACCGTCTTCTTCCCCGAGCCGGTCACCGCGCCGGACGGCGTGGAGAGCTTCGCGGTGCTGCACCGCCCGATGTGGGACCTCGGCGAGGTCAAGCCCGGCGAGGGCGTCCGCGTCCCGGCCGGCGTCACCGACACCCGCCAGAGCATCTGGATCAGCTACCTGCCGGTCGCCGACGTGCTGGCCGACCTCACCCTGCTGACCTACTGGAAGGGCCACCGCTTCCTGGCCGGGCCCGAGTTCGCGTTCGAGGAGCTGAAGATCGGCGGCGGACCCGCTCCGCTCCGCGTACCGGAGGGCTGGCTCCTCATGCACCACGGCGTCACCGGCACCATCGACGGCGCGTTCTCGCAGCAGCAGAAGGTCAACTACTCGGCTGGCGCGATGATCCTCGACGGGGACGACCCGACGAAGGTCATCCGACGCACCTCAGAGCCGCTGCTGAAGGCGGAGACGCCCGACGAGATCAGCGGCATCGTGCCCAACGTCGTCTTCCCGACGGCGATCGAGGAGATCGACGGCCGGCACTACGTCTTCTACGGCATGGCCGATTCGAAGATCGGCGTCGCCCGGCTCGACCGCGCGTAGCTCCACCCTCCCGCGAAACCGCAGTTGTGCGCGCTAAAACGTCGTTTTAGCGCGCACAACTGCGGTTTCGCGGGAGTGGGGGCCTACGGCTGCGACGTGCCGAAGACGGCCTTGAGGCGCTCCTCGGCTTGTGCGTCGGCGTGGCTGGCGGCGAGGTTGGCCTCGGTGACCGCCCGAACGACCTCGTCGCGCTGGATCTTCACGCCGCGGGGGGCGTCGATTCCGATCCGGATGCTGTCGCCGCGTGCGTCGAGGACCGTGATGACGATGTCGTCACCAATGAGGATTTTCTCCCCCGACTTGCGTGTAAGAACCAGCACTCGCCCAGCCTAGCGCGACCGGCCGGGCGCTGACCGCCCCAGCCATCTGACCGGAAAACCCAGGTCGTCCACGGTCCCCGGAGACGCGGTGAGCTCGCGGCCCACGGCCACCACCGCGTCGATCGGGACAGCGGCAGCCACGGCCTGTACCCACCGGGCGGTGTCATCGGCCTTGCGGCTCGCGTCGACGACCAGCCAGGTCTGGTCGGGCTCCATGGCCCCCAGGCTCGCGATTGTCCGTGCGAGGTCGCCGCCGGGTTCCACACCGCGACCGAGGCCGAAGGCGACGACGATGGCGTGCCCCTGCGCGACCCCGCCGGCCCGGGCCGCCAGCGCCCCACGCCGGTCGTCGACACGCTCGCCGCCCTCCCCCGGCAGGGCTCCGCCGACGCGGACTTCGCCCGACCCGGCGGCCAGGACCAGGCTCCGGGCGGCCTCGAGGGCGTCGTCGTCCGGGCCGACCACGAGCACCAGGTCGCCGGCTCCGGCCAGGGCCGCCGGGGCGGCCGGGAACCTCGGAGGCTTCGCCGCGGCCGGCGGGGCCCCGCCGGTGGCAAAGGTCAGCTCGTCCATCAGCGCGGCGAACCGGTCCGACCCGGTGGAGAGTCGATCCGCGGCGGCCGGATCGTGCGCGCGAGCCTCGGCCTCGTCCGCATCGTCCAGCAGGGCCGCGATACCGAGGCGGGTGGGCAGGGCCACGCTGTCCTGGGCGTGCAGGCGACGGCGCGCCGGCATCTCGACGGTGACCTCGTAGTGCTGGCGGGCGAAGAACCCGCGGATGCCGCCCACCGTGACCCGCTCGGCCGCGACGATGGTCGCCTCCGGACCGTGTTCGGCGAGGATCCGGGCCTTCAGTTCGCGCAGCGTCGCACCCTCAAGCTGAAATCGATTCGGTTCCACGGACCACCCCCACGGTTTCGATCGTGACGTTTGCCGAGGTGGCCTCCGGGTACGACAGCACCGGGAGGCCCAGGGTCTGGGTGGACACGAGGCGGCGGACGGCGGGCCGCAGGGCCGGCGCGCAGACGAGCACGGCCGCCAGGCCGCTGGACTCGACGGCCGCGACCGACGCCCGCACCGACGCGAGGACGGCCTCGATCCGGGCGGGGTCGAGCATGATCTGGGTCCCCTGGTCCGTCGGGCGCATGCCCTCCATCATCGACTGCTCCAGCGCCGGTTCGATCATGATCACCCGCAGCAGGGAGCCGTCGAGGTACTGGGCGCTGAGCGCGGGCCCGAGGGCCTGGCGAGCCGTTTCGATGAGTCCCTCCGGTTCGACGGACACCTTGGCCCGGAGGGAGAGTGCCTCGTAGATGCGCGGGAGGTCGTTGATCGGGATCTGCTCCTCGAGCAGCCCCTGCAGCACCCGCTGCACCTCGGCCAGGGAGAGCAGGCCGGGGATGAGGTCGTCCACGGCCGCCGGGTTGACCTGCTTGACCCCCTCGGTGAGCACGCGCACGTCTTCCCGGGTGAGGAGCCTTGAAGCGTTGCTCGTGATGATCGAGGAGAGGTGGGTGATCAGCACCGACACGCGGTCGATGACGGTGGCGCCGGTCATCTCCGCGCTGTGCCTCATCTCGCTCGGCACCCACTTGCCGGCGAGCCCGAACACCGGCTCGACGGTCACGATTCCCGGGAGCGCGTCGAGCGCGTCGCCGAGGGCGAGCACCTTGCCGGCGGGCGCAATCCCCCGGCCCGCCTCCACGCCGGAGATCCGGATCACGTAGGTCGACGAGGGCAGTTCGACGCTGTCCCTCGTGCGGACCGGCGGCACGACGACCCCGAGGTCGAGGGCGATCTTGCGGCGCAAGCCCCGCACCCGGGCCAGCAGGTCGTCCGAGGCTCCGCTGACGATGTCGACGAGGTCGGCGGCGAGCAGGATCTCCAGCGGGTGGACCCGCATTTGTTCGATCAGGTCTTCCGGGCTGTCCGAGCGCGGGGCGACCTGGTCGGCCAGCACCGCGGCATCCTTCGTGAGTTTCTCGGCTTCCTCACGGACCTTGATCCGTTGCGAGACGATGACGAGCACGGCCCCGACGACGACGAAGGGGATGATCGGCATGCCCGGGATGAAAGCCATCAGGATCGCGGCCCCGCCGGCGATCATCAGCGCGTTGCGGGACTGCGTCAGCTGGGCGCCCGCGGCCTGGCCGATGTCGCTTTCGGCGTTGGACCGGGTCACGATCATGCCCGTCGACACGGCCATGAGCAGCGCCGGGATCTGCGTCACGAGGCCGTCGCCGATGGTCAGCAGGGCGTAGGTGTCGAGCGCCTCCGTGATCGACAGCCCGCGCTGGAGCATCCCGATCGCGATGCCGCCGACGATGTTGATGATGATGATGACGATCCCGGCGATCGCGTCGCCCTTGACGAACTTCGACGCACCGTCCATGGCGCCGTAGAAGTCCGCCTCGGCGGACACCTCGGCGCGGCGCTCCCGGGCCTCGGTGTCGCTGATCAGCCCGGCGTTCAGGTCGGCGTCGATGGCCATCTGCTTGCCCGGCATGGCATCGAGGGTGAACCTGGCCCCGACCTCCGCGACGCGTTCGGCGCCCTTGGTGACCACGACGAACTGGATCACGACGAGGATCAGGAAGATCACGGCGCCGATGATCATCGACCCGCCGACGGCCACATGCCCGAAGGCCTCGATCACCGCTCCGGCGTAGCCGTCGCCGAGGACCAGGCGTGTGGATGCGACGTTCAGGCCGAGCCGGAACAGGGTCGCGACGAGCAGCAGCGAGGGGAAGACCGAGAAGTCCAGCGGCTTCTTGACGAACATCGTCGTGAGCAGGGTCACCAGGGCCAGCATGATGTTGACGATGATGAGCAGGTCGAGGACAGGTGCCGGCACCGGCACGACGAGCAGCAGGATGATCCCCACCACTCCCACCGGCACGGCGAGCTTTGCGAGATTGCGGTTCATGTCAACGGCCTCCGGTACGGGCTGGTTCGACGGTGGGTGCGACGGTCGGTTTGATGGTGGCTGGTGGGGTTCCGGGAGGTTCGTTCATCGCCGGCTGCCGCATGGTGTGCACGCCGGACGAGCGTGCCCGGGAGCCGAGCGCCATCACGAAGGCGAGCACCCGTGCGACGGCGTTGTAGAGCTCGAACGGGATCTCCTGCCCGATGTCGCAGGCACCGTGCAGCGCGCGCGCCAGCGGGATGTCCTGCACGATGGGGACCTTGTCGGCCACGGCCTGCTCCCGGATGCGCGTGGCGATGTGCCCCACTCCCTTGGCGACCACGCGCGGCGCGGACTTGCCCGGCTCGTAGCGGAGGGCGACGGCAACGTGCGTGGGGTTCACCAGCACGACGTCGGCGTCGGAGACGGAGGCGATCATCCGGTTGCGGCTCATCTGGAACTGGCGGGCCCGGCGCTGCGACTTGATCAGCGGGTCGCCGTCGGAGTTCTTGTTCTCGTCCTTGACTTCCTTCTTCGTCATCCGGGTCTTCTTCCGGTTGCGGCGCATCACGACGAACATGTCGGCGGCCGCGAGGACGAGACCCGAGATGACGGCGGATTGCAGCAGCGAGCCGGTGCCGGCTCCCGCCGCGGTGAGCAGCGCCGAAACGGGCAGACCGCCGGCGGTCATCAGGATCGGCATCAGGCCCTGGATGACGATGAAGAGCACGAACCCCACGACGGCGGTCTTGGCGAGGGCCTTCACGCCCTGCCACAGCGCCTGGCTGCCGAAGGTCTGCTTGATTCCGTTGATCAGGTTGAACTGTTCGAATTTGCCGGCGAGCTTCTTGACGTGGACGCCGCCCTGGCCGACGGCGCCGATCAGCACGACGACGACGACAATGACGAGCATCGGGGTCAGCGTGCCGGCCAGGGAGTCGAAGGCACTCACCATCGCCTGCACGGCCGCCGCCGGGTCCGGGTTCATCACGAGGCTCTTGACGGTGAACAACTGGTCGGTGGCGGCCTGGCCGGAGGCCGCGATCGTCGCCGGGATCATCGCCCCCGCCGCGCCCACGCCGAGCCAGGCCGTCACATCCTGCGACTTCGAGAGTTGTCCCTTGGAGCGGACCTCCTTCATCCGCTTCTGGGTGGCTTCTTCGGTGCGTTCCCCGGCGTCGGACATCAGCGCACCCCGGTCAGGGCTGCGACGGCCAGCCCGGTCAGGGACGCCACGATCCGCGGGAGGGCCACGAAGACCAGGCCGCCGAGCATGAGGGTCAGCAGGATTTTGAGCGGGAAGCCGAGCGCGAAGGCGTTGAGCGCGGGGGCCACCCGGGTGAGCAGGCCGAGCCCGGCGTCGGCGAGGAAGAGCACCACGAGCAGGGGACCGGCGATTTGCACCGAGGCCAGGAACATCTGGGTGACCGCGCCGACGGCGGCCTCGACGGGGTGGGCGAGGTCGATGCCCCCGCCGAGCGGCAGAGCGCTGAACGTGCGCACCAGGCCGCCGATGATCAGCTGGTAGGCGTCGGAGGAGAACATCAGGGCCAGCGCGGTCATCTGGAAGAGCCTGGTGAACTGGGCGCCGTTGATCATCGACTGCGGATCGAAGGCCTGGGCGAGCTGGAATCCGCCGAACATGTCGATGAGGCCACCGGCCGACTGCAAAGCGGAGAAGATCACGTAGACGAGGAAGCCGAGCACCGCGCCGACGAGCACCTCGAGCACGACCGCGCCGAAGAAGGCGGCGGTGTCGAGGGAGACGTAGCCGGCGGTCACCCGCGGCGACACCGCCAGGGCGAGGGCGACGGCGAGCATGCCCTTGATCCGCAGCGGGATCGCGTTGTAGGAAAACGGCGGCGCGATGACGATGAAGGCGACCATGCGCACACCGGCGAGCATGACCGCTTCCAGCCAGGCGAAGTCGAGGGCGAACGCCACCTAGCCACCGCCGAGGAGCGACGGGATCTTCTCGAACATCTGCTGGGTGAAGGAGACGGACTCGGCGATCATCCAGTGGCCGGAGACGAGCAGGGCGAGGGAGACGGCGATCGCCTTCGGCACGAAGGACAGCGTCACCTCCTGGATCTGCGTGATCGACTGCAGCAGCGAGATGGCGAAGCCGACGACGAGAGCGGTGACGAGCACAGGGGCGGAGAGTTTGGCTGCCAGGATCAGGCCCTGCAGGCCGATGTCCAGTACGGCGTTGGTGTCCATCAGCCCATCCGATAACTGGAAATGAGGGAGGTGATGATGAGTCCCCACCCGTCGACGAGCACGAAGAGCAGGATCTTGAACGGCAGGGAGATCATCACCGGCGGGAGCATCATCATGCCCATCGACATGAGGGCGGAGGAGACGACGATGTCGATGACCAGGAACGGGATGAAGATCACGAAACCGATGATGAACGCGGCCCGGAGCTCGGAGATCATGAAGGCGGGGATCAGGGTCGGCAGGGCGACGTCATCGGGGCTCTGCGGGTTCGCCAGGTCCGCGGCGCGGGTCATCAGCGCCAGGTCTTCCTCGCGGGTATTGGCGAGCATGAACTGCCGGAGGGGTTCGGAGGCCGCGGCGAGGGCATCCGTGAAGCTCATCGAGCCGTCGAGGTAGGGCGTCACCGCGAGGTTGTTGATGTCGGTGAGCACGGGTGCCATGATGAACAGCGACAGGAACAGGGCCAGGCCCGCGAGCACCTGGTTCGGCGGGATGGACGGCAGCGCGAGCGCATTGCGCGTCATCGCCAGGACCACGAAGATCTTCGTGAACGAGGTCATCATCAGCAGCAGGGCCGGCGCGACCGACAGCAGCGTGATGCCGATCAGGGTGACGACGGCCGAGGACGGCGCGCCGTCCGGCCCGTTGAGGTCGATGTTCAGCCCGCCGCCGCCCGGGGCGATCGGGGAAATCGGGTCGGTCGGGTCGGTGGGCGGAACGGGGTCGCCCGGGACGGCATGGCCGGCCGAGGCTGTCGCGAGGATGATGGCCGCCACGATCAGCAGCATCAGGGTGATCAGGATGCCCAGCCGGACGGATCGGCTGCCCGTCCACGTGCGGGTGGCCCCGGCCCTCACCGTTCTTGCCGGAGCGCGGCGGCCGTCTGCTGCCACGTCGCCGGCGACAGGATCGACCCGCCGAGGCGGCCGGCCTGACCTGCCTTGCGGCGGGGGCGGAACTCGAGCGGCGGCTCCGGCTCCGTGTCGGTGCCGGCCAGGTCGGCGCCGGCGAGTTCGGTACCTGCCGGGTCGCTGCCCTCGGCCACCGTCATCGATTCCGCGAAGGTCTCCGCGCGGGCCCCGGCTCCCCCGCCGCCCTGCAGCACGGTCACCTGGGCCTCCGTCACGCCGAGGATGAGCCGCTGGCCGTCGATCTCGACCACCACGACGGATGCCTTGGAACCGAGGCTCTGCCGGCCGACCACGGAGACGAGGTTCGAGGCCCCGCGGGCGCGGCCTCCTCGCGACAGGCGTCGCTGCATCACCCAGAGCAGCCCGAGCACAACGGCCAGGGACAGCACGACGCGGAGTCCGACGAGGAGGGTGTCCACCTAAGCGAGCACTTCGGCGACGTCGAGGATCTTGGTGATGCGGACGGCGTAGTCCTGGTCGACGACGACGATCTCGCCGTGGGCGATCAGGCGGCCGTTGAGCAGCACGTCGGCCGGGGCGCCGGCGGAGCGGTCCAGTTCGATCACGGCGCCGGGCTCGAGGGAGAGCACGTCGCGCACCGACATCCGGGCGCGGCCGATCTCCACGGTCAGCGACATCTCGACGTTGTTGATCCGTCCGAGCTTGCCGGTCACCGAATCCGTGGCGCGCCTGCCGTCGCCGCCGACGACGCCGTTCTCCCTGAGCCGGATGGCGAACCAGCCCGTGACCGCGCCGTCCCCGGTCAGCTCGAACACGGTCGTGGAGGGGTCGGCGAAGATCGTCGACGCGTCTTCGACCCGGCTGTCGGCGAGCACGCCGGCTCCGAGCACCGCGGCGGCGCTTTCGAGGGCGGGGCGGAGCACGTCGTGACCGGACAGGAGCGGCGACTCGGTGCCGGCGGCGGCGGCGAGCGTGTTCGGCTGGCTCAGCACCAGCGCGAGGTCGGCCGAGGTGGCTCCCACGAACGAGGCGACGACGGCTTCGGCGACCCGGCCGGCCGGAGCGGCGGCGCCGGAGCAGGCCGCGGAGTCCAGGGGCAGCCCGGTGGGCAGGACCCGCACGAGTGCCTCGACTGCGGCGGACGGTAGAGCGCGGGTGGTGCTCATCGGGGCCTCTCCTTCGATTCGATGATGATGCAGGCGAGGCGCGAGCCGTTGGAGCCGACCGCCGCCCGGGCCAGGGACAGGCCGTCAACGGCCAGGTCGAGCGGCCGGTGCTTCGGATGCGGGATCGGCAGGATGTCGCCGACGGCGAGGTCGAGGATCTTGCTGGGCAGCACACGCACCGGGGTGAGCCGCAACGACACCTCGACCGGCACCCGGCTGAGCTGCGCCTGGAGCAGCTCCTTCGACTTGGCACGCGATCCCGTGGGATGCACCTCGCCGAGTTGTTCCAGGAGGATTCGGGCCGGCAGCGCGACGGTGGCGATGCTGCTGCCCTCCCCCACCTCCAGCGCGAACGAGGCGACGATCATCAGGTCGGCCGTGGCGGCGGCCTGGGCGAACTGCGAGTTGTACTGGATGGCATCGACGCTGATCGGCACCACGAGCAGGGCGCCGAGGGAATAACGGAGGTCTTCGAGCGCATCGCTCATCAGGCCCCGCACGAGGGCCTCCTCGATCTGGGTGAACTTGCGTTCGGGGGCGATCCGGTTGCCGCTGCCGCCGAGCATGTGGCTGACCCAGGTGAGGGCGGTGGACGCGGGGAACTGGATGACCGCCTTGGCGCTCGATCCCTCGAGGTTGCACAGCACCATGGCCGTCGACGCCGGCAGGCTCGACGCGTAGTCGTCGTAGGTCTGCATGAGCACCTGGTCGCAGGTGACCTGGCAGACCATCCGCACCTTCGCGGTCAGCTGGGTGCCCCACTGGCGGGCGAAGGTTTCGAAGGCGAGTTCGAGCACGCGGGAATGCTCCCGGGCGAGCGTCGTCGGGCGTCGGAAGTCATAGACCTCGATCGTCTTCGTCGCCGCCGCAGCCCTTGCGGGCGCACTGATGCCGTACTGTTCCTGGACCGTCACGGTTGCCACTATCGGCCGGCCGCGGCGGAATGTTAGGCGATGGCCGCCCTTGTCACGAAGATCACCCGTGCGAACTCTTCGCGGGTGCCGGTTTGTCGGCCTTGACCGCCTTCTTCGCCTTGGTGGGCGGTTCGGTCGCGGTTCCGTTCACGACGCCGGGGATGAGTTTGCGGATGCTGTCGGGCTGGTTCGAGAGCACGACGACGTCGACCCGGCGATTCCTGGCCATTGAGATCGGGTCGGCGCGGGCGGTGACCGGCCTGGCCGAACCGAAGCCGACCGCGGCGATGTGCTCCTGCGGCACTCCCCCATGTTCGACCATGCGCCGGAGCACCTGGGTCGCCCGGCCCGAGGAGAGCTCCCAGTCCGTGGGGTAGATCCCGGTCGAGCCGTGGCGGTCGGCGTGCCCCTCGACCGAGATTTCGCGCTTCGAGGTCGCCAGCGGCGGCGCGATGGCGTCGAGGACCTGGATCGCCCTCGCGCTCAGGTCGACCCGGTTGCCCTGGAAGAACGTTTCGGTCCCGACCAGTCCCACGGAGAGGCCGCGTTCGTCGAACTTGAAGTCGACGAGGTACTCCAGCCGCTGCTTCGCCAGGGCGGCGCGCATGGCCTCCTTGAGGGCGGTGAGCTTGTCGACCTCGAGCTGGGCCAGTTCGAGATCGGTGAACCCTTCGGCCTCCTGGTCGGCGAGGTCCAGGGGAACGACGACGCCCTTCGCAGTGTCGATCGCCTGGACATCCGTCGCCCCGAAACCGGTGGCGAGCGAGTTGCGGAGCTGCTCGAATTTGTTCTCGTCGACGGTCGACATGGCGTAGAGCACGATGAACATGCACATCAGCACGGTGACCATGTCCATGTAGGACGCCATCCAGCGCTCGTCGACGTGTTCCTCGTGGTCCTCGCCGAAATGGCGGCGGCCCGGGCGCGCGCTCATGCGGCTTTGGACAGCGCCTGCGCGGGGACCATGGCCCGCAGTCGCTCGCCCAGGAGCCGGGGCTGGCTGCCGGCCTGCACCGCGAGGGCGCCCTCGAGCACGAGCGTCATCCGGTCGACCTCGAGGTCGGAGAGGCGCTTGAGCCTCGAGCCGAGCGGGAGCCAAAGGAAGTTCGCCGACAGGAGACCCCAGAGGGTGGCGACGAAGGCGGCGGCGATCATCGGGCCGAGGGTGTCCGGGGTGTCGAGGTTCTCCAGGACGTGGGTGAGCGAGACCACGGTTCCGACGATGCCGACGGTCGGGGCGTAGCCGCCCAGGGTCGTGAAGAACTTCGCCGCGTTCCGGTCGGCCTTGGCCGTCGTGGCGATTTCGTCCTCCAGCAGCACGCGGAGCTCATCGCCGTCCGTACCGTCGGCGATGTTCTGCAGCGCGCCGCGCAGGAACGGGTCGTCGATCGCGTCGGCTTCCTGCTCGAGCGAGAGCAGGCCGGAGGCGCGCGCCTTCTCGGCGAGTCCGACGATCTGGTCGATGACCAGCTGCGGCGGCGTCGTCTTGCCCTTGAAGGCCCTGGGCAGGGATTTGAAGGCCGAGAGGAAGTCCTTGATGGTTCCGCCGGCGAGCCCGACCGCGATGGTCGCCCCGAAGACGAGGATCATCGGCGCCGGCAGCAGGATGGCCGTGATGGACGACCCCTCGAGGGTGATCATGGCGAAGAGGGCGCCGAACGCGACGGCAATGCCGATCAGGGTTGCCGGATCCATCAGATCTTCCTTGGGCCAAGCGGGAGGTCGTTCGCCGGCGGGGCGTAGGCGAGCGAGATCACATGGGCGCGGTAGGCCGCGATGCTCTCGATGACCACGTCCATCGGCTCGGTGACGATGAATTTCGCGCCGTCGACCATGACGAGCGTCGTGTCGGGGTTCGAGTGGATGCGTTCGATCAAATCGGGATTGATCGCAAACTGGCTTCCGTTCAGCCGCGTCAGAACGATCATGAGCCCATCCCCGGTTGTGGACGGCCCCAGCGGCCGTCACACACCACTGTCGGCCGCCCGGCCTCCTCCGTAAGCTGCCGGGCGACCCTCCTCCGGGGGCTTACCTCTGCTACCTCTTCAGGTTGGTCAGTTCCTGCAGGACCTCGTCGGAGGTCGTGATGATGCGGGCGTTGGCCTGGAAGCCGCGCTGGGCGACGATGAGGTTCGTGAACTCCTGCGACAGGTCGACGTTGGACATTTCCAGGGCGCCACCGGCGAGGGATCCGAGGCTGCCCTCGCCCGGTGCGCCGAGCTCGGCGGCGCCGGAGTTGAACGTCGACCGGTAGCCGGAGGCGCCGGCCTTTTCGAGGCCGCCGGGGTTGACGAAGGTTGCCAGGGCGATCCGGCCGATCGCTTCCTGACCGCCGTTGCTGAACAGCCCGACGAGGGTGCCGTCCTTGCCCAGCGTGTAGGACTTGAGCGTGCCGGCGTCGCTGCCGTTGTCGCGGGTGGCCGTGGCGGTGGTGAGCCCGGCGAATCCGGTGAGCTTCGCCAGGTCGACGGCGATCCCGTTGACCGAGAGCGGACCGCCCAGGGTGAGGGTGCCGTCTCCGTTGTCCGTGAGGGTCGTGGCGCCGGCGGCGACACCGTCGCTGCCCGCGACGCCCCAGCCCGCGGCGGTGCGGGTGAACGACAGGGAGAGCGTCCGGGAAGCCCCGGCGGCGTCGAAGACGGTGACGTCGCGGACGATGCTGGTGCCGACGGCGGCGTCGGACGGGAGGTTGCCGCCCACGGACGCGGCCGTCGTGGCGACCGCGGCGATGACGGACTGCAGCGGAAGCGTGATCGGGCCGACCGCGCCGCCCTCGGTGATCTTGCCGTTGACCGCGGTCCAGCCCTGCACGATCGCGCCGTCCGGCGCGACGAGCCGGCCCTGGGCGTCGAAGTCGAAGGCGCCGGCGCGGGTGTAGAGGGTTTCGCCGCCGAGCTTGGTGACGAAGAAGCCGTCACCGGAGATCATGATGTCGGTGGAGCGGCCCGTGGACTGGGCCGAGCCCTGGGCGAAGTTCGTGGAGATACCCGCGACCTGGACGCCGAGCCCGATCTGGGCCGGGTTGGTGCCGCCGACCTGCGCCTGCGGTCCACCCGCGCCCTGCGACATCTGCGAGAGCGTGTCCTGGAACTGGGTGGCGGATGCCTTGAACGCGGTGGTGTTGACGTTGGCGATGTTGTTGCCGGTCACGTCGAGCATGGTCTGGTGGGAGCGGAGGCCGGAGATACCGGAGTACAGGGAGCGAAGCATGGGATGCTGCCTTTCGGTCGGACGGTGGGATGCGTGTGTGAGTGGTGGAGAGAAACCGGGAGAATCAGGGAACGGGCGCGGGCGCAGGCGCGACACCGGCGGAGACGCCGGCGACGGAGTCGAGGCCGATGGTCTCGCTGCCGACCGTGACCCGGGGAACCGAGCCGGCGTAGGACACCGCGGTTGCCGTTCCGCTACCCGTGGTTCCGTCCGCGCGGGTGAAGGTGACGTCCTTGCCCACGAGCGCGGCGGCGGCCATGCGCATCTGCAGGGAGAAGCTCTCCTGGTTCGTGTCCGCGAGGGCGCTGATCTTCTCCATCATGGCGAGCTGGGTGGTCTGCGCGATCATCTGGTTGGTGTCCATGGGCGAGCTGGGGTCCTGGTTGCGCAACTGGGTGACCAGCAGCGACATGAACACCTCGGAGTCCATGGCTTGCTTGGGTGCCCGGGTGACCTCGCCGGTGTACATCCCGGGGGCTGGAGCTGCTACTGCGTCAATGGGCACGGTCGGTCTCTCTTTCTAAGCCATCACGTCGATGGTCGATGATGTGGCCGCGAGGGCCGATGGAGCAGTTCGTTCCGCGGCGGCGGCTGCACGGCGGCGACCGGTTTCCTCGCGCGCGTCGTGCTCGGCCCGGTCCCGCCCGAAGGCGCCCCGGTCGGCGCTCGGGTCGCCGGACTGGTCCCCCGGCTGGTTGCCGGAGGACAGGTTCAGCTGGGCGTTCAACCCCGATCCCGCGAGATCCCGGCGAAGGTCCGGGAGCATCGCCCGCAGGGCGTCGCGGCCCAGCTCCGTGGGTGCGAAGAGTTCGACCCGGATGTTGTCCCCGGTGATGTGCGCTCGCACGGTCACCGGGCCGAGGTTGTCGGGTGCCACGTTGATCGTCAGCACATGCTCGCCGGATCGCGCCCCGGCCAGGGTGAACAGCGGGCCGGCGATCTGCGTGGCCAGCGGCGCGGGCGGGGCCGTGGTCGGAGCCGCCTGGGCCTGGGCCGCGACGGGGGCAGCGGACGTGGGTGGCAGGCCGGGGAAGACGGGCGCGGCCGGCGCCGGCTGGGCGGCCGGGGCGGTGGACGCGGCATCCGGGGCGAGGCTG
>NZ_SOEZ01000072.1 GCF_004402215.1 Cryobacterium tagatosivorans
CTTGCGGGCGTTGAGCAACTCACGGAAGTTGAACAGGATGGTCTGGCGCTTCGCCTGCGAGGTGTCGCGCCAGGCCGGGAACGCGGCCAGGGCCGACGCGACGGCGACGTCGACGTCGGCCGTGCTGGCCAGGCTCACGTTCCGGGCGACCTGGCCGGTCGCCGGGTTGAAGACCGGCGCGGTGCGCGTGGAGGTACCGGCGGCGGCCGCTCCGTCGATCCAGTGACTGACTGTGGGAATGGCGTTCATAGTTATCTTTCGATTCTTTCGGTGTTGTGGATTGTGGGGGCCGGCGATCAGGCCAGCAGGTCGAGGCCGAGCACCTCGTCGTAGACGGCGAGGGCTTCGGCGACCTCGTCGTCGGTGACGACGCAGGGCGGCACGACGTGGATGCGGTTGTCCGCGAGGAAGGGCAGCAGGCCACGGCCGAGCAGCTCGGCCTTGATCCGCCCCATCACCGCCCCGTTGAGCGGCTCGCGGGTCTCCCGGTCGGCGACGAGCTCGAGCGCCCAGAACACGCCCTCGCCGCNTTCCGCCAGGCCCGGCGCGAGCACATCGCGGCCGATCCGGGCCGCGTTCTCGACGATGCCCTCGTCCTCCATCGCGTCCAGCGCCGCGACGATGGACGCCATCGCCAGCGGGTGACCGCTGTAGGTCAGGCCGCCGGGGAAGACGTTCGTGTCCCAGTCGCGGGCGATGGAATCCGGGATGACCACGCCCCCAGTCGGCACGTAGCCGGAGTTGACGCCCTTGGCGAAGGTGATCAGGTCGGGCACGACGTCGTAGCCGTCGAAGGCGAACCAGCGGCCCGAGCGCCCGAAGCCGCACATGACCTCGTCGAGGATGAGCATGATGCCGTAGCGGTCGCAGAGTTCGCGCACCCCGGCGAGGTAACCGGGCGGCGGCAGCATCACGCCGGCCGTGCCGGGGATCGTCTCCAGGAGCACGGCAGCGATCGAGCTGGGGCCCTCGCTCTGGATGACGCGTTCCAGGTGGCGCAGGGCGCGCTCCGACTCCTGCTCGGGCGTGGCCGCCCAGAATTCGCTGCGGTAGAGGTACGGCCCGAAGAAGTGCACATGGCTGCGCGCGAATTCGTTCGGGATGCGGCGCCAGTCGCCGGTTGCCACGATCGCGGCGCCGGTGTTGCCGTGGTACGAGCGGTAGGTCGAGAGCACCTTGTCGCGGCCGGTGTGCAGCCGCGCCATCCGGATCGCGTTCTCGTTGGCATCCGCACCGCCGTTGGTGAAGAAGACCTTGCTGAAGCCCTCGGGGGCGCGGTCGACGATGCGCCGGGCCGCCTCGCCGCGGGCGAGGTTCGCGGTCGACGGGGCGATCGTCGTGAGGGTCCTCGCCTGTTCGACGATGGCCTTGACGACGGCCGGATGCTGGTGGCCGATGTTGACGTTCACCAGCTGGCTCGAGAAGTCGAGGTAGCTGCGCCCGTCGTGGTCCCAGACGCGGCTGCCCAGCCCCCCGGCGATGACCAGCGGCTTGAGGGCGGCCTGCGCGGACCAGGAGTGGAAGACGAAGGCGCGGTCGAGTTCGCTCGTGCGCTCATTCATTCCGGGTCCGGTGGCCCCGGGTCCGGTGGTGCTGTCGACGGTGTCAGTCACGGGTATCGCGTTTCCTTCTGTGAATCATCAGTGATTGTGCGGGGGTGGCCGGGTGGCCCGGTTCGGGCCACCCGGCCGGCGACGATGTTAGGCGCCGCCCTCCTTCAGGGTGACGGTGAGGGGCTTGAAGCCCTCGCCCTTGACGTCGACTCCATCCTTCTCCAGTTCGTCGAGCGCCTGCTGTACGTAGGTGTTCGACCAGGCGGTCTTGGGCGGGTCGGCGGTGATGATGGTCGCGCCGGTCTCGTTCTTCGTGTTCAGCGCGATGTCGACGGTGTTCTGCCAGGCCTCTTCATCGATCATGCCGATGCCGTTGGTGGACGGCCAGATCAGCTTGTTGACCTCGTTGGTCATCCACAGCTGGTGGCTCTGGCCGAGCTGGGATCCCGCGGCCGTCACGATGCCGGCTGCGTCCTCGGGGTTCTCCGCGGCGTAGATCCAGCCCCTGATCGAGGCCTTGATGAACTTCACCGTGGTGTCGGCGTAGTCCTTGTCGGACTCGAGCAGGTCGGCGTTGGCCCAGATGGCATCCTGCAGCATGGCGGTGCCCTCCTCGTTCCAGTCGATGACGTTGAGGTCCTCGGGCTGGTAGAGCTCGCCGGTCTTCGGGTTCTTCGTCTCGAGGACCTGCGCGTACTCGTTGTAGGTCATCGCCTGAGCTGCGTCGATGTCGCCGGAGAGGAAGCCGTTCATGTCGAAGGCCTGCTGGATGAGCTTGATGTCGCCCACCTCGACGCCGGCCTTCTGCATGCCGGCGAAGAGCTCCCACTCGTTGCCGTAGCCCCAGCTGCCCACGTTCTTGCCCTTGAGGTCGGCGGCCGACTCGATGCCGGCATCCTTGAAGGAGATCTGGGTGGTGGCGGAGCGCTCGAAGATCTGCGCGACGTTGGTGATGTTGGCGCCCTGCTCGATCGAGCCGAGCACCTTGGGCACCCAGGAGATGGCGAAGTCGGCGTCGCCGGAGGCGAGCACGTCCTGCGGGACGATGTCCGCTGCGCCCTCGGTGATGGTTACGTCGAGGCCCTCGTCCTCGTAGAAGCCCTGGTCGACCGCGGCGTAGTAGCCGGCGAACTGGGCCTGGGCGACCCACTGGAGCTGGAGGGTGACCGGCGTGAGTTCGCCGTCCGCCGCCCCCGGCGAGCCGTCATCGGTGTCGGTGCCAGTGCTGCATCCGGTGAGGGCGAGCGCGCTGACCGTGGCGACGGTACCGAGCATGCCGAGCCATCGTGTGCTGTGTTTCATGATTCCTCCGTTTTCGCTGTGACTACTCAGGGTGGGGATTGGAACGACCGGCCGGCGGGAGCGGCCGGACACCTAGCCGGCGGTTCGGCGGCTGACCAGCTTCTCGAGGGCGAGGGCTGCGGAATAGAACAGGAGACCGAGCAGGATCGACCCGAGCACGTACGCCCAGGCCAGCCCGTAGTTGCTGCTCGAGGCCGAGGAGGTGATCGACTTGCCGAGGCCGCCGACCGGGCCGCCGAAGTACTCGGCGATCAGGGCGGAGATGACCGCGAGCGAGGACGCGATCCGCAGGCCGGTGAAGACGTAGGGCGTCGCCGTCGGCAGGGTGACGGTCTTCGTCGCCTGCCAGCTCGAGGCCGCGTAGGAGCGCATCAGGTCGCGGTGCACCGGGCGCACCTGTCGGAGCCCCTTGAGGGTGTTGAAGTAAACCGGCACGAACACCGCCAGCCCGGCGACGATCTGGCGGGCCGTTTCCGCGCCGGCACCGAACATCGTGTAAAGCACGGGGGCGAGCGCCACGATCGGCACCACGGAGATCGACGCCACGATCGGGGCGCCCATCTCGTCGGACACGGGGACGAGCGCCGCGACGATCGCGGCCAGGATGCCCAGCAGCGCGCCGACGAGGAGGCCGATCAGGGCGTTCCGGCCGGTGACGACCATGCCGGCGATGACGTTCTGCAGGTTGGCGGCGAACTCCTCGCCGATCAGGAACGGCCCGGGAAGGATGAACGCCTTGATGTCCAACGCCACGACCGCCCACTGCCAGAGCAGCAGGGCGGCGACGCCGAACACGACCGGCGGCAGCGCCGTGCGCACGAGCCCGGCCCCGCCCTGCTGCCCCCGGTTCATCGGGTCTCGACCCCGCGAGCGCCGGTGGGCGCCTGGCCGTGCAGCAGCTCGCGCACCTGGCTCACGGCGTGGAAGAACGCCTCGTCCTCGCGCAGGTTCTCGCCGCGCTCGGCCGTGTCGCCGAGGCCGACGCCGAGCACGTCACGGATGCGTCCGGGCCGGGGCGACATGACCACGACACGGTCGGAGAGGAACACGGCCTCCGGGATGGAGTGCGTGACGAAGACGACCGCCGCGCTGGTTTCGCCGCAGATCCGCACGAGTTCGTTCTGCATCCGCTCGCGGGTCATCTCGTCGAGCGCGCCGAAGGGTTCGTCCATCAGCAGCAGGCTGGGACTTTCGGCCAGCGAGCGGGCGATCGCCACGCGCTGCTGCATGCCGCCGGAGAGCTGGTCCGGGTAGTTCTCGGCGAAGTCCGAGAGGCCGACGAGTTCGATCAGTTCGGCGGCCCGCGCCCGGCGGGCCGCCTTGCCGGCGCCGTGCAGTTCGAGCGGGAGCTCGATGTTGCCGGCCACCGTGCGCCAGGGCAGCAGGCCGGCCTGCTGGAAGGCGATGCCGTAGTCCTGGTCGATCCGCGCCTGCCTGGCCGGCTTGCCGAACACCCGGATGCTGCCGGCCGTCGGGGTGTCGAGGTCGGCGATCAGCCGCAGGAGCGTGCTCTTGCCGCAGCCGCTCGGGCCGATCAGGGAGACGAATTCGCCGGGGGCGACGGTGAGGCTCACGTCGTCGAGGGCGGTCACGGATGCGCCCTTCCGGCCCGTGAAGACACGGCTGACGCCGCCGACCTCGACGGCGGGGGCCCGGCCGCCCGCGGCGGACTCCATGATCATGCTGCGACCTCTCCCCTGCGGAAACGACGAAGGAACAGGCCGATGAGGCCCACGAAGCCGGCGGCCAGGAGGCCGACGGCGATCGATCCGAAGATGGGCGCCCACGGTTTGCCGGGGTCGCCGCCTGCCGCGCCGGCGTACTCGACGATCAGCCGGCCGATTCCGCCGCGCAGCCCGATCGACACCTCGGCGACGACGGTGCCGATGACGGCACTGGCCGCGGCCAGCCGCAGGGCGGGCAGCAGGTAGCCGACGCTCGCCGGCAGCCGGAGCCGCCAGAGCGTCGTCCACCAGCCCGCGGCGTAGCAGTGCATGAGGTCGACGTGGTTGGCGTCCGGGGAGGAGAGGCCGCGCAGCGCACCCACCGACACCGGGAAGAACGCGAGGTAGGACGCGATCAGGGCAACCGACATCCAGCTTTCCCAGCTGAAGTTCCCGACCTCGATCTGCGAGCCCCAGCGCCGGACGAGCGGGGCGAGCGCGATCAGCGGCACGGTCTGGCTGAGCACGATCCAGGGCAGGACCGCCGATTCGGCGAGCCGGAAGCGTTGCATGAGCAGCGCGAGCAGCAGTCCGACGGTGACCCCGACGAGCCAGCCGACCGCGGCGATCCCGAGCGTGAACATCGATCCCTGGAGCACGACGAGCCAGAGCGGCAGGGCCGCGGCCGCGCCGGTGACCGGTTCCAGCACCCGCTCGGCCATCACCCAGAGATGCGGCATGGCCAGGTCGCTGGTGCGCGGCAGCAGGGTCGTGCCGCCGACGACGACCCCGTCGGCCGGGCCGAGCAGTTTGTAGAGTTCCCAGAGGGCGGCGAGCACGATGAGGCCGAGCGCCCCGGTGAGGATGCGGCGCAGCTGCGCCTGCCCCCGGCGCGCCTGTCCGCGCGTCGGCCGGGTCTTCCCAGCCGCCGGCGGGGCCAGCTCTGCCGTCCGGGTCATGCCTTCGCCACGATGTGGTCGGCCATGGCCGGGATCACGGTCTCCCCGTACACGCGCATCGTTTCTTCTTTGTTGTCGTGCTGCAGGTAGCCGGCGAACTGGTCGACG
Source organism: Cryobacterium tagatosivorans (assembly GCF_004402215.1). Classification (GTDB taxonomy): domain Bacteria; phylum Actinomycetota; class Actinomycetes; order Actinomycetales; family Microbacteriaceae; genus Cryobacterium; species Cryobacterium tagatosivorans. Next base: position 5,587 of record NZ_SOEZ01000072.1, read on the forward strand.
CCGATCTCCCGGAGGGCCTCGAGCTTCTCGATGTGATCCCTGGCCGTGCCGAGCAGGCAGAACCGGTCCACGATCTCGTCGGGCACGAAGTCGGCGTGCACGTTGCCGGCGCGTCCGTGCTGGTTGTAGTCGTAGTCCTGGCGGCCGGCGATGTAGTCGGTCAGCGCCTTCGGCACGTGCGAGTCGGTGCCGTACTTCGCGACGATGTCGGCGACGTGGTTCCCGACCATCCCGCCGAACCAGCGGCACTGGTTGCGCATGTGGTCCCAGTCCTCGCCGATGTACATCGGCGCGGCGACGCAGAACTTGATCGACAGCGGATCCCGGCCCACGTTCGCCGCGGCATCCCGGACGGTCTTGATCATCCAGGCGGCCACGTCGAGGTCGGCCATCTGCAGGATGAACCCGTCGCCCACCTCGCCGGCGAGCTTGAGGGCCAGCGGGCCGTAGGCCGCGACCCAGACGTCGAGGCTCGAGCCGCGGCTCCAGGGGAACTGCAGGGTGGCGCCGTTGTATTCGACGGAGCGCGAGTTCGCCAGCTCGCGGATGACGTGGATCGACTCGCGGAGGGTGCGCAGGGTGGTGGGTTCGCCGTTGATCACCCGCACGGCCGAGTCGCCGCGGCCGATGCCGCAGATGGTGCGGTTGCCGTACATCTCGTTGAGGGTGGCATAGGTCGACGCCGTGACCGTCCAGTCGCGCGTTCCCGGGTTGGTGACCATCGGTCCGACGATGATCTTGTCCGTCTCGGCGAGGATCCGGCTGTAGATCACGTAGGGCTCCTGCCAGAGCAGGTGCGAGTCGAAGGTCCAGACGTGGCTGAAGCCGTGGGCCTCGGCGAGCTTGGCCAGCTGCACCGTCCGGGCGGACGGCGGGTTGGTCTGCAGAACTGCTCCAAAATCCATCTGTTTCCCCGTCTAGATCAGGTACTGGCTCAGGCCGCGCTTGACGAACTGTCCGTCACCCTTGGCTCCGAGGTATTCGTTGTGGTCGATGACGACCTTGCCGCGGGAGAGCACGGTGTCGACGTGGCCGTCGATTTCGTAGCCCTCCCAGGCGGAGTGGTCCATGTTCATGTGGTGGGTCTTGCCCATCCCGATCGAGGTGTGACCGTTGGGGTCGTAGATGACGATGTCGCCGTCCGCGCCGGGCTGGATGACGCCCTTCTTGCCGTAGAGGCCGAACATCCGCGCCGGGGTGGTCGAGGTGATCTCCACCCAGCGTTCGAGCGAGATGCGCCCGTTGACGACGCCCTGGTAGAGCAGGTCCATCCGGTGCTCGACCGAACCGATGCCGTTGGGGATCTTGGAGAAGTTGCCGAGGCCGAGATCCTTCTGTCCCTTCATGCAGAACGGGCAGTGGTCGGTGGAGACCATCTGGATGTCGTTCGTGCGCAGGCTCTGCCACATGTGGTCCTGGTGCCCCTCCGCGCGCGACCGGAGCGGCGTCGAGCAGACCCACTTCGCGCCCTCGAAGCCCGGCGCGCCGAGGTTCTCCTCGAGCGAGAGGTAGAGGTACTGCGGGCAGGTTTCCCCGAACACGTTCTGGCCGTTGTCGCGGGCCGCGGCGAGCTGCTCCACCGCCTGTTTGGCACTCACGTGCACGACGTAGAGCGGCGCCCCGGTGAGGTTGGCGATCATGATCGCCCGGTGGGTCGCCTCCTCCTCCATCTGCCAGGCCCTGGCGACGCCGTGGTAGTACGGGTCGGTCTTGCCCTGGGCGAGCAGCTGCTCGACGAGCACGTCGATCGCCGGGCCGTTCTCGGCGTGCATCATCGTCATCAGGCCGGTCTCGGCCGACTTCTGCATGGCGCGCAGGATCTGCGCGTCGTCCGAGTAGAAGACGCCGGGGTAGGCCATGAAGAGCTTGAAACTCGAGACGCCCTCGGCGAGCAGCCCGTCCATCGCCTGCAGCGAGTCCGCGTTGACGTCCCCGATGATCTGGTGGAACGCGTAGTCGATCGCGCAGTTCCCGGCCGCCTTCTGGTGCCAGGTGGCCAGGCCGTCGAAGACCCGCTGGCCGTACGTCTGCACCGCGAAGTCGATGATCGTGGTCGTTCCGCCCCACGCAGCCGCCCGGGTCCCCGTTTCGAAGGTGTCGGAGGCCGCCGTGCCGCCGAACGGCAGCTCCATGTGCGTGTGCGCGTCGATGCCGCCGGGGATCACGTACTTCCCGGTCGCGTCGATCACGGTGTCGACGCCGGCCGGCAGGTCCGTGCCCAGCAGCTGGGATCCGGGCGCCACCACGGCGACGATGGTCTCGCCGTCGATGAGCACATCGGCCTTCGACCGGCCGGTCGCCGTCACAACGGTGCCGCCGGTGATGAGTGTTGTCGTCATCTCTCGCTCCTAGTGGTCGGTGGTCGTGTCTCGACAAGCTCGACAACCGGTGGCGGTCGAGCCGGCCCGGACCTAGGGCGCGGTGATCGGTCCGTAGGAGTCGGGCCGGCGGTCGCGGTAGAACTGCCAGGAGTTGCGCACCTCGCGGATCAGGCCGAGGTCGAGGTCGCGGATGACGATTTCCTCGGTGTCAGTGGAGGCCACCTCGCCGACGTAGTTTCCGCGCGGGTCGACGAAGTAGGAACTGCCGTAGAAGGTCACGGCATCGTCGCCGAACTCCTTCGTTTCGGTGCCGATCCGGTTGTTCGCGCCGACGTAGTACTGGTTCGCGGCTGCCGCGGCCGGCTGCTCGAGTTCCCAGAGCCGGTTGGACAGGCCCGGTTTGGTGGCCGAGGGGTTGAAGACGATTTCCGCGCCGTTCAGGCCCAGCGCGCGCCAGCCCTCCGGGAAGTGGCGGTCGTAGCAGATGTACACGCCGATCTTGCCGACCATCGTGTCGAACACGGGGTAGTCGCCGTTGCCGGGACGGAAGTAGAACTTCTCCCAGAACTGCGGGAGGTTCGGGATGTGGTGCTTGCGGTACTTGCCGAGGTACGTGCCGTCGGCGTCGATCACGGCGGCCGTGTTGTAGAGCACTCCGGGCTGCTCCTCCTCGTAGACCGGGAGGACGATGACCATCTTGTACTCGGCGGCGAGCTTCTGGAACCGTTCGACCAGCGGGCCGGGCACGGGGTGCGCGTAGCCGTAATACTTCGAGTCCTGCACGATGCCGAAGTACGGACCATGGAACAGCTCCTGGAAGCAGATCACCTGCACGTTCTGTTTCGCCGCCGTGCGGACGAACTCCTCGTGTTTGGCGATCATCGATTCCTCGTCACCCGTCCAGGTGGTCTGGGTGATTGCTGCCCTAACTACGGTCATGGTGCCTCCAGAATTCGCGGTGAGCCTGTCCTGATCGAAACTTTTCCGGACTGCGCTGTCCGTGTTTGTTATTATTCGATGTAAACATTTCAATTGTGTTTCCGAATGTGTCGCACGCGTTAATCATCCTGTCGCCCAAACCAGCCAGGGGCAAGAGAAGAATGCAAATCTTTATCGAAGAGATCGAACGCCGCACAGCGGCGGGGATCGCCGCGGCGATCGGCCGGATGATCCGCACCGGGCAGCTCGCACCGGGCGACCGCCTGCCCACGGTGCGGCAGTTCGCCAGCGAGCTCGGGGTGAGCCCGGCCACGATCAGCCATGCCTGGCAGGCGCTGGCCGGCATCGGCCTGATCGTCTCCCGGGGGCGGAGCGGCACCTTCGTGCTCGAGCAGGCGCCGCGGTGGCTGCCGGCCCGGAGCCAGTCGATGGCCGGCCCCCGGCAGGCCATCCGGATCGACCTGTCCCGCGGCACCCCGGACCCGCTGCTCCTCCCGGCCCTGGGCCCCGCCCTCTCCCGGGTTTCCCAGCGTGCGGTGACCTCGAGCTACCAGGATTTCCCCGTGATCCCCGAGCTGCTCGCCGTGCTCACCGAGTCCTGGCCCTTCCCGGCCGAGTCGATCACCGTCGTCGACGGCGCCCTCGACGCCATCTCCCGGAGCCTCGACCAGGTCGCCCGGTTCGGCGACCGTGTGATCGTGGAGGACCCCGGCTTCCCGCCATTCTTCGACCTGCTCGACCAGCTGGGGGTCGAACGGCTTCCGGTCGCCGTCGACGAGCACGGGATCATCCCCGCGGCGTTCGCGGCCGCCCTCGAGCTGTCCCCCGCGGCGGTCATCCTGCAGCCGCGCGCGCAGAACCCCACCGGAGCGTCGATGACGGCCGAGCGGGCCGAGCAGCTGGCCGGGTTGCTCGCGTCGAGCCGGGCCGCCGCGCACACGATCGTGATCGAGGACGACCACTCCGGGGAGATCAGCATCGCGCCGGATGTCAGCCTCGGCCGGTGGCTCCCCCGGCGGGTGCTGCATGTGCGCAGCTACTCGAAATCGCATGGCCCCGACCTCCGGATCGCCGCGCTCGGCGGGCCGGCCGAGCTCGTCGACCGAATCGTCGCCCGCCGGATGCTCGGGCCGGGCTGGACCAGCCGGATGCTGCAGACGATCCTGCACGAACTCCTCACCAACGGGGAGAGCATCGCCCAGGTCAACGAGGCCAGACGCATCTACTTCGCCCGGCAGAAGGCGCTGGCCGATGCCCTGCACGAGTTCGGCCTCGATGTGCACCAGGCCGACGGGATCAACACCTGGTTGCCGGTGCCGGATGAACGGGATGCCATCGTGCAGCTCGCGGCCGCGGGCATCCGGGTCGCCGGAGGCTCGTCGTTCCTCGCCTCAGACGGCCCGGGGGCGTTCATCCGGGTGACGGCGGCCGCCATCGAGGGCGACGTCACGCCCATCGCCCGGGCGATCGCGATCGCGGCCCGGCCGCCGGGGCCGGTGGCGCACTCGCTCGAAGCGCGCTGGACCTAGCGACGAGCCCGGCGCCCCGAGGCAATAGGATCGAAGCAGACCGCCGGTTGGCTCTGACCGGTCGAGCTGCCTTGGATTTGGGCCGCAGGTCACCGAGTTTTCTCGGATTCCCCTGCCGCATCCCCCTGCCCGCCGCCGCCTCATGGTCGCGCCGGACCGGGATCCCCTCCGTGAGGCCCTGATGAACCACCAGATCATGCACCGCCAGACCGTTCGCCTGGGCGCCCTGGCGCTTGCCGCCGGCACCGTCCTGCTGGCCGGCTGCACCGTGCCGGGCGCTGCTGACCCCACCCCCAGCGCGTCCGCCGCGGCCTCGTTCCCGGTCAGCATCGACAATTGCGGCACCACGGTGACCGTGAAGAAGGCGCCGGAACGCATCGTCACGATCAAGTCGTCGACCACCGAGCTCCTGCTCGCGCTGGGCCTGGGCGACCGCATCGTCGGCTCGGCGTTCCTCGACGGGCCGCTGCCGCCCTCGCTGGCACCCGCCGGCAAGGCGCTCAACGTGATCAGCGACTTCCTGCCCGGCCAGGAGGCCGTCCTCGGCCTCACCCCCGACTTCATCTACGGCGGCTGGGAGTCGAACTTCTCGGCCGACGGTGTCGGCGAGCGCGACCGGCTGGCCGGCCTCGGCATCGGCAGCTACGTCTCCCCGGCCGCCTGCAAGGCGTCCGCCTATATGCCCGACCCGCTCACCTTCGAGAGCGTCTTCGACGAGATCACCGACGCCGGCGCACTCTTCGGAGCCACGGATGCCGCCGCCAAACTGGTCGCCGAGCAGCGGGACGACCTGGCCGCCCTGGATCCCGCCAAGGGCACGACGACGGCGCTCTGGTACTCGAGCGGAACGGACAGCCCGTACGTCGGCGCCGGAATCGGCTCCCCCGCCATGATCATGGCCGCCGCCGGGCTCACCAACATCTTCGCCGACGTGCACGACACCTGGACCCCGGTCGGCTGGGAGTCCATCGTGGCGGCCGACCCGGACGTGATCGTGCTGGTGGACGCCAGCTGGAACACGGCCGCATCGAAGATCGCCACCCTCGAGTCGAACCCGGCCACGCAGGGGCTCACAGCCGTGAAGAACAAGCGCTACGTGATCCTGCCGTTCGCCGCGACCGAGGCCGGCATCCGCAACGTCGAGGCCGCCGCGTCGGCCATCGACCAGCTCGCCGAGTTCGGCCGGTAGTCGGCCGCTCATGACCGGGAAGGGGGGCGGCCGGGTACCGCGGGGCGCATACCTCGGCTGGCTGGTCCTGTCCGTCGTCGCCCTCGCCCTGGCCTCCGCCCTGGCCGTGGCGGTCGGGCCGGCCGAGGTGAGCCTGGCGGAGGTGATCGGCAGCATCGCCGGACACCTCGGCCTCCCCGTCGGCGCCGGCGTACCCCCGCTCACCGACTCGATCGTCTGGGAGCTGCGCCTGCCGCGGGTGCTCACGGCCGCGGCCGTCGGTGCCGGGCTGGCGCTCAGTGGCGCGGTCATGCAGAGCGTCACCCGCAACCCGCTGGCCGACCCCTACCTGCTCGGGCTGTCGTCCGGCGCTTCCCTCGGCGCGGTCTGCGTCGTCATCCTCGGCGTCGGTTTCGCGCTGCCGGCCGCCGCCTTCGCCGGCGCGCTCCTCGCCCTGGTCGCCACCCTGTCCATCGCCAGGGTCGGCGGCACGATCTCCCCCGGCCGGGCCGTGCTGTCGGGCCTCGCGATCGCCCAGCTCGCCGCTGCCGGCACCTCCTTCGTCATCTTCTGGTCGGCCAAGGGCGACTCCTACCGCGAGATCCTCAACTGGCTGCTCGGCTCCCTGGCCGGCAGCTCCTGGACCAGCGTGGCCATCTCGGCATCCGCCCTCGCCGTGGTGGGCGCCGGAATCGTGCTCGCCGCGACCCGCCTCGACGCGTTCGCGTTCGGCGACACGTCCGCCGCCGCGCTCGGCATCCACGTCAACCGCACCCGGTGGGCGCTGCTCGGCGCGGTCGCCCTGCTGACCGGCTCGATGGTCGCCGTCAGCGGCGCGATCGGCTTCGTCGGCCTGATCCTGCCGCACCTCGTGCGCGGTCTGAGCGGGCCGGGCCACCGCCGGCTGCTGCCCCTGGCGGCGATCCTCGGCGCCCTGTTCCTCGTCGTCGCCGACACGCTCGCCCGCACCGTGTTCGACCCGCGGGAGTTGCCGGTCGGCATCATCACCGCGTTCATCGGCGTGCCAGCGTTCATCCTCCTGATCAAACGCAAGCGGAGTGCCGCATGGGCGTGATCCTGGCGGGCGTGTCGTTCGCGATCGACGGCACCGGCATCCTCGCCGACGTGTCCGCGGACATCCCCACGGGCTCCGTCACCGGGCTTCTCGGGCCGAACGGCGCGGGCAAATCGACGCTCCTGCGGCTGATCGCGGGCATCGAGACCCCGGATGCCGGCGAGGTCCGGCTCGACGGGACGGTCGTGGCCTCCCTGCCGCGGCGGGAGGCGGCCAGGCGGATCGCCCTGCTCGAGCAGAGTGCCGCGCCGAGCGTCGACCTGAGCGTGCGCGAGGTCGTGCTGCTCGGGCGCATCCCGCACCGCAGCCGGGTGCTCGGCAGTTTCGGCGGGGACGACGACCGCCGGGTGGCCGACCGCTCGCTGGCCATGGTGGGGTCCGCCGAGTTCGCCGACCGGCAGTGGCACACGCTCAGCGGCGGGCAACAGCAGCGCGTGCAGATCGCGCGGGCGCTGGCCCAGGAGCCGAGCCTGTTGCTGCTCGACGAACCCACCAACCACCTCGACGTGAGCGCCCAGCTGTCGCTGCTCGGTCAGGTTCGGGGCCTCGGGCTGACCTCGGTCATGGCGCTGCACGACCTCAACCTCGCCGCGGCGTACTGCGACCACATCCTGCTGCTGCACCGGGGCCGCCTCGTGGCCTCCGGGACGCCAGAGGAGGTGCTGCGGCCCGCGATCATCGCGGAGGTCTACGGCGTCGACTGCGACATCCTCGAGCATCCGCGCGGCGGGCATCCGGTCATCGTCTTCTCCCCGTCCACCACCCCTGAGGAAGCCGACAGATGAACAAGATCACCGTCCTGGCCGGCGGCATCGGCGGCGCCCGGTTCACCCGCGGGCTGCTGCACCACCTCGCGGCGACCCGGCCGGAGGCAGCCGTCACGGTCGTCGTGAACACGGGCGACGACATGTGGCTCGACGGGCTGCGGATCTGCCCCGACCTGGACACCGTGATGTACACCCTCGGCGGCGGCATCAACGAGGAGCAGGGCTGGGGGCGGCCGGAGGAATCCCGACGCGCCTCGGCCGAGATCGCGGCCTACGGGCGCGGCTGGTCCTGGTTCACGCTGGGCGACCTCGACCTGGCCACGCACATCGTGCGCACCGACCTGATGCGATCGGGGTCGACCCTCAGCGAGGCGACCGAGTTCCTCTGCCGGCGCTGGCAGCCGGGCGCCCGGCTGCTGCCGATGAGCGACCAGCCGGTCGAAACCCACGTGCGGCTGGGCGCGGACGCCGACGAGCACCGGGCCGGCGACCTCATCCACTTCGAGGAGTGGTGGGTGCGGTACCGCGCCCACGTGGCCGTGACCGAATTCGTGCAGCTCGGGCTGGCCGCCGCGGTCCCGGCCCCCGGCGTGATCGAGGCGATCACCGGCGCGGACCTGGTCATCCTGCCGCCGTCGAACCCGGTCGTGTCGATCGGCACGATCGTGGCGGTTCCGGGCCTCGGCGACGCGCTGCGCGGCACCGCGGCGCGGGTGGTCGGGGTGTCCCCGATCATCGCCGGCGCCGCGGTGCGCGGCATGGCGGACGCCTGCCTGAGCACGATCGGAGTCAAGACCTCGGCCGAGGCGGTCGGCCTGCACTACGGGTCGCGCTCGAACGGCGGCCTGCTCGACGCCTGGCTGGTGGACGACACGGATGCCGCCGCCGTGCCCGCCCTGGCGGCCGCCGGCATCCGCTCGGCCGCCGTGCCGCTCTGGATGCGCGACGTGCCGACGTCGGCCGCCATCGCCGCCGAGGTGCTCACCATCGCCGCCGCGACGGGCTGACTTGCGGACAAAGTACCTTCCCCGCGCGGACGAAGGTACTTTTCCCGCAACTGAACCATGAAGGCGGGCGGCTGTCAGCGCTGGGGCCCGGCGGGGAGTCCCGGCGCACCCGAGGCGCTGGCGACGAGGGCGCTCGTGTGCACGCCGACCCCGTGGTGCAGCGCCTCGGCGAGGTTGTCGACCGTGTCGACGTCCCGGCGGATCGAGGCGGTCGGCGGCAGCCCGAGCGGGACATGCCCGGCCGCCTGATGGGCCGCTCGGGAGCCGACGCCGAAGCGCGGGCTGAACGGCACCCCGCCGAGCGCGAGCAGCGCCGTGGTCCCCGTCCCCTCCTCGTCGGCGACCATCGAGAGCGGATGCTCGGCCGCGAGGCCCAGCGCGGCCTGCACGTCGGACGCGGTGAGCGCGGGCAGGTCGCCCGTCAGCACGGCGATCCCGCACTCCGGCCGGGCCGCGCGCGCGGCATCCACCCCCTGCCGGATGGCGGCGTTGAGCGGGTCGGTCGGGTCACGCCGCAGCTCGGGCACGATGACCGCGCCGAGTCCGGCCAGTCGGGTCGCGAGCGCGCCGTCGGCGGTCACCACGAAAACCTCCCTGATCAGCGGCGATTCCAGCAGGGCTGCGACCGTGTCGAGCGCGAAGGCGTCCGCCAGCCCGCCGCGGTCGGGCAGGTCGCCGAGGCGGCTCTTGGCCTCCGGGGTGCCCTTCACCGGGACGACGGCCACCCAGTTCACGCGGGGTTGTCCCCTGCGGCGCCGGCGACTGCGGCGCCATGACCCAGAGCTTCCGCTGCGTCGTCTGCGTCAGCATCCGCGGCCGCGGCAGCCCTCCCGGCCGCGAATCCCTCGGCGTACGCCTCCGCCGAACCGAGCCGGAACATGTCCTGGTCGCTCGGGCGCAGCAGCCGGGCGGCCCCGAGGGCGTCGGCCTCGTCGAGTTCGCCCACCAGGCGGGCGAGCCCGCGCACCACGGCCACCGGGTTGCCGCTCGTCTTGCCCTTGACCAGGTCGGCCGCCCCGGCGACCTCGTCGGCGACGGCGGCCATCGTGGCGTCGAGTCGCTTGCCGGAGGAATCGGCCGTGCCGCGGAGGTCGTCGAGCACGGCGAGCCCGGCCGCGCCGATCGCGATGTCGGTCTGCCCCTCCCGCCAGGGCCGGCCGACCGTGTCGGTGATCACCACACCGAGCCGCAGCCCGGTGCGCTCGCGCAGGGCCGCGCAGAGAGCGCGCGCCGACGCATCCGGGTGGAGCGGCAGCAGCAGCACCGTGCCGTCGGGCGTGTTGCTCGCGTCGACCCCGGCCGCGGCGAGCACGAGCCCCTGCCGGTTCTCGACGATGCGGGTCACCCCGCCCGGATGCTCCCGGGTGGCGACCACGCGCACGGTTTCGTCGGTGATCGCCTGCTCGCGGTCGGACGCGGCCACCTGCCGCCCCTCCGCCTTGGACACGATCTTGCTCGTCACGGCGAGGATGTCGCCGTCGACCAGGAATGCCGCGGTCGCTGCCAGGATGATCGCCGTGAGGTCGTCGCCGGCCGCGATCTCTCCGATGCCGTCGGGCGCGAATACCCGAAGTTCGGGGGCTGCGGGCCGGGGCGGGCCAGGCAGCCGGGCTGGGGCGTCCATCACTAGCGGGCGAGTTTCGGCAGCACGTCGCGGCCGAACACGTCAATCCACTGGCGCTGGTTCCGACCCACGTTGTGCAGGTAGATGCGGTCGAAGCCGAGGTCGACGAACCGCTGGATGTAGGCGCGGTGGTCGTCCGGATCGGCCGAAATGATCATCCGGCCCTCGAAGTCCTCTGGCCGCACGAGCCTGGCGATCTGCTCGAATTCGAACGGCGAACGGATGTCGCCCTTCGGGAACTTCATCCCGCCGTTGGGCCACTCCACCATGGCGTTGCGCATGGCTTCCTCGTCGGTCTCGGCCCAGCTCAGGTGCAGCTGGAGCACCCTGGGCATCGTCGACGGGTCCTTGCCGCCGTCCCTGGCACCCTCGTCGAACTTGCCGAAGAGCATCGAGATCTTCTCCAGCGGGGCGCCGACGGTGATCAGGCCGTCGGCGTGCCGTCCGGCGCGCTTGGCAGTGACCGGGCCGGCGGTGGCGACGAGGATCTCCGGGGCAACCGCGGGCATCGTCCACAGGCGCGTCGACTCGAGCTTGTAGAACTGGCCGGAGTGCTTGACGTCCTTGCCGGCGATCGACGCGGTGAACAGCTTCGAGATGATCTCGATGGCCTCGAACATCCGGTTGATGCGTTCGGGGGCCTCTGGCCAGTACTGGCCGACGATGTGCTCGTTCAGCGCCTCTCCGGAGCCGAGCCCGAGCCAGTGCCGGCCGGGGTACATCGACGCGAGGGTGGCCGAGGCCTGGGCGACCATGGCCGGATGCCAGCGGAACGTCGGCGCGGTGACGCCGGGTCCGAGGTCCCCCTTCGTGCGCTCACCGATGGCCGCGAGCACGCTCCAGACGAACGAGGACTGCCCCTGCGCGGGCACCCACGGCTGGAAGTGATCGGCCGCCATCACGCCGCTGAACCCGTGCTCCTCGGCGTATGCGGACAGGGCCACCGCCTCCGCGGGCGCGAACTGTTCGAGCATCGCCGCGTAGCCGACCTGCAAATCCGTCATGGAGTCATCCTGCCAGTCCGTCGCGTGTTGTCCGTCTCCGTCGTCGGCTAAGGCCGCGGCCCGCGAGTGATTCGCGCGACGAGGTCGGCCGAGTGCCGGAGGATCGCTTCGGGCGACTCGGTGGTGGGCTCGCCGAAGAGTTTCAGCAGGGCGAACCGGAGCACGCTGAGGGCCAGGGCAACGACCATGCGGGCCTCGTCGGCGAGGTCGGGGGTCGCCTGCTCGGACCGTCCTTCGGCGCGAAACCGCTCGAGCACGAGGGCGACGAGCCGCTCCTCCTGCGCGGTGACCCACTCCATCTGCCGCGCCATCAGCTCCGGCGTGTTCGTGATCAACAGGAACCGCGACCGCATCAGTTCCTGGTCGGCCGGGTCGTCGATCAGCGCGGCGGAAATGGACGCGACGAGGTCGAACACCACGTCCGGGCCTCGGGCCCGGACGAAGCGCGCCACCTCGGCATCCGTCGTCATGGACGGGGTCGGGCCGAGGATCACCCGCTCCTTCGAGCCGAAGTAGTTGAAGAACGTGCGCTGCGACACCATCGCCGCCTCGCAGATCATGTCGACGGTGACATGGTCGTAGCCGTGCTCGAGGGCCAGGGCGATGGCGTATTTCTCGATCGTCGATCGAGTGGCCTCGCGCTTGCGGGCGCGCAGGCCGTCGATCTTGGCGCCGGTGTCAGTCATTGTCCTCATTCTCCCGCACGGCGACCGCACCGGGGCCGCTCGCCGCGGCGGTTCCAGCGAAAGCCCGCCGCGCCGTCAGCAAATAGGCTGGAACCATGCGCATCGCCACCTGGAACGTCAACTCCATTCGTGCCCGCTCGGCCCGCGTCGTCGACTGGATGGTGCGCGAGGACATCGACGTGCTCGCCATGCAGGAGATCAAGTGCAAGCCAGAGCAGTTCCCGGCGCAGGCCTTCGAGGAGGCCGGCTATGAGCTCGCCATCCACGGGTTCAGCCAGTGGAACGGCGTCGCCTTCGCCAGCCGCGAACCGATGACGGATGTCGCCACCAGCTTCCCCGGGATGCCCGGCTTCCTGAAGGGCGAGGAGGGCCCCGGCCTGCCGCAGGAGGCGCGCGCGATGGGCGTGACCGTGAACGACCTGCGACTGTGGAGCCTGTACGTGCCGAACGGGCGCACCCTGGACGACCCGCACTACGCCTACAAGCTCGACTGGCTCGCCCGCCTCCGGGAGCATGCCGCCGCCGAACTCGCCGCCGACCCGCAGCTGGCCATCGCGCTGATGGGCGACTGGAACGTCGCGCCGCTGGACTCCGACCAGAACGTCCCCGGGCTCATCCCCGGCCTGTCCACCCACATCTCGCCGCCCGAGCGCGAGGCCTTCCACGCCTTCGAGGCCGCGGGGTTCACCGACGTGGTGCGCCCGCTCGTGCCGGAGGGGGCGTTCACGTACTGGGACTACAAGCAGCTCGCGTTCCCGCGCAACGAGGGCATGCGGATCGACTTCATCCTCGGCTCGCCGGCGTTCGCCGACCTGGTCACCGGGGCGAGCATCCACCGCAACGAGCGCAAGGGCGACGCCCCGAGCGACCACGTTCCGGTCGCCGTCGAGCTCGCCCTCGAGGGCGAGGACGACGACCGCCCGATGATCTTCTAACCCGCCCCACGCCCCCCCGCGCAACCGCAGTTGTGCGTGTTATCCGGCCCGTTTAAGGCGCACAACTGCGGTTTCGCGGGGGTGGGAGCGGGGGTCAGGCGAGCAGGGCGGCGATCAGCAGGAGCGACGGGAGCGAGGCGATCGTCGTGACCAGCACCGTGTCCCGGGTGACCACGGTCGCGCGGTCGTACCGGGCGGAGAAGTTGTAGATGTTCTGGGCGGTCGGCAGCGCCGCCACCGTCACCACGGCGAACAGCTCGGTTCCGGCGACGCCGAAGACGTAGCGGCCCGCGAGGTAGGCGATGACCGGCATCACACCGACCTTGATCAGGGAGGCGACGGCGACCCGCTTGCGCCCCGTTCCGGCCTTCAGCAGGCGCTGGCCGTGCAGCGACATCCCGAAGGCGAGCAGCACCATCGGGATCGCCGCGCCGCCGAGGATTTCCAGCGGGGCCAGGATCGGCTTGGGGACCGTGATGCCGAGGGTGGCGATCAGCACGGCGACGGCCGAGGCGATGATCATCGGGTTCCGCAACGGCTGGGTGAGGATCGACCGCAGCGACACCCGGCCGCGGGTGGACATGTCGAGGATGGTCAGGGTGAGCGGGGCGAGCACGAGCAGCTGGAGCAGGAGCACCGGGGCGACATACTGGGCGCTGCCGAGCACGTAGACGGCGACCGGCAGGCCGATGTTGTTGGCGTTGACGTAGGTCGCCGATGTGGCCCCGAGCGTCGTCTCGGCGACCGGGGTGCGGAAGGAGGCCAGCGAGACCGCCACGTACAGCGCGGCGCCGAGCAGGACGCTGCAGAGCACGGTCGCCAGGAACGGGGAGACGAAGACCCGCACGTCGGCGTGCACGAGGATCGTGAAGAGCAGGGCGGGGGTGGCCACGAAGAAGGTGAGCCGGTTCAGCACGCGGCCCGCGCCCTCGCCGGCAATCCCGACCCGCTCGACCACATAGCCGACCAGGATCACGAACCCGATGATCGCGAACCCGATCAGCACTCCACCCATTACCCGCAGTCTAGGGGCGATCTTCTCCGGGCGATTCCTTGTGGCGGGCCGGGCCGCGCGCTTACCCTCAGACCATGCCTCACATCGACGTCCCCGGCGCAGCGCTCTACTACGAAACCGCGGGGCACGTGTCCGCGCCGGCGCTGTTGCTGCTGCACGCGGGGATCGCGAACCTCCGGATGTGGGACCCCCAGGTCGACGCGCTGGCCTCCGACCACTTCGTCATCCGCTTCGATGCCCGTGGTTTCGGCCAGACCGTGGCGGAGGACGTCGAGTTCTCCAATCGCGCCGACGCCCGGGCCGTGCTCGACCACCTCGGCATTGCCGCGGCGACCCTCGTCGGATGCTCGCGCGGCGGCTCGATCGCGATCGACGTCGCCGCGGAGACCCCGGAGCGCGTGAGGGGCCTGGTCACGATCGGCTCCGGCCCGAGCGGATTCCCCGAGGTCGAGCTCACCGACGTCGAGGACGCGACCTTCGACCTGATCGACGCGGCGTTCGAGGCGAAGGACTGGCACCGTCTGGCCCGGCTCGAGGTTGCCCTGTGGGCGATCGGGCCCCTGCGTCGGGAGGAGGACCTCGACCCGGAGTTCGTCTCCCTCGCCTACGAACTCAACCGGGTCAACGTCGTGCACGCGGAGGAATGCCCCGTCCCCGTCCCCCTCGATCCGCCCGCCTTCGATCGGTTGGTCGACATCGAGGTGCCGGCGCTCGTCACGGTCGGCGCGTTCGACATCACCCCGGTGCTCGCGCAGTACGAGTACCTGCTCTCCGCCCTCCCGAACGCGCGCGGGGTGACCTTCCGCGACGCCGCGCACCTGCCGAGCGTGGAGCTCCCGGCGGAGTTCGAGCAGGTCCTCCTCGATTGGCTGACCGAAAAGGGCCTGTGAGCCCTGGCCGGCCTGATCGCCGCGGGTCGCCGCCGGTGGAAACCTACCGGGTCGACACGCCCCGCTGATCCCCCTCCCGGTTGGGCAGATCACCCGCCGGGGTGCTCGGCGAGGAGCTCGGCGAGGGTCTCGAGGTTCGCTCGCACGGTCCGCGCCTGGGCCTTCTCGATGAAGGGGTCCGCCAGCCGCCCGAAGACGCCGCCGAGCCCCGCGTCCGCGTCGATCCGGTAGGTCAGCCTCGTGCCCCCCTCGGCCGGTTCGAGGACGCTGGTGACGGTGAAGGTGAGCGGACCTTCGACGGACGTGAGCACGGAGCGGGTCGGCGGCTCGAACTGCGTCGCTTCGGTGACCCAGTCGAAGTGCCTGCCCATGATCTTGCTCGTGCCTCGGGTGCGCGTTCCGGGCCCGATGGGGCCGGTTCCGACCTGCTCGGCCGCCACGACGGACGCATCCCACACCGGGATCTTTGCGGGATCGGTGATGAAATCGAAGACCTCCTGGGGAGAACGGGCGATGAAGACGCTTTCCTCAACGACGGGCATGACTGTTTTTCCTCTCACTCGGTTTGCGGCCAGCCTCCACCGCACCCGAACCGGCGTCAAGGGCCCCTGCCTCCCGCGAAACCGCAGTTGTGCGCCTCAAACGGGCCGCATAACGCGCACGACTGCGGATTCGCGGGGAGGGCTGGGAGGGCGGGGGCGGGGAGGGCGGGGAGGCGGCAGAATGGGGGGCGTGAGCAGCCCGACGAAAACCGTGCCCGACACCGCCCGCCTCGGGTTCCGCCGCAACCTGCTCAGGCCCGCCGACGCGGAGCGCGCTGACCGCGTCACCTACATCGAGCTGTTCTTCGACCTGATCTTCATCCTCGCCCTCACCCAGCTGTCCCGGTACCTCTACGAGAACCAGTCCTGGGTCGGTGCCCTCGAGTCCGCCATCCTGGTGCTCGCGTTCTGGTGGGTCTGGATCTACACGACGTGGGTGACCAACTGGCTGGACCCGGTGCGGCTGCCCGTCCGGGGCGTGATCATCGGCCTCGCGCTGGTGGGGCTCGTGATGAGCACCTCCATCTACGAGTCGTTCGGCGACCGCGGCCTGGTGTTCGCGATCGCCTATGTGAGCCTGCAGCTCGGGCGGACGGCGTTCATGGTGCTCGCCCTGGCCCGGCACGACCGCGCCCTGCACCGCACCTTCGTGCGGATGCTCGTCTGGCTCTCGGTCGCGGCCGTCTTGTGGATCCTCGGCGCCCTGCTCCCCCTCGGGTTCAGGCTCCCGCTCTGGATCCTCGCCATCGCCATCGAATACCTGTCCGCGAGCCTGGCCTTCCGGGTGCCCGGCATGGGAAAGGCCGCCGTCGACGACTGGGACCTCTCCGGTCCCCACATCGCCGAACGCAGCGCGCTGTTCGTGATCATCGCCCTCGGCGAGTCGTTCCTGGTCACGGGATTCGCGTTCGTCGCCCAGTCCATCTCCGTCGCCGGCGTGCTCGGGATGCTCCTCGCCTTCGTCAGCGGGGTAGCCATGTGGTGGCTCTACTTCGACCACGGCGAGCGCGCCGGGAGCCGGGCCATCGCGTCGGCCGAGGCCCCCGGCCGGATCGCCCGCCTCGCCTACACCTACGTGCACGCGGTGCTCATCGCCGGGATCGTGCTGGTCTCCGTCGCCGACAAGGAGGTGCTGGAGCATCCGGATGCCGCAATGAGCCTGTCCACGGCCGTCACCATCGTCGGCGGGCCGCTGCTCTACCTCGTCGGGCTCCTGCTGTTCCGCCGGGTCGTCGCCCGGGAGCTGCTCGTCTCGCACCTAACCGGCGTGGCGGCACTCCTGGTGGTCTTCGCGTTCGCGTTCCAGGTGTCGCCGCTCCTCCTCGGGGCGATGACCACGGCCGTGCTCGTCACCGTCGCCGCTTGGGAGACGATCCTCCGGGTGCGGACAGGCACGGACGAGCCCGAGGCCGGCTGACCGCGGCTCTGGCCGAGGGCCCTTCCCGTCGCCCTGGGGCGGCACTAGCATGCAGCATGGCCACGTCATCCGAAGACGAAGCGAACCGCACTGGGGTGTCGGCCGAGGGCCGCTCCTTCCGTTTCAAGCTCCCGCCAGACGAGGTGTTCCCTCCCGGCAGCTTCGTGATCTTCCGGCAGGCGGGCGGGCGAACCGCCCTCGGCCAGGTGGAGTCGCACACCGACGGTCCCACCGGGCGGGCGGCAGCCACCGGCCGGATTCTCGGCGTCATCGCCCCGGACGGCCGGCTGGACCCGCTGGCCTCGTCGCCGTTCCGGTCCGCCGAGGTCGCCCCGGCCGGGGAGGACACGATCGAACTCCTCCACCACGCGACGGGCGCGACCCTGGCGGTCGGTTCCCTGGCCACCAACCCCGACGTGCCGGCGCGACTGCTGCCGCATCGCTTCAATCGCCACACGTTCTGGTGCGGGCAGAGCGGATCGGGAAAAACCTACGCGCTCGGAGTCGTGCTCGAGCAGCTCCTTGCCCACACCGACCTGCCGCTGGTCATTTTCGATCCCAACGGAGACTTCGTCCGGCTGCCCGACGTGCGCTCCGATGCTTCGAGCGAGGATGCCGACCGCCTGCGCGGACGGGACATTCGCGTTCTCCGCCCCGGAGCCGGCCCCGTCGCCCCCGGACTGCCCGGCCACCTGCGGGCGCGGTTCACCGCCCTCCCGCTGCACCTCAAGGCGGCCATGCTGCGGCTCGACCCCCTGGTCGACCGGCAGGAGTACAACAGCCTGCTGCACCTCGAGGACAGGTTCGCCCACCTCGATGCGACGGTGCTCCTGTCCGCGCTCCGGGATTCACCCGATCCCGCGCACCACGCCCTGGCCCTGCGCATCGAGAACCTGGGGCTCCTCGACTGGCAGATCTGGGCCGGGGAGGAGACCGCGGCCACCGACATCATCGAAACCCGGCCGACCGCGACCGTCCTGGACCTGGGCGGATTCCAGTTCGCCGAGGAACCCCTCGTCGTCGCGCTGTCCGTTCTGGAGCACCTCTGGGCTCGCCGGGAGGAACGCCGCCCCGTGCTGATCGTGATCGACGAGGCCCACAACCTGTGTTCGCCCGACCCGGGCGGCCCGCTGCAGGAGGCGGTTCGCGAGCAGATCATCCGCATTGCCGCCGAGGGGCGCAAGTTCGGGCTGTGGCTGCTGCTGTCCACCCAGCGCCCGTCCAAGATCCACCCGAGCATTATTTCGCAGTGCGACAACCTCGCCCTGATGAAGATGAGCTCACCGCTGGACCTGGCGGAGCTGGGGGCCGTCTTCGGGTTCGCGCCGGCCGCGCTGATGTCCCAGTCCTCCCGGTTCCGCCAGGGCGAAGCGTTGTTCGCGGGCGGGTTCGTTCCCGCGCCGAGCGTCGTGCAGGTCAGCAGCCGGCTGACGCAGGAGGGCGGCAAGGACGTCGGCGTCCCGCTGCGCACGTCCTGAACCGCCGGTACGACGCGCGGATGGCCCGGCCGAGCGCCACAACCGGAGGTTCCGCGCCGCGCGCACCGCAGACCGGAGAAAACGTGCGGTCTGAACCCCGCGCATCCGGTTTTCGCGACAGCTCCCCTCCGCGCGGGCGAGGGTCAGAACCCGAAGTCACCGCCGAAGTCGCCGCCGCCACCGAAGTCCCCGCCGCCAAAGTCGCCGCCGCCGCCCGAATCGCCCGCCGAGGCATCCGCCCCGGACGCGTCAGCGCCGCCGGCATCGCCGCCGGAGTCGGATCCGGACCCGGCGTCGGCACCGGCATCCATCGGCATGAACGCGCTGACGATCGCCGACCCGATGACGTAGCCGGCGATGGTCCCGAGCATGGAGCTGCCGACCATGCCGCCGAAGCTCATCCCGCCCTGGCCGCCGAAGCTGCGGGCGAGGGTGCCGGGCTGCTGCAGTTCCGCCCGCGTCGCGGCCTTGGCCAGCGTTGCCGGCTCGGCGTCCGCGGGGCGCTCGCTCGGGGCGGCGTTTTCGCTCAGCTGCCGGAAGAGAAGGTCGCGCTGCTCCTGCGTGAGCTTCGAGAAGGCCTCCGTGTGCACCTGTTCGATCGTCTCGGGCGGTGCCGTGCGGAGAAGGTACTGGTAGCGCTCGACGGCGATCTCGTCATCGGTGCGCTGGGGCGCGGTCTCGCGGCGCGGCGCCGCGGGCGGTGCATACTTTCGGCCCGGCTGCGGCTCGTCGCGGCCCAGGAGGCGATCGAGGAATCCCATGGTGTGCTCCTTGTGCGTCGTCGTGCACCCCCACGATCCCAGTCCCCGCTGGGTGTGCGCTGAGCCCGCGCCCAGGGCGATCCAACCGTGACGGATGCCGGGGATCGAAGTACTATCCGCTGCGTGACGTGGGCCTTCCACGCCGATCAAGAAGCAAGGGTGGTCGCGATGAGCGGACGGGTTGTGCACTTCGAGGTCCCGGCAGAGGACTTTGACCGGGCGACGGACTTCTACCGCTCGGCGTTCGGCTGGGAGATCAGCCCGATGCCGGGCATGGAATACCTGATGCTGTCCCCCACGCCGACGGACGAGCAGGGGATGCCGGTGGAGGCCGGGTCGATCAACGGCGGAATGTTCAAACGGGACGCGGAGCGGCCGAACCCGGTCGTGACGATCGACGTGGCGGACATCGATGCGACGTTGGAGAAGGTGGGAACCCTGGGCGGGTCGACCGTGCTCCCCAAACAGGAAGTCGGCCGGATGGGCTTTGTGGCCTACTTCAAGGACAGCGAAGGCAACCTGATGGGGCTCTGGCAGAACGTCTGAGAGCACGTCCCGGCCGAGGTCTCCTCGCGGTCTACCGTTGAGGCATGGACTTCACCACGCTGCCCACACTCGCCGGGGACCGGGTCACCCTGGAGCCGCTGTCGGCCGATCACGTCGAGGACCTGAAGGTCGCCGTCGTCGAGGGCGAGCTGTGGCGCGCCTGGTACACCGGCATCCCCTCGCCCGAGGAGATGCCGGGCGAGGTGCGGCGGCGGCTGGCGCTGTTCGCGTCCGGGCAGATGCTGCCCTGGGCGATCCGGGACACCGCGCGCGGGTCTGTCGTGGGAATGACCACGTTCATGAACATCACCCCGCAGCACCGCCGCCTGGAAATCGGCTCCACCTGGCTGGCCCCGAGCGCCCAGCGCACCGGCGCCAACACGGAAGCGAAGCTGCTGCTGCTCACGCACGCGTTCGAGACGCTCGGCTGCATCGCGGTCGAGTTCCGCACGCACTGGCACAACCGGCAGTCCCGCGCCGCGATCGCCGCCCTCGGCGCCAGGCAGGACGGGGTGCTGCGCAATCACCAGCTCGGGCGGGACGGGACCCTGCGCGACACCGTCGTCTTCTCGATCATCGACGGCGAGTGGCCGACGGTCCGGCTCGGCCTCACCGAGCGGTTGGCCCGGCACACCCGCCCCTAGCGAGGGCAGCGGCGCCCGCGCGGCTCGAATCGGGCGGCTAGCCCCGACCGACCCACTTGTCCATCGAGCCGTACACGCCAAAGACCCGGCCGGCGACGGCATCCCAGACGGGCAGGGGAAGCACACCCTTGAGCACCTGGGAGAGCCCGACGGTCCACGGCATCGTCAGCGAGGCCTTCCCGGCGAGCATCGCGCGCCAGACTCGCTCCACGACATACTCCGGGGTCATCAGGGGGGTGAGGAGGGGCCCGCGGGCGCCCTCGAACATCCCGGTCGAGATGTAGCTCGGGGACACCGTGGTGACCTTGACGTTGCCGAAGTCCTGCTGCACCAGCTCGAGGCGGAGCGAGTCGCTCCAGCCGATCAGCGCCGCCTTCGAGGCCGCGTAGACGCTCATCCTCGGGTTCGACAGCATGCCGGCGGCCGAGGCGATGTTCACGACCCGGGCCTCCCGGTAGGAGTTCGCCATCATCGCGGGCAGGAATTCGCGGGTGATGTACATCGGCGCGAGGGCGTTGATCTGCATGGTCTGGCGGGTGTCGTCGCCGTTGTCGTGCTCCCAGAAGTAGGAACCGCGCACGATCCCGGCGTTGTTGATCACGATGTCGGGGTCGCCCACCTCGGTGCGCACGCGCTGCGCGGTCTGCGCGATGGCGCCCAGGTCGGCGATGTCGACCACGTAGCTGGCGATCTGGGTGCCCTCCCCGGCGCGCCCGGACAGCACGGATGCCGTCGAGGTCAGGGCCGCCGCGTCCCGGTCCCAGAGGATCACGGACTTCGCCCCCTCGGCCACGGCGCGCTCGGCGTACAGGCGGCCCATGCCCATGGCTGCGCCGGTGATCAGGACGTGGGCTCCGGAAACGGTTCGACTCATGGGTCCATCATCGCAAGAGATCCGCCCCCCGCCGCGACCGGGCATGCCATGATTGCGGCGAGGACGAGGAGGCCGACCATGTCACCCAAGAAGCCGAGGCCCCCGAGGCTCCGCAAGGCGGTCTACTCCGCCGAGCTGCGCCGACTGCAGACCGAGCTCGTCGCCATGCAGGAATGGGTCCGCGCCTCGGGCGCGCGCATTGTCGTGATCTTCGAGGGACGGGACGCCGCCGGCAAGGGTTCGGCGATCAAACGCGTCACCGAGTACCTCAACCCGCGCATCGCCCGGATCATGGCCCTCCCGATGCCGACCGACCGCGAGCGCGGCCAGTGGTACTTCCAGCGCTACATCGAGCACCTGCCCGCGGCGGGCGAGATCGTGCTGATGGACCGGTCCTGGTACAACCGCGCCGGCGTCGAACGGGTGATGGGCTACTGCACGGCCGACGAATACCGCCGCTTCCTGCACCAGGCACCGCTGTTCGAGCGGATGCTCGTGGAAGACGGCATCCTGCTGGTCAAGTACTGGTTCTCCGTGTCCGACCACGAGCAGGAGGCCAGGTTCCGCTCCCGGCTGAAGGATCCGATGCGCCGGTGGAAGCTCTCCGAGACCGACCTGCTCTCGATAACCAAGTGGGTCGACTACTCCAAGGCCAAGGACGAGATGTTCGTGCACACCGACATCCCGGAGGCGCCGTGGTGGGTGGTGGAAAGCGAAGACAAGCTCGCCGCGCGCCTGAACATGATCAGCCACCTGCTGTCGATCGTGCCCTACGAACACCTCGAGCCGCCGACGGTCACCATCCCGCCCCGGCCCCCGGCATCGGATTACGAACGCCCACCGCGGGAGCAGACCCGCCCGGTGCCCGACTTCGCGGCCACGCTGGTCGACCCCGGGAGGACCGGCTCGAAGCACTCGTAGGACGGGCGCGGCGGGCGGGCGCGTCCGGCGCGTCGCCGGCCGCAGCATAGGCTCGGTGGATGCGATTCGGACTGTTTGTACCCCAGGGCTGGCGTCACGACCTCGTCGGGATCGACCCCGCGGAGCAGTGGGCCGCGATGAGCGGCCTGGCCGCGCACGCCGACGCGGGCGCCTGGGAGTCCATCTGGGTGTACGACCACTTCCACACCGTCCCGGTGCCGAGCGAGGAAGCCACCCACGAGGCGTGGACGCTCATGTCCGCGTTCGCGGCGACCACGACGCGCATCCGTCTCGGCCAGATGTGCACCTGCATGAGCTACCGCAACCCGGCCTACCTGGCCAAGGTCGCCTCGACCATCGACATCATCTCCGGCGGCCGCGTCGAGATGGGGATCGGCGCCGGTTGGTACGAGCACGAGTGGCGGGCCTACGGCTACGGCTTCCCGCGCGCCGGCGAGCGGCTCGCCCGCCTGGACGAGGGCGTGCAGATCATGCGCCAGGCCTGGACGACCGGCACGGCCACCCTCGATGGCGAGCACTACCAGGTTGACGGCGCCATCGTTCGGCCGCTGCCCCTGCAGGAAGGCGGCATCCCGATCTGGATCGCCGGCGGCGGCGAGAAGGTCACCCTGCGCATCGCCGCCCAGTACGCGAATTACACGAACTTCGACGGCTCCCCCGAGGGCTTCACGCACAAGAGCCGGCTGCTCGAGGAGCACTGCGCCGCCGTGGGCACGGACTTCGGCGCGATCACCCGGTCGGCGAACTACAACACGGTCATCGGACGGGACGAGGCCGAGGTGGCCGAGCGCCTCGACGCCATCGAGGCCCGCGTCACGCCGTACCTGGGCGCCGCCGGCGCGGAAAGCTTCATGGCCGAGTACCGCGGCGGCAAGGCGCTCTGCGTCGGCACGCCGGAGCAGATCGTGGAGCGCCTGGCCGCGATGAAGGCCCGAGGCCTCGGCTACGCCATCCACTACTTCCCCGAGGCGGCCTACGACCGCTCTGGGATCGAGCTCTTCGAACGCGAAGTCATGCCGGCCCTACTGACTATTGAGTCAGGAAGTAATGCATCTATTGCAGGAATTGCAGAATAGGGCTCCCCTGATACCTCCCCGGCCGAGAGCCAGCCAGGGCAGGAACTTCCGCGGCCTCATCGCGTCGGAGAGCCCGGGCATGCCGGCTTCGACGAGCGCCAGAGTTCGAGAGCCGCCCAGGCGCGTGGGACGCCCATTGACTCTGTCGTGACACAATCCGAGTCGAGAAAGGAGCCCAGGAGCTCTACCACACGGGTGTGCCAGCCGCTGTCTGGGACGATGGATCTGAGAGCAGGTAGACCATCACGGCGAGGGCGCTGTAGACGTCAAACACGGCTTTCGCGGCTTCCTCGTCTTTGAGGTGGCCGAGAGCTCCTTTCGTCGTGGCCTCTCATATGGCGCACCACGCGCCTCCGGATGCACCGACTGCCGCGCAAGGTCATCCACGGTGGTTCTGCTGACGATGAACTCGTTTCGGTTTCCGCGATGTTGGATTGGGAGGAGCATTATGCGCCGTCACCCCGTTACCATCGGGTGAACGGAGATCGTCTCTTTCATCGCACGTCCACAGAAGAGTTCATTTCTGTGTTGCGGGTGTTGATCTGGTTCACCACCTCCCGTCCCGGCACCTTCGCCGCGGCCTAGTTTGACCGAGCCGATCTAGAGGCTTGGAGATACTGCGGAAAGCCGGAACGACTATGCCGATGCAACCCGAGATCGACTTGTCCTTGTCCAAAGCGCCAGGTGTAGGCGACGATGAGGCCCGGAGGCTGAGCCTCGCCCAGTTTCTGCGCGTCCGCGTCGAGCATCTACGCCCCGAAGACGTAGGCCAGTCTTCAAGCAGCCGGCGCAGGACCGCGGGACTTCGCCGGAAGGAAGTTGCCGTTGGGAGGATTCACTGAGTCTCCTGCCTGCGCCGTCGATCGGTGGCGCGTATGAGAAGCATGAACACGCTGTGATCTTCCTCGACGACGACGCGGGCCGCATTGCGCTCCGACCTGCACGCAACCGGACCAGTGGGGCACTCCCCCGAACTTTCAGCAAAGGATTGTCCCGATGGCGATCGGAGGCTTGCCGGCACACCCGTTCTGGCTGTGTCCCACGTGCGGCCTGGTTCGCCTGGTCAAATCCCCACCGCTCCCCCGGGCGTAACCGCGAGAATTGGTTTATGACTTCACCCGATGTGCTGAGCCGTGCGCCGGGGATGGCCGGATTGGACAGCTTCATCGAGATCGGCGCGTCGAGAGTCGTGTTGTGGGAGCTGTCCGAGACGGGTGAGGCTCGGCAGCGGCGAGCCTTGCAACTGATCGGTATCGCCTTCGTTCTGCTGCCGGCTTACCTGCTGGTTGAGTCGATGGTGGCGATGATCACGGGACACCACGCCTCGCCCGGTATGCTCACGGGCATCGTCTTGAACCTGGTGTTGGGGTGGTGGTGGGCGGATCGGGTGGCCGGTTTCGTCATCGTTTACTACGCCGTTCGGGAAGTCATTCACATCTTCCGACCGGGCCCGGAGTAGCTATGACTGAATGGTGGCAGATTCTCCTCAGCATCCTTCTGGGCCTCGTCGTGATCTGGTTGATCTTGGTGCTCGTGCTCTGGCAAGAGCAACGCAAACACCCGGGCAAGGCGTCCCTGCGAGATCTCTTGCGCCTCGCCCCGGATGTGGCGCGGCTGCTCAAGCGCCTCGCGGCCGACCGGACGGTGCCTCTCGGCGTCCGGGTTTGGCTGGTCGTGCTGCTGGTGTACCTGGTTTCCCCGATCGATCTCATCCCCGATTTCATCCCGGTTCTTGGATATGCCGATGACGCGCTCGTCGTCGCGATCGCGCTGCGCTTTGCCACCCGCGAAGCGGGGAGTGCTGCGATCAAGCGACACTGGCCCGGGACCCCTGCCGGACTGCAAGCGGTGCTCCGCCTCGCCGGTTTACCCTCGTCCCCTGCGCCTCAATCCACCGGCAGCGGCGACGGCCGATAACGCCAGCTCCATCCGCAGCGAACATCCGTCCCGGCGCGGGAACACAAGCGTCAAAGTCCGCCTGAGGCCCTCGGACGCCTGAACCACGCGAGGGGACGGCCGGCGATGAAGCCCTGCCCCGGCTGTCGGGAAATGTCGAAAACCGACGGCGAGCTACTGGGCACAGACGCCGCAACCGGACTTGCCCGGTTTCACGCGCTGAGCCACAACCTGCAGCTGCGCTCATCCGGAGAGCCCACCGAAGAGAAACGGACACCCATCCGAAAGTGTAGTCAGAACCGTCAGAAAACAGTGTTACCCCTGCCCGTTTGCTTCGGGAGGATGGATATCAAGCGGAAAGCATCCGTTCGGCCGCTACAGGCCGATGACTGAATCGAAGGGGACAAATCGTGAATCCGACAGTAAATGCGATGCGTACCGTGCACAGTACCGCAGGTGACATTGCCCGTAATCTGTCCCTAGTCGGGGACGAGATCGCGGACACCGCGGCCAAGATTGACGAACACGAGGTCGCCGCCCTGGCGGCCCACCTTGGCCAGACAGGCCGGGTGTTCGTCGCCGGAGCGGGCCGGAGCGGCCTGGTCTTGCGTATGGCCGCCATGAGGCTGATGCACCTGGGCCTGACCGTCCACGTCGCCGGTGACACCACCACTCCCGCCATCAGTTCCGGCGACCTGCTCTTAGTGGCCTCCGGATCGGGAACGACCTCGGGAGTGGTCAAGTCAGCGGAAACTGCGGCCAAGGCCGGAGCGCGCATTGCCGCGTTCACCACCAACCCTGATTCGCCGCTCGCTGGACTCGCCGACGCGGTGGTGATCATTCCCGCCGCTCAGAAGACCGACCACGGCTCCGGCGTATCACGCCAGTACTCCGGGTCCCTGTTCGAACAGGTACTGTTCCTCGTCACCGAGGCCCTCTTCCAGTCGCTGTGGGGCAGCACCGATGAACCGGCCGAACAGCTCTGGCTCAGGCACGCCAACCTCGAATAGCCGAGGCCTCCACTTTCCACACCAACCGCGTTCACCTACAGAAAGAAGCAACATCATGAAACTCCAAGTAGCTATGGACCTCCTCACGGTCGAAGATGCCCTCGAACTGGCCGGTCAGGTGGCCGAATACGTCGACATTATTGAGCTCGGCACCCCCCTGATCAAGGCCGCCGGCCTCTCCGCCGTTACCGCCATTAAGGCGGCGCACCCGGACAAGATCGTCTTCGCTGACATGAAGACCATGGACGCCGGAGAACTTGAGGCCGACATCGCCTTCAAGGCAGGCGCCGACTTGGTCACCATCCTCGGTACCGCGGACGACTCCACCATTGCCGGCGGCGTCAAAGCAGCCAAGGCCCACAATAAGGGCATCGTCGTTGACCTCATCGGCGTGGCAGACAAGGTCACCCGCGCCAAGGAAGTCCGCGCGCTGGGTGCGAAATTCGTAGAGATGCACGCCGGCCTGGACGAGCAGGCCCAGCCCGGTTACGACTTGAGGGGGCTGCTCCGCGCCGGAGAAGAAGCGCGCGTTCCGTTCTCCGTGGCTGGCGGCGTGAACCTCTCCACGATCGAAGCCGTCCAGCGTGCCGGCGCCGATGTCGCCGTCGCCGGCGGTGCCATCTACGGCGCAGCCGATCCCGCCCTGGCAGCTAAGGAACTCCGCGCCGCCATTATCTAACCCTCCGATAAACGGTGGCGTCGCGCAAACCTAAAGCCGCGGGACGCCACCTCCGGGGTGAGCACCAGCAACTTCAGAGCCCGCAGTCATGCAATTTCTTGTCTGGGAGTCGTCTGTTTGTTCGTGATGATCCCGCCACGCTGTAGCCGATCTAAAGCACACCACACACGTCAACGATGAGGAACTGGCACATCGGGGGACCCAGATTCCTAAGAAAGAAGCTGCCTATTATGCGTAGCCAAGCCACCGAGCATTTTGAAGTCCTCGTGACCGACCCTGGTCAACTTCACCAGGCGCTCGACAACGCAGAGGCCGAACTCCGGCAGGTAGCGATGACCCAGCGGTGTGCGGGCATCCTGGCGACCCGTCATACGCCCGGCCGGTACACGCTTGAGCTCAGCGACACGGTTCCCTTCGGGGAGACCTGGGAGCAAACACTCTCCTGACCGCCAGTCGACAGCCGCACCGTCTTCTTTTGCTCGTCTTCAGTTCGAAGCTTTCAATGCTCTTCAATTTGTGAAAAAAGGATGTCAATGTGGATAATCTCGGTGTCGTCTTTCTCTCGGAAGTGGTGGGAACCGCTCTCCTCGTCCTCCTCGGCTGCGGCGTGGTCGCCAACGTCGCGCTAACCAGGACCAAGGGTTTCAACGGGGGCTTCCTGATGGTCACCTTCGGCTGGGGCCTCGCGGTCTACGCCGGTGTGATCGTCGCCTACAACTCTGGCGCCCACCTGAACCCCGCTGTCACCCTCGGCCTGGTGGCATCCGGTGCCACCGAATTCGGGTCCGGCGTGCCGGTCAACGCCCTGTCGGTGTTCACCTACATCGGAGCCCAGATGCTGGGCGCCATTCTGGGCGCCACCTTCGTCTGGCTGGCCTACAAGCAACACTTCGACGAGGAACCGAGCCCGGCCAGCAAGCTCGGCGTCTTCTCGACCGGCCCGGCGATCCGCTCCTACGGCTGGAACCTGGTCACGGAGATCATCGGCACCTTCGTGCTCGTCTTCGTGGTCCTCGCCTTCGGCGGCGGTCGCCAGGGCGAGGCGGGCGGCCTCGCGGCCCTCGGCGCCCTGCCGGTGGCCCTGCTGGTCATCGTGATCGGCACCTCGCTCGGCGGACCGACCGGCTACGCGATCAACCCGGCCCGTGACCTCGGCCCGCGGATCGCGCACTTCCTGCTGCCGATCAAGGGCAAGGGCGGCTCCGATTGGGCCTACTCCTGGGTCCCGGTCGTCGGCCCGGTCATCGGCGGCGTTCTTGCCGGCTGGGCCTCAATCGTGCTGCTGCCCGTCCTCACCTAACTATTCTTCCCACGGAGATTGTGCGCGTGGCGTGAGCGAGAAAGATGAGGACCTCCGGCATCGATTGGGTTACTACCACACTCAATCGATGCCGGAGGCCCTGCGTGTCAGGTTGGGTGAGGCCAGCAGCTAATGGCAAGTCCGCCGCATGCCGTAGGGCGAGAACCAGGAAGCCATCACGATGTCCAGCCCTTCCTTGATCGCCGTCCGCGACGATAGTCGACTGAGTAGCAGCAGCCCCGGAACCAGATCCGGGGGTCCGCCGCCGAGGGGGTCGTTCACCCCGGCGCAGAAGCTCGACCACTTGGCCGCCTGTGAGGCCGCCATCGTGAACAACACGGGCAGCGCCTACCTGCGCGAGCAGGGGATCCACTCGTCGCAGATGCCGCAGCCCCCGTTACCTTCTTTGTAGCCCTTGATCGTGCGACTCTGTGAGGGTGTTGGCCTGTCGGGCCCGGCATGATTGTTGCCCCCAGTCGTTGATGATCCGGGGGTGTTGTCACCGGGCTTGACTGGCATCAGGTGATCGCTGATAGGGGCTGGACCGGGACTTGTCCTAGGGGTCTTCATCGGCGTTGATGTTGGCAAAGGTGAGCACCACGCGGTCGCCCTTGATCGCGCTGGAAAGCAGCTCTTCGATAGGGCCCTCCCGAACGAGGAAGCGAGACTTGGAGAGCTGATCGGACAGCTCAAACGACACGGCCAGGTGCTCTTTGTCGTGGATCAACCGGCGACCATCGGCGCCCTGCCGATCGCCGTCGCTCAATCCGAGAACGTACTCGTGGGCTATTTGCCCGGTCTGGCAATGCGGCGA
>NZ_SOEZ01000018.1 GCF_004402215.1 Cryobacterium tagatosivorans
CTTGCGGGCGTTGAGCAACTCACGGAAGTTGAACAGGATGGTCTGGCGCTTCGCCTGCGAGGTGTCGCGCCAGGCCGGGAACGCGGCCAGGGCCGACGCAATCGCGACGTCGACGTCGGCCGTGCTGGCCAGGCTCACGTTCCGGGCGACCTGGCCGGTCGCCGGGTTGAAGACCGGCGCGGTGCGCGTGGAGGTACCGGCGGCGGCAGCTCCATCGATCCAATGGCTGACAGTGGGAATGGCGTTCATAGTTATCTTTCGATTCTTTCGGTGTTGTGGATTGTGGGGGCCGGCGATCAGGCCAGCAGGTCGAGGCCGAGCACCTCGTCGTAGACGGCGAGGGCTTCGGCGACCTCGTCGTCGGTGACGACGCAGGGCGGCACGACGTGGATGCGGTTGTCCGCGAGGAAGGGCAGCAGGCCACGGCCGAGCAGCTCGGCCTTGATCCGCCCCATCACCGCCCCGTTGAGCGGCTCGCGGGNATCCGCCAGGCCCGGCGCGAGCACATCGCGGCCGATCCGGGCCGCGTTCTCGACGATGCCCTCGTCCTCCATCGCGTCCAGCGCCGCGACGATGGACGCCATCGCCAGCGGGTGACCGCTGTAGGTCAGGCCGCCCGGGAAGACGCTCGTGTCGAAGGTATGCGCTATCGAGTCCGAGATGATCACGCCGCCCGTCGGAACGTAGCCGGAGTTGACGCCCTTGGCGAAGGTGATCAGGTCGGGCACGACGTCGTAGCCGTCGAAGGCGAACCAGCGCCCGGTGCGGCCGAACCCGGCCATGACCTCGTCCAGGATCAGCAGGATGCCGTACCGGTCACACAGCGCCCGCACGCCCGCCAGATACCCGGGCGGCGGCACCAGCACGCCCGCCGTGCCCGGGATCGATTCGATCAGCACGGCAGCAATCGACGTCGGGCCCTCGCTCTGGATCATGCGCTCCAGGTGGCGCAGGGCGCGTTCGCTTTCCTGCTCCGGCGTTGTCGCCCAGAATTCGCTGCGGTAGAGGTACGGGCCGAAGAAGTGCACGTGTCCGCGCGCGAATTCGTTCGGGATGCGGCGCCAGTCGCCGGTCGCGACAATGGCCGACCCGGTGTTGCCGTGGTACGAACGGTAGGTCGAGAGCACCTTGTCGCGGCCGGTGTGCAACCGGGCCATCCGGATCGCATTCTCGATCGCATCCGCACCGCCGTTGGTGAAAAAGACCTTGTTGAACCGCGCCGGTGCCCGGCCCACGATCCGTTTGGCCGCTTCGCCGCGGGCGAGGTTGGCCGTCGACGGCGCGATGGTCGCTAGCGTCCCGACCTCTTCGATGATGGCCTTGACGACGGCCGGATGCTGGTGGCCGATGTTGACGTTCACCAGCTGGCTCGAGAAGTCCAGGTAGCTGCGACCGGCGTTGTCCCACACGCGCGAGCCCAGCCCGCCGGCGATGACGAGCGGCTTGAGGGCGCCCTGCGCCGACCAGGAGTGGAAAACGAAGGCACGATCGAGCTCGACCGTGCGCTGGTCGAGCCCTGCCCCTGCGGTCAGTTTGACGGTGTCATGGCCGGTGGTGTCATACACGATATTCGGTGTCTTTCTGTAGTGGGGATGGCGCCGAAGCGCGGTAAGGAGTGGTTCGGCGACGGTGGGAGTCGCGGCTAGATTTCCGGCCGGACGATTGACCGCGGTGCGAGCCCGAGGCCGCGGGTGTGCTGCGCGATTTCCTCGAGCGACGCGACCCACACGCCCGGGGTGGCCTTGACCTCGGCCATGAGCTCGCCGAGCTGCCGGGCTCTCCCCGGCCGGCCGGAAAGGAAGGGATGATTCGTGAGCACCCAGCATCCGCCTTCGTCGTGGAGCCCCTCGAACTCGCTGGTCCAGAGTTCGCGGGCCTTGGCCGGCGTCTCGATCAGGCCGCTGCCCGAAATGTCCGGGAGGAAGCAGTACTGCTCCCAGTCGTCCAGGGCCCATTGGATGGGAATCTCAACGATCGACTCCGCGGAGCCCGGCGTGATCGACAGCTCGT
The DNA here is from genome assembly GCF_004402215.1 of Cryobacterium tagatosivorans. Lineage (GTDB taxonomy): Bacteria > Actinomycetota > Actinomycetes > Actinomycetales > Microbacteriaceae > Cryobacterium > Cryobacterium tagatosivorans. The sequence goes on from NZ_SOEZ01000018.1 coordinate 2,011, forward strand.
AGGGAACATCCGCATCCATCAGGCTCGAGTCGTAGAGGAATCCACGCGCGGCCAGCAGCGCCGGGGTCTCCCAGGACAGATCCCACATCGGGGCCCGGTAGCCAACCGGCCGCACGCCGACCACCTCGGCCAGGGCGTCCAGTCCCCGATCGAGGTTGTCGATCTGGCCGGCGAGATCGACGGCGCTCGGTTGCTCGTGCAGGTAGCCGTGGTGGGCGATTTCGTGGCCGGCCCTGGCGATGTCCCTGACAATTCCCGGATACCGGTGGGCCGTGTACCCGGGGACGAAGAAGGTGGATCGGATCTGATGATGATCGAGCATCCGCAACAGCCGGGGAACGCCCACGAGCGGGCCGTAGGCCTGGTGGCTCATCACGCTCATCCGGTCGGCGTTCCCTGGTGCGTTCCAGAGCACGGCCGACTCGGCATCGACATCGAAGGTGAACGCCGCTGCCGACTGCTTCCCTTCCGGCCATCGGATGGGACCTGCGGCGGTCATTCGCGGCTCTGCGCAGACATGATCGTAATCAGCTCATAGGCAAGATTCGCCGCCGCCACGGCCGTGATGGCCGCGTGGTCGTAGGCCGGGGACACCTCGACGATGTCGGCGCCGACGATTTTGTTGTGGCGGAACCCCCTGAGCACCGCGAGGAGTTCGCGGCTTGTCATGCCCCCGGCTTCCGGCGTGCCGGTGGCGGGCGCGAATGCCGGGTCCAGGACGTCGATGTCGATCGAGATATACACCGGAGCGTCGCCGACCCGGTCAAGGACCCGCTCGAGGATGCCGTCGACCCCGATGCGGTCGAAATCGCGGCAGTGCACGATGGTGAAGCCCATTTTCTCATCGTCGGTGAGATCTGCCGGGTCGTAGAGCGATCCGCGGATTCCGACGTGGGCCGACCTGTCCTTGCGGATCAGCCCTTCCTCCGAGGCGCGGCGGAAGGGGGTGCCGTGCGTGTACGGCGCTCCGAAGTAGGTGTCCCACGTGTCGAGGTGTGCGTCGAAATGCACCAGGGCGACCGGACCGTGCTGGGCGTGGGCCGCCCGAAGGGCCGGGAGGGCGACGGTGTGGTCGCCGCCGAGGGCGAGGACGAGGCGGCCGTCCGCCATGAGCTCGGCGAGCCCTGCCTCGATCTCCCCGAGCGCTTCCACGATGTCGAACGGGTTGCAGGCGATGTCGCCCGCGTCGACCACCTGCGCGTCCGCGAAGGGCATCGAGTCGAGAGCGGGGTTGTACGGGCGGAGCAGCCGGGAGGCTTCGCGAATCGCCGAGGGGCCGAAGCGCGCTCCGGGACGGTAGGTGACCCCCGCGTCGAACGGGATGCCGACGACCGCCACGTCATAGTCCGGCACATCCTCGCGCCGGGGCAACCGGGCGAAAGTGGTCAGGCCGGCGTAGCGCGGGGACTTCTGGCCGTCGACCTGGCCTACCGGCGTGCTTCGGGCGCTGATGTCGGGAGTGTTCATGACGTGTTTCCTTCTGTGTGCTGTGCAGCCCGGAGGCGTGAAGAATTTGGAATCGGGGGCATGCTCACGCTCGCCCTCTCGTGGAGCCGCCGTTGACCTGCACCACCTGGCCGATGATCGCGGAGAGTCGGAAATCGCACAGCAGCGCGACCGCCGCCGCGATTTCGGGCGACGTGCCGATCCGGCCCAGGGGGATGCCGGCGGCATAGACGGCCCGCATCTCGTCGAGGGAGATCCCGGCGCTTCGGGCATCGACCTCAAGCTGGGGGGTGTCGGTCACGCCGGGTGCGACCGCGTTGACGATGATGCCTTCGGGGGCCAGTTCGCGGCCCAGCGTTTTGACCAGTGAGATCAGGCCGGCCTTCGAAGCCGAGTAGGCCGTCGCGCCGGGCCACCCCGTGACACCCCACTCGCTGGAGATCACCACGATGCGTCCGGCTCCGCGACGTCGCATCCCCGGCAGGACGGCCTGGACGAGGTGGAAGGTGCCACCGAGGTTGGTGTCGATGACTTTCCACCAGTCCGCGGGGTCGGCCTCCAGGAACGGCCCCATGGTCATGAAGGCGTGGTTGGCGACCAGGACGTCCACCGGGCCGACTTCCAGTTCGACCCGTTGCACCAGTGCGCGAACCTGATCCGGGTCCGACACGTCGCCGGGCACGGCCAGTCCGGACAGCTCCGCGGCGAGGGCCGACAGCTCGGCCGAGGCCTCCCGGTCGTTCACCGCCACGGTGGCGCCCGAGGCGGCAAGCCGGCGGGCGTGCTCCGCGCCCATGCCCTGCGCCGCGCCGGTGACGAGGACGACTTTGCCTTCGAGATCGGGGTAGGGATGGCCGGTGTTCTCGGGCATCAGATCACCGCTCCAGCATTGGGGTTGAGGGTTTCCCCGACGCAGAATGTGCCCTCGTCGAGAAGGAATGCGATGCAGATCGCGACTTCCTCTGGTGAGGTCAGCCTGCCCAGGGGAAGGGTGGCCAGGTATTCCGGGGCGCGCCACGGAGAGTCGGCTGCGAGCAGGGGCGTGTCCGTTGGGCCCGGCGCGACGGCATTGACCCTGATTCCGCTGGGTGCGGACTCCGCGGCGAGGCTCCGGACGAGGCCGAGCAACGCGCCTTTCGCGGCCGCGTAGTGCGCGTCCTGCGACCCGCCGCCGATGGCCAGTTCGCTCGTGATCGCCACAATCGACCCGCCGCCGGCCGTTGTCATTCCCGGCATCACCGCGCGACTCAGGTTGACGAATCCGCCCACATGGACCGAGAGCATCCGGCGCCAGTGGTCGAGCGTGATCTCGGACACGGGCAGCATTTCGTAGTAGCCGGCGGCCGAAACCGCGGCTTTAACCGGCCCGAGTTCCTGCTCGACCCGAGCGACCGCGGCCCTGACCTCCTCCGGATCGGCCATGTCGACGCACGCGTCGAAGGAGCACTGCGGCGAGGGCCTGAGGTCGAACCCGGCGACGGTCCAGCCGCGGGACTCGAGTTCCGCTGCGGCGGCCGCCCCGATTCCGCTGGCTGTGCCCGTGACGATGGCCACCTTGCGTGCCGCCGCGTTCTGGCTCATGAGAATTGCGATTCCTTTTCCGGGAGGTTCTCCGGCGGCAGGAGCTCTTCGGGCATCCGGTATTCCAGTCCGGTGACGACGGGGATGCGCTTGTGAACGGCCAGGTAGATCACCGTTCCGACGACGCTCAGGACGGCGACGGCGATCCAGATCGACCAGTCGAGGAAGGACTCTTCGTACACGGGCCGCGGCCAGGCGATGTTGAGGAATTCGAAGGTGGCCCAGATCAGCGCGATCACGGCGAGCGGGAGCGTTGCCTTGCCGAGGGTGAACGGGCCGGCACGCCAGCGTCCGCGCAGATTCACAACAACGAATCCGACGAGCGGGAACAGGAACGAGAGGAAGAATCCGCCGGAGGTGAAGTTCAGCATCAGCGTGTACACGTTCTCAGCCACGTCGCTCAGGAGGAACAAGGCGCCGCCGACGACCATCGTGATCAGCAAGGGGCCCACGGGCTGGCGCTGCTTCCGACTCAGCCGGGACAGCATCTTCGAAGCCGGCAGTGCGCCATCCCTCGCGAACGACCAGATCATTCGTGACGCGGAGGTCTGCAGGGCCAGGAAGCTGGCCAGGAAGCCGATGACGAAGAGGATCTCGACGGGCTTGGCGATCTGGCTGCCGAGCTGCGACGTGAGAGTGAAGTTCACCGGGTCAGCGACGCTGCCGCTGCGCACGGCGTCAAGGTCCGGAACGGCGAGGATGAGGGCGAGGCTCGTGTACATGACGACCACGGCAATGAAGATGAGTGCGAAGAGGATCGCCTTGGGCAGGTTCTTGCGCGGCTCATTGACTTCCTCGGCAATCGCGCCAGCGCTCTCGAACCCGACGAACGAGAAACCGATGAAGACCATGGCGAGCAGGAACGGACCGCTGAGCGACAGGTAGTCAGTTCCCGGTGCGAGCCCCGCGCTCCCATCGAACAGGACACTGATGGAGTTGTGCTGGTGGAAGAAGAGAAGCCAGGTGCCGAGGCCGAGCGAGCCGACGATTTCAGCCACGATGCTGCCGATCATGAAGACCTTCAACACCATCCGTCCGGCCAGGTTCACGGCCGTTCCGAGGACCAGGACCACCAGCGCAATCCAGGCTTTGTCGACGCCGGTGGGGTTGTCGATGCCAATGACGTTGGCGATGAAACCCGCTGCGGCTATGGCGACGGTTGCCATCGCGATCAGCAGGGTCCACATGTATGCCCAGCCGGCAAACCAGCCGAATGCCTTGCCCCCGAGACGAGCAGACCACTGGTAGATCGACCCCTCGATGGGCCAGCGCGAAACCAGCATCGCGAAGACGAGGGCGACCAGGAGCTGGCCGCCGAAGACGATGAGAAAGCCCCACCAGAAGGACGGGCCGGCGATGGACAGGGCAACGCCGAAGATCCCATAGAGCGCGACGATCGGCGAGATGAACGCGAAACCGAACGCAAAGGATGAGAAGAGGTTGAAATCTCGCTTGAGGGTGATGCCTTCGGCGGCAGCGACCGTTTCGGTCTGGGTCATGGTGTGGTCTCCTTCGACTCTCGCAATTATGAATTGATTCGGGATGCGGCGGCCACTTTCGGCCACAACTTAGGAAGAACCACCGAGGACGGTGGGTGATATTGTAGGAACCTCTAATCTAAGGCGATCGTATAAGCAACAATTGCGTTGCATACCGGACATTCTGAAATGAGGGTAGTAGAAGTGGCCAAACCGATCGCTCCGGCATTCGGCCTGGAACTCGGGGAACTCGTCGAAGTGACAGAACTCGGACTCCGGCTCATCGTGGGTTCCGACTGGGCGCTGCCCCGGGTCGTCAGCTGGGCCCACGCCACGGAAATGACCGACCCCCGGCCGCATTTGCGCGGAGCGGAACTCGTCTGCACGGTGGGGTCGGCGCTGCTGGATGCATCCAGTTGTGCGCGGCTGGTCGAAGCGGTCCATGCGACGGGCTCGGCCGGAATCTGTCTCGGCATCGGAGAGGTTCACACCCAGATTCCCCGGGCATTGATCAAGGAATGCCGACGGCTCTCCGTGCCGCTGATCGAGATGGCCCATGGAGTCCCCTTCCTCGCCATTAATGATGTTCTCGCCGACGCGCGCGTTCGCGCTCAAACCGGAAGCAGCCAGCGCAATGCGGAGTTGGTCGGCAGGCTGCTGGCGGCTCTTCGCGAGAATGCGCCGATGGAAGACATCCTGAGCGTTTGTACTGCCGCCCTGGGAGGTTCGCTCACCTTCGAGCCCGTCGACCCTGCAACTGAGCTGCTCCCCGCGGCCCTCGGCGCAGTGGTTGACGACGCGCCGGGGGCTGTCTCCATCTCGACGGCGGAAGGAAACCTGCTCATTTGGCAGGGCCAGTCCCCCGCGCCCGATGCCGACCTGCTCGGCCAGATCGGTCGAATTCTCGAGATCGCCCGGCACGAGAAGGCGGACCGTGATATTCAGAACCGTCAACGCATCGGGCAACTTTTCGCCCTGGTCTCCGACGGCTTGGCTGATTCTGCGGCCCTCATGCCGGAGTTGCAGAGGGCGGGCCTTGTTGGGAAATCTGTGACGATCTCGGCATGGCCGGCGGAAACAGCACAACTCCTCGCCGCGCACCTGCCCGGCACGTTGATCGCAGACGCGCCCGAAGCCACTTTCGTCGTCACGACCAGCCCGCAGACCGTGTACGACACTGCCCGCGATCTGGGTTTGGTCTCCGGCCACGGAAGCCCGGTCGACGTTTCCCAGATCGCGAGGGGAATCGGTGAAGCCCGAGCGACGCTTCGACTCGCGCGTCGTCACGGGAAGGTTGCCGGCCCGGAAAGCCTGACCAGCCTCACCGGGCTATTGGAACAACAGCCGCCCGTGCGGCTTGTTCCCTTCATCGACCAGCTCATCCGACCGTTGCTGGAACAGGACGCCCGCCGGGGAAGCCAGCTCCTGGCGACCTTGCGCACGTTCATCGAGCACCAGGGGTCCCTGCAGGCAACAGCCGAAGCCCAGTACCTTCACGTCAACACGGTCCGTCATCGACTCGGGCGGATCGCGGTCATCGTCGGCCGAAACCCCTTGGAAGACAACGACCGAGCCTCCCTGGCCATTGCCCTGTGGGCCTACGACAGGTCGCGACGATATGCTCCGTGACCCACGGGGTGAGATTCCCTCCGACATATGGGTCAGTGCGTGGCAGGTGTGGGCGGCAATCGGGCCTGGTCTCCGCGGGTAACGTTCCCCGCCCGGATGACCTCGGCGTAGACGCCGAAAAGGATCTCGCCGGCATCCAGTCGATAGCCGGCCAGCGTCTTCAGCAGGCTCGTTCCGCGAGCGCCGGTATCCGGATCGAGGTCGATGACCGCGCAGCGAGGGACACCGCCTTTCACCAGCAGGCGCGCTCCCCCGAGCTCGAGTTCGCGGCCGGCCCAGGAATCCTCCACATGTGCTGCGGCGTCGCCGGTGTCGATCGTGAAGGTGGACCGGAACCGGCGCTCGTCAACGGCAATTCCGGATTCGCGGGCCAGCCGACGCAGTGAGCTCGTCGTGGCGATCGTGACGGACGCGCCGAAAACCACGCCTCCTGCGACCACGCTCCGCGCGAGAGCCACGCTCCGGCCCAGGAGCCGGGAGAACTCACCGGCCCAGGGCCCGTTGACCACCTCCATCCGGCTGGCACGGCCCCAGTAGTCGAGTGTGAGGTACTCGCCGCTCATCTCGGGCTCCGCAGCGACCTGCCGCCCGCCGATGTCCACGGAAAGCACCCCGTTGTCCCATCGCGCCTCGCAGGACAGAAGGGACGGATGCTCGACAGTTTTCAAAACCTGTCCGCCGTCTGGATCGACGACCGCGAAGACTCGGTCCCCGACCGGTCCGTCGGACTGGAGAAGAACCTGGTCCCATGGCTGGTGGCGGCCACCCTTCAGCGCCGACACACCAATGTCGCGCAGATGCACTGTTCTGATCACCCAATCGGTCGAATGAGGTCAAGGCCCGCGAGGTACCTCCCGCAGCCAACCAAATGATATACGATTCAACAAGCGACGACAGCGATGTCCAATTCGCCCACAACGAAGTGAGGAAGCCGTGCAGTTTCACCACCACGGATACGTATCCACAGACCCGCGCATCCAGGACGCCGCGGGGGTCGGCCTCGATCGCCCCGAGGAGCTCCCCGAGAACGTCGACGTTCTCATCGTCGGGACGGGCCCGGCGGGCATGATCACCGCCGCCCAGCTCTCCCAGTTCCCCGGCATCACGACGCGCATCGTCGAGCGGCGGGGCGCACGCCTTCCGATCGGGCAGGCCGACGGCATCCAGGCCCGCAGCGTGGAGACCTTCCAGGCGTTCGGTTTCGCGGAGCGCATCATCGCCGAGGCCTACCGCATCACCGAGATGGCCTTCTGGAAGCCGGACCCGAGCGACCGCTCGCGCATCATCCGCACCGCCCGCGCGGTGGACGACCCCACCGGCATCAGCGAATTCCCGCACCTCATCGTCAACCAGGCGCGCGTGCTGGACTACTTCGCCGAGGTGATGGCCAATTCGCCGACGCGGATGAAGCCCGACTTCGGCCTGGAGTTCCGCGGCCTGGAGAACACGAACGAGGGCAACTATCCCGTCACGGTGACGCTCGTGCACACGACCGGGGAACGCGCGGGCCAGGAGCGTATCGTTCACGCCAAGTACGTCGTCGGCGCCGACGGCGCCCGCAGCGGCGTGCGCGACTCCATCGGCTGCACGCTCGCCGGCGACCAGGCAAAGCACGCCTGGGGAGTCATGGACGTGCTCGCGGTCACCGACTTCCCGGACATTCGCACGAAGTGCGCGATCCAGTCCGGCTCGGGTGGAAGCATCCTGCACATTCCTCGGGAGGGCGGATACCTGTTCCGCATGTACGTCGACCTGGGCGACGTGGCCGATGATGACAACGGTGCCGTGCGCAAGACGACGATCGAGGAGATCATCGCGAAGGCGAACGCGATCCTGCACCCCTACACGCTCGACGTGAAAAACGTCGCCTGGCACAGCGTGTACGAGGTCGGCCATCGACTCACCGACCGGTTCGACGACGTGCTCCCCGCAGAAATCGGCACCCGCACGCCGCGGGTCTTCATCACCGGCGACGCGTGCCACACGCACAGCGCCAAGGCCGGCCAGGGCATGAACGTGTCGATGCAGGACGGCTTCAACCTGGGCTGGAAGCTCGGCCACGTGCTCGACGGTCGCAGCCCCGAGACCCTGCTCGGCACCTACTCGGCCGAGCGCCAGGTCATCGCGAAGAACCTCATCGACTTCGACAAGCAGTGGTCGACCCTCATGGCGACGAAGCCGGAGGACCTCAAAGACCCCTCGGAGCTCGAAGACTTCTACACCCGCACCGCCGAGTTCCCGGCCGGCTTCATGACGCAGTACCCGCCGTCGATGCTGATCGGCGAGTCGACCCACCAGGAACTCGCTACCGGGTTCCCGGTCGGCAAGCGCTTCAAGTCCGCCCCGGTCGTTCGCGTCGGCGACGCCAACCCGGTGCAGCTCGGACACCACCACCGCGCCGATGGACGCTGGCGCGTGTACGCGTTCGCGGATGCCGCGGTTTCCGGTGAGCCCTCGGCGCTGGCGGACTGGGCGCACTGGGTGCGGACCTCGCCGGAGTCGCCGCTGCTCGTGCACACCCCGGCGGGGAGCGACATCGACAGCGTCTTCGACATCAAGGCGGTCTACCAGCAGGCGCACACCGGAGTGGACATCGGCGGTGTTCCCGAGGTGTTCCTGCCGAAGACCGGCCCGTTCGGGCTGATCGACTACGAGAAGCTGTACGCCGCCGATCCGGAGCACGACATTTTCGAGCTCCGCGGAATCAACCGCGGTGGCGCCGTTGTGGTGGTGCGCCCGGACCACTACGTGGCGAACGTGCTGCCGCTGACGGCGACGGCGGAGCTGGCTGCGTTCTTCCGGCAGATGCTGCTCGTGCGGTAGCCGGCGTGTTCACGAGTCAACCAATGGGCGGTTCGTCGACTCGCGGGCGCGCAGCACGTTCTTGACTGAAGGTGGACCGCTCCGTGCGTCGCCGTCGAGTCGGGAGAGCAGGAAATTGACCGCCGCCGTCGCCGTTGCCTCCGGACTCAGGTCAACGGACGTGATCGTCGGCCTGCTGCTGCGGGTCTGTTCGGAATCAGACCCGGCCACAATCATGACGTCGCCGGGAACGGTGAGGCCCGCCTCCCGGAGTCGCGCTTGCAGACCGGAGGCATGCCGTCCAGTCAGGCAGTAGATGCCGTCCGGCACCGGCTCCCCCGAATCCAGCATCACGTCGGCGACCATTCGGCCTCCGCTCTCCCCCGATCGCTCGTCCTCACGGTAGACGATCGCCTCTTGGCCGCGACCTGCGCACCACGAGCGATAGGCGATCTCGCTGTCGGCGTTCCAGGCATTGGCATCCGTACCGGCGACGAGGGCCACGCGCTGCGCGCCACGGTCGAGTAGGTGTGCAAACACTTCAGTTGAATCCGCCCCTGTGCCCGTCCCGATCCAGTCGGTGAAGTCGGGCCGATCCACGTCTCTGCCCACGGTCACCAATGGGATGCCATTGCGTTTCAGCAGTCCGATCACGGGATCGTTCCCGACCGGATCGGAGATGATGAAGCCGTCCACGGCGAGCGCGATCCCCGGCACGCTGCCAGTCGTCGGGTCACGCACGAGCATCAGGCCGAACCCGCGGTCAAGGGCGGCCACGGCGGCGGCCCCGGCGAACCGGACGAAGTAGTCAACCCCGACGGGCAAGTACGAATCAAGGGTGTCGAGGGGGCGAATGACCAGCCCGAGAATGCCCAAGCGGTTGCTGCGCAGCCCACGCGCAATCGCATCCGCGCTGTAGCCGAGTGTTGCGGCGGCATCGACGACCCTCTTCCGCGTGGCCGCCGCCACAACGCCCTTGCCGTTCAGAGCATGGGAGACGGTGGTTATGGAGACCCCCGCGTTCCGCGCGACATCGTGAATGGTGACCCGCCGTCCTGAAGTGCTCACGAGAAGCACACTACTCCGTCAAATCAGTTCACAAATCGTTTTGCTCATTCCTCGCCCAAAACGTTTTGTTCCGCTAGGTTCTCAATCACTGCACGTGCCGGCATCTCCCTCACCAAGAAATAGGGGCTCCATATGAAGAAGAAGAAAGCAGTCGCCGCTCTCGCGGTTCTCACCCTGGCTCTGACCGGCTGTGCCGGTGCTCCCAAGACCTCCGAAGGCCCCAGCCTGGCCAAGGATGATCTCCTGGTCACCACTCCCGAGGCCGTCGGTGAGCTCGACCTCGCCACCTGGAACCTGCCCTTCGGTGAGCCGGCTTCGCTCGACCCGATCAAGGCCTTCAACTACCCGGAAAACACCGTCGTCGCGAACCTCTGCGAAGGCCTGATGCAGCTGCAGCCCGACTACAGCATCACTCCCAATCTGGCCGAGAAGGTGGACAGCCCCGACGCGTCGACTTACGTCTACACCCTGCGGCAAGGCGTGACCTTCTGGGACGGCCAGCCGATGACCACCGAAGACGTTCTCTTCAGCCTGGGTCGCCAGCTCGATCCGAACGAGGGCAGCTACTGGGCCGGGGGCATCGTCGACAACATCGCCTCCATCGACCAGACCGGCGACTGGGAGGTCACCGTCAAGCTCAAGGCGCCAGATGCCACGTTCAACTCCTACATGGTCACCCCCGTCGGCACAGTAGTGCAGAAGGCCCACCGCGAAGCCGCCGGCGAGAGCTATGGCACCCCCGCCGGCCTGGTCATGTGCACCGGACCCTTCTCCGTCGGCGCGTGGAACGAGGGCCAGTCCATCTCCCTCCAGCGCAACAGCAGCTACTGGAACGAGGACAAGGCCGCCAAGACCGCGCAGGTCGACATCAACTTCATCGTCGACTCCGCCGCCATCGCCAACGCGCTGTCCACCGGAGCCATTGACGGCTCCTACGACGTCCCTCTGGGTGCGCTGAGTACCCTGCAGAACTCCACTGAGGGCACCCTCAACCTCGGGCGATCACTCCAGCTCGTCGCCATCATCGGGACCGGTAACGGCGCGTTCGCGGACCCGGCCGTGCGCAAGGCACTCATGATGGCCACGGACCGGGAAGCCATCGCGAACACCGTGTTCGAGGGAACTGCCCAGGCCTCCCGGTCGCTCGTCCCCAACAACGGCTGGGCCTACGGCGCGAGTGAGTTTGAATCCGGCCGAGAAAACCTCGCGCCGACGGGCGTCGACATCGAGGGGGCCAGAGAGGTCCTGAAAGAGGCCACGGTCGACCTGACTCAGCCCATCAAGATCGTCTATCCCTCCGAGCGCACCTACTACGCCGACATCATCTCGGAGATCTCTAATGGCGCTGCCGCCATCGGCCTGAAGGTGGAGCCGGAAGGAATCCCGAGCGCACAGTTCGGCGCGTTCTTCTCCGACCCGAAGGCACGCCAGGGCCACGACGCGTTTGTGACCAATAACTATATGGACGTGCCGGACCCGCTCGACTTCCTGCGGACCATCATGGGCACCGGTGGATCTCAGAACTACAACGAGTACAGCAGTCCAGAGGTGGACGACCTGCTCGCCGAAGCGGCCGCAGCGACCGACGAGGACGAACGCGCGGCGCTCGTGAACGAGATCCAGGACATCGCCATGACTGACCTGCCATGGATCCCGATCGCGGACCCCTCGGTGCGGCTGTTCCTCAACAAGCGGATTACGGGCGTCCCGGCATCCTTCGTCTACCTCTATTACCCCTGGGCCGCCGACCTCGGGGCTGCGGCCGAGTAGGCGACCGTGAACGAGAAGGGGTCATCACAGTGATGTTCGTCATGCGCAGGCTGCTCGCTCTGGCCGGGGTGCTCGTCGTGTCAAGCTTCCTGGTGTTCGCTGCCATGTACGCGGCGCCAGGCAGCCCGGAGAACTTCCTGGTTCAGGGCCGCACCGTTTCGCCGGAGGTCTTGGCCGCGATCCGCGAACAGTACTCACTTGATGACCCCTTCTTCGTTCGCTTTTGGAACTGGCTCACGAACGTGCTGCAGGGCGATTTCGGGCTCTCGCTCTCCAATCGTCAGGATGTGGGCGAGCTGCTCGCCAATCGTCTGCCCACCACACTGATGCTGGTGCTGCTCGCTGCCATCGTGATCGTCGTGCTGGGCCTGGGCCTCGGCATTGGGGCCGGCGTTCGCGACGGTTTCGTCGACAAGATCGTCCTTTTGGGTTCCAACCTGGGATTCGCGGTGCCGACCTTCTTCGCCGCTCTTCTTCTGATGAGCATCTTCAGTGTGGGCCTGGGCTGGTTCCCCGTCTTCGGATCAGGGACGGGGTTTCTCGATCGCATCTGGCACCTCACACTGCCGGCCCTCGCCCTTGCCCTGCCGTCCGCGGCCGTGGTCGCACGTATCACCCGCACCGCCATCCGGGAGGAGCGGGACTCCGAGCACTCGGTCATGGCGAGCGCCCGCGGAGTGCCCGGCAGATTGGTGCTGCGCCGCCACGTCATCCGCAACTCCATGCTCCCGGTGAGCACCATCGTCGGCGTGCACATCGCGGGGCTCATCGCGGGTTCCTTCGTCGTGGAATACGCATTCACCCTCGACGGACTCGGAACTCTGCTGGTGAGCGCCGTGCAGAGAAAAGACTTCGCCGTCGTGCAGGCGATCGCCATCATTCTGGTCGCGGCATTCGGCATCATCAACCTGCTCGTCGATCTGCTCTATGCAGCCATCGACCCACGGGTAGGAACGAGGCGCAGCAAATGATCAAGTTCTTTCAACGTATGGGTCCACTCGGCTCAGTCGCCGTAGGATTCGTCGCCCTGGTCGTGCTCGGCGCGCTGTTGGCACCGATCATTGCCCCGTATGACCCGACCATCGGGTCCGTCATACAGCGCTACCAGGGCCCCAGCCTGGCCCACCTGCTTGGCACGGACCAGGCCGGGCGGGATATCTTCTCTCGGTTGCTCTGGGGCGCGCGATCGAGCCTGACCGGTCCACTCATCGTGGTCGTTGTCACCGCGGTCTTCGGCACGACGCTGGCGTTGACCAGCGTCTGGTGGGGTGGAATGGTGGACTCCTTCATGAGCCGGGTGCTCGATCTGCTGTTCGCGTTCCCCAACCTCCTGCTGGCGATGCTCGCCATCGCCGTCTTCGGGCCGAGCCTCACCACAGCCGCCCTCGCTCTGTCGATTGCGTACATCCCCTATACCGCGCGGGTCATCCGCAGCACGGCGATGCGCGAACGCAACCTGCCCTACATCCGGTCGCCACAGCTGCAGGGCATCTCCGGGCTGACGATCACCGTCAGACACCTGCTGCCCAACGTCGCGCCACTCATCGTGACCGGGGCGACGATCAACTTTGGTTTCGCGATGATCGAACTCGCCGCACTTTCCTTCCTGGGTCTTGGTGTGCAGCCGCCCCAGGCGGACTGGGGCGTCATGGTGTCAAACGGGCAGCAGTCCCTCCTCAAGGGCTACCCGGCCGAGAGCGTCCTCGCCGGACTGTGCATTGTGCTGACCGTCTCCGCCCTCGGCGTCGTCGGCGAACGTCTGGGCGGCCGTGCGGCCGCCGGAAGGAAAGCATGATGCTGGATATTCGTGGTCTCAACCTCGTCATCACCGGTGAGCACTCGTCACGCCAGATCCTCAGCGACGTGTCGATCACCGTCAACTCCGGCGAGGCCGTCGGGCTGGTCGGCGAATCGGGCAGCGGCAAGTCCATGACTCTGCGGTCGATCCTCCGCACCGAACCACGGAACGCCACGGCCACCGGCGACATCACCCTCGATGGGGTCGACGTGCTCGCGCTGCGGGGCGAGCCGCTGCGTCTCATGCGGGCGAGGGCCGTTTCGATGATCGCTCAAAACCCGCACGCCGTGCTCAACCCGGTGCTGCCCATCCGGCAGTACCTCGTCGAGGGCATGCACGACGCCCAGGGCCTTTCCGTTCGCGCAGCCCGGCTGCGGGCGGGCGAGCTCCTCGAGCAGGTCGGCATCGAGCACGTTGACCGGGTCCTCGCCTCTTACCCGCACCAGCTCTCAGGGGGAATGCTGCAGCGGGTCGTGATCGCGGGGGCGATCGCCGGGAAGCCCCGGCTGCTGCTCGCCGATGAGCCGACGACCGCCCTGGACGTCACCACCCAGGCCGAAGTGATGGCGATCCTCGACGATTGCCGACGCGAACTGGGCATGGCCATGCTGTTCGTCACCCATGACCTCGACCTCGCCGCGGCCGTCTGCGACCGAATCAACGTGATGAAGAACGGGGTAGTGGTGGAGACGGGCAAGCCGGAACAGCTCCGTGACCATCCGCAGCATCCGTACACCCGGGAGTTGATGGATTCCCGCCCTGCCGGCGTGATCTGGACCCGTGCAGCAGGAGGAATCGAATGACAACGCCCGCGATTGCCGTCGATTCGCTCACGAAGACCTTCCATACCGGCCACTCCAGCGGGGCTGTGACGGCGCTCGATGCGGTCACACTGACCGTCGAGCCCGGGTCCTGTCTGGCCGTCGTCGGCGAGTCGGGGTCAGGCAAGACCACGCTGGCACGCATCATCGTCGGTCTGGAAACTGCGGACTCAGGCACGGTCAGCGTCGCTGGTCACCTGGTCGCCGCCAAGGCGAACCGGCGCGAATTGCGCCGCCGCGCCCGGCACATCCAGATGGTGTTCCAGGACCCCCAGAGTTCGCTCAATCGCCGACTGCCAGTGCAGACCGCCGTGGACGAAGTCCTCCGCGCCCATTCCACGCTCGATCGCCGGGCCAGGCATCTGCGGTGCGTTGAATTGTTCGCACAGGTGGGCCTGGAACCGGACCAGCTGGCCTCTCTCCCCGGCGAGCTCTCCGGCGGGCAACGGCAGCGCGTGGCTATCGCCCGCGCCCTGGCCGCGGATCCGGCTGTCATTGTCCTGGACGAGTCTGTGGCTGCGCTCGACGTCACGGTGCAGGCGCAGATCCTCACCCTCCTGACCGAGCTGCGCCAGTCCCGAGGACTGACCTACCTCTTCATCACGCATGACCTGTCTGTCGTACAGATGATCGCAGACCAGGTCGTCGTGATGCGCCGCGGCAGCATCGTGGAGCGCGGGTCCACCGCCGACGTGCTGACCAACCCACAGCATCCCTACACTCAGCTCCTGCTGGAGTGTGCCCCTCGCCCGGGCTGGAAACCCCAGCGCGGCGTCATCCGTGCCCTTCGGGAAGAAATCACTTCATGACCGCTCAGACTCCGACAACAATTCGCGTCGACTCCACGGATGCCTTCCAACGCGGCCTTCAACGCGGCCGGGCGATCCGTGACGTGCTGGCCGACGGCGTTGCAATCTATCTGTCCCTCTTCACCGCAGCCGGCATCAGTCCCGCGAACGTGAGGCTGAACGCGGAACAGGCGCTTCTCGCCACCGAGCGCTGGTGTCCCGACCTCGCCCTGGAGCTGGAGGGGACCGCCGAAGGAGCCGGGCTCGACGTCTGGCAAGTAGCGGCCCTCAACGCGCGCACCGAAATCCTCTCAGGCGGCCTCAAGGCCAAGCCCGGCGAATGCTCGACAGTTGTCAACACGCTTAACAACCCCGTCGGCGCCCAGACATGGGACTGGCACGAGGAGCTGTCGGGGCACTGGCACTTGCAGGAGGTTCACGGGAACGCCCGCGATTTCGTCGGATTAACCGAGCACGGAATCCTCAGCAAGATCGGCATCAACGATGCCGGTGTCGGCATCCTGCTCAATATCCTGGGCCACCAGGCCGACCGGGCGGACGGGGTTCCCGTTCACCTGGTCGGCGCTCGCGTGCTGGCGCAAGCGTCGACACTCGACGAGGCGATCAATATCCTGCGAACCGCTCCGGTGAGCACGTCTAGTGCAATCACCGTGATAAGCCCGGAAGGCGCCGTCATCGTGGAGCTGAGCCCGATTGGTGCTGCTGTCGTGGAGCCGCAGGATTACGTGCTGCTCCACACGAACCACTTCCTGGACTCCAGGCTGGCCCTGGGCGAGAAGCCCGGGCTCTACGACCCGGACTCTCAGCTGCGCCTCGCAACTCTCACTGAGCGGGTGCAACTCTCGCCGCTTCCGCCTGTGGCGTCCGGCCTCTTGCCTTACCTGGTTTCTCAGCCAGGGGACGCAGCGCAGCTGTGCTGCGTTCCTGCAGACGGAGCCGTGCTGGGCGACCGCTGGGCGACACTAGCGACGATCACCCTGGACGCCGCGGCGCGCGCGATGACTGTGTCGGCTGGGTCACCCGCGGAGACGACAGAGAATGAGCCAGTGCGTCTGGTCGTCGTTCCGGCTGTTCTGAGCCAGTAAGGCGCACTCCAGCCAACAATGCTCCTTGCCTCGGCGGCACGGCCCCAGCAGAGTAGGGGCCGACAGCGTCAGTGGGCGGCTACTCGGCGGACGGCCGCTGCCGTTGCCGTTTCGTCGCCGACCGCTGCTGCTTTGCGGCGAGGTGCCGCCGGCCCGAGCCCCGGGTGGGTTTGGTCGGGCGGCGGGGAGCCGCATCGGGAGCAAGGCCCGCGGCAACGAGGTCGGCGAGCTTGGCCAGGGCGATCTCACGATTGCGCAGCTGGGAGCGCCGCTCGGAGGCGCTCACCGTGATCACCCCGGCGACGAGACGCCGTCCGAGCCGCGTGAGCAGCAGCATCCGCTGGTCATCGTCGAGTGCCGCCGATTCGGCGACGTTCCAGAAGAGCTCGACGCGGCTGTCCGAGGTGTTGACGTGCTGACCGCCGGGCCCGGACGAACGCGAGAACCGCCAGCCCAGTTCCGACGCGGGAATCGTGAGCGCGGGCGACACCTCCAGGTCCATGCCACCAAGGGTTGCACGATCCGGGCGTCCCTTCGGCAGTTTCCCTAGCGGATGACCATCGGGTCTGCGTGCATCATGGACGCATGGAATCGTCAGAGCACATCCGCATCCACGTCCTGCAGGGGACGCGCGACGCGTTCGCCACCCGAGACGAGCTCGAGAACGTGGTTGAAAGAATCGGCGCTACGGCAACGCTTCATTGGCTGGTCGACGCGAACCATTCGTTCGAGATCAGGGGCGTCAAGCGTACCCCCGCCGAGGTCGGGGCATCGCTCGCCCCAACCGTCGCCGGATTCTTGCGGGGAAGTGATCCGACCAGCGCCGGAGGAACAGTGGGTCGTTGACTCAGGCGCCGGAGGCGATTCGACTTCCGAAGAGCTCAGGGAGATCGTCATCTGACCCGTGCTGGGCAGCTACTGGTGGTCGGTAGAAACGTCGGGCGACTCGTCCCCGCGGCGGTACACCAGCGAACCTGCGGAGTAGGTGCGCAGGACGCTAGTTAGGTGGATGTCTTCGGCCGGCAGGTCGAAGAAGTTGCGGTCGAGTACGGCGAGATCGGCGAGATACCCGACGGCGATTTTGCCGGATTCGTGTTCTTGCATATTCACAACGGCACTGCCCCAGGTGTACGCAGTGACGGCCGCCGCTAACGAGAGTTGCTGCTGCTCACCCAACGGCTGCTCAGCGCTGCCCGCGCTAATTCGGTTGACGCCAACGTGGATGGCGGCGATCGGGTCGGGGCTCGACACCGGCCAGTCGCTTCCGGCAGAAAGTTGGGCTCGCGCGCGGGCGAGGTCGCCAAACGGGTAGTAGCGTTCAACGAGTTCCGGTGCCAGAAATGGCACGTTTAACTCATCCAACTGTCGGGCATGCGCAGCCCAAAGCATCTGCATGTTTGCGATTGTGCCGAGCTCAGCGAACCGCGGTATATCCCTGATCCCAACCACCTGCAGGTGAGCAAGATGATGCCTGTTACCCAGATCACCGTTAGCTTCCCTGGCGGCCTCAATCGCGTCGAGCGACTCGCTTACGGCCCGATCACCGAGGGCGTGGAAATGGACTTGGAATCCCGCCGCGTCCAGTGCAGTCACACAAATCTTGAGATCCTCGGGATCGATGAATGAAAGGCCGAGATTCTCCGTCATGTCGCCGTGAGTATCACGGTAGGGCTGGCTCATGGCGGCCGTGAAGTTCTCCGGCACGCCATCCACCATGATCTTGACGGCCGACGCGCGGAAGTGCCCGGATGGATCAGCGTCGCGAATTCGCGCTCGTTGATCGATGATTTCGGGAAGTTGCTCGAGCCCTCGACCTCGCTCCCACCAAATCGCAGCGATGGTGCGCATGGTCAGCTCGCCCCGGTCGACCGCATCGAGGTAAGTCATGGTGGCGTCTTCCATTCCGAGGCCGCGCCCCAAGAGCGCATCCTGCCAGGATGTGACGCCGAAGCTGTGCAAATACTCCTGCGCCCGCAAGAGCCCGCGGTCGGCGAGGTCGCCCGTTGCAGACGGAGCGAAGCGGCCGACCAGGTCCATCGCACCTTCATGGAGCGTGCCGCTTGGCTCGCCTCCCTGGGTGCGCTCAATGCGTCCGTCGATGGGATCCGGGGTTTCCGCGGTGACACCGGCGAGACCAAGTGCGCGGGAATTGACCCACATGCCGTGGTGATCCCGGTTCATGAGGGCGACAGGCCTGCCCGGGATGACTGCGTCAAGCAGATCTCGGGTCGGCGTCCCACCTGCAAAGAACTCCATCGACCAACCTGCGCCCATGATCCACTCTGCGTGTGGGTGCGCACGGGCGTAGTCAGCGATCAACCGGAGGCAGTCTTCTGCATCTTTCGCGCCGGTGAGATCGCACTGCAACAGTTCGATTCCTCCGGCGACGGGATGGATGTGAGCATCCTGAAATCCTGGCAACAACAGACGGCCTGTGATCGGAACAACGTCCGTGTTTTCTCCCACGAGCGCCGCGATGTCCTCTGCGGCCCCCACCGCCATGATGCGACCGTCCACCACCGCGACATCGGCGCGGACCGGGGCGTCCTGAGGCGCCGAGAAGATCCAGCCGTCAACGAATACGATGTCTGCGAAGTCAGCCATCAGAGACTCCCTCGCACATGGCGATCGAGTATCTCTGCTGCGGCCTCGCGTCCGCTTCGTAGCGCACCCTCCATCAAGCCTGCGAAATCTCCTCCGAGGTACTCCCCCGCGAAATGCAGGGGTCCGATGTGTCTCCCCAGGTCGTCCACGTCATGTTCTGCGGATGCAGCTCCGTGCGCAGAATACGCACCCCTGGCCCACGGGTCGTTCGACCACGTGGTGAGAAGGGCGCCTTCGCTGACCAAAGGCATATCGGGCTGGGTTTCCTTCACACGTGCAACCCAAGCGTCCGGTCCGTCTCGAACGCCGAGCCGATCCAAGGCCGTGGCTGAGCCAGCGAAGCAATTCAGAACTGCTGGCACACGCCCGGTGTCATCCATAGCGGTCCAGGACCAATATCGGTCGGGAACACTCATGACGGCGCTCGTGTGGACCGAGCGCGCCAAAGGGATATGGAGCTTCGCAGCGTCACCGTAGGCGCTCCGAGCCAGGGCGTCCAGTTTCCACCTCGGAAGTGCGGGTGAGATGGATAACTCGCTCACCAGCGGCAGCGGAATGGCGAGCACGACGTGGTCGGCACGGTATGTGTCAAGGTCGGTTAGGACATCGCAGGTTCCGCCCTCAGCCACTATCGCTCTGACCGGGGTGTTGAGATGCAGGCGATCACCGAGTCGCCCGGCGAGGGCCTGCGCCAGACCCTGGTTTCCTCCTGCGATGCGATGGCTGGGCAGTGGAGACAGGGACGCCACATGTCCCAGGACACTGCTGTCGAGGAATTCCGCCTCAAGAGCGCAGGAAATCTCGACCCGGCATCGTATGGCCTCGGCGAGATCCGTAGACACAGTGAGGTTAGACAGCACGTCGCTGATCGACAAGCGTTCGTCCCCGCCAATGGCGTCGGTCAGCCTTGACCCCGCCGCGATCATCGCGGCGGAATCGACTTCCCCGGCGCCGCGGGGTTCGCGAAGGTAATAGCTCATTCCCGTGTCGACCAGGCTCAGACCCAATTCGGCGACATAGCTGCGAAGAAGGTCGTATCCGCGAAGAATGAATTCCGCGCCGCGCTCGACAATAACGCTCTGCCCGTCGGGCAGCGGCATCGATTCCGACCAGACCCGCCCACCGACCCGGTCGCGCGCCTCAAAGACCTGGACGTCGTGCCCGGCATCCATCAACTCGCTGGCCGCAGCCAATCCGGCCAATCCCGCCCCGACGATAGCTACCCGCACGACGGCACCACCGGGGTCAGCGCAGTTCAGCAACGGGCTCGGGCTCGGTTGCGGCCCCCACGAGGACATAGGTCTTGCGGATCGTCTCGTGAATGATCCAGGTACCGCGCCATCCAATCGGGAGCACAAGAAGTGAGCCGGCTGCAAGGCGAACGCTCGTCCCGTCGTCACCATGCACCGTGGCGGTTCCGCTCAGGATTTGGCAAACCTCGGTGCAGGTGTCGCGCACAGCGCTGAACTCGCCCGGCTCGCATTCCCAGACCCCGGTTGAGGTGTGAGGGCCGGCCTCCCACAGGCTGAGGGTCGATTCCATCTGACCTGTTCGGCTTGTGGGTTTGGACTGTGGTTGCGGGAGGGTCACAGTATTGGCCATCACGTGACGCAGACTGACGGGCTCGGAGCCGGTCTTCGCGCTGGCCAGGGCTTCGTTTTCGCTCACGATATTTCCTTTTCCTAATCGGAGTTGCTGTTGATGGGCACTTCAGCGGCCCGTGATCATATTCGCAAAGCGTGCGATCTTGCTGGTGCCCGGCAGGTCCCGTTCGTATTCACGACGGTCAGCTTCGCGATAGAGGGTGTACATGGCCTGCACACCCAGCCAACGCAAAGGTTCAGGCTCCCACGGGCGAACGCGACGCCCGACCCACGGGAGTCGGGTGAGTTCGGTGTCACGGCGGAGCACGAGGTCGGCGAGGGTCCGACCGGCAAGGTTGGTGGTCGTCAACCCGCTGCCCACGTAGCCCCCCGCGGTGCCGAGACCAGTTTCCTGGTCGAGTTCAATCGTCGCGCACCAGTCACGGGGTACACCCAGGACACCGCTCCAGGCTTGAGCGATTGGAACGTCACTTGCTGCGGGAAACATGCCGTGGAGCAAATCGGTCAGAGCGCGGATCGTCCAGCCCTGGGTCTCACCATTGTCATCGGTGCGGGACCCATACCGATACGGGATGCCACGGCCGCCCAGGGCGATTCGATTGTCAGCGGTGCGCTGGGCATACATGTACGCGTGAGCTGCGTCTCCGAGCAGCTCTCCACTTGCCCACCCGATCTGGGACATCACCGATTCCGGTAGAGGGTCGGTGATGATCATCGAGGAATTCATCGGCAACCACGTGCGCCGTTCACCTTCGATGCTTGGAGTGAATCCCTCCAGGCAGCGAAGAACGATCGGCGCTCGGACTATCCCCCGGTCCGAGTGGACAGTCTGAGGCTTGATCTCTCGCACCGTCGTCTGTTCATAGATGGAGACTCCAAGCCGCTCCACTGCGGCGGCGAGACCCCGCACGAGCTTGGCCGGTTGGACGCGGGCGCAGTGAGGGCTGTAAGTGGCACCTCGGGACCCTTCAACGACGATTCGGGCGTCCAGTTCAGCGCGACTCAGGAGAACAAAGTCGTCCGCGCCCGCGCCCCAAAGTTTTTCATACTCGAGGCTCTCCTGCAGGCGGCCAAGCTGCGCACTGTTGCGGGCGACATGAAGAAGTCCGTCCTTGACGATGTCGGCGTCGATGTTCTCGGCCCGTGCGACTTCGATCACCTCATCCACCGCGCCTCGCATGGCGCGCAGCAAGTCGACAACGCCCTGATGCCCGTGGGTCGAAGCATAGGCAGAGCGTGATCCTGCGAGCTCTGAAGAAAGCCAGCCGCCGTTTCTGCCAGACGCACCGAATCCTGCGAATTCCTTCTCAAGGATGACGATTCGCAGATCGGGCTGCTCGCGTTTCAGGTAGTAGGCGGTCCACAGCCCGGTGAACCCAGCCCCGACGATGCAGATGTCGGCTTCCAGGTCGCCAGGAAGCGGAGCGCGGTACGCGGGGATTTCGGTGCTGGAGTACCAGAAAGAAACGCCGCCATTTGGGATCGCACGCTCGGCCTGCCGAGAGTCATGCTTGATGCTGGTCATTGATGCACTCCTGTTTCTGTGGACGGCTAGTTCGACGTGAAGACGGGAACTTGGACGTCGGCGGCCAACTGTGGCCTATCGGGGCTCTCGTTAGTTGTGAGGACAACGGCGTCTTCGGGGAGGAAAGTGAGCCACACGCGGTCCCCGGGACGATTCGCCGTAACTTCACCCGCTGATTCGCGGACGAAGACTTTGCTTCCGTCGCCCAGTTCGACCTCGAGCTTGCGTGAGTTGCCGAGGTAGATTTCCTGAATGATGCGCCCACGAACTGCGTTGCCGCTCGGTTCCACCCCGTCGATTGGCTGCACTCGAATCCGCTCGGGACGCACGACCATAGCGGCATGCGCGCCGCTGCGCGCGTCACCCCTGTGCGCATGCAAAGTCCTATCTGAACTCAACACCCCCTTTCCCCCCTGGTGGTCGAGAGCCAGACCATGGAACAGGGACGATTCACCGACGAACTGTGCGACAAAGATCGTGCTCGGACGCTCGTAGAGGTCTTGGGCGCTGCCCACCTGCTCGATCTTTCCCTGGTTGAACACCGCAATGCGGTCTGAAAGAACGAGGGCTTCGTCCTGGTCATGTGTGACGTATACAAAGGTGGTCCCGAGCTCCGCATGGATCCGCTTGATCTCCAGTTGTAGGGAGTCGCGCAGCTTCTTATCCAATGCCCCGAGTGGTTCATCCATCAGCAGCACTCGCGGGCTGTAAACGATCGCGCGCGCGAGGGCGACGCGCTGCTGCTGCCCGCCGGACAACTGCCGCGGCATGCGGTGGGAGAGATTGGAAAGGCCGACCTTGTTCAATGCATCCGCGACAAGGCGCCCTCGCTCGGATTTGGGCAGTCTGCGCTGGCGCAGCGGATACGCAACGTTGTCGCCCACCGACATGTGAGGGAACAGCGCGTAGTGCTGGAACACCATTCCCATGTTCCGTTTGTGGGGCGGAAGGGCGTAGACGGGCTTGCCATCGACGAGGATTTCACCTTCGGTGACGTCCACGAACCCGGCGATCATGTTGAGTGTGGTCGTCTTGCCCGAACCGCTGGGCCCCAGCAGGGTGAGAAACTCGCCAGGCTCTGCGTTGAGGTCAATCGCGTCTACGGCCGTTGCATCACCGTAACGCTTTGTCAGCTTATTGAGGGTGATGGCAGCACCCTGCGAGATCGAACTATCGGACACGATTCCTCCGAGCGATATAGAGAGTTATGGTCAGCGTGAGAACGGTCGTCAATCCCAGGATGAGGGTAGCGGCCGCCGCTATTGTCGGGTCGGTGTCCCGCGTGACGGAGGCGTACATCTTCACTGGGAGGGTTTGAAGATACGGACTCTGAATAAAAAGGGACAAGACGACTTCGTCGAAGCTGGTGACGAAGGCAAATAGGGCACCCGAGATAACACCGGGCGCAACGAGCGGCAACGTGACCTGTCGGAACGTGGTCCAGCGATTCGCTCCGCACATAGCCGCGGCGCTCTCGAGGCGACGGTCGAAGCCGTTCAGGCTCGCCGTAACGGGGATGATGACGAACGGCAGAGCGAGAACACTGTGAGCAATGACAAAGCCAAGAGTTGTTCCAAGCAGGTTTGCGCGCAGGAACAGCGCGTACAGGCCGACTGCGACGACGATCACCGGGGCAATCATGGGCGCGAGAAGTATCGCATTCACGGTCTGTTGGCCACGGAATGCCGATCGGGTCAGAGCTGCAGCAGCAGCTGTGCCGGCAATGGTCGCGACGATCGCAACAAGCGCCCCCACCTGCAAACTGGACGCGAGGGCTCCAACCCAGCTTGGGTCCTGGAAGAAGTTCGTGTACCAGCGCGTCGACCAGCCGGTCGGCGGAAAGGAGAAGGATGGCTTGTCGGTCAGGCTGAGCGGGATGACGATCAACGAAGGAGCGGCCAGCCACAGCGCCACCAGCGCGCAGAACAACCACAAGGCGCCGTTCCACATCCGTGCCACGGGCTTTCTCATCAGCGCACCCCCTTGATCGTGCTGGTTGACCGTCCAATGACGAGCGCCAGGATTGCGAGGATCGCGAGCGTGATCACAATTAGCACGACCCCCATGGTCCCTGCGCGACCCCATTGCAGCAGCCCGTTCACCTGAGTGAATATCTGTTGACTGATCAGCGAGTTCCCTGGAGACCCCAACAGCGCCGGGGTCACGTAAAAGCCCAGGCTGCTAATGAACACGATCAGCGAGCCGGCGCCCACCCCAGGTAAGGACAATGGCAGCCAAATCCGAAAAAAGGACGTAAGCGGGCCGGCGCCCAGACTCGAAGAAGCCAAAATCAGGCGGCGATCAATATTTGTCATTACCGCGTACAGCGGCAAGACGAAGAATGGCAGCAGGACCTGACTCATGCCGATAACGACGCCCAGGTTGGTCCTGATGAGCGGGATCTGACCCAGACCGACGGTTGCGAGGAGGGATTGAAGAGGCCCGTGATCCTGGAGCAATATCACCCAGGCGAACGTGCGAACCATCAAGCTGGTCCAGAAGGGCACGAGGACCAGCAAGGTCAGCACAGCTCGCAGCTTCGGCCCTGCTGCAACCATGGCGTAGGCGTATGGATATCCCAGCAGTAGGCAGACGACTGTCACGTTGACAGCCGTCGTGAACGTGCGCAGCAGTATCCGCTGCTGAACAGCGTCTCCCAGGTACCACGCGAAGTTGCCAAACCCAACCGAGGGGTCCGTAAACGCGTACCACAGCATGATGACCAGCGGGACGACGAACCCGACGATCAGCAAGAGCCCTGCGGGGACGAGCAGGCCCAGGCGGCCCCACCTCTTGGATGGGGCCGCTTGGTCGATGACCGTGTCAGCGGTAATAGATCCTGCCACGAGTGCTTCCACGGTAGCCATCGAAATGCCTAGCCGGCCAGCCAGTTCGTGTACGCCGTAACCATTTCGTCATGGTTCTCTGCCCACCAGGAGTTGTCCAGCTTGAAGGCGTCCTTGACTCTTTCAGGCGTGGTCGTCACGAAGGACTGAGCCAGCTCGTCCAGCTTCGGCTTGGAATCCGTGTTTACGGGACTGTATGAGGTCAGTTCGGTGAGCTTGGCCTGTTGCTCACTCCCGAGGTAGTAGTTGATCATTGCCATTGATGCTTTCGGGTTTTTAGCGCCGATAGGGACAGCGAGGGCGTCCGCCTCGGGCATCCACTGGTTCCACATCGGCGCGTACGCCGCGCCGTTCTTCACCGCAGAGTACGCACGACCACTCCAGAGCAGCGCCATGTCGACCTGACCCGATTCGAGCAGCTGCTGGGACTGGGCGCCGCTCGACCAGAACACAATGTCCTTGCGGATCGACGCCATCTTTTTCATGGCGCGCTTCTCATCGATCGGGTACATGGAGTCGGCGGAAACACCATCGGCGAGCAAGGCACCTTCAAAGACACCCGGGTCGAGGTCGCCAGTACCGCCCTCAATCCCTCGCTTGCCAGGGAACTTCTTGGTGTCGTAGAAATCGGCCCAACTGGTCGGAGGGTTGGCACCATACTTCTTGGTGTTGTACATGACGATCATGCCGTAGCTCATCGCCGGCACCGAGCACTTGTCTGTAAGCAGACCGGCAGGGATCTTGCTCGTGTCCACGATGCTGGTGTCGAGCGGCATGAACAATTTGCCGCACTGCTGGGCTGCGAAGACGTTCGTGGTGTCGACAACGTCCCATGTCACATTTCCTGAGGTGACCTGCGCCTTCAGCTTGGCATTGTCCGTGGGCCCGTCCTGAAGGATTTTCGCGCCTGAAGCAGCACCAAACGGAGAGATGGCTGCGGCGACTTGGCCATCCTGGTAAATACCCCCGTAGGAAACGAAGGTCAGGGTCTGGCCCGTCAAGGCATTTGCCTTGACAGACCCAGAGACCGCCGCTCCGCTCCCGAGATCGACTGGTTTAGCAGGTCCGCCGCCACCTGCGGTACAGGCGGCTAGAAAGAGTGAGCCTGCGGCGACGGTGGCGATGGCACCGACCCGGACACTCCAGGTTGATTTCGCGATTTTCATTTTTTCTCCTTGTGAGCTTCGTTGCGTTTCAGGATGAGGACTCGGCGGTTCCCGTGTTGACCAGAATCAGTCGCTGAGGCTTAGGGGGCTCCGAGGGTTGGTGGGCTGATGATCCAAATGACCTCTGCCGGTTCTGTGCTGGTGTTGCGGACCGAGTGGAGTGTCGACGTGCGGTACTCGGCGCTGTCGCCACGGTTGAGTTGGTACTCAGCGCCAGCCAGTTCCAATGTCACGCTGCCGGAAATGACAACAAGCATTTCCTGAACATCGCCGTGAGTGTACGCATCGCCCGAGTTTCCGCCGGGAAGGAAGTCAGCGACATACACCTCCAGATTGCGCAGTGGCTTCTGAGACAACAGGTACTTCGAGGTCAGGTTGCTGGTGTGAATCTCCGGACGGTGTTCGCGCCGCAATACTTTGGGTCTCGTGACGTCATCGTCAGTGAAGAGGTCAGGGAGAGTGATTCCCAGTCCTTCCGCCAGCTTGCGAAGGGTCCCAACGCTGGCGTTGGCCTGGCCTCGCTCAAGTTGGCTCAGGAAGCCAGGTGAGGTATGAGCGAGCAGGGCAAGCGCGCGCAAGCTCATGCGGCGAGCGAGTCGAAACTCGCGGATACGCGCACCCAGCGATTCCTCCGGCGTCAACTCGCCCGCGGCTGGTACGCCATCGATCATGCGAACATCCGATCGGCCCAAAGAAACAATGTGTTATTTCCTAGCGAACGAAATGTTCGTTGGGACTGAATTTATGCGCGCCGATGGTCGGGTGTCAAGCAACATTTTCGTTTTCTTTCGCTTCGCAGCCAGCCGCGACCTTCGCTCACCCAGACGCCTGTCATTCGCGCACTCACACGGTTGCCGGGCCGAAACACGAGCGTCCTGATCCCGGGTGAGAGACGGCCTGCCGAACCCTTGGCCAACGATTTGACACGTTCCATCTCCGGCATGTACCGTCAGCCCGTTCTCATCAACTTGATCGACGAAGGAGTCGCTTTGACAGAAACGCATGCTTTGCGCAGGAACGCGCTGGGCCTGGGCGGGGCGGTCATCATGTCCGCTGCGCTCATGGGTCCCGCGGTGTCCGTGTACTTCAATCCGCAGGTGGTGGCGGCCAACGCCGGGGCTGCGACGCCGCTCGTGTTCGTCCTGGCGCTTGTGGTCATGCTCGTCCTGGCGAGCAGCATCATGGAGATGGCACGTACTTTTCCTGGTGCTGGATCCTTCTACACCTACGTATCGCGCGGGATCGGCGCCCGCAGCGGTTTCGTCACGGGTGGCCTCATGTTCATTGCCTATGGCCTGCTCGTGCCCGCGGAACTCGCGCTGATCGGCACCTATGCTGAAGGCATCCTGGCCGGCTACGGCGTGCACATTTCCTGGGTCGTCATCTCCGCTGCCTTCCTCGTGCTCATGGTTTTCTTGTCGTTTCGCGGCATCACCGGTTCGCTGAAGACCGCTGCGATCCTCTTCGTCGTTGAAGTTGCGGTGATCGTGCTCCTCAGCGCAATTGTGCTGGCCCAGGGCGGCGCACACGGCCTGACGCTGGAGCCGTTGTCGCCTGCTTCGTCGCCAAACGGTCTCTCCGGTTTGGCGCTCGGCATGGTGTTCGGCATCCTGTCCTTCGTGGGTTTCGAGGCCGCCACCACCCTCGGCGAGGAAGTGCGCAATCCGCACCGGAACATCCCGCGCGGCATGTTCCTGTCGCTGCTGCTCGTCGGTGCGATCTACCTGTTCACGACCTACAGCGAGATGATCGGCTTCGGTACCGATGGCGTCGGCCAGCTCGTCAAGGACGCCGCGCCGTTCAACACCCTCGCGGCAACGTACGCACCGTGGCTGGAGCTGCTGATCGGCCTGGCCGGCGTCTCGAGCATTTTCGCCGTAACCATGAACGCCAACAATGGCGTCGTTCGCATTCTCTTCGCGATGGGCAGAGAGGGCATGCTGCCGCCCGTGCTCGGACGCATCCATCCCGTCCACCGCACGCCGGCGAACGCGATCTGGTTGCAGGCGGCCGTCGCTGTCGTGTTCACCTTTGGTGTCGGGCTCCTGGCCGGGCCGTTCAATGCCTATATCTACCTCGGATCGATCCTGACCCTCGCGATCATTCCCGTCTACATCCTCACCAACATTGCGTGCATGCGTCATTTCAGTGGCCCCGGCCGGGCCGAACGGACCCTCTGGCGGCACGTCGTGCTCCCCGTCCTCGGCATCCTGCTCCTCGGGATACCGATCTACGGGCAGGTCTACCCGGTGCCGCCAGCTCCGCTGAACACGTTCCCCTACATCGTGTTGACACTCATCGCCGTCATGGCAGGCATCGCATTCGTCCTCGGTCGAAAGCGCCCTGAACTGCTCAAGCGGGCAGGCGCAGTCCTCGCCACCGGAGGCGTAGACGACGCAGTGCTGGAAGAGGACTCGGCACCGGTAGGCTCCGGAGCCCGATGAGTCGCTCGTTGACACTCGGCACCGCCGAAAGGATGGTGGCCGTCGCCCGGGAGCGCGCCGAGGAACTGGGCGTGCTCGTGAGCATTGCCGTCGTCGATCGAGGTGGCCACCTGGTTGCCTTCGCACGCATGGACGACGCGGAGATCGCGGGTCCGACGCTGGCAGTCGACAAGGCATTCACGTCCGTGGCGCACAGCGCGCCCACCGCTGAGCTGGCCCTCCTGGCGGCCCCCGGCGGGCCGCTCTTTGGCCTGCAGGCGAATGGAGGCGGGCGCTACGTCATTTTCCCGGGCGGCGTCCCGTTCCGGGAGAAGGACCTGATCGTCGGCGGGATCGGCGTCAGCGGCGCAACTGCGCCAGAGGATGCTTCCTGCGCTGAGGCAGCCGTGGAATGGTTCCGCGCGATGACCGGGGATTCCCGACTGGCTCAGCCGCCGGAAGCCGGCCGGTAATACAGAAAGGCCCCCGATTTCTCGGGGGCCTTTCTTGTTCACCTGGGCACCGCTCCCGGCGTTCCGTCGTTGGCTACGGCCAAAGTCGCTTGCTGGCCAGCTCGGCGCCGTCCGTCAGGGTCTGGAGTTTGGCCACCGCGATCTGGGGGTGGATCCGTCCCCCGAGGCCGCGGTCCGTGGACGCGATGACGCGCTCCCGTCCGACGAGCGCGGCGAAACCCTGGATGCGGTCGGCGACGAGTTCCGCGGGCTACACGGACTCCAGCACGCTGACGTAGTTGGCGATCCCGACGCCGCCCATGTTCTGGACGACGGCGCGCCGGGGAGCCGGAAGCTGCATGTCCCCCGCGGTGCCGGTCAGTTGCATCGCTGACACCACGTGTTGGGAGACTCCCGTCGCCCCCACGGGGTGCCCCTTCGCCTTGAGGCCGCCGGAGATATTCACCGGGAGCTTTCCGTCACGGTACACCCAGCCTTCTTCGATGGCCTGGCGACCCTGGCCCGGCGCGGTGAGGCCCATGACCTCGTACATGATCAGCTCGGCGATCGTGAAGCAGTCGTGAACCTCAGCGAAGTCCAGGTCGTCGAGCCCGACGCCGGCCATCGCCAGGGCGCGTTCGAACGAGACGCGGGTGGCGGCAAACTCGGTGGGGTCACGGCGGGCGGCCGGCAGGAAATCATTGGCCTGGCCGAAGCCGGCCAGACGCACCGCATCGGTCACGGCGGAGCCCGCGCGGAACCGGTCCGAGGTGAGAACCACGGCTGCGGCCCCGTCGGAAATCGGGGAGCAGTCGGTGCGGCGCAGCGGGCTCGCCACCATGGGGTTCTTTTCTGACACGGTTCGGCAGAAGTCCTCCCCCAGGTCCTTGCGCAGTTGCGCGTAGGGGTTGGCGAGGCCGTTTCGGTGATTCTTGGCCGCGATCGAGCCCAGGACGTCTCCGATCGGTCCGTAGCGCTCCTCGTATGCCCTGGCCACGGTGGCGAAGAGTCCGGTGAAGCCCGTCGTGGAGAACTTCCCCGCCATGTCATAGTCAGCGCCGAGGAGCGCCGACCCGACCAGCTCCGGGGAGGCCTGCGTCATCTTCTCGGCCCCGATCACCAGCACGGTACGGGCAGTGCCGGCGAGAATTGACTTCACGCCCTGCTGGAATGCGGCCGACCCCGAGGCGCAGGCGTTTTCCACACGCGTCGCGGGCACATTGACCAGCGCCGGGGCCGTTTGCAGGACCAGGGACGACGGGAAGCCGAGCGGTAACAGACCGGAGTTGAACTGACCGAGGAAGATCTCGTCGATATCCGCGGCATCCACGCCCGAATTAGCGATCGCCTCCGACGCGACCTGCACAATGAGGGTTTCCAGGGTGTCGTCCACAAGCTTGCCGAAGCGAGTGTGACCCCACCCGGTCAGCAGCACGTCGGTGCCGAACTGTTCCTTGAGGCTCATGCGGCCACCTCGCTCAGGTCTGCGGCGACGGAGAAGGCGGGCTCGGTGTTCGCGCGGATCTGCTCGACGGTGACTCCGGGGGCCAGACGGCGCAGCAGGAGTCCGGCATCCGTCACGTCGAACACCGCGAGGTCGGAAACGATGCGGTCGACCACTCCCACCCCGGTCAGCGGCAGGCTGCACTCGTTGACGATTTTCGCCGAGCCGTCCCGCGCCGTGTGCTCGGTGAGCACGACCACGCGCGGGGTGCCCGCGACCAGGTCCATCGCCCCGCCCATGCCCTTGACCATTTTCCCGGGGATGGTCCAGTTGGCGAGGTCCCCGGCGCCGGAGACCTGCATGGCGCCGAGGATGGCGACCTTCACGTGACCGCCGCGGATCATGCCGAAGGAAGTGGCCGAATCGAAGATTGACCCGCCCGGCAGTACGGTGACGGTCTGCTTGCCGGCGTTGATCAGGTCGGCGTCCTCCTCGCCCTCGAAGGGGTAGGGCCCCATTCCGAGCAGCCCGTTTTCGCTCTGCAGCGTCACCCGGATGCCCGCGGGCAGGTTGTTTGCCACGAGGGTCGGGATGCCGATGCCCAGGTTGACGTAATCGCCGTCGTTGAGTTCCTCGGCCGCGATCGCTGCCATTTCGTCACGTGTCCATGCCATGATTTCCTCCTTGAAGTTGTGGGTTGCTGCGGCTACGCGACGGCCGCGACCGGCCGCTGGCGAACGGTGCGCTGTTCGATGTCCTTGGGTCGGTTCCCGGCCAGGACCAGCCGCTGGACGTACAACCCCGGGGTCACGACGTGCTCCGGGTCGATGTCGCCCGGCTGCACGATTCGTTCGGCCTCGGCAACGGTGACGAGGCCGGCCGTGGCGACGATGGGGTTGAAATTGCGTGCGGTGTACCGGTAGACGAGGTTGCCGTCGGTGTCGGCCAGGTGCGCGCGCACGAGAGCGACATCGGCGACGATCCCGCGCTCCTGGATGTAGGTCACGCCGTCGAACTCCGCGTGCGGCTTGCCCTCGGCGATCAGGGTGCCGACACCGGTCTTGGTATAGAACGCGGGGATGCCGGCTCCGCCGGCGCGCAAACGCTCGGCGAGGGTGCCCTGGGGGCTGAATTCCACCTCGAGCGCTCCGGCCAGGAACTGCTCGGCGAACAACTTGTTCTCGCCCACGTAGGACGCGATCACCTTGCGCACCTGCCCGGCCTCGAGCAGCACTCCGAGACCCTTGCCGTCGATGCCCATGTTGTTGGACACCACCGTGAGATCCTGCACCCCGGATGCGCGCACGGCGTCGATCAGGTCCGCCGGGATTCCGCTCAGGCCGAAGCCGCCGACCGCCAGGACCATCCCGTCCCTGAGTGCGTTACCGAGCGCGTCGGCCGCGCTTGAATGAACCTTGGACACTGGATCTCCTCGTTGAGTCGTCGTGGTTGCACCGAAATGCGACGTCGCGTGTGTCCACTTTATGGACAGTTGGTTTACAGTCAATCGTATTCGCCCAACGGAAGAACTGTCAATGCCCGCGACTACAGCGCGTTGATTGCGCCCACGGGGCCGGGACGATATCGTAGAGCTATCCACATTATGGACAGGAGAAATCATGCTCGGTTTGTCGGGAACGCCCGCCGGTGGAAAGCCCGTGCAGGGCGCCCAGGTCGTCAGCAGGGTCGCGCTGCTCCTCCGGCTCGTCGGGCGGGACCCCAACGGATCCGCCCTGGCTGACATCGTGCGGGACTCCGGGCTGACCCGCCCGACGGTCTATCGCCTGCTGGGTTCGCTCGCCGCCGAGGGGCTCCTGGAACTCGATCCGAAGAGCAACACCTGGCGCTATGGCCCGGAGATCTTCGTCATGGGCACCGTCGCCGCGCCGCGCTATCCGATCGAGGACCTCGCCCGGCCCTCCCTGCGCAGGCTCGCCGACGCGACCGAGGAAAGCGCCTTCCTTTCGGTCCGCCGCGGCAACGAAACGGTCTGCCTGCTGCGCGAGGAAGGCAGCTTCCCCATCCGATCCTTCGTCCTGCACGAGGGCGTGCGGTTCCCGCTCGGTGTCGCCTCGGCGGGCATGGCCATCCTCGCCGCCCTGCCTGACTCCGAGGTGGACCAGCTGCTGCTGGATGCGGACCCGGCCTTTGTGCAACGGTGGGGCGAACAGAACTCCCCAGCAGCCATGCGCGCCGGCATCGAACGGACGAGGGCCGCCGGGTACGCCGTCAACCCCGGGATGATCGTCGAGGGCAGCTGGGGCATGGGCGCGGCCGTCTTCGACCCGGCCGGCCGGCCTGCGTGGGCATTGTCACTGACCGGCATCGAACCCCGCTTCCGGCCGGAACGACAGGAGCACCTGGGGCGACTCCTCGTCGAGGAGGCCCAGGCGATCACACGGAAATTGCGGCAGGACGAATCCGCTCCCGCCCGCTGACCCGGCGCTCCCTACGCGGCGTCGATGCCGAAACTCTTGAGCTTGCGGTAGAGCGAGGACCTCGCGATTCCCAGCGCCGCCGCGGCGCGCACCCGATTGCCCTCTGCATCGTGGAGGGCCGCCACGATCATGTCCCGCTCCCCCGATTCCAGAACCGACAGGAGCCGGCTGGCACCGCTGTGGCAGTATCCCGGCAGATCCTCGGACTGGATCTCACCGACGGGCCGTTTGAGCAACGCCACCGCGAGCGCTTCTTCCAGCTCCCTGATATTCCGCGGCCAGGGGTAGCGGGAGATGACGCGCATCGCGGCGGGGCTCACCACGGCGCGGCGCCCCCCGGTCACGTTGGCGATGACGTGCGCCACGAGCAGGGGGAGGTCTTCAATCCGGTGCCGAAGCGGGGCCACCGTTACGGCCCTCGCGAAGTGCGGCAGGAGATCCCGGAAAGGAAGGCCGGAGCCAAGATCGGCGTCCGAGACGGTCGCGGCGATGGAGATTGGCCGGTCGCTGGCGGCAAGCCCGACCAGGAAGTCGTTCAGGCCGACGACGCCGTCGATGCTCAGCCGGTCGATGTTCGTGAAGAGGAAGAGCGTGGGATCGACCGTATCGGCCAGCGCACGCTCCGCATCCCGGATGCGTGGCCCATCCAGATCGGCCGACGCGAACACCATGGTGCGGCCGCCCGGCACGGCACTCCGGTAGAGATCGGCAATGAGCGAGCGCTTTCCACACCCGGCCTCACCCATGACGAGCAGGGCGACGTCATCGCGGAGTGCATCGGAGATACCGCTGCAGGCCCGGTGCCACAGCAGCGAACGGCCATCGCCGGAGGCGACGGACAGGTCCGCGACGGCCGGCCCGGCTCCAAGGGAGGCCGGCTGTGTCTCGCCCGCGCGGTAGCTGCGACCGGATGCCCGATGCTCCAGGGATGCCGTCTCCGAGACGATCTGCACGGCCACGACGATCCCCGCGACATCATGACCGACGATGATCCGTGTTCCGCGGAGGTGAACGACCTTCCCGGACGACAGCTCGATCTGGTCGACGGGGTTGCTCTGTCCCATCATGAGATAGCGCGCGTGTTCATGAATCGTGCGCTGCTCGGACGGTTCGAAGAGGTTCTGCGCGACGGCATTGCCCATCACAATCGAACCGCCGATCGCCATCAGGGCGCCCCGCGTGCGGGAGTCCAGCCGGATGAAGGTGTCGAACAGGGCCTGCTGGCACTCGTTACGATCGACGAGCAGGTTGCGCTCGATGTCGTGTGCCGCCGACCTCACCAGGGAATGCATGAGCGGACTCGAATGCTCGGTCAGGCAGCTGATATCGAGCACGCCCTCGACCCGCCCGGTGGCAGGGTCGCGGATGGGGCTTCCCGCGCAGGCAAAAGGCTGCAGCTGTTCGTGGAAGTGCTCCGGGCCGACGATGTACAACGGTTGGCCTGACTCCAGCACCGTGCCAATGCCGTTGGTCCCGACCGATCCCTCGGCGTAGTTGAACCCCGGCGCCAGCGAGACCTTGTCCAGCAGGGTGCCGATGGTCCTGTCAGTCTCCGACCGGCTGAGAATCCTCGCCCGGTAGTCGGTGAGCACGATGCTCAGGGGCATTTCCGACATGTCATCGCTGAGCCGGGCGATGACCGGAGCGGCGCTGCGCATCAGGCGCCCGGTCAGGTCAAGGTCTTCGTGGTACGCGGCCTGCGACGTCGCGGCGTCGACTCCGGCCGAAAAGGAGCGTTGCCAGGATGCGGCGACGACCCCGGGCACTGTCGTGGACTCCGCCCGGCCTGACCGCAGAAAATCGGCCCGTGCAGTCGCGATCCTTGAACGCCGCTCGACGATTCCCGGCATATCTACTCCTTTGTGGACCCTGCAAGCATGCGCTTCCAAGCTTGGGATCCGCTACACGAGACGTGTCCCAATCTGGGACAGGTCGCCGCGGAGGCCCGGAGCCACTCTTGGTTGGTGGCCCCGAAAGGGCCCCCACGGTCATTCACAAGACAGACGCAAAGGAGCGCTCATGGAACGTTTGATCAACATCGACAATGGCGGAACACTCACGGACATCGTGGTCGGCAGCGGGACGGATTTCACGTTCACGAAGACCCTGACCACCCCGGTCGACCTGTCACAGTGCCTCTTCGACGCGATGACGAAGGCGTCGGCGCAGCTCTTCGGCGAGGCCGACCTGGCCGGCCTGCTCCACTCCACCCGCCACATCCGCTACTCGTCCACCCAGGGCACCAACGCCCTGGTGGAGCGCAAGGGACCGCTGATCGGCCTGATCACGGATGATCCCCAGCTCGTTAACGCGCTGCGCGCCTCGGAGGAGACCGCCGAACTCTGGGTCGACCTGATCGGCGCCCGCATCGAGGTCGTCTCCCCCGACGGCACGCCCGAGGAACTGGCCAGGGAGCTCGTCGCCGGGATCAACCGGTTGACGACGGCGGGAGCCGAACGACTGGTGGTCGCGGCAGCCAGCCTGGAACGCGAGCACCTGTACAAGCGCACCATGCTGAAGAACTTCCCCCGGCACCTCCTCGGCTCGGTGCCGATCCTCTTCTCCCGCGAATTCGCCGCGGACACGTCGCGGACGCGGCAGGTGTGGTCCGGCATCCTGAATTCCTTCCTGCACCCGACGGTGGAGCGTTTCCTCTACAGCGCGGAGCACCGGCTCCGGGCCTACAAAGTCAAGAATCCCCTCCTGATCTACCGCAACGACGGCGCGTCCTCCCGGGTCGCGAAGTCGGTGGCCCTCAAGACGTACTCCTCTGGGCCTCGCGGCGGGTTGGAGGGCACTCGCGCCCTGGCCGAGGCCTACGGCCTGGCGAACGTGCTGATGATCGACGTCGGCGGCACGACCACCGATGTCGGGGCCGTGCACGATTCAACGATCGCCGTTGACCGGCGCGGTTCGATCCAGGGCGTGGACATCTCCTATGAGATGAGCGATGTTCGTTCGACCGGCGTGGGCGGAAGCTCGATCATCGCCGTACGTGACGGCGAAATCACGGTCGGCCCGGAGAGCGTCGGGGCCGCGCCCGGCCCGGCCTGCTTCGGATTCGGCGGAACGCAGGCCACCATCACCGACGTCAACCTCCTGCTCGGAGTGCTGGATCCGGAGACGTACCTGGAGGGCGAGATGGCCCTGGACGCCGAACGCTCCCGCGCCGTCATCACCCGGACCGTCGCGGAACCGCTCGGAATCAACCTCGAAGAGGCGCTGATCCTGATGGAGGACACCTACTCGCGCCGGCTGGCCCACGCGTTCGCGGACCTCGTCGACCCGGCCGGTGACACGACCGTTGCCGCGTTCGGCGGCGGCGGGCCGATGAGCGCCTGCGGTGCGGCCCGGCTCGCCGATGTCCGCCACGTGCTCGTGCCTCGCCTGGCCGCCGTCTTCTCGGCATACGGGATCAGTTTCTCCGACATCGCGCAGTCCTACGAGAGCGACGTCACCGGCCTCGGCGCCGCGGCGATTGACGCGGCGAAGCAGCGGATGGAGGCGTCTGCGGCCCGGGACATGTTCCAGGAGGGACACGACCTGAGCGAGTGCGACCTCGAGTGGACGTCCATCACTGAGGGCGAGGCTGAAATCCTGGCGCTCAAGGCGGTCTTCCGACTGCCGCACCCCACCTTCGACGGTAGCCTGCCCGCCGAGAACAGCGTCGCCGTGGCGAGCGGCACGCGGCAGGTGCGGTCCTCCGCGTCCCAGGTCGACACGGTGTCGGTCTACCGGCTCGACGATCAGGAACCGGGCGCCGCGGCATCCGGCCCGGCAATCGTCGAAGGCCCGTTCTTCACGGCCAGGGTACCCGCCGGCTGGCGCCTGAACATCTCGGCCGCCGGCGACCTCCTGCTCACCGACACTCACGGCCACCAGCACCAGTAATCAGCAACTTCCCGTAACCCACTTTTGTTTCCCAAGGAAGGTAAAAACAAAATGCGCGTCCCTATGACGGAATACCTCTTCATCGACCTCGACACGGAGAGATGGATTTGCCGAGTCTGCGCCCACGACTTCGGTGACGCCCGCGGCAACTACAAGGAGGGGACGCTGGTCTACGACCGCGATCCCCGCGAGATCCACCCGCCGGTGATCGACCCGGAGAAGTACGAATTCACTTTCTCCCCCGACCCCGCCTTCTGTCGCATCCTCGAGTTCTACTGCCCGACCTGCGGCACCCAGATCGAAGCCGAGTACCTGCCGCCGGGGCATCCCCCGACCGTCGACATGCTCTGGGACATCGACTCGCTCCGCGAGAAATGGGAGGCCCGGGGCGACAACCCCGAAGAAGTCGTCAACTACGGCCCAGGCGAAAACGCCGTCACGGACCTCAGCGCCCGCTTCGACTCCGTCGGCGGCCACACGCACGGAAAGGCAGGACACTGACCATGAAACGGATCTCCGTGGACATCGGTGGCACCTTCAGCGATTGCTTCTTCGTCTGGGATGACATCTACATCGAATCAAAGGCCCTGACCACCCACCACAACCTGGCCCTGGGCTTCAACGAGGCCCTGGACCGGGCCTGCGGACGAGCCGGGATCTCCCGCGAAACGGCCCTCCGCGAGGTGGACTCGGTGCGCTACGCCACCACCCTCGGCACGAACGCCCTGATCGAGGGCAAGGGGCCCCGGGTGGCGGCCATCGTCACCCACGGCTTCGAGGACACGATCCCGCTGTCCCGGGGTCGCGGCTACGGTGAGGGCCTCGACGGCATCAAGCAGGGCGACATGCCCGATGCCCAGCGCCCGGATCCGCTGGTGCCGCGCCGCCTGATCCGTTCGGTCAAGGAACGCATCGACTCGGTGGGCGAGGTGCTCGTGCCGCTCATGTACGACGACGTGCGCACCCAGGTGCGCGAGTTGGTGGACAACGGGGCCGAGGCCATCGTCATCGCGCTCACCAACGCGACCGAGAATTCGGTGCACGAGGACCGCATCCTGGAGATCATCCTGGAGGAGTACCCGACGCACGAACTGGGTTCCATCCCGGTGCTCCTGAGCAGCCAGGTCTCCGGACGCAAGGGTGAGTACGTTCGGGCCATGGCCACGATCGTGGACGCATTCCTGCACGAAACCATGTTCCACGCGCTCAACCAGCTCTCCAACAACCTGCGCGATTCCGGCTACAAGAAGCCCATGCTGGTCATCCACAATTCCGGCGGCATGGCGCAGCCCAACTCCACGGATGCGCTGCAGACGATCCACTCCGGTCCGATCGCCGGCGTCGGGGCGGCGCAGCACCTGTCCGAGTCGACCGGGCTCGGCGATGTGGTCTCGATGGACATGGGCGGAACGTCGTTCGACATCGGACTCGTGCCGGAGGGCGGCGTGCGGCACTACGACTTCCAGCCCACGATCGGGCGCTGGCTGGTGTCGGCGCCGATGATCCACCTCAACACCCTGGGAGCCGGCGGCGGGTCGATCGCCGCCTACAACCGCATCCACCACGCCATCCAGATCGGCCCCGAATCGGCCGGGTCGGACCCGGGACCGGCCTGCTACGACCGCGGCGGCCTACGCCCCACGGTCACGGACGCCGACCTGGTCCTGGGCTACCTCGACCCGGACAACTACGCCAACGGCCACATCCAGCTCAACAAGAAGCGTTCGCTGCACGTCATCGATGACACGCTCTCCGACGAGCTGGATCTCGACGCGGTCGAGGTGGCCAAGGTGATCAAGCGGACCGTGGACGAGCAGATGGCGATCGGCATCGAAAAGGAGCTGCGCTCCCGCGGCGGGCTCATCGAGGACTACACGATGCTCGCCTACGGCGGCAACGGCCCGCTGCACGCCTGCGGCATCGCGGCGAGCGCGGGGATCAGCCGCATCCTGTTCCCGCCGTTCGCGTCGGTGTTCTCGGCGCTGGGAGCCGGCAACATGCGGCCCCTGCACATCCACGAGCGCAGCGCCTATGTCGTGCTCTACGAGCCCCTGAAACGGAGCCTGTACAGCAAGTACGAGACGATGAACGGCTACATCGAGGAGCTGGAGGCCAAGGGCGCCGAAGACCTGGTTCGCCAGGGTTACGACCGCGGCGACGTGCGCTACCGGCTCGAGATGGACATGCGTTACGGCAACCAGCTCGTGACCACGGCCGTCGCCTTCGACATCAACCGGGTCGACGGGGTGGCCGACGTGCTGCACCTGATCAAGACCTTCTCCGAGATCTTCGGCGAGCGCTACGGCGAGGGCACGCAGGCGCCCGAGGCGGGCATCCGGGTGCAGACGATCCGGGTGGCCTCCTACATCGAAGGCGAAGTCATCCAGTTCGAGTCCATCCACGCCGGCGGTGAGAAGACGAAGCCGGCGCCGGTGTCCCACCGTGAGGTGCACTTCACCAACATCAGCGGCGCCGTCGACACCCCGGTCTACGACGCCGACGCGCTCAAGCACGAGTACGTCATCCACGGGCCGGCGATCGTCACCACCGAGAACACCACCTACCTGGTCGAACCGGGATGGCGGCTCGAACCCACAGTGCAGGGGGCCGTGTGGCTGCTCAGCGACTGACCACCCCTCACACCATTTCTTCAGCACGCGCAAGCAAAGGAGCTTGAGAACAATGACAATGACAACCAGCGAGTTTGTGCCCACCGGCGGAAACGACGAAGAATCCCAGCTGCTCACCAACCAGGAGCAGCAGTGGGTCGACAAGTTCATGGACGAGACGACGCTCTTCCTCGGCCCGGATCCGGCCATCATGCGGCATCACGAGATCATGCCGCGCAGCAAGTACGAAGAGGAATGCATCGCACAGGGCGTCGACCCTCTCGAGATCGACCGGATCCGCAAGCGCCTGGCCGGCGCTTTGGATGAGGCCTTCGAAATGTGCGAGAGCATGGGCGCCGCGCCCGGCGCGAAGTGGGCCGACCTGTCCTGCGCCGTCTACACGGCGGAGGGTGACGTCACCTACCTGTCCAACCGCGGGGTCATCGCCTTCTCCGCGGTGCTGCACCACCCCATCCGCTACATCATGAAGAACTGGAAGGACGAGCCGACCGTCGGCATCAACGAAGGCGACGGATTCTTCCACAACGATTCACGCTTCGGCATGGTGCACAACACGGACCAGTCCATGCTCGTGCCCGTGATCCGCGGCGGAATCATCATCGCCTGGGTGGGCGCGACCATCCATGAGGGCGAAAACGGCGCCTGCGAGCCCGGCGGCATGCCGTCCGGTTCGGAATCGCCCTTCGACGACGGCCTTCGGGCGTCCCCGATCAAGATCGTCGAGCGGGGGCACCTGCGTCGCGACCTGCTGACCTTCCTGCAGCACTCGACGCGGGATCCGAAGCTGATGCTCGCCGACATCAAGGTGAAGATGGGCGCCGTGCGGCGCATCATGGACACCGTCGACCGCCTCATCGACGAGGTCGGCCAGGAGACCTTCGTGGCCTCCCTGCGCGTGACGGTCGAGGATGTCGAGACCGAGGTGCGTCGTCGCATCGGCGAGCTGCCCGACGGCACGGTGACGTTCAACCAGTTTGTCGACTCGACCCTCAAAGAGAACATCCTGATCAAGTTCGCCTGCAAGATCACCATCAAGGGCGAGCGGATGATCGTTGACCTCACCGGCACCGGCCCCGAGATCCTCAACCGGGCCATCAACTCGCCGCTGGCATCGACGAAGTCCTTCATGGCCCAAGCGATCCTGTCGTACTGGTGGCCCGATCTCCCCCGCAGCACGGGGGCGCTCTCGCCCATCGAGGTCATCACCGAGGAACACAGCTGGGCCGATGCCGGCTACGACGCCCCGGTCGGCCAGTCGCTCCAGGCATCATTCCGTGGGTTCTCGGCGCTCCAGACCGCCTTCGCGAAGATGCAGTTCTCCTCCCCGCAGAAATACTCCAACGTCGTGGCCCCCTGGTTCAACCAGATCAACGACTTCCTCTGGGGCGGCACGACGCAGAACGGCGAGCAGGTGGGCAACCTCTGCGCCGACCTCAACGGCATGGGCGGTGGGGCGAAGGCCTTCCGCGACGGAGAGGATGCGGTCGCCCCGCTGTTCTGCGCCATGGCCGACATCGGCGAGCAGGAGGTCATGGAGGAGGAAGTTCCGTTCCTCCAGCTGGTGAGCAAGCGGCTCGTCCGCGACAACCAGGGCTTCGGTAAATTCCGCGGCGGCATGGGCTACGAAATGATCGTCGCCTCTCGCGGCACGCCGAGCTGGGGCTTCATGACCGTCACCTCCGGGTCGAAGTTCTCGTCGGTGCCCGGCATGTTCGGCGGCTACGGCTGCCCGGTCTATCCGCTGGCGATCGTCAAGGGCATCAACATCTACGACATCATCCAGAAGGACCCCACCCAGTTC
Organism: Cryobacterium tagatosivorans; assembly: GCF_004402215.1. GTDB lineage: Bacteria > Actinomycetota > Actinomycetes > Actinomycetales > Microbacteriaceae > Cryobacterium > Cryobacterium tagatosivorans. The sequence continues at coordinate 43,122 of NZ_SOEZ01000018.1, forward strand.
GACCTGTCGATCGAACGCGTCATGAACGAGCAGCCCTTCGAGGGAGGCGACTACCAGTCCGCGCACATGGGACTGCAGTTCGACGTGGCGAAGGAAGGCGAGTTGTACATGATCGCCCAGGGCGCCGGCGGCGGCTACGGCGACGTGCTGGAACGTGACCCGGAACTCGTGGTGACCGACCTGGAACTGGACCGGATCTCCGCCCAGGTCGCCACGAACATCTACGGGATCGTCTGGGAACCGGAGACCTACGTCGTGCACGAGCAGGCGACCATCGAGCTCCGGGCCCAGATCCGCCGGGACCGGATCGCCCGCGGCAAGCCGTACCACGAGTTCGTCGCGGAGTTCGTGCAAGAGGAGCCCCCGAAGGACCTGCTCTACTACGGGTCATGGGGGCAGGACAATGACGAGGAACTCATTGCGACGCACTGGGGCGGCCTGGAGCCCGAGCGGGTCACCGGCAAGCTTGGCGAACTGCCGCTGATCATGGTCCCCGATCGCCGGGTGCTGAAGATCGCCCGTCTCGAGGAGCGCGTGCGCGAACTCGAGCAGAAGTACGGCGAAACGGTCGTGCACAAGTCCTGAGCCCCGCTCTCGTTGCCCCACGCCGGTGCGGGGCCTTCCTGTCGACAACCGTCGGCAGGAAGGCCCCGCCTTCCCGCACCAATTCTCGTGAAGGAACAATCGTGACCACCTCGCTTACCGCCGTCATCGCCCGGCCGCCGTCCGGCCGCACCAGGGCCGTCCTGATCGACAGCCATGACTACGCACAGACCGTCATCCTCCAGGGCAAACCAGTCCCCTGGCAGGAGCCGATGGCCTACTCGAACTTCTTCGGCCAGGCGCAGGGACTGCTGAAGTCCGACGTTGCCCTGCTCAGCCTGGACCGGTTCTACGCGCACCGACTCGACGGCAACCCCGGCCTGGCCACGGCGATGGGCGCCAAGACCCGCACCGGATACGCCCTCCGCACCCTGCTCGGCGACGCCGATACGACCCGGGCCGTGATCGACTTCGCCGCGATCTTCAGCAAGACCCAGCGCGAGCCGGTCGTGCTGCAGATCCCCTCGCCGATGCAGTGGCTCGCCCGCACCCACGCCTTCTCCGGCGCCTCCGATGTCTCCGACCTCGACGCGGATGACGCCGAAAACGCATCCATGTATGTGGCGGACTGGCTCCGAGGCTTTGCTGCGCTGCCGCTGGCGGCGGTGTTGCTCGACGACAGACCCGGGGCGAGCGACCCCGTCACCGTGCCGGTACCCCTCGACACGTACTCCCCCATCGCCAACGTCACCGACCACTACCAATGGACGCTCGGTATGCGGCACGCCGGCGGGATCGAGCTCAAGGGAACCGCCGCCTCAGGATCCCTCATCCAACCCGAGTTCTGGTTCGATGACGATCAAACGCCGCCGGCCGGCGACTTCCTACTGGGAGAGATCCCGGCAGCGGCCGTCCCCGAGGATGTCCTGGCCCGAATCTCGACGCTGATGTGAGTGTTGCCCGGCGGCAACACCTAGCCGCGATCCACTCGTCTCCTGGCAGCGATAGCGTTCGTGAGTTGATCCAGCGTGGGGAGCCCGGCCAGACCGTTGGGCGTGGCATAGAGGCGGCACGCCAGGTCGACAATGCGCTCGGCGCCGGGGAAGATGTCGACGCCGTCCAGGACCAGGGTGGGCGATCCGGCATAGGGGAAGTTTTCCGCGTCCTGCGGCGTCCGGATCTCCCGAGAACCGATCTCCACGTCAGGATGCCCGGTCGCGATGAGCGCCTGGCGCACCATCCGCCCAGCCTGCTCCCAGTTCGGACAGTCAGCCGTGTGCCGGATCTCGACCCTCATACGGCCATTATTCGACACGCGCGGTGCATCAGCCAGCTCGCACTCAGCGCCAGTCGATCGACACGACGGGTGTCGGCTCTGAGATTCCCTTGAGCTCCAGGGTGCGACGTCCGGTCTCGCCGAACGAGCGCCTGCTGCCCGACAGGCTCGATTCACTGACCAGGATCTCGGACCCGGAGGCTGCCGCCGCGATCCGGGCGGCGATGTTGACGCCCGTGCCCGAGTAGTCCGAGGCGAGTCGCGTTGCCTCGGCGGCGTGGATACCGACCCGGATCGACGGAGCGAAACCCTGGGTGTCGCGTTGCCGGGCCAGGCGGCGCTGGAGGGCGATCATCGCCTCGATCGCGCGGTCCGTGTCGTCGAAGGCGAGGAAGAAACCGTCGCCAATCTCCTTGACCTCCTCCCCGCCGTGCTCCGCCACGACCGATCGCACCGCCTGATCGTGCCAGCGCATGAGCTTTCCCCAGGCGTCGTCGCCGAGCAGTTCGCCCAACTTTGTCGAGTCGACGATGTCGGTGAAGGCGAACGTCTTCAGCTGGCGGGCGTCCGGGTGCCTCGGCGCGCCGCCGTCCTCGCCGCCGAGGGAGGCAAGAAGCTCTCGGGCCCTCGCCAAGTCGATGAGGGCCCCGAGGCGCTCGAATGTGTCGGCCGCGGCCCGCAGCTCGACCGCGGCTCGGTCCGCACTGGCGTTCGCCGCGTACGCCTGGGCCAGCACCATCCGCGCCCGCGCTGCCTCGTGCGGCGCCTCCAGTCTGGTCCACGCGTCGACGGCGGTGCGAAGGGACACCTCGGCCGCCGGCGCGTCGCCCGAGGCCAGCTGGAACATCCCGCGCGCGCTGGCGACGCCGGCGCCGATCGCCTGGCTGCCGAACCGGCCGGCGAGTGCCCCGAGCTCATCGACGGCCGCGCTCGCAGTTGCGAGGTCTTTCGCCGCCAGGGCGATCTCGATCTGGGCCCGCAGCAGGGGCATCCGCATCAGCGGCGTGTCCGGCGGCGCGTCCCAGGTCGTCGTTCTCGGCGGGTCCTCGAGGGCGCGTCGAATGGACGCCGCCGCGACTGCGGGGCGTCCCTGTGCGAGGCGCAGCAGCGAGAACGCCGGTTCGGTCTTCGTGCCGCGGGCGTGCGCCTGCGTCAGGACCTCCTCTGCCGCCTCCAGGTCGCCACGCTGGAGGCGAATCGCACCGATCCGGTAGAGCGCCAGTGCGGCCGCGGCGGGAATGAAGTTCTCGAGTTCGATCGATGCCCGGCGCGCCTCGGCCTCAGCTTCCAGCCACTGGCCTCGCAGCTGCTTGATCTCGGATCGATAGAGGCGGCACATGCCCGGGAACCCGCTGATGCCCTCCCGTTTGCACCAGCGATCCTGCGCCTCGGTCCACTCGGCCGCGCGTCGCCACTCGCCCAGGCTCGCGCACGTGCCGATGGTGGTGCAGCAGATTCCGCCTGCCGTGCCCGGCTCGAGCTCACCGGCGACCGCGGCCACGCTGGACTCGTCGACCAGGGCGAGCCCTTCGTCGACATGACCCTGGTTGACCAGCGCGAACCCGCGTTCCGCCTGGGCCATCGCCGCAATGTCGCGATCCCCGAGTCGCCGCCCGATCTCCTCGGCCAGGGTCGCCGCCGCGAGTGCGGTCTCGATGTCGCCGACCATGGCGGCGCGGAACGAACGCACGATCGCGAGCCAGCCATGCCCGGCGTTTTCCGGCACGCTCTCGAGCAATCGCTCGGCGCGGCGGGCCCAGGCGGCCGACATCGAATCGGCAGCCCGGTAGACATTGTCACGCGCCAGGGCGATCGCCGCCCTGGCGGCGACCGCGGGCTGGTTGGCCTTCATCGCGGCGGCATAGCTGCGTTCGCGGACCTCGATCGCCAGGGGCAGCTGACCCGTCCACCACGCCGCCGTCGCCAGGAGCTCGAGGTCGCCCGCATCCAGCTGGCCCTGGGCGTCGGCCGTGGCCAGCTGCTCGAGTGCCTCCCCCCACGCATGGCGCGCAAGCGCGGCGCGGCCCTGCTCAACCAGGGTGGGCGCCGCAGGCGCCGGTGAAGATGACTTGGTCGCCATGCGGTCATTCTGCACCTTGCGCGGGTCACCCGCGAGAGCGCACCGTGCGGCCCGAGCCAGCCCAGAAGCCCAGCGAGCGCCCATCTTGAGCAGGCACGATGTCGAGGTGCCGCTGGTCTCTGTCAGGGTCCATCCCTCCCTCCGGACCCTTCTGCCTCCGCGGGACCGGGGAGACCACGTCGTGCGTGACGCGGCCCCCACCGAGACGGTGGCACACCTCCTTCAAGTCCTGGGCGTGCCGCTGACCGAAGTCGGGGCGGCATCCGTCAACGGCCGGAGGATCGGCCGCGAGGCGCTTCGTACGACGCTCATCGGACACTCGTCAGCGCTCGAGGTCGAAGCTCGGGAACGACCGCAGTCCAACTCCGGCCGTTTCCTGCTCGACATGCACCTCGGCACGCTGGCGCGACGGATGCGGCTGCTCGGCCTCGATGCGGCCTATGAACCCGATGGCGATGACTCCAGCCTGGCGACCCGTTCCGCGACCGAGCAACGGGAGCTGCTCAACCGGGACCGCGGGCTGCTCTTCCGCAAGACCGTGCACGACGGCGCGCTCCTCCGCTCAGGCGACGTGAACGCGCAGCTCGATGACGTCCTCAGTCGCTTCGCCCCGCATCTCGCCCCCGTGGACGCGGTGCCTGCGCTGCGGGGCGCTCCTCGAGGAGGTGGCCGCCGCAGATGTCGCGGCCCAACTTGAACCAGGCACCGCCCGCACCTATCGCTCGTTTTCGCGGTGCACCGGTTGCGGTCGGGTGTACTGGCGCGGCGCGCACAGCCGGCGACTTGAGGCGCTGGTGCGTCGGGCCACCGGGGACGAGCCAGCGGGGTAACCCGGAATTCTTCCCTGACCAGTCCGCCCGCTGAGACGACCCGGTCAATCGCTATCCGATGTGGAAGCCGTCCGTGGCGATGTACATCAGGTCCACGGGACGCTGCGTGATCTGCCGGCGAACCTGCCAGTAGTTGTCGATCCAGATCGGCGTCTCGGGGTCCGGGACATCCTCGAGCATCTCGAGGAACTCCGACTTCGTGAAGTGCTGGTGTCCAGCGGGCAGCTTGTTCATCAGCGGCCAGGGGTGTTCGACCATGGTGTGGTCCTTCCGGTACAACTCCCGCCCGGCGGGCAGGGTTGAATCGGGAGCCAGGTCATCAGGCGAGCATAGCGGTCGCTCGCGAAATCACCCCAGGCTAGCCGACGCGCGCCAGGACCGGATCCGCGATATCTGCAACAACCCAGGCACTGGCACGAACCAGTTGCGAGACGGTCAGCGTGTCGGCCCGAACGTACTTGTACACGAAGTCCGAACCGAACGATCCGAATCCGCTCTCGGTCTTGAACGGCCCCGTCGGCGCTCCCGGGTCTCCGAGCACTGCGTCCAGCCCATCGAAAGAGAACAGATCCGGATGCCGTCGCGCAAAGGCGAACCGCTCGGCCTTCTTCTCCAAGGAGGTGCCGAAGATGTGCGGTGTGATCGCGAAGCGACGGAACTGCCCATCCTGGAGTTGCCATCCGACTCGAATCTGGTGGCCCTCCCGCTCGATCCCGGTTTCCCACGTGACCAGAGGCTTGCCGTGGGAGACATCGGCTTCCGCGGCGTCTGCGAATTGGAGATTCGAGCCCACCAGGGCGGCCAGTCGGAAAGCGCGCATTTTCTTCAATGCAGTCCGAGTTTGCGACGAGGCGATAGGCGCCAACTCGTCCTCATCGAGCCAGACATGCTCATCGGACTCAGGGCCCTGGACGGACGTTGACTCGATGAGCGCACTCAGGAGACGCACGATGCTGGAGTATCGACGCATCGTCTCCACCTCATAAGACCTTGTTGCGCCTTCCAGGGCCTCGTCCAGACGGTCTGCGAGGCTGTCGTAGCTCAGGTGTCGCCATCCGTTCGGGGTGAAACTCACCGGCTTCCCCTCGATCTCACGCAACTCCGTCTCGGGAGCAATCATGCTGAGAATGCAGAGCTCAGGCGCCGATCCTTTCCACTTCACAACCTTTTCCGCATACCGGTCAAGCTGCTCGAGCGCGGGCAAGGAGAAGACCTTGTTCTCGATGACGAGTGGCGCGAAGCCCGGCCAGTTGAACACCAAATCGAGGTTCTGCCGTTCGCGGTCGACGGAACGTCCTTCTCCATCGCCTGGTAGTGCGAGCGGCTGGAACACTCGATCGGCGATGTCCGGCAACGCTTCAAAGAACCACGCCAGGAGGTTGGTGTGGAACAGTTCGCGCTGGCCGAACATGATCCGCGCGAGCGGTTCCGCGTTGAGGTCGGCAGCGATCTTCGCAACGTCGGCCGACACAGCCGCGGGGACGCCGTCAAGGAACAAGCGAACAGGATTGGCCGCACCACGCGATGGAGCGATTCGTTTCACACTCGTGCCGACGACCTCGAGGTCACGTGCCGGCACACCGTTGAACCCCCATCGTTTCTCTTCGCCGAGCCGCTGCGACGGAAACCAGGATTCCACGCGGTAGGCGCCGCGCACGATCCCACCGGCTACTCCGAGGACATACTGGGCCCGCTCACGAGAGCCCTTGGCGATCCGCCAGTTTCCGCGGGTGGCCTCGTATACGGCGGCGTCATCGTCGCCCTCACGCCAGGCCCTATTGATCACCACCATGATGGTTGGGGCGTCAATTGACGGGATTGGGACGTCGCCGACCCACGAACCCGATTCGTCGCTGAGCACGTCAGCCCTCCCTGCGCTGCACGGTCGCCGCAAGCGCAACCGCGGAGCCACCAGGCACCACGTCGAGATTCGGGCCAAGGGTGTGCGGCAAGATCGTCATGCTCCATTCTCCAATGTGCTGCTGCCTGACCGAGTCGATTCCCTTTACGAGCGCGGCGCGCCGGACGGCGACTTTGGCCGCTGGGGGCCACGAGACACTAGCCTCTGGGAAACAACAAGGTCGGAGCGCTGGCAATGGTTGATGCAAGAATCTGGGCAGGCGCACTCTTCTGCACCGCAGCCCTGGTCCTCACCGGGTGCGCAGCAGATGACGCGACCTCGCAGATCCGCAAGTTCCTGACTACCGACAGCGGCCCGGAAGACGTGCTGCCGACCAGGCTTGAAGACTTGACGAGCGACCCCGAGTCCAGCCGCCTCATCGGCGATCACGCCGGTGTCAGCTACTTCGTCACGAAATACGTCGATCCGGACTCGGGGAGACCCGGCTTCTGCCTTGTGCTCTCCAAACCGCCGGAGGGCGCTGTGTCCGGCTGCGCGTCCGATGCCGACGCAACACGCATGCGGGTTGGCGGCTCCGGGACGAGCAGCGCCAGGGTCGTGGTCGCCAACGACATCATCCCCGACGGGTGGACGAAGGTCGGCGACTTCCTGATCGTCAACCCCGAAACCTGATCTCGGTTCGGCCCTCGGTCGATCATTGCGCGATCGCCGGATCTGACTATTGCTGGGCAGCCTCATATTGCGCGCGAATCACAGGGGCAACTCGTGGTTCATGAGCTGGGGCGATAGGTGTCGACCACGTGGGCAGCTCCCCCGTGAGCGCCCAACCGGCTTGCCGGGCAGCGCCCGCCGCCACGTACTCACCCGTGACGGGGATTGAAATGGGATACGTGAAGATCTCGGATGCGATCTTCTGGACGGACGAGTTCTGAGCTGCACCTCCGATGAGCAGGATTCTCCTGACCTTCACCGATTGACTCAATACCGCGTCCAACCCGCCGGCGAGGCCACACAGCATGCCCTCGATCGCCGCCCGGGCGAGGTTCGCCCTGGATGTATTTGCCAGGGTCATCCCGAATAGCGTGGCCGTCGCATCGGGGAGATTGGGGGTCCGCTCGCCCTCGAAGTACGGATGAAGCACGACCCCGCCCGAGCCGGGGGCGACGGACTCGGCAATTTCGCCCAACGCACGATGGCTTACCGCGAGCAGGTCGGCGACGACATCCAGGATCCGGGCAGCGTTCAGCGTCGCAATGAGCGGTAGATAGCGCCCCGTCGCGTCCGCAAAACCGGCCACCGCCCCGGACACGTCCCGTACGGGATCGTCGGTGACCGCGAAAACGGTGCCGCTGGTCCCGATCGAGATAATGACGTCCCCCGATGACGCGCCAAGACCGAGAGCGGCCGCCGCGTTGTCACCAGCTCCCGCTCCGATCACGATGTCCGTGCCGGCAACGCAGCCCGCGCGATCAGCGGCACCGAGCACGCGGGGAAGAATGACGTCGTGGCCGAGTGCTGCGATGAGGATCTCGCGGTCGTACTCTCCCGTTGTTGGATTCCAGTAGCTCGTGCCGCTGGCGTCCGAGCGGTCCGTGGTCAATTCATGAAGCGCCGGGTTCGCCGGACCGAAGCCGCGTAGCCGCCAGGTGAGCCAGTCGTGCGGAAGGGCTACGGCGGCCACCGAAGCGGCATGGTGTGGCTCGTTATCGCGGAGCCAGCGCAGCTTCGTCGCGGTGAAGGAGGCGACGGGCACGGACCCGGTCCGTCGAACGAACGCCTCGGGTCCGAATTCGGCAATCAGGTCGAGGGTTGCCTGGGCGGACCGAGTGTCGTTCCAGAGCATGGCAGGCCGCACGACGCGGCCGTTCTTGTCGAGGAGTACGGAGCCGTGCTGCTGACCCCCGATCGCAATCGCCGCGACATCGGCCAACCCGCCCGCTTCCGCGATCGCCTCGTAGAGCGCCGCCCACCAGTCTTCCGGGTCGATTTCCGTGCCAATTGGGTGCGGTGCGCGACCGGTGCGCACGATCTCCCCAGTGACCAGATCATGGACGACCACTTTGCAAGCCTGGGTGGACGAATCCACTCCCGCCACCAGCGTCACCGTGTCACATCCGAGTCGACGGCTTTTCGGAGCAGCGCGCCTTCCGTGCGACAGGTTGCGGCGGCGGTCAGCATTGCGGACTCCATGAGCTGCCTCCACCCAACCGCGTCGCCGGGTACTCCGCGGGACAGGAAGTGCCGCACTGTCGCAGCGAGCGTTGCGTCGCCCGCGCCCATCGTGTCCACCACCTCGCCATGCAGGACGGCGATCGGAACACGCACCAGCACCCCGCGGCTCGTCCCGATGGATGCGCCGTGGCGGCCGGCGGTCGCAAGCACCGCTTGCGCGCCGTTCACCAGGAGCAGCTCCCTGAGCTCCTCGAGCGCTATCCCATACAGGAGATCTGCATCCTCATCGCCGACCTTGGTGATCAAGCTCCGGGCGGCCATCCGCTCGAAGTTGGTCACGAACAGTTCGGAATTGGTGAGCATGCCGGCCCGGGGGTTCGGATCGATGACGAGTCTGTGCTCCGGGTCCGAGACGCATGCCGCGAACTCATCAGTTTGCCTCGTGTCGTCGAAGGGGAAGCAGCTCACGACGACGAGGCTCGCTGCCTTGAGCGCGTCGCGCTCCGCCGCGCCGAATACAATCCGGCGTTTTTGGGCCGCCTCGTTGAAGATGTACCTCGGTTCGCCTTCCCTCCGGTCTGAAATCGCCCGCGAGCTACCGAACAGACTTGTCGTGGCCAGCAGATCCACACTGTGGGACGCAAGAAATTCGCGGATTACTCGCCCGTCGGCGTCCTCTCCGACCATGGCAATGAGTGTGGTCGGTACCCCGAGGATGGCGAGACCGACTGCGACGTTGAGCGCCGCCCCGCCGGGAAACTCCCGGCTCCCCTCCGGATCGCGCATCTCATCGATCAAGGCGTCGCCAACGACGACAACGCGGTTCTTTTCAGTCATGCGGACGAATCTCCCTGAAGCGCGAGCGATCAGCTCGGTTGGAATGGTGGCGGCGCAGGCGGGCTACCGCCCGGGATAGACGATGGCCTTCATCTCACCGGAGAGTTTGCCGGAGTTGAGGGCTTCCTCTGCCTGCTCCAGCCCGTATCGGCCCGTCACGAGAACGTCGAGGTCAACCTTGCCGCTGCCGACGAGCTCGATACCGAGCGGCCACGTGTTGGCGTAGCGGAACACGCCACTCAGCCAGATTTCGCGATTCTGAATCCAGGAGACCGGCAGCTCGACGGTGTCATTGCCCATGCCGACGAGGATCACACGGCCGGCGGGACGAACGGCCTTGATTCCGGCTTGCACGGCCGCAGCGACACCGGATGCATCGATGAACACGTCGACTTCGAGGCCCTCGACCGAGTCCACCCGAGGATCGAGCGCGACATCCGCCCCATGGCCGAGTGCGAACGCGCGGCGATCGTCCGAGACGTCGGTGATGTAGACGGTCGACGCGCCAAAGGCCTTGGCGGTCTGGGCCACGATGACGCCAATAGGGCCGGCTCCTGCGATCAGCACCCGGGAACCAAGAGCCACCCCGGCGCGCTTGCACGCCCAGATTCCCACCGACAACGGTTCGATCAGGGCGGCCGCCTCATCGGAGATGCTGTCCGGGATGCTGTGGGCGAAGTCCGACTGGATAGCCACATACTCACAGAAGGCTCCGTCGATGGGCGGCGTCGCAAAGAATTCGATGTCGGGGCACAGGTTGTATCGACCGGCCTTGCACTGCTCGCACACCCGGCAGGGTCGCTGCGGCTCGACCGCAACCCGCTGCCCGACGCGGGCGGAATCCACGGCTGAGCCGACGGCCGTGATCCGGCCCGACAGCTCGTGGCCGAGGATCAGCGGATGGTTGACAACATACGGACCGATGCGGCCGTGCTGGTAGTAGTGCACATCGCTGCCGCACACGCCGACGGCGGCAACCCGGACGAGCACCTGGTCAGCCTCCAGCACTGGCACGGGCAGCATCACCACGGCGACCTCGCTCTGCTTGTTCAGGAAGGACGCTTTCATCTGGGTTGGCATGCGGCTCTCTCGCTTAGGTCGGAGGTCTGGTGAATCGATTCGAACGGGGGCATCCGTCCGGGGATCAAGAGAAGGAGCTGACCGTGGCATGGGCGCCCCTTTCCCAGAGTGATGTCAAGGCCGACAGGTACGCCGCCCGGAACCGCTCGTTGTCGGCCAGGTCGCCGAAGAGGCGACGATTCTGGATGAACGCCAACGGGTTCTCCCGCTGGCTGCGGGCAATCGCAACCAGGTCGTCGCGTAGCGCATCCACCACTTCGATGGGTTCTCCCTGCTCGTCTACGGCCTCGGCGTAGCGCGCCCAGCTCGCGACGATCGCCGCAGAACAGTCGATGTCACCTCCGGATGCGAGCTGGTCGCGGATGACCGGAACCAGCCACTTGGGAATACGGTCGGATGATTCTGCGCACAGCCGCGCCAGCGTGTCGCGCACCTCGGGGTTTAAGAAGCGCTCGATCAGCATCGACTTGTACGCGGCGAGGTCGATTCCCGGTACGGGCCGCAGGGTCGGCGTGGCTTCCAAGTCCATGTATCGGGTGAGGAACGCGGAAATCGCGGGATCTTGCACCGCTTCGTGGGCGAAGCGATAGCCGCTGAGGTACCCGAAGTAGCACAAGCCCTGGTGGCTCGAATTCAGCAGACGGAGCTTCATGTACTCGTACGGCTCGACGTCGTCGACCATCTGCACGCCCGCCTGCTCGAACGGGGGCCGGCCCAGGCCGAAGTCGTCCTCGATCACCCATTGGAAGAACGGTTCGCACACGACGGGCCAGGCATCGTCGAGCCCGGTCAGTGAGGCCGCCTCGGCGATGTCCTCGGGAGACGTCACCGGCGTGATCCGGTCGACCATCGAGTTCGGGAAGTGCACGTTGGCGTCGATCCACTCGCCTAATTCCGCATCCTTGAGCCGTGCGTAGGCGGTGAACATCCGCTCGGCGATGTCCCCGTTGCCCTGGATGTTGTCGGAGGACTGGACGGTGAACGGTGCCAGGCCGCGGTCTCTCCGGCGCCGCAGGGCTTCCGTGACGAAACCAAAAGCGGTGGTCGGTGTCGCGCCGTCCTGCAGCTCGGCGACGACGTTGGGATTTGTGGCGTCGAACTCACCTGTGACCCGGTCGAAGTTGTAGCCGCCCTCGGTGATCGTCAGCGAGACGATTCGGGTCTCGGCGCTCGCCATCTTCTCGATCACGGCCTCCGGGCCGTCGGGGGCGAAGAGGTAATCGATGATGCTGCCGACGACCGAGGCCTCGCGGCGTCCGTCGGGGTGTTTGAGAATGACCGTATAGAGGCAGTCCTGCGCGTCGAAGACGTCCTTCATACGCCGGTCTCCCTCGAGCAGGCCAACCCCGCAGATCGCCCACTCGTGCGCGAGTCCGGCGTTCATCAACCGGTCGAGCGCCACGGCCTGGTGGGCGCGGTGGAAGCCGCCGACACCGATGTGCACGATCCCGGCCGTCAGCGACGTGCGATCGTAGGTCGGGCGCCCGATGTCGGGATCGAGCGTGCCGAGGGAACGCGCGTTGAGTCTCTCCATCGTGGCGCCCACTTCCGGTAGAGCTTCTCGGGGGGAAGACACTACTTGACCGCGCCCATTGCGAGTCCGCGAACGAGCTGCTTCTGGGCTGCCCAGCCGGCGATGATGACGGGGAGAACGGCAATCGTCGCGGCGGCCGACAGCACGGCGAGGAATTGTCCTCGGCCGTCAACGAAGCTGGCCAGGAATGGCGGCGTCGTGCGCGCCTGGAACGTGGTGAGCAGGGTTGCCAGGAAATACTCGTTCCAGGAGAAGATGAAGCAAATCAGCGCGACGGCGGCTATCCCGGGCAGGAGGATGGGCAGCACGACGCGCACCAGTTCCGTGCGCAGATTGGCTCCGTCGATCTGCGCGGCTTCCACGATTTCCAGGGGGACTTCGTTGAAGAACGACCTCATCATCCAGACGGCGATGGGCAGATTCATCGCGGCGTAGAGGAATGTCATCGCGGTGATGTTGTCGAGCGCGCCGACCGACTTGAGGATGAAGAACACCGGAAGGATAGACGCCGCAGCCGGAAGGAAGCGCGTGGAGATGAAGAAGAAGAGCACATCCTTGACCTTCTTGATCGGCCGGATGCTGAGGCCGTAGGCGGCGGGAATGGCCAGCAGGAGCACCAGGATGGTCGATCCCACGCTCGCGGTCAGCGAGTTGAGGAGATACGCGCCCATGCCGCGTTCGAAGACGATCGCATACTGGTCGAAGCTGAGGTCGGCGATGAATCGCGGCGGGATCAACGCGGCGTCGCCCTCGGACTTGAGGCTGGTGAAGACCATCCACCCGATCGGGAAGAAGAACATCAGTACGAGCACCCACGTCATCGCGGTGATCAGGATTCCACGTGTCTTGCGCATCAGCGCTCTCCTCCATTGATGAAGACCTTGAACAGCGTGCGGAGGGCGAAGGTCGCCACCGCAATGGTGACCACAACGGTCACGACACCGAAGGCGGCCGCCTGGCCGACGTCGAGTCCGATGAATGCCCGCTCGTAGAGCAGGTAGGACAGCGTTTTGGTGCCGCCCGTGCCCTTAGTCATGATGGCTATCGGGTCGAAGGCCTGGAGCAGCATGATCGAACCCAGAAGGGTCGCGATCTCGATGTACTGACGCAGGTGGGGCAGGGTCATCCACTGGAATGTGCGCCAGGGGCCCGCGCCGTCGACGGATGCCGCCTCGAGAACTTCACGACTCTGGCTCTGCAGCCCGGCGAGGAGGATGAGCATCATGAAGGGGGTGTACTGCCAGGTCAGCAGCATGATGATGGTGACGATCGGCAGGTCGGTGTTCCAGGCGACCGAGGGAAGACCGACCGTGTTCAGCGCCCAGTTCACCATGCCCACGTTGACGTCGAGCATCGACCACTTCCAGATCAGGGCGGCCGCGGCCGGCATCACAAGGAACGGGGTGATCATCAGGGTGCGTGCCAGACCCTGGCCGACGAATTTGCGGTCGAGCAGAATCGCGAAGAAGAGGCCCAGCAAGAGGGAGAGCACAACGGACGAGCCGGTAATGATGACCGTCGACATCAGGGAGGGCAGGAAGTCCGGACCGGTGAAAACTACCGCGTAGTTCTTGAACCAGTTGAATGCGATCTCGTCGGGCCGCAGCTGATTCCACTGGAGGGTGGAGAAGTAGATCGTCGTCAGGAACGGGATCTGCGTCATGACCACGGAGAAAATCAGGGCGGGCAAGACAAGCGCCCGTGCCTGTCGAGCCTTTTTCCGCTGTGGAGCGTTGCGGGGGCGAGTCGCCGGTCGCCCGCCTGTTGCGGCAGGTGTCGCCGCGGTCGGCATCGTGGGGGGTGGGGTCAGGGTTGTCATTGTCTATCCTCGTCGTTGAGGTGATACACGGGGCCGGGCGGATACCCGGCCCCGCGAGTCACAGTCGCCGTGCGTGGGTTATTTCTGTTTGTCTCCGGCGGCCTGGGCGATCTTCTGACCCTTGGCGAGGGCATCCTCGACCGAGGACCGTCCGGCAATCGCGTCGGCCACCAACTGGGCAACCTGGTTGCCCACGTCCTGGAACTCAGGAATCGTGACGTACTGGATGCCGACCCACGGTTGCGGGTTGAGTCCAGGCTGCTTGGGGTTGACCGCGTTCATGACCTCGAGGGTGATCGGCGCGAACGCCGCGGCCGCCTCCTTGTACTCCGGGATCGAGTAGGTCGAGGTGCGCGCTCCCGGCGGGACCCGCGTCCAGCCGAGGGTTTCGCCGACGAGTCGCTGGTACTTCTTGCTGGTTGCCCACTTCACGAACGTTGTGGCGGCATCCGCGTTCTTTGAAGTCGCCGGAACGGCGAGGTTCCACGACCAGAGCCAACCCGATTCCTCGGTCTTGTTGACGGGAGCGTGCACGTAGCCCATCTTCCCGGCGACCTTGGACGAGGTGGGGTCTTCAAGGATCGAGGCGGCCACCGACGCGTCGTACCACATCGCCACCTTGCCGGCGCTGAGCTGGTTCAGGCACTCGGTGAAGCTGTTCGAGACGGGGTCTTTCTCACCGGCGTCCTTGAGGAGATCGACGTAGAAGTTGACCGCTTCGGTGAACTCGGGCGAGTCGACCTGGGCATCCCAGTTCTCGTCGTACCAGGTGCCGCCGAAGGTCTGGACGACCGTCGTCAGCGGCGCGAACAGGTCGCCCCAGCCAGGCTTTCCGCGCAGGCAGATTCCGGCGGTCTCCGCGGTGTTCAGCTTCTTGGCGAACCCGGCGACTTCCTGCCAGGTGGGTTCGTTCGGCATCGTCAGGCCGGCCGCGGCGAACATCTCCTTGTTGTACATCAGGATGGACGACTCGCCGTAGAAGGGGACGGCATACTGCTTGCCGTCCACCGACAGCGCGGTGCGCACGGGAGGGAGGATGTCGTCGACGTCGTACGCCTTGTCGTCCTTGAGCGACGGCGTCAGGTCTTTCAGCCAGCCCTGGGCACCCCACTGCGGGACCTCGTAGGCGCCGACGGTGACCACGTCGTACTGACCTGCGCCCGAGGCGACATCCGCGGTGACGGCGGCCCGGAGGTCGCCCTCTTCCATCTGCACGAAGTTGACCTTGATGCCCGGGTTGTCCTTCTCGAAGGTACCCTTGAGCTCCTCCATGTCCTTCATCTGCGGGTTGTTCACCGTGGCGAGCGTCAGTGTGACGTTCTTCGATGAGGTCCCGGCCCCTGAGCAACCGCTCAGGGCGACGGCCGAGATGATCAGCCCCGCCCCCACTGCCAACGCGCGCTTCTTCACAAGCATTTGAGACTCCTTTGTATTCATTGCTTACTCTCGGTGGTGCTCACTGTTGCTTGAGCGTACGAGGTGGCGAAGGGGCGCCAACAGCCCAATTGACGTGCAAATCTGATACTTTCTTTCCAACGCCGCAGAGCTGCTGCGCCACACGAAGGAGTGGACGTGATGAAACCGTTACTGTCCGACCGCGGCGATCGGGCCCGTATCCCCCAACAGTTCCTCGACCGCCCGGCGACGCGGGAGGTCATCCGGCACTTGCCGGGCGAGTCTTTCCGGTGGCTCGAACACGACTATCCGAGCGAGATCGCCCGCTGGAACTACCATCCGGAATTCGAGGTGCACCTGATCAGGTCGGGCACCGGAAGCTACATCATCGGCGACCAGGTCGGCCCATTCGGGCCGGGACATGTGGCCCTCATCGGGTCGGGGCTCCCACACGACTGGATGAGCGACCTGGCCCCGGACGAAGTGATCCACAATCGGGACGCGGTCGTGCAGTTCGATGGCGACTGGATCGACCGGAGCGCCGAAAGCATGCCGGAGCTGAACGAGGTCCGGGAGATCCTGAACGCGTCGGGGCGGGGCATCGTGTTCTCCGGGGAAACCGCGCTGAAGGCGGCGGAAGAGATCGAAGAGGTCGGGCGACACCACGGTCTGCGGCGCCTGTCCCACGTTCTGGCGCTGCTCTCCCTCCTGGCGCATGCGCCGGACGACGAGCGCCAGTTCATCGCCAGGGAATGGTTCGCGTCGCCCAGCGGCGACGAGGGCACTGCGGCCGTGGACGCCGGCCTGGCCTACATTTTCGAGAACCTCAGCACCCGGATCAGAATGTCGGAAGCGGCACGTCTTGCGCTCATGTCCGAGCCGACCTTCTCCAAGTACTTCAAGAAGGCGAGCGGGCTGACCTTCAGCGACATGGTCAGGAAGCTGCGCATCGCAAACGCCTGCCGTCTGCTCGAGCAGACGGACCGGACGATATCGACGATTTGCACGTCCGTCGGATACACCAACCTGGCCAATTTCAATCGCCAGTTCCTCGCCGAAATTGGCGTGACCCCCAGCGCCTTTCGAAAGCTGCAGCCCGACGAGAAACCTCGCGGTCGGGCGCCCAGCCTGGGGTTGAGCGGGACTGTTTAAGGCAGAGGGCCGCGCCGCGCCAGGACCCGGGCGAAGAGGGCGTGAAGCAGCGGGAGCACAGACACCGCGATGAGCACCGTCCCGATCACCATGTCCTCGGCGCGAAGCAGGATGCCGCCGACCAGCAGGGCGGTGAAGAGCACCGCCGAGACGATCCGCCGTCCTGTTCGCTCGATGTCGGCCAGGCGACGCTCGAGCCGGGGGGCCTGCGCCGAGACCGTGCCCTCTTCGATCCGCGTCATGAGGCTGTCGAGCCGCTGGGGCAGCCTGGCGATGATGCCCGCAGTCGACATCGCTTCCCTTGCGACCGACTGCACCAGGTTCCCGCCCTCGGCCCTGATCAGTTGGGCGGAATATGGCTCGACGGAGTTCCAGATGTTGAACGCGGGGTCGAGCGAACTGCACATCCCCGAGGTCAGCGACATCGCGCGCACGATGAGCAGGAAGTTCTCCGGAAGCTGGAACGGCAGCGAGCGCACCACATCACCGAACTCGAGGGCAAAGGCGCGGAACTCGCGCGGGTCGACCTCCTGCAACTCGGCGAAACCCATCCCGCCGAACCGGGCGAACAGCTTCGTCATCGCCCGCTCGAGTTCTGCGGTGTCAGCGGACGGCAGGAGCACACCCACCTCGCGGATGCCGTCCACCATCCCCTTGCCGTTGCGTGACGCGGCCGCGATGAGCAGCTTCCGAAGACCCTGGCGCAGGGCATCGGGCACGTCGCCCATCATCCCGAAGTCGATGAAGGTGAACTGCCAGGTGCGGCCGCCGTTCGCTTCGGGCAGGCCGGCGCCGGCAAGCGGTGTCACGAAGATGTTGCCGGGGTGCGGGTCGGCGTGGAAGTAGCCATGCACGAAGAGCTGGTCGAACATGACGGCCGCGAACTCGGTGGCGACCTCGGACGGGTCGATACCGGCCGCCCGCAGGCCGTCGACATCGTTGATCTTGATCGCCGTCACATCCTGCAGCGTCAGCACCCGCCGTGTCGTGCGCTCCCACACCACGTCGGGAAAGCCGACCCGGGGGTCGTCGGCGAAGGACTGAGCGAACCGCTCGGCGTTCGCCGCCTCGTGCAGGTAGTCGATCTCCTCGAGACTCGTGACCGCGAACTCCTCGACAAGGGCGGGCACGTCGACGCGATCCGAGACCAGACGAAAGTGGCTGAGCCAGCGGGCGACCCGGCGGAGAGCGCTGAGGTCGACATCGACGATTGTGCGGATGCCCGGCCGCTGGATCTTGACGGCCACGTCGAGCAGGCCGGTCTGGGCAGCATCCAGCTCCGAGAGCCGGGCGCGGTGCACCTGGCCGAGGGATGCCGCCGCCACCGGCGTCGGATCGACGAACGAGAACGTGCGCTCGAGCGTCACCCCCAGCTCGGCTTCGGCGAGGGTTCGGATATCCGGGAACGGCACCGGCGGAACCTCGTCTTGCAGGCCCTCGAGCTCCTTCGTGATCTCCGGCGGCAGCACGTCGAGGCGTGAGGACATGAACTGGCCGACCTTGATCATCAGGCCGCCGAGGTCGACGGCGAGCCCGTGGAAGCGCTGCGCGATACGCTGCACGCGCGCCGACCGGTTTCGTGCGGCGACCCGCGCGAGCCCGACCCGCGGGAGGAACAGTTCGTACCACCACGTCTGCGCCAGATGGCGGGCGGCGAACCAGAGGATCCTGCGGGTGCGGGCGCGCATGTTCCCGACGTCGGTCATCTAATCTCCTTGATGCCGACGTGCTGCGGGCACTCGGTCAGTCTTTGGCGAGGATGGAATAGAGCTTACGACGTGCCTCATCCAGCACGGCAACGGCCTCCTTGACCTGCTCCGGGGTGCCGGTGCGCCCGACCTGTGCGGCCGCCTGGGCCAGGTCGATGCCGGCCTTGGGGAGCGCGCTCGCCCGCCCGCTGTCCCGAGCACTCGGTGCCTCCCACGGCGCGGGCTGATCTGCCGCGGCGTCCGCCAGCTGTCGCCCCTCGTCGGTGAGCGAGTAGGTCTTGCGACCGTTGGACTCCTCGGCGGCGATGAGACCCTCGTCGGCAAGCAGCTGCAGCGTCGGATAGACCGAGCCTGGGCTCGGCTTCCAGGCGCCGTTGCTGCGTTCCTCGATCTCGTGGATGATCTGGTAGCCGTGCATCGGCCCCTCGGCGAGCAGGGCAAGCACCGCCGCGCGCACGTCGCCGCGTCCCATCCTCGTGCCGGCCTTGCGGTCGAACTGGCCGCGAAGCTGCTCCATCGCATCCCACACCGCGGTGGCTGGCCAGCCCTCACCAGCGCCGCCCCGGCGTCCGGCGAACCTATCGCCCATGAATGAATTGCTCATGATCTTCCTCCTCAGCGCCACAGCCATCCAGGCTCGACGATACTTAACGATATATCGGTCAACCTGGTGAAGCGAGACTGCATTCCCGTATTCGCAGGGAGTCCGGGCGCCTCGGTGCGGTGCGGCCCCCGAGGGGGAAGGTCGACCCGATGCGGCGGCGGGCGGCCCGCATATACGGACCGCCCGCCTCGTGCCGAAGAGCCTAAATGCTCTTATATACCGAAACGTAGTCAACGAGCATGGGTATCCCCGACTTTGTCAGCCCACTGGGGCGACCCGGCCAGCTGCCGCCAATGGCCACATTGAGGATGATGAAGAAGCCGTGGCCGGTGGCATTGGCCCACGTCGTGGCGTCTACATCGCCCTGATTGACGATGTGGTAAACGACGCCGTCCACGGACCAACGGAGCTGTTCGCTCGCGCCGCTGCGGTCCCACTCAATTCGGTAGACATGGAACGCCGACTGGCACGTGGCACCTGGGCACGTCGTGCTGCCGCCGAGACCCGTGGTCTCGTTGCACGGACCGCCGGGGCTCGTGCCGCAGTGCAACGTCGCCCAGACCGTGTTCACGCCGTTGACGTTTTCCATGATGTCCATCTCGCCCACCGACGGCCAGTTCGTGTAGTTACCGCGGAATGGAGCGCCGAGCATCCAGAACGCCGGCCAGTAGCCCTGCGCCGCTGTGCCGGTGACGTTCGGCATCTGGATGCGGGCCTCGACTGCCATCACCTTGCCAGGGTCGGGCTGGAAGTCTGTGCGCTGGGTTTCGATACGACCTGAGGTCCAGTTCTTCTGGGTGTCGCGGATGGGTTTGATGTTGAGGTTGCCCTTGCCGTCCTGGAAGACGTTGGCCGTGGACGATGTCATCGTCTCGACCTCGCCTGTGCCCCAGTTGGCGGCCCCGCCCGGGTAGCTTGTGCCGATGTCATACAACCACTTGGCGGTGTCGACGCCGGTTCCCGCTGCGCCGTTGAAGTCGTCGCTCCATGCGAGCGTCCACCCGGGCGGGGTGGCCGGAAGCGCGGCCTGGGCGGTTGGTGCGGCAGAAGGCACCACGGCAACGGCAACCGCGACAGCGGCGGCGACGACAGCGACAACGTTATATTTTGAGCGAAACTTCATCGTTTACTCGTTTCATTGTGGGAACAGATGGTTGGATAGAGCGCTCTCTTGAGTTTGGGAGAGCGCTCTCACACTGTCTAACAGCCGAGACGTGTGCCGTCAAGAGAGGAGCTGAGAGCGAGCGCCCTCGGCCGAACGGATGCCGCGGCGCCCTGGCCTCAGCGCACGAGCGACGCGAGTTCGGCCCTGGTCGAGGCACCCACCTTGCGCAGCAGATTCGCCACATGGAACTTCACAGTATTTTCGCTGATCGAAAGCTTCTCGGCGATCGCCCGGTTGCGCGCCCCCGAGGCCACCAGCGCCAACACGCCTTGTTCGCGGGGGCTGAGCCCCCACTCCGCGGGCACCGTGGCGGATGAGCCCGGCGCGTCGAGCGGGAGCGTGACCGACATCTCGGAACCCCACCCAGGGGTGCCGTCCACGAGCAGGGAGCCGTTGAGCGCCACGACGCGGGCGGCCCGTTGCCGCACGCTCGGAATCTCTGAGGTGAGATCGCCAGGGCCGTCATCGCGGATCCCGATCAGCAGATTATTACCGTCACAGTCCCACTGCACGCGCACCCGAGTAACGCCTATCCTCTCCACCAAGGCGAGCACTGCCCCGCGCACGATGGCACGGGCCGCCTGGGCCACGTCGCCCGGCAAGGCCCGCCCGTTCACCGGGGGCTCGATGAACTGAACGTCCAGGTCACCGAAGCGCACCAGGGGGCGCAGGTCGTCGCGCAACCTCTCGAACGCACTCGCCACAGGCTCCTCGGACATCAACCGGTCTTGATCCGACACGGCGCGCAGCCGCACCAGTGCCGCGGCCGCCAGATCCGTCGCAATCCGCCTCGCCCCGACGTCGCTGGCGTCGCGAGAGCGAAGCACGGCGAGCATCGATTCGAGCGTCGTCGAGTGCTCATCAGTGAGGTCCGCCAGAAGCCGCGCCCGCTCGGCCGACCCCGCACGTAACTCCCGAAGGTATTCCACGGGTAGGGCGGCAGGTCGGACCACGTCGTTCGAATGGGGTATTTCGGTACCGGTCACCCTTGATTGTAAGCCCCGAGCGGATGAACCCATCCGAATGGGTAGGAAAACCATCACTTCGACGGGCTGCTTGGGCGCCGCAGGGATGGGAACCTGAGTCATGCACGAAATCACGAGCACTCTCACCGGCCCGACCGTCGCGGAATCGCTCGCGACAATTGCGGCCGAGCAGGCCAGAGTCATCCGCCGGCTGATCGACGGGCCGAACACGACCCCCGACGCCGAGTTCGAGGCGGCCGTGGCCCGCCTGCAGACCGCGCGGCGCATCTTCGTGATGGGCGCGGGGCGTTCGGGCCTCGCGCTGCGCATGACCGCGATGCGGTTGATGCACCTCGGTCTCGACGTGCACGTGGTCGGCGAGGTCACCACCCCGGCGATCGCCGCGAGCGACGTGCTCCTCGTTGCAAGCGGGTCTGGCATGACCCGCGCCGTCGTAGGCGCCGCGGAGACGGCTGGCCAGGTCGGCGCCGCCATCGTCACGATCACGACGACGCCCGGGTCGCGTCTGGCCGAACTGTCGTCCACGACCATCGTGCTTCCGGCCGCTCAGAAAGAGGATCACGCTGGGACGATTTCGGCCCAGTACTCCGGCAGCCTGTTCGAGCAGCTCGTGCTGACGGTGGGCGACGCAATTTTTCACACGCTCTGGCAGGCATCCGGCGCCACGGCCGAGCAGTTATGGCCTCGCCACGCCAATCTCGAATAGCGACGGTCTCGCCCGCTTCGACTCTTACCGACCCCGAATCAGAAATCACGAAACAACAGAAAGTAGACACTCATGAAGCTTCAGGTAGCCATGGACGTACTGACCACCGACGACGCACTCAAGCTGGCCGCGCAGGTCGCCCCCTACGTCGACATCATCGAGCTCGGCACCCCGCTGATCAAGGCGGAGGGCCTGCGCGCCGTCACCGCGATCAAGGCCGCGCATCCTGACAAGATCGTCTTCGCCGATCTCAAGACGATGGATGCCGGCGAGCTCGAGGCCGACATCGCCTTCACGGCCGGCGCCGATCTGGTGACCGTGCTCGGCACCGCCGGCGACAGCACCATTGTCGGCGCCGTCAAGGCTGCCACTGCACACGGCAAGGGAATCGTTGTCGACCTCATCGGCGTATCCGACAAGGTCGCCCGCGCCCGCGAGGTCACCGTGCTCGGCGCCCAGTTCGTGGAGATGCACGCCGGTCTCGATGAACAGGCCGAGGCTGGCTTCTCGCTGAATACCCTGCTGAACCAGGGCGAAGCTTCCCAGGTTCCGTTCTCCCTCGCGGGCGGAGTGAACGTCACCACCATCGCCTCGGTCCAGCGGGCAGGCGCACGGGTCGCCGTCGCCGGCGGCGCCATCTACGGCGCCACCGACCCGGCGGCAGCGGCCAAGGAACTGCGCGCCGCGATCATCTAGAACCGCAGCCAAAGGAAGAGGCCGGAAACCCGGGTCGCAGCACGGAGCAGGTCGGCGCGCCTGCAGCGATTGGCGCAGGGCCGCGTGCTGCCCCGGCGCCCCGGAACCCTCCAACAGAGGGTCTGCGTCACCGGGGCACGCCGTGTCGCGGGTCGGCTGCGGCCTGGCTGCCTTACTTGGCGGGGGTAACGGTGGCTTCGTAGGTGAGGATTTCCGTGCCGTTGCCTTCGTCGCCGTTATCGGGGGCAACCTTCATGGTGAGGTGGTTCGCGTCAGCAACTATTTTGAACGGGTTGCGGGTGGCCACGTGCCCGGCAGTGGACCACTGCTGGAAGGGAACGTCACGGATCAGGCTGTGGGATTTAAGATCGATCATCGCCATACCGCCGAGTTCATAGGTGGCGCCGGTGCCACCGGCCGACGGGGTCTGCGGGAGGTTGGTGATCCCGGCGCAGAGCATCTTGGAGTTGGGCACGTACTGGCAGTCCTGGTAGTCGATAAAGAAATTCGGGTTGTCCCAGCTGGAGAGCTGTTTGCCCTGCATGTCCCATTCCGCGAAGCGGCGCGATCCCCAGGTGTTGCCGACCAGATGGCCGGTCCGTTTGTCCATCACAATGCCGCCGAAGTGGTCTTCCACCTCAAACTGCTTGTGCACGTCGAGGGTGGTCGCGTTGACACGGTAGATGATGGCGCTGCTGTTGGGCCGGTACTGGGCTACGGGAACCCAGACGTTCACGCCGTCGAAATCGATGCCGCCCGGGTGGTACATGTCACCTTCGCCAAGGATGATGTCCTTCTGCAGGTTGCCGGACTTGTCCATGACGAAGAGGTGGCCGATGCCCTTGCCCGGCGTGCGGTCAAGTCCGTCCTGTGGCGTCGGGAACTTCTTGGTCGGTTCGGTGATCTGAACGGCAGAAAGGAAGATGTGATCCTGGCTGTAGGCGATTCCCTCGGTGTGGTACGTGGGGAAGTTCAGCTTCAGCTTGCTGGTCTGCTGCCAAGCCGTGTTCCGGTCCACCCGGTTGAAGGCGTCAGCCAGGGCCGTGCTCGTTGCGCTGTGAACGTCGGAATCGACGTTGTTGCCCTCGTGCCGGTCATTGTTGCCGGCCGCCTGGGCGGCCGCGGTACCGCTGATTGCGGACGCGGCCAGCACGATGGCTACGGTGGCCGTAAGGATGCTTCGGGTGCGATTCGTGCTCATTGGGGAGCCTCTCAAAGGTTGGGTCTCAACAAGAACTGGCCACACTACTTGCCGGTAGCGAACGCCCCGGGACGGGTTGGTGAACAGAAAGCCGCTGGGTGGGGCTGAAGCGGCTGTTCCGGTGAACTTCACCGTCTCGACCAATCGCCCCTGGTCCCCAGCGCCCCTCGATCACTTTGGCCGGTTTCGCGTCGGGCCAGTGCATCGAGGCTCAGCGCGGCTCGTAGGTCTTCGGCATTCTCATTCCGCGGTCGGCCATGATCTGCCGAACCTGGTTCGGGTAGTCCGTGATGATGCCGTCGACGCCAAGGTCCATGAGCTCCTTCACTGTGGCTGGGTCATCGCAGGTCCACGGGATGACCTTGAGACCGCGGGCGTGCGCCTCAGACACCATCAGCTGATCGGGGTAGAACTGGAACCCGGGGTCGCCGACCTTGCCATTCTGGGGGAACCCGTAGTTGGGTGATACGGCGGTCAGGCCGCCCGGAATCGCCGCGGCGGCCGTCTTGACAAGATCGCCGCCGTAGCTGTCTGCGTCGACGCCGCCGAGCCACGGTGAGGCACCGGGCTGACCGACCTGCAGGAAGTCGCGGTTGGTCAACGCCACCAGTGGCCATTTCGGCGCGAGGCTGTGCATCTCGTTCAGCGCCCCCCAGGCAAAGGACTGGATCGTGACCTGGTCCTCGATCCCGGAGGCGCGGATCTCCTCGAAGACCCGACGGACGAAGAGGCCCACTGGTGCAGTCTGCTCGGGGGCGCCGGCCTCGACCTTGGTCTCGATGTTGAGCTTGATCTGCTTGGCCTGGTAGCTCTTAACCAGGTTCAAGACATCCTTGAGCTCGACCATCCGGAAGCCCGTGATCTGCTCCTGGCCGGGGAAGCCGGGCAGCTGCTGGTAGCCGCAGTCCATCGTCTTGATCTCGGCCAGTGTCAGATCTTTGATGTACTTGCCCACGTACGGGTACATCGGGTCGACTGGCGAAACCGGTGCCGTGTCGCGACACTTTGACGCGCTGATCTGCCGGTCGTGGTTGACGACTACTCGTTCGTCCTTGGTAATTTGGGTGTCCAGCTCCAGTGTGCTGACACCCAGGCGCATGGCCTTGCCGAACCCCTCCAGCGATTCTTCAGTCGTCATGCCGATGCCACCCCGGTGGGCTTGCAGATCGAAGTGGGTCTGTTGGGGCAGCACGCCAGAATCGTCGGCTGCGGCCGCCTGCACCGCGAAAGGTGCCATCAATGCAGGCACAAGGGCCAAGGTGGCCAGGACGTGATGTAAGGACATCGGGTTCTCCGCTCGATTCGAATTCGCTGCAACGTCAGAAACCGTATGTTTCCGGCGGACATCTCTGGTGGCCGAAGAGCGCCCTTCTGGTGAACACTTACGGAACGAACACCCTGCGCGACGAGGGTATTCAGCACCCGATTGCGCACCAGATCCTGCGACGTTTTGCACGCCCAGTCGGCTTGCTCCGCCGCCGAGGACTTCGCGACAGTTCCATGGTTTTCTTTCCCGGCGGCGAGCGGTCGCCTCAGCAATACTGGAAGTGAGAGAGAGCAGGGCATCATGAGCGATCACCGCCCGACAGACGACCTCAACCCGGACGATATCGAGGTGGGCTCGCCGAAAACGTGGGCGGCCGGCGTCCCGGGCGTCACCCACTCGATGGGGCCGGCGCTGGCCGAGATGGGGGTCATCCGCACCCTGAAGACGATGACCGCGATCAACCAGAAGCACGGCTTCGACTGCATGAGCTGCGCCTGGCCGGATCCCGACCACCGCAAGGTCGCTGAATTCTGCGAGAACGGCGCCAAGGCCGTCACCTGGGATGCCACGCCGGTCACGGTTCCGTCGAGCTTTTGGGCCGAGCACTCGTTCGACGATCTGCTGACACGGTCGGAGTACTGGCTGGGCATGCAGGGTCGCCTCGTCGAGCCCGTCTACCGTGCCGCCGGCACCAACCACTACGCTCCGATCAGCTGGGACGACGCCTTCGCGGTGATCGCCGCCAAACTGAATGGCCCGGCCAGCGGGTTGTCGTCGATGCCGTGAATCCACGAGGCGCCACGGTCGCTGATGAAGCTGTCAGAGCGCTCGGTCCAGGTTCGGCCGCCGATGCGATCGCGCGCCTCGAGCGCAACGACTCGCTGCCCGGCCTGCGCCAACAGCCGCGCGGCGGTTAACCCAGAGACGCCCGCACCGATGACAACGGTGTCAAAGTTCTTCATTGGGTCAGAGTAGCAACCCGCCCCGGATGCGATAAAGCCCTGATGAGAGGCCCCGACGACACGCGGCGTTCTCCCCTCCCCCGCACTCGGTCCCGGCCGGGCCTCGATCTATTGCAGCCGGGTGGATTTGGTCATGCGAGCGCGGAACCCGCCGCTGATCTGCACGAACGTGGACAGGTGCTGGCCCAGGAGGTGATCCAGTGATGCGAGGGAGGAATCGATAACGTCCCCGACGTCTTTGGGAGAAACTCCCCGCCGGCATGTGACGACGACTTTGAGTACGGGTGTGTTCCGAACCTGGTAGGTCGAGACATGGGAGGCGACCAGCTCGGGCTGGGCGTCGAGAAAGTTCTGCAGCGACTGCTCGGCGAACGCGGCGTCGATGGCGACCCCGCCGTGCTCGCCGGGTTCGCTGCGGAGCAGGTGCCTGGTGCGCCCGTTGCCTTGTCGCAGGATGAATACGATCAGCAGCACGACCAACACGATCAGCACAGCCACGCCCGCCACCGAGAGCCAACTGCTCGAGGTTCCGGGAATCGTCGCGGCCGCGAACGTGTCCGCGATCTGCTGAGACACATCCGGGGCAGCGCGTCGCCACCCGGATCGCACCGGGCCGGCGATCCCGAGGAGAATGCTCCCGGCACCGACGGCCAGGGTGATCATGCCGATGACGAGGATGAGGATCCGGTTCGTGGCACGGTTGGTGTCGTTCACGCGCCAACCTTCGCTTCCTTCTGCACCGACACCCGTGCGTGCAACGCCGGGGCGGCCTGATAGCGCTCCAGCATCTCAGTGACCGCGTGTTCGATTGCATCTTTGTCCACGGACTGCCCCGAGGTGGGCCGGATGCGCACCGACGCCGACCGTCGGGAAACACGGACCTCGACATCATCCGGATCAATATTGCCGGCATAGGAAGCCTGCCGTGCCAGCGCTGAAGCGATGACCTCGTCATCGACGACGATCGCGCTGCGCTGCGACGGAAGCACATGGCGGGCACGCCGACCGGCCGAGACAGACACGACCACCAAAATCAACCCGATGATTGCCACGATCACACCGGCGATGATGACGGGCACGGTCGGATACCGACCGATCGCGACGACCCCGCGGCCCATGTCCACAGGGGCAACCAGCAGGGCAGGCCGCCCCAGCAGGGCGAGCACGATTTCGGTGCCCAGCCACGCGCAGACCAGGATGAGGATGACCGCGAGGACGATGGCCAATCCCGACCGGGGCGAATGCGTTTCACGACGAATCACCCGGGCGTAGGTAGCTTGCTCGGATGTCATTTCACTCTCCTCTGCGGGGTGACGTCCGCACCGGTGATCTCCACCATCACCCGTGCCACCGCGGATCCGGTGATCCTTTGAACGTGCTCTCGGATGTTCTCCTGCGCCCGATTCGCCCGCTCCAAGACCGGGCCGCCACCGTCTGCGACTCGGGCTGGATCTTCGCGGATCTCCTCCAATGACGGGACCGGCAACGGTGTCTTGACCCACAGACTCAGCTCGCCGCGCGCATCCTCAATCTGCAGCGAAACCCGCTTCTGCTCAACACCGAACGCATCCGCAGCGACCGCAGACACAATCTTCTCCAGAGCACGCGCGGTGATCCTCGTGCGCCCCCGCTGGACGGCACGGGACGAGAACTCTGCATCGCTCATGACGAGGAGCGCCTACCTCGGACGGCATCCACAACACCCGGGAGGTCGAGCTTGCCGTCAACGATTCGGCCGACGATCCCGCCCACGATCATCCCCACCAGGACGAGCACGAACGCGCCAAAGCCCAACGTGATCCACACGATCACGAGTATGGCCCCGATCAGGATCCCGGCCTTGGTGGCGTTCACTGGACACGCTTCTCGGTGTCGTCGTCATCATCGGCGGGCATGTGCACGTCGTTGATGGTCACGTTCACCTCGGTGACCTCCATGCCCACGATTGTCTCAATCGCGCGGATCACCGACTGTCGGACACGCTCGGCCAGATCCTGCAATGGCAGCGGGTACTCGGCAACCATGGTCACATCCACTGCGACCTGCGTCTCGCCAACTTCAACGCTGATGCCCTGCGACTGCGATTCCGCACCGGCCAGCCCGCGGATGGCACCGACCACCCGCTGCGCCCCGCCACCGAGCGCATAAACGCCTGCGACGTCTTTCGCGGCGATCCCGGCGACCTTCGCGACCACGCTATTTTCAATCGTCGTCTTACCGGTGCCGCTGTCCTGAGTGTGGGACGCGCTTGATGTTGTTGTGTCAGACATGTCAAGCTCCTTAGTCTTATCGAACGCGAACTGCGCCCGAGCATGTGTTTTCACCAGTAGCGCGCGACCAACCAGACATGTCAAGCCCCCGGATTCTGTTGCCCTACATCTCCCACAACTCCGGCCTCCGCGCGAACCGTGCGCACAACCAACGCCGACTCGCGTGACACCCCACAACTCCACGTACACGATCACGAGGCACACCGTTTCGCGAGCGATGATTCATCACCCGGATCCTGTCTTGCCAGCCGTGACCGTGGTACTGTCCACCCTGAAAAATCGATCTACGTATGACTGTGAGCGAAGTGTCGTTTTCATTTCACAACGAAGGAGGCCCCCATGAGTGGTCGCAACACATTCGTCAGAAGCTTGCACGATCTCGGACTAGCCGCATGGTTTGGCGGTTCCCTGATGGGTGCCGTCGGCCTGAACGGTGCGACAGCCGAGGCATCGTCACCCCGCGAGCGGCTCCGGCTTTCGTCGCTCGGCTGGGCCAAATGGGCGCCGGTACAGATAGCTGCGCTCCTCGCCCACGGTATCGGCGGCATCGGGCTCATCAGAGCCAACAAGACCCGCCTCTCCGCGCAGCAGGAAAGCCGAACCAACACGACCTGGAAGATCATCGTGACCGTCCTCGCCGGTGCGACCACCGCATACTCCGGAATTCTCGGCCGGACCATCAACGACCACCAAGGCGAACCGACCGAGGGCGTCACCGAACCCGCGCACGGTAGCTCCGACCGCCTCGCGTCGGCGCAGCGTCAGCAGCGCATCCTGCAATGGGCCACCCCCGCACTCACACTCGTCATCATCGTGCTTGCCGCACAGCAGGGAGAGCAGCAGAGACCGATCGCAGGACTCTTGCAGACCACCATCAAGAACTTCCGGAAATAAGGGGTCGGCTGAACCCCTCTCCGGCAGCAGCGTCACGCCCGCCTCCCCTCGGGCGAGCCTACCGACGCCGAATCACCAGCTCTCTTCGCCGGCCCCGCCCACCGGCGGGGCCGGCGTCCACCCCCAAACCGGAAGGACACCGTGTTCCGCTTCCTTCGCTACCTCCCCGCAATCCTGCCGATCGTGTTGCGCGTCCTCCGCAACCGGAAAGCCCGAGAAAACACCCCAGCGACCGCGCACACAACCCGACCGAAACCACGACCCTGACCGTCACCATCACACTCGGCAACAGCTACAGATCACGAACTGCACACAAAAGCCTCATCGACCGGCTGGATCCGCTCGCGCGCCTCGGCCTCGTGGGCCAGGCCCCTGCGGCCACACAGCGGCGGGTTCAGAGCTGGGCGGAGAGCCACTCGTTGATCTCCATCAACAGGGGGGCCTGGGCATCCGCTGTCAGGAAGGATGCCCGCACCGCGTTGCGGGCGAGGGTTGCGACCTCCTCGGCACCGAAACTGAGGGTGTCGGTGAGGGCCGTGAAGTTGTCGTCGAGGTAACCGCCGAAGTACGCCGGGTCATCGGAGTTAACGGTGACGGCCAGTCCGCGGGCCAGCATCGCCGGCAGCGGGTGGTCGGCGAGCGTGTCGACCACGCGCAGCCGCACGTTCGAGAATGGGCACACGGTGAGCGGGATCTGGTGCTTGACCAGGTGTTCCACGAGCACGTCATCTTCGAGGCTGCGGATGCCGTGGTCAATACGCGACACCTGCAACAGCTCGAGCGCCTGCCACACATACGCCGGCGGGCCCTCCTCACCGGCGTGCGCCAAACACTGCAGACCGTGCTCGCGGGCAAGCGCGAAGACCTCGACAAAGTCGATCGGCGGATGCCCGACCTCGGCCGAGTCCAGCCCGATGCCCACGATCGGCGCCCGCATCTCGATGAGGTCGTGCATCATCGTGAGGGCCTCGGCGGCCTCACGGTCGCGCAAAAAGGTCACGATCAGGGCCGAAGACACTCCGAATTCGGCTTCGCTCTCGGCAAGCGCCGACGCCACCCCGTTCACGCAGGTTGCGAGGTCCACCCCGCGCACGGTGTGCGCCTGCGGGTCCATAAAGATCTCGGCGTGCCGCACGCCGGCCGCCTGCGCGCGCCGCAGATAGGCGCGGGTCAGATCGGCGAAGTCGGCCTCGGTCTGCAGCACCGCCATGTTGGCGTAGTACAGGTTCAAGAACGACTGGAGGTCGGTGAATTCGTACTGCCGGCGCAGCTCCTCAATGTCGGCCCAGGGCAAGCGGATGCCGTTGCGCTCTGCGAGCTGCATAATCAGCTCCGGCTCCAGCGTCCCTTCTATATGCAGGTGCAGTTCGACCTTGGGCAGGTCGTGAATCTGGGCGGGAGTCAGCATGTGAGGGGCCTTCCGGTGGCGGCATCCGTTGTGGCAACGGCCGGGGTCAGCGGCCGCCGGGCAGCCGGCGGCCGCGCTGTTCGAGCGCCGCGGTCCCGTAGGGGTAGTCCGAGACGACGGGGGCGCTGACCTTGCTCAACCGCTCGAGCTGCGTCGGGCTCAGCGCCACGGATGCCGCGTCCAGGTTCTCGCTCAGTTGAGCCACCGTGCGCGCCCCCAGGATCACCGGTGACGCCCGGTTGCGCTTCGAGCCACGCCAGGGAGACCTGCCCGCTCGTCGCACCGATCTCTGCGGCCACCGCGGCGACGGTGTCGACGATCCTCCAGGTGCGGTCGAGTTCATTGCGCGGCAGCCACGCTTCCATGCCGCGCTGCGGGTCCTCGCCGAGGCGGGTGGCGCCGGTCGGGTCCACGTCGCGCTGGTATTTGCCGGTGAGCCAGCCGCCGCCGAGGGGCGACCAGGGCAGCAGCCCGAGGCCGGCGTCGAGGGCGGCTGGCACGATTTCGCTCTCGATTTCGCGGACCAGCAGGCTGTATTGCGGCTGGAGGGTGACCGGCGGGGTGAAGCCGCGCGCCTGTGCCCGGTGCGCGGCCTTGGTGAGCTGCCATCCGGTGAAGTTGGAGACGCCCCCAGTAGCCGATCTTGCCCCCGCGGATGGCGTCGTCGAGGAAGCGCAGGGTTTCCTCGAGCGGGGTGACCGGGTCCCAGGCGTGCAGTTGGTAGAGGTCGATGTGTTCGGTGCCGAGGCGGCGCAGGGAGTCATCGAGGGCGCGAATCAGGTGGCGGCGGCTGGTGCCGAGGTCGTTGGGCCACTACCCATGGGAAAACGGCCCTTGGTGGTGAGCACGATCTGCTCGCGTTCCACCGGGTGCGCCGCGAGCCAGGTGCCGATGATCTGTTCTGAGACGCCGGCGCTGTAGACATCCGCGGTGTCGACGAGAGTGCCGCCGGCGGCCACAAAGGTGTCGAGCAGCGCGTGGGAGGTGTTGGAGTCGGCCTCCGCGCCGAAGGTCATCGTACCGAGGGCGTAGGTCGAGACGACCGCCCCGCTGTTTCCGAGAGTGCGATAGCGCATGTATGCGTCCTGTCCGTCGGTGAATGGGCGTGCTCCCCTAGGGCGTGTCTCCTAATTCGTGTAACCAGATGGTGATGGCGCGGAGGACGACTCCTCCGCGGTAGGTCAGGGCAAGTTTGTCGTAGCGGGTGGCGA